>NC_016605.1:1219407-1829111 GCF_000237995.1 Pediococcus claussenii ATCC BAA-344
CTGTATAAATTCAGTTCTTTTACTTTCTTCATGACCATTAACAATGATATATTATGCATATCATAAGTATAGAAGGAGTGTTGCACATGGTCTGGCGCCGAATCAGTTTAAACAAGTTATTTTCTGAAAATCGTACAGAAGAAGCACCCGAGCCCGTAAGCCCCTTCTTCTATGCGGGTACATGGGTATATCAAGATAATTCAACTAACCGAAAACATCAATTTGAAATTCAACCGAATTATGATGTCTACCTTGATAAACAATTAATCAAAACACAGGTAGAAAGCGTTACACCATCTCGTTTGATTTTAATCGATAACTTTGGCTTCAAAATAGTTATCAGAACTAACGGTCGTAGTCCTATCAGTATTTTTGACGAGGCTAATGACGAAACATATGCTATCATTGATTCTCTCTAATTAGAAAAGTCTCTCCACATTTCTTTATTCCCACTGAAGTATGATTCGGGTAATGTTAATTGTTCTCCGTCATTTTCATATCTTCGATCATCGAACTGCACTAGTTTAATATTTTTAACTGCTTTACCCACATGCGTTGTGACAATCCAAAACGGAGTTTGTCTAACGTATTTTTTGTATAATTTTTTGTAGATATCGGGTGTGGTTTTTATAATTACCGCTTGTCCATAGTAATTCGCGAGCAATCGAATTAACTTCACAACCTGTGGTCCTTGTTTCTGCCACCTAACATTATTTGCATTGAAATCACCGTAATATTCAATATTAATTGCGATTGGCAAAGTTCCAATGTTATTTTTCAGTTTAGATTTAAAAAAATCAAATTGTTTTTGTGCATCCTTTTGAAATCCAAATGAGTGTATAACCCCAACTGGTACATTCACTCCTTGAATTCTCTGATAATTCCCGTTGAAGGAATCATCTAAATATGTAGCTCCTGTTGTTGCTGTCAGATACACAAAGTCAACATTTTTTTGCTGTAACTGTTGAAAATCAACTGTTCCATCATCCTGATTAAGTGTCACGCCATGCGTAGAATAATTATTTAACCGCGCCTCTTCTTCTTTTTGAAATGAGGCATACTTCATAATACCGCCAACCAATATAGTTCCTACTAAAATAACAGCCAAAATTACCACTATTCGTTTACGCCATAGAATCCCTTGATTAAACTTAGGTCTGCTCTGTGATCTGTTCTTGCTGTTCATCACACAACCTCCTTGTTGTTATTGTATCCTATTTGATATAATTATCGAACCTAATTATATAAGAAGAGAGAATATATTGAGATGCAAAACGTTAAACTAGAACGGAACATTGGACTTTTTTCAGCGTTCTCCACAGTTATGGGAACTGTAATTGGTGCTGGAGTCTTCTTTAAAGTCGCCAGTGTTACAGGCAGTACACATTCAGCAGGAATGTCGTTATTAGCTTGGTTTATTGGGGGATTATTAAGCATTTGTGGTGGATTAACCAGCGCCGAACTAGCTGCAGCCATTCCTGAGACCGGTGGCGCTATTAAATATCTTGAAGTTGCATATGGAAAGCTACCGGGGTTTCTTTTAGGTTGGGCTCAGGTTCTAATCTATTTTCCGGCAAACATAGCCGCACTTTCAATAATTTTTGGAACTCAATTCGTTAATTTATTTCATTTATCAACCTTTTGGCTATTACCAATTGCAATAATCACGGGAGCTTCGCTAACTATAATTAACCTTTTAGGTTCAAAGTACGGTGCACGTCTCCAATCGCTTACTTTAATCATTAAGTTGATCCCAATTGCTGTGATTATTCTTTTTGGATTGATATCCCACGGATCAGCCTCAATATCATTCTTTCCCAGCTCCACTAGTACTTCCAATAACATTCTTGTTGGCTTCAGCGGAGGCCTACTCGCAACTATGTTTGCTTACGATGGCTGGTTAGGAATTGGCACCATCGCTGGTGAAATGAAAAGCCCTAAGAAAGATTTACCCAAAGCGATTGGTTGGGGTTTATTCGGCATTATGGTTGTTTATTTACTCGTTAACTTCATTTTCCTGAAAACCTTACCGATCAACCAGCTTGCTGGAAATTTAAACGCCGCCTCTCTCGCTTCAAAACACATATTTGGGGCATTGGGAGGAAAAATCGTTACAATCGGTATTCTCATTTCAGTCTATGGTGCTATTAACGGTTATACAATGACTGGGATGCGAGTTCCCTTCGCGATGGCAACGGAAGATTCCTTACCTATGAGTCATTTATTAAAGAAAATCTCCTTAAAAACTTATGTTCCTTATAATGCCGGTTTACTTCAAATAACGATTGCAATTCTCATGATGTTAATTGGTTCCTTTGACCTATTAACTGATATGTTAGTTTTTGTCATGTGGATTTTTAATGTTCTTATTTTTCTTGCGGTAATTAAACTCCGTCATCAACAACCAGAACTAGAACGCCCTTATCAGGTTCCTTTATATCCAATAGTTCCAATTTTAGCAATCATCGGTGGTTTTTTTATTCTAATCACAACAATTATCACCCAAACACTACTCGCCATAATCGGAATTATTATAACTTTGTTAGGAATACCGGTTTACTACCTATCCAAACACAAAAACAATTAAACTGAACACTAGTTATTTTTTATTAAGGGGGGGATTCATTTTGCAAAATTCAATTCAA
Organism: Pediococcus claussenii ATCC BAA-344; assembly: GCF_000237995.1. Lineage (NCBI taxonomy): Bacteria > Bacillati > Bacillota > Bacilli > Lactobacillales > Lactobacillaceae > Pediococcus > Pediococcus claussenii. Next base: position 1,222,053 of record NC_016605.1, read on the forward strand.
CAGTACGTACCATTTTTGATTCTACTCTTTCTAGTTATCATAAGTATTGTTAGAATCATTGGACATAACCCTAAACTAGTCAATACGATCGTTTTTGGTAGTTTAGGAGTTTATCTTATTTGCGTATTTTGGTTAATTTTCACCCCAGGATTGTATTATTTAGGCGACACCTATTACATGCGCTATTTTTGGTTTGGGACCGCGAAAATTGTTTATGTGCCTGCTGGCCTAACTTCAGAGGGAAGTATTATGAATATGATCATGACACTACCAGCAGGTGTTTATCTAAGGCTACTTTTACCTAATAAAGTTAATAAGATACCTATCGTCTTCATGCTTGCGATTTCAATTGGTTTATTTAATGAAGGCGGACAATTTATCCTCGATTTATTAGTTAACATCCAAAGAACTGTAGACATTACAGATGTTATTACTAACAGTATTGGTGTGATTTTGGGATGGGGAATTGCATTTTTAATTCGACTCAAACATGTTGATTTATGGAAGAAGGGATAACATGGTTTCTCAATATCTGCCATTTATTGGATTTTCTATAATTACATTAGCCGCATTACTGTATTCTATAAAAAAGAGTTCTAGAGAGAAAAACACTATTTTTTCCTGTGCATATATCTTATTTGTGTTTGGTGGTTAATCTATCAGCCTCATGAGTTGTTTGGAAATGATCTCTACCTAAAACATTACTTTTATTTTCACTCAGCAAAAATTGTCTACGAACCTGCAGGACTGACAAGCTCTGGCGCATTCTTAAACATAGCAATGACAATCCCTGGAGGAATATTTTTAAACTTATTATTCAAGGAACATCTTAACTGGTTTTCCATATTATTAATATCCATACTTGTTGGATTCTTTAATGAATCTACTCAATTCATCTTCGATCAATATCTCAATCTAAAAAGAACCGTGGATATTACTGATGTCATGACCAACGCGACTGGCATTATGATTGGGTATATATGTGCTAAACATGGAATTTCAGCTTCATCAAAAAGAATCAATCGTGGTAACACCCACGATTGATTCTTTTTGTTATCTACCTAATATACTCTTTGCTTTTTTTAAAATACTTGCTTTCATTATTATTAATAATAATAAATAAACCACAATACCGATAATAATTTCTAAAACAATCATTATCCATTTTTCTGGAAGAATATAGTTTGCAATGATAGTAACGGCAAACATCATAGCTCCCGCAATAATGTACTTATCGGTTTCTTTAAATAATTTTTTCAAATTAAGTTGTTCCCTAATAATATAAAGTTGATATCCGGTAACAACAAATTCTGATATAACTGTAGAAAGAGTTGCACCTTCGGCCCCCCACATTATAATAAATGGAACATTAATTATAATGTTTACTATTGCTCCAAGAACTACTGAAGTTGTAAATGCTCTATTTTGATTAGTTGGTAACAAATACTGGGTTCCCACCGCATTACTCCAAGCAATCAATAGAATTACAACCGATTCAATCATCATTAAGGGGATTACTGATAGAAATTTATCGGTAAAAAACAACGGAACAAATTTGGGGGCAATAGCTGCCATTCCGAACATCATTAGCGTTGCCAACGCAGTGACAAATGAAAAACTACCATATAAATATTCTTTAGTTTTTTCAGTTTGCCCTTTCATAAACGCATTTGCAACGTGAGGCAGCATCACTGTCCCTGTTGCAGTAACCAAAGCTAATACCATTTTTATCATTTTATCGGACTGATCAAAATATCCTGCCGATTGGACAGATGTCATAGCCCCTAGCATTGTTTTATTAACAACTAAATAAATTTGTGTCGCAATTTGTGGCACAAATAAAACTAATGAAGGTCTAAAATGCTTCCAAATATTTAATTTCTTAAACCTTAACTTACCTACATATCGCTTCAAATTAGGAAATAATGTCATGTTTCCAATTAATAAGGACAATGAAAGTATTAAAATATACGCCGTTAAATCACTGTAGGATTTAACGAAAACAAAGATACTAATCAATGTGATAATTTTGACGATAAAATTTCTTATCACCGTGACACCAAAATTTTCAACACCCATAAAAAACCAAGATACATCAAAGGCAGCAGCAATGATTGAAATAGACTGAGCAAGATAATACGTATGGTATTTCCCGGTCATAACAAGAAATATTAAAAAAGCAACGTATGCCAGAACTATGGTCATTAAACGCATTAAAAAAACTTCATAAAAAGTATTAGTTACCCTTTCCTTATCATCACGTACAAACGCTACTTGTCTGTTACCATAAAGATTAACACCAATGCTTCCAAACAAAATAAAATACTGAATAATTGAATTAGTAAAAGCGTTTATTCCCACTCCGGTAGGTCCTAAGACACGAGCTAAATAAGGCGTAGTTATTAACGGAACTAATAGAATAAACACCTGATATGAAGCGTTATATAAATAGTTTTTAACAACCTGCATTTTACTTATTTATCTCCAAATTCGTGTTCAACAGACTGTAAAGCGGCCATAATAGTTTGATCCATATTATAATATCTATACTGTCCAAGTCGTCCACCAAACAAAACATTTGGTGCCTTTTCTTTTGCTAAACCAACATATTTGGTATATAGTTCCTTATTCCTTTTATTATTAATTGGATAATAAGGTTCATCGCCTCTATGCCAATCCTTCGGATATTCTCGTGTTACAACTGTTTTTCCCTTGGTTCCTTTTCCAAATTCAAAATGTTTATGCTCAATAATTCTAGTATACGGTGTTTCAGCATCAGTATAATTCACAACTGCGTTCCCCTGAAAATCATCAACATCCTTAATCTCCGTATCAAAACGTAAACTTCTGTACTCAAGTTCTCCAATTTCATAATCAAAGAATTGATCAATCATTCCAGTAAAAATTATTTTAGCGTCCGAATTAAGGTAGTCTTCTTTGTTATCAAAGAAATCAACACCGGTTTCAACACTAATTAATTCGTGATCCAATAATTTTTCGATAATAGGAGTATACCCACCAATTGGAATGCCTTGATATGGGTCATTGAAGTAATTATTATCATATGTAAATCTTACAGGTAGACGGCGGATGATGAATGCTGGAAGATCTGTGGCAGATTGCCCCCATTGCTTCTCTGTATACCCTTTAACCAGCTTTTGATATACATCAGGGCCAACAAGTGAAATTGCTTGTTCTTCTAAATTCTTGGGAGCTCCGTCCAAATTTATACTTTTTTTCTGCTCTTCAATTTTAGCCCTAGCTTCATCAGGAGTTATAACTCCCCAGAGTTTGTTAAAAGTATACATATTGAATGGCATACTAAAAATTTCACCGTTATAATTAGCAATTACATTGTTTGTATAGTTATTAAATTCAGCGAATTGATTTATATAGTCCCAAATTTTCTTCATACTTGTATGAAAAATATGAGCACCATATTGATGAACCTGAATTCCTTCAATTTCTTTTGTATAAATGTTTCCGCCTATATGGTCTCTTTTCTCAATCACTTTAACTTTATGTCCGCGTTTTGCTGCTTCGTGTGCAAAGACCGAACCAAATAGGCCAGAGCCTATAATTAAATATTCCTGCATTTTTCCACCTCAAATTAAAATTATTTCTTGCCAAATAGTGCTTCAACACATCTTTCTGTTGCGTGTCCATTAGTATAGTTCATAAATCTTCCAATCATTTCATCAAAATCTTCTTCACTCTGGTCAAAGAACTTTGACTTCAACCTATCTAAAACCTGTTCTTCATTCTTCAAGACACCACCAGGGTAAACTTTTTCAGGGTCAAAATAAAATCCTCTTTCTTTTTTGTACTCATCATAATCATAACCAAAGCAGATGAAGGGTTTTCGTAACAATAAATAATCAAATACGATTGACGAATAATCAGTTATTAAAACATCTGTAATTTCTAGTAATTCATTTAACTTAGTATATTTAGAAAAGTCAAAAATGAAATCATTAAACTCAACATTTAACATTTTTGTGGTTCTGTCATGAGCACGGAGTAGAACCACATATTCATTACCAAGTTCCTTTTCCCATTTTTTAAAATTCACTGGTAAATCGATTTGGAAATTTCTACCACCATCATTGCTATCTCTCCAAGTTGGTGCGTACAATATTACTTTTTTATCTGTTGGAATTCCTATGTCTTCTTTTAACATATCCAAATTTTTATCATTTGAATTAGTAAGTTCATCATTCCTAGGCATTCCTACCTTTAAAAATGAATTCTCAGAAGCATTCAGGGCGCTTTTATAAACACTTTCATCGTGTCTACCCGATACACATAAATAATCAATATTTGCAGAATCATAATGACCTGAATTTTTATCATCATTTCCGATTCTCTTCAATGCAACTCCATGCCAAGTATTTAAATACTTTGTACCCTTTTTTTTGAAATTTAGACTTCTTTCAATATTAATATCGGTAATCCAATATTTTGCCTTAAGGGCTGTTATAAAATATCTAAAACTATCAAATTTAACTACACGAAGACCTAAGTTTTCAAATTTTTGTGGCTCGTTAAACGCCCAGATAAAGTTATACTTTTTATATCTATCGTCTTTTTTCATATATTGGTAAATTTCATAAGGACTTCCACCAAATGAATTTCCACCATTAGCAACTACTAGAACCAGCCTTTTATCTGTATATACAAATAGTCCCAAAATTTTAAAGAATAAACTTCCACAAAAAACAAACAATTTTTTTAGAAGTAAACTGTGTTTTACAATGAATGCTAATCTTTTTTTCATATATTACCCTCCTAAAAAATTATTAAATTGTTATTTTATAATCTGAAAGGATTAACTCAAAAACACACGCTAAAAACCCAACTAATAACATGGTATGCGCAAATACTGTTGTTAAGAACAAATAAATCCAAACAATTGTGAAAATTCCAAGTTTATAATCATTTTTACTTATTGCTTTTTTCAATAAATAGAAGAAACTTACAAAAAATGAAGTAAAGAAATATACTCCCCCTTCACTAAGGATTGTCATAATAGAATTTGTATATCCTGTTTCAGAACGCGCTAGCCTCCAGAAACTTGAAAAACTTATCCTCGTTGCTATATTACCATATCCCGATCCAAAAAAAGGGTGAACCATCCACGCCTTAAATCCTGAAATGTAATCTTGCATTCTACTAGAACCGGAGGCTGACGATAATTTATTTGTCAATAACTGGTAACCAAGCGCGATCGCAATGATTGCAAAAATTGGAAACAAGATTAAACCAAATCTAAATCGATTATGCTTTACTGTATCTTCCAAGTATTCAAAAAGCTTACTCATAGTAACAACACCAAGGATCAGTAAAACACCAGTCACAGACACAGTACTTGCAATTGTAATTAAGTAAACAGCAAATCTAGATAAACTTTTTCTACCATTAATAAGATAGTCAAAGATAAAGGCAACACTCAGATTAAGACTATACATGGGAGCTTCACAAAAAATTCCAATATTTCTAAAAATAGTATGTCCAAAAACAACCGCATCGTGTTGCCACTGGAAATAAATATTAAAATAACTTGAAGTAATAACATTTCCACCCCAGTTAATTGGAAGCGAACCGGTCGGTTTAATAATCCCAGCTATAGATCCAAAAAGCCAAAAAAATAAAGAAATAATGGCCAGTATAAAAATAATATTAGAATACATTCGCAGTAATTGTTTAAAATCATTTTTTTCCTTGTACAAATGTATGTATATTACCATCAATAAAAAATAAACCACAAAAACTTGAATCAGCCCAAAAATTTTACCAGGTGAAACCAATATATATACACTAATATACAAAATCCACAAAACAGAAAAAATAATTAGTTTGCCCACTTTTGTCTCTAAACTCATTAAAGTAAGAACTCTAACAAATAATAAAGCTACTAAAATCACTGGTAGGTGGTAATTACTCATTGAAGCTGCATTAAAAACTGATTGTGTACATAAAATAATTAAAGCCACTATCAAATAATCTATCAGATGAAAAATATACCCAACCACATTTTTATTTCCATACATACTTTTTCTCCCACAACTTATAACGGTGTTCTATCAGCCCTCTTCTAAGGAGGTACACAAACTAATAATGTGTTATTGATTTTCGTCTGATACCATTTCTACCTTAGGATTAAACCAAATTCCCTTAGAAAAACCGCGTAACACTATTTTCTCTTTTCTCAACTTATTTCGCTTGGTTTTCCAAGGCGTTAGTAAAGTAAATGCCATTAATTTTAAAATATATAGTAATAACGTTTTTCGGCCTTTTTTCCTTGCAACAAAGAATCGATTTCTAAACGAATAAAAATATCTATCCATACGATCGGTTTCTTCTGCTAAGAATGCCTTAAAATTAGCATCAGCGTTGCTCTTCATCTTGTGAATTACGAGACTATCCATAACTATGTAACAATTCTCATTCATGGAAATTCGTTGAGAATAATCCGAATCATCCGCCCATACAAAAAAGTCTTTTATAGGTAATCCATACTTTCCAACAATCTTCTTAGGAACAAAGAATCCTACGAAAGACGCTTTTTCTACTTTAAGAACGTTATCCATTTCTGGGACAGTTCCTAACCAATTTTTAGCTAGTGTTGGTATGTTCATTTTACTTGCTGTCCCGTCAGTAAACCTTGCATAATTACAAAGAAAGCCAAAATCTTCATCTAACTCTTTTGCTGTCTCAGTTAACTTACCTAAAGCATCTTGCTGAACCATGGTATCGTCGTCCATTAGCCAAAAATATTTATAATTAAGCTGATAACCGTACTTTAAAGCAAAATTGTATCCACCTGCTCCACCTAAGTTTTCACCGGTATTAACATAGTGAATATTACTTGCATTTTCAAACCTTTTTACTGCTTCTGATGTTCCATCGGTACTAGCGTTATCCACAATAAGTACATCACATTGACTTTTTGAACTACTCAGATTATTAATACACTCCATTAATAAATCCTTTCGGTTAAATGTCACCACAATTGCTAAAACTTCGTTCAATTCTTGCCATCGCTCCAAATCAAAAATCCTCCTCTAAAAAATCACATAATATATATTGCTTTTTATCTTAATATGCACTATTTGGCTTTATCATAATTAAGACAGTTCTTAGTAATATCGTTATATCAAGAGCTAACGAACTTCGACTTATATATTCAATGTCCAAATCTACCATTTCTTTAAAATCAAGATCGTTTCTTCCACTAACCTGCCATAATCCAGTACAGCCGGGCTTAACAACTAATCTTTTTTTTTCATACTCCGTATATTCGGATACTTCCCTAATTAGGGGTGGTCTTGTACCAACCAAGCTCATATCTCCAATTAAAACGTTAACTAATTGTGGAAGTTCATCAATACTATGTCTTCTTATGAAATTTCCTACATGTGTAACACGCGGATCATTTTTCATTTTGAACATAGCACCATCAACTTCATTTTTTTCAGCGAGAGAGTCTAGTATCTTATCCGCATTCACAACCATAGAACGAAATTTATACATTTTAAATCTTTTACCATGTCGTCCCACTCTATACTGAAAATAGAACACAGGACCATTGACGTCCTCTTTTTTTATTGCCAAAGACACTATTAAAAAGACGGGGAATAACAATAGTAAACCTAATAAACTAGCAACAATATCAAAAGTTCTCTTGAGAAAGCGATATACAAACCGCCTACTCTGATTCTGGTACTCTTCTAAAAGAGTAAATTCATTATCTTTAATCACAATAATCACCATTAGAATCCTTTTTATTTTTAAGTCGCAATCTCTACTATCCCTCCCCGAATGAATCACTAGAAAATGCGCTACTTTATAATTAAATTAAAACAACCAAAAATGCTTCTTTTTCTCACTCAACTCCGAAATTCTCATAATACCCTCATCAGAGATTTCATCGCCATTAATAATTGCTTTGGCGTTAAAATTAAGCAACTCCATCCTACGTTCTCCATCTGACCGTTCCACCTTTTCAAAGGCTTCCTCCATTAGGAACCGTCTTCCTCTAAAATTGTGTGCGTCTGAAGAAAAAACAAAGCCAAGATTTGCTTCAATTATTTTTTCGGTCAAGGTCGTCACTTTTTTACCAAAAACATCAAGATAGCTACTACTTGTTACTTGGGTTAAGCATCCCATTTCAACAAAATCATATAGCTTATCCGGATTCTGTTGAAATCCTTGATTTCGTTCAGGATGAGCAATTACAGGAATAATCCCACGTGACAAGAGTTCAAACAATATTTTTTCTGTGTATTCGGGAATACCGTTGTGTGGCAACTCCAAGAGTAAGTATTTTCCACCCTCGTCCATAAAAAGAATATCGTCAGCATCAATTGCTGCTAATAGATCACCTGTCAAATGGACCTCCTGTCCAGGAAAAACTGTCAATGGAATATTCTCCTCATTCAATCTTTCCTGAAACTCATTTGTCTTTTGAATCACATCAACTTTATGATTCGTGTACTCTCCATCCATATGATGAGGTGTAACTAAGATATGCGAAATCCCTTGTTCAACAGCAACACGTGCAAGATCCAAAGACATCCCCATATCCTTAGATCCATCATCAACTCCAGGTAAAATATGACAATGCAGATCAATTATTCCCATTATTTGCCTCCCGTTCCATAATATCCACCGTAATTACCGCCATAATATCCAGTTGATTTCTCCGCTGTAACCCGATTCATGATAGCACCAAGTATTTTTGCATGAACAACGTCCAGTAGTTGCTTAGCATGCCGAACTCCAGCCTTATCAGCATAGCCTTGTGGCACAACTAAAATAGTACCGTCTGCCCTAGCAGCCAATACTTGTGCATCGGTAACAGTATTAACGGGTGGCGCATCAATAATTACTACATCAAACTTTTCAGATAAAGACTTCATTATTTCACCCATTCGTTCAGACCCTAGTAGTTCAGAGGGATTGGGTGGTATCGGACCACTAGTCATTATTGATAGATCCTTAATTGGCGTTTCATGAATGGCCGTATCCATATCAACATTACCACTCAATAAAGTACTAAGCCCCTTTGCATTATTTTGACTAAAAGTACGATGGACCGTTGGGCGGCGTAAGTCTGCATCAACTAATAGAATTTTCCTTCCCTGAACTGCCCATGTAACTGCCACATTGTTACTAACAGTGGATTTTCCTTCTGATGGTGCCGACGAAGTAAATACGATTGTTTTTAGTTTCTGATCAATTGCTGAAAATTTAATATTAGTTCTAATTGTCCTAAATTGTTCTGCGATAACCGAAGCGGGTTCTGTATAAGCAATTAAACCCACTCCGTTTTTTAGGCTTTCGTCATCCAATTTTCTTTTTCTATTAAATATTGACATCTGTTAGACCCTCCTTCTTGTTCGTGAAGTATCTTTGGAATCGTGTGACTTTGCATCATCAGAATTATTAGGAACGACCCGTTTCTTTAAATCTTTAACAGCAATTTCATTAACCACACCTAAACTATTTAATCCAAGTTCATCAGTTAAGAATTCTTCTGATGTTACGGTTCTATCACTCAATTCACGTAAGAATGCAAGGCCAAACCCAATAAGTAAACCAAGTATCAGTCCAGCTACAAGGTTTAACTTCGTTCGTGGGCTAACTGGTTGATCATCCGCCTGTGCCTTAGAAACCATTGATACATTATTGACACTCATGATCTTTCCAATCTTGTTTTTGAAAACTGAAGCGGTTTTGTTAGCAATTTTCGCAGCCATTTCAGGATTTGTACTTTTAGCGGTGATCGAAAACACTTGAGAATTTTGCTGGCTAGAAATAGAAATTGCCTTTTTCATTCCATTTTCTCCGGGGTAACCGGCTTGCCCGGCTAGTGAACTATCAACATCCCTTAAAACAGCTGGACTCATGATGATATCTTTGTATGTACTAATCATTTGAACATCAGCTTGAACCTGTTGAAATTGCGCCCCCTGCATTTCGGCCGGAAGCTTCCGATTGACTAAGATTTCTGTTGTCGCGCTATATTTTGGCGTCATAATAAAAAAAGTCACCAATACTGATAATAAAGTCACAATAACTGTACTAGCAGCAATCAATCCGATGTGACGCCTTAAAGTTGATAAAACTTGTCCGATACTTATTTGTTGTTCAGTTTCCATTTAATCCTCCACGCTTATTATTTAAGCTTGTTAAATATTTGTGTTGATGCATTAGAAAGGCTGTTTGAATCAGTTACATAGTTGCTAAGTAGCACAACACCAGTATTATTACTACGGTGCCATTCCACTCGATTTCGACCTCCCGTTAGTGCCTGAGCCATGGACAAATCATTGCCACTAACTAAGAATCCGGCCGCATGTCCATTCTTTAATAAATTATTCCAAGTACCATTCTTGATATAACTGCCATTAAATATATAAGCACATAGCTTAGCAACATCAGCAGCTGTACTAATAACTGGTGAATCTCCGGCCCGATTAACATCTGTTACATTTAATTCATCAGACGATACTTCCGATTTAACCCCTACCGTCGGATCCATCTGATAGTAACTAACGGCATCTTTAAGCGACCCAACTTTTGAATTTCTCATTCCAGCACTTTCAAAAAATTCATTTAACACTGTTTCATATTTTTTTCCAGTCGCCTTTTGGATTATGTAGGAAGAGATAATTGTGTTTAAATTGCTATCTGCATATTGTCCAATCTGACTTTCATCGAAGCTAGCATTAGAATCTGCCCAGCTCATCTGACTGCCTACTGAAGCTATTGGGCTACCAGAAACTGATGTTATCCCTGAAGATTGATTAATAACGTCCTTCAACGTTATTTGACTAGCGCCAGGTAAAGTCGAGTCATACTTTGAAACAGTAGTTGAAAGTTTTAACTTACCTTGGTCTACTAAATGCAAAATAATACCGGCATTGATATTATCCTGAATTTTTCCAATTAGAAACCCACTTAGGTTTGTGTTTTTTTCATCTTTAGTAGTATTGCTAAATCCTCTACTTTGACGTATCTTAAGTTTCCCTTTTACAATTGCCGCCGCTTGTCCAGAGATGCTATTATCATTTAAAATTGAACTCACGTTAATTAGCTTGGGTGCGGTTGATGTAGTATCATCTTTATTACTTGTTGAACTAGATACAGCATGGTTGTTAACCATTACTGTAGTACTTCGCTTATCTATCAAGTGATTTGCCAAAGAATCCTTTTTCACTAAAGAAATCCCGAATCCAAGTGCACAAAAAACTACGACAATTGCAACAAACGTTCCTACCCATCTTAAAAATCTTTTCATGTACAAAAAACTCCATCTTGTATTTTTTACCTTTTTAAATCTATCATTATTTATGTCCCTTCACAATGTCTTGTTGAAGTTTGGCGACCCCACAAAAGCGGTTACATTCGCGAGTTAATTCCTAAATATTACAATGTACAAAATTTTATATTATATTTGAAAACGAATTATCATTTTATAAACACTCTAAAAATCATGGAATTAATAAAAAGCCCTCTCAGACTTTACACATTGTGTTTAGTCGAAAAGACTTTTCGAATTACTACTTTATTTAAGGCTCAAAACCGTTACGCTTTCAACATGGGGTGTCTGTGGAAATTGATCAACCGGAATAATTGAACCATCTACCTCATAACCTTGTTCTTCAAATAATCCAATATCGCGAACCAAGGTGGCAGGATTACAACTGACATATACAACCTTCTTTGGCTGTAATTCCCCAATGCTTTCGATCACACTACCTGCAAGACCCTTACGTGGTGGATCCACAACAACTAGATCAGTTTTAATTTCATTTTCTGCCCACAGCTTCATCTGATCTTCGGCCTTATTGATTACGAATTCCACATTATCAATTCCGTTGCTTTGTGCATTCATCTTAGCGTCATGAATAGCTTCTGGTACTACTTCGACACCCATTACCCGTTTAGCATGCTTTGCCATTGCTAAGGAAATTGTCCCAATTCCACAATATAAATCCAAAACAGTTTCATTGCCAGTTAGTCCAGCCTTATCAATAGCCAATTGATATAGTTTTTCAGTCTGAACTGGATTTACCTGATAAAACGAACTTGGCGAAATAATAAAGTTAATTCCTAATAGTTGATCATGAATTACAGGTGATCCAGATTTCAGGATATTTTTATCTCCCATCATCACATTAGTAACTCGATTATTAATATTTTGGTAAACACTGACAACGTTATTAATTGCAGCAATTTCATTAAATACTTGATCACTATTAGGAAATTGCTCTTTATTAGTGATCAATACAACCATAATCTCGCCAGATTTTCTTCCACGTCGAACCATCACATTCCTAATGATTCCTTGATGGTTAACTTCTTCATAAGGCACTACTTGGTTTGCCCTAAGGATATCCCTTACTTTAACAATTACATCATCAATGACCGTATCTTGAATTCTAAAATCTTCAATTGGTACTAAATCATGCGAGTTTCTTTTAAAGAAGCCCGTTTCCAATTGTTCAGCAACTGTTCGAACAGGAATTTGAGCCTTATTTCGATAACCATAGGGTTCATCCATCCCAATTGTATTATCAACGTGAATATTCAAATGGCTTTTCTTCAATAGGTTTTCAATTTGATGCTGTTTAAACAGCAGTTGCGCGTCGTACCTCAAATATTGAAGAGGTGCGATTCCTGTTTGTGTATATTCTTTTCCTAACCCATCAACTCGATCTGGACTGGATTGTAAAACTTCTAATACTCGCCCAAACGCATAGGTCTTTTGAACTTTAGTTACAACAATTTTGGCCTTTTCGCCAGGTAAAGTATTGGTTATAAAAATCGGAAAGTTTTCGATTTTCGCTACCCCTAAGCCTTGGTATGTTAGATCTTCGATGCTTACGTCGTACTGTTTATTTTTTTCAACTGGTTGCTTTGTCTTCATGTATTCTTCCTTTACTTAGTTAAATAAAAAAGGTGAGGTCACACATGCAACACTCATCCTTTTATACATTAATCATCACTATCTTCATCTTCCGGTATTTTTTCAACCGCTTCAACGAATTGTTGTTCTGCTTCTTCCATAATCTTATCATCAGGGTCGCCCCCAATTGCATTATCAGGAATTTTATCAACATTGGCAAACATTTCGATGTGTCGATGCAAATTTTTAAAAACCATCGGTGCATCGCCACCATACTCGCCATCTAGGTTAATCATGATTTTATCATTAACCGGATTAACCTTAACCTTTTTTGCTTTACGGTAAATAATTCGTTCATCATCAACGTGCTTTCCATTCAATGCTTTTACCATCAAATGAAGCAAAGCTGGCAAGTTCCCTGGCTTCACGATTATCATGGTGAATCGACCATCATCTAGAGAAGCATCCGGAACAATCTGTTCAAATCCCCCGATTGAGTTTGTTAGTGCTAAGAAGAACATTGAGGCTTTATCCTTAAAGTGCTCACCATCATACTCAATATCCATCTCAACCGGTTTAACCTGAGGTAATATTTCGGCTCCTCGTACCAAATAAGCCATGTAACCAAAAACGCTTTTTAAATTAGATGGCACATCATAGGTTAATTCCGTTAACAACCCCCCAGCCGCGATATTAATAAAGTAGTTATTACCTGCTTTACCAATATCCATCTTAAATCGCTGATCTTTTAACACAATTTTGGCTGCTGCAACGGGATCCTCACGTGGTATTCTCAAAGCACGCGCATAATCGTTAGTAGTACCTGCTGGAATAATTGCCATCTGTGGTCGCCAATGTAGTGGAGCGATGCCGTTAACTACTTCATTGATTGTTCCGTCACCACCAGCGGCAACAATTAAATCAAATCCTTCTTTTCCCGCACGATTTGCCTCATTCTTGGCGGAATTAGGTTCAGGTGTAGTTGCAAAAGCACTGGTTTCGAATCCTGCCTCTTCAAAAACACTAAAAATATCAACCAGATTTTGCTTAATTGCCTCACGTCCTGAGGTCGGATTATATATTATGCGCGCACGCTTTGTCATTGCACGTAATTCCTCCAAATCTAATTATCGAGCATTTAACTCTTTCATTAACAACTGATTAACAACCTTAGGATTAGCCTGTCCCTTAGTCTGTTTCATAATTTGACCAACAAGGAAACCAACGGCACGATCCTTACCATTCTTGAAATCAACAACTGATTGTTCGTTATCATTAACAACTGCTGTAATGATTGGTTGTAGTTGAGCAGGATCAGATAATTGAACAAGTCCTTTAGCTTTAACCCATGCTTCTGGCTCTTCTCCATCCGTAATCGCCTTGAAAACCTTTTTAGCAATTTTTGAGGAAATCACATCACCACTAATCATCTTAACCATTGAAGCAAGATGTTCAGGCGTTAGCTTTGTATCTTGAAGGTCAACCTTCTGATCATTCAAGAAAGCATTAACATCCCCCATCAAATAGTTGGCCGTTAGCTTCGCATCCGCACCTTCAGCGACTGCAGATTCAAAGAAATCAGACATTTCTTTGGTCTGAGTAAGCACCATTGCATCATAGTCAGACAATCCTAGCTTGTTAACATAGCGATCACGGCGCTTGCTAGGCATCTCTGGCATCTTAGCCTCAACGTCCTTAATCCATTTATCGCTAATGTGGATTGCTGGTAAATCTGGTTCAGGGAAGTACCGATAGTCATCAGCCCCTTCCTTAAGACGCATTAGGATTGTCTGCCCAGAAGGTTCATCATACCGACGTGTTTCCGGACGGACTTGTCCGCCAGCCAACAAAATTTGTTGCTGACGCTTTTCCTCAAATGCTAATCCTTTGCGGACAAAATTAAACGAATTGATATTCTTCAATTCCGCTTTTGTTCCAAAGGTTTCAGAACCAAATGGACGAATTGAAATATTTACATCAACTCGCATTGATCCTTCTTCCATTTTAACATCAGAAATTCCTGTAAATTGAATTGTTTGCCGTAACGCTTCCAAATAAGCATATGCTTCATCCGGTGATTCAATATCTGGTTTTGAAACAATTTCAATTAATGGTGTACCCTGACGGTTTAAGTCAACGTAGGAATATCCATTTGGATTATGCGTATTTTTCCCAGCATCTTCTTCAATATGCATTTCAGAAATTCCAACTTTTTTCTTTTTGCCATCAACTTCAATTTCAATCCATCCATCAGTACCAATTGGAGTATCAGATTGGGTAACTTGGTACGCCTTGGGATTGTCAGGATAAAAGTAATTCTTACGATCAAAGTGTTGATAAGGGGCAATATCAGCATGCAAAGCTGTTGCTGCCATCATCCCTGCTTCAACGACCCCCTTATTAGTTTGAGGCAATACACCAGGATACCCCCAATCAATTACGTTAGTATTAGAATTAGGATCATCCCCAAATTCTACTGGAGAGGGACTGAAAATTTTAGAGTTTGTTTTTAACTCAATGTGGACTTCAAGCCCAATCGTTGTTTGAAAATTCATTAGTCATTCCCCTTTCCAGGATGTTGATTTTTCATATCAGAATTATCCTCAAATGCAGCACCTGCTTGATACATCGTAACTTCATCAAAAGACTTCGCGATAATTTGTAATCCAACTGGCATTCCATCGGCCATTCCGGCCGGAACTGACATTGCTGGAAGCCCTGCTAAGTTCAATGGAATTGTTAGTAAATCATTCATATACATAGTAGTTGGGTCATCAATTTCCGCACCAATCTTGAAAGCAGGTGTTGGAGCAGTCGGTCCGATGATTAAATCATAGTTTTCAAAAATTCGGTTAAAGTCTTGAATCAATAAAGTTCTAACTTGGGCCGCTTTCTTAAAATACGCATCAAAGTATCCAGCAGATAATGAATAAGTTCCCAACATAATTCGCCGTTTAACTTCGTCACCAAAACCTTCTGAACGAGTTTTGACATAAACATCCTCTAAATTTTTAACATCATCAGCACGATACCCATAACGGATACCATCAAAACGTTGTAAGTTTGAGGATGCTTCAGATGAACCAATAATATAGTAAGCTGCCACTCCATATTTACTGTGTGGTAATGACACTTCTTCAACTGTAGCACCGAGCGCCTTGAACTTTTCTGCTGCACCCAAAACAACCTGTTTTACATCCTCGTCAATACCTTCACCAAGATATTCTTTAGGTAAAGCAATCTTCATTCCTTTAATATCTTCGCCTATTTTGGAAGCAAAATCTGGTACTTCGCGATCTGAACTTGTCATGTCGTGTTCATCCAAACCAGCAATAATATTCAATAAATCAGCGTTGTCCCTAACATTACGTGTCAGAGGACCAATCTGGTCTAGACTTGATCCAAATGCAATTGCACCATATCTTGAAACTCGCCCATAGGTAGGCTTAACTCCAACAACACCTGTGAAAGAAGCGGGCTGACGAATTGAGCCACCGGTATCAGTGCCTAGTGCACCAATAACATCACCATTGGATACTGTAGCAGCCGAGCCCCCTGAAGAACCACCTGGCACTTTAGTGTGATCCCATGGATTCTTAACCGTACCAAAATAAGAGGTCTCAGTTGACCCTCCCATTGCGAATTCGTCGAGATTAGCTTTTCCAATAATAATTGCTTGATGTTCCCTTAGACGTTCAACCACTGTTGCATCATAGATAGAAGTAAAGTTCTCCAAAATCTTAGAAGCAGCAGTCGTTGGTAAGTCAATCGTAACGATATTATCTTTAACAGCCACCGGAATTCCTGCCCAAATCTCATTTTCGGGAACTCCATTTTTGTCTAACTCAGCAGCTTTTTTTAAGGCATTTTCCTGATTAACAGCAATATAAGCATTTAGATCATTCTGTGTCGACTCAATGCTCTTTAAAGTATTCTTAACCAAGTCAGTAACAGTTAACTCTTTGTTAACTAATTTTTGATGAAGCTCTCTAACAGAAGTATTTAAAAAATCCATTATGCTTCCTCACTTTCGTCAATAATTGCAGGCACTCGAATAAATCCATCTTCTTCGTCAGGCGCATTCTTTAAAAGCGCGTCTTTTTGATTTGCCTGAACAGCAACATCTTCACGCATGCGGTCAACTTGGTCCGTTACACTAAACGTTGGTTCTACACCTTCTGTATCAACTTCATTTAAAGTATTGACTAGGTCAATCGTATCTTCGAATTGTTTTGTAAACTTGTCCAAATCAGTAGCATTAAACTCCAATTTTGCGAGTTCAGCAACATGTTGTACTTCTTCTTTTGAAATTTGATTTGCCATTATATTCTCCTTAATAACTTGTAAAGACGTGGGAACTAAAATTCCGTTCATTTGCTGATCTTGTGAGAAAACTCTGGATTCCCTCGCTAGAACTAACTGTAATGTCAATCTTGACCCCTGAGGGCAGGTATTTCTGTGCTTGATCAGCTACAAATTGAGTAAAACTATCAATCTCGGTCTCACTATAAAACTGAGTAGTGATAGTGACTTGCATCCCCTGCATCGATTTACCATTATACCTTGCTTGTGCAGTAACACCACTTAGATTAGGGAAAAAGCTTTCGACTTGAGTTTGAAAGTTTTCAAATGCACTGGCATCATTTGAACTAGGCACGCTAGCTCCATTCTTAATTGGGAATACAACATTCTTATAATCCAAGTCTTTCCACGAATCCAGCGATACACCATTATTGACAGAATATGTTTTAAAAGTTCCTCCAGTGAGACTGTCATTAGATGCTTGTTTGTAAATTGCAATCACAATTGGGATCTTTTTCAAATCTTTGTTCTGTCTAATTCTTGCCAAAACTGTTTGGGCAATTGCCTTGCCTTGCTTCATTAACTCAGCGTCAGAAATTTTGGTTTCAAAGGTTGGACCATATTGTTCCTTATGATAGTAGTCAATACTATTCATAGCTAAGCCAATCGTCATCCCTTTAATTTTAAGGGAATTACCAGTCTTCTCCATGAAATCCTGTTCTTCAAGCGATTGCAGATAAATTGGATTACGTTTATTCGGATCCGTTGAGCCATTATTAGTAGGATTCAACCCAGTTGGATTATCCTTTGATTTACGATCTATCCAGTTTTGAACTGTACTTGAACTCAAATACTGTCCTTCTTGAAAAACATATTTATCAGGTGAAAATGTTTTTTTGGAAACATCTAATAAGCCATTTTCAAAGCTCTCAACATTATTAATGTTACCGTTTTGATCAGCAGTTAATCCCCGTGCTTTACTGGTTAAATAATGTCCATTTTTTATTACTCCAGTATACTGACCATCGCTTGGTTGGCCAGTAACTTGATAGGTACTCTTCTTATTTTGTTGCCCAGTTGTGCTATTAGTTTGCATACTTGAATTACTCAAATTCCCGCACGCAACCAATAGTAACGATAATCCTAGCAGTGCAATCAATGTACTAATTTTTTTCATAAATAACTCCAGACTCATCACTTTTAAATTCTAGTGTTTATTATACCGCTAAAAGTATTCTGCTATCTATTGAATTGAAGTGCATTTACTGAACTTTAGTAATTGGTGCAAATGCAGCTAATAGTCGCTTAATACCTTGTCCATCAAAAGCAATATCAAGTTCTGCATCTTCACCACTGCCTGAGACCTTCACAACCGTACCAACACCCCAAGCTTTATGTTGTACCTTATCACCAGTGTTCCACTTCAAAGCGCCCGCTCCAGTACCTTTGCTTGCAGCAACAAGAGGTGTGGACCTCCCATAAACGCTTGCAGTAGCTCTTGCCTGACGATTTTTATCAAAAGGATAGGCTTTTTCGCCTCGTGCTGTCGTATTTGAGCTGCTGAAAGTATTTTGATTCTCGCTCTTTAAATATTCTTCCCCTATTTCATCAATAAAACGTGAAGCTGGATTTGCTTGTGTTTTCCCATACAACATTCGCGAGAAAGCATTACTAATATACAGCTTTTTTTGAGCACGAGTAATCCCAACATATGCTAATCGACGCTCTTCTTCTAACTGATCTTGGTCCATCATTGCGCGTGACAATGGGAAAATTCCATCTTCCATTCCAATCAGAAAGACAATCGGAAATTCCAATCCTTTAGCAGCATGCAAAGTCATTAAAGTAACTGCTGTTGGTTCCTCTTCAACCGAATCTTGATCTGAAACCAATGCCAAATCCGCCAAGAAATCTGCCAATCTTGTCGAACCATCGACATCATCTTCATTTTCATTGCGTTCATCAAATTCCTTTGTTACAGTTAAAAATTCTTCGATATTTTCTAAGCGTGCTTCTGACTCCATCGTCTTTGATTCTTGCAGTACTGATCGATAACCGGACCGGTCAATAACTTCTTCCGTTAGTTCAGAAATCGAAATATACTGAGCCATCTTGCGCAAGTCATCAATCATCTTTGCAAAATTTTCGATTGAATTACGTGCTCTTGAAGAAATTCCATTTGCAATCTGAACATTTCTTGCGGCATTTAACAACGACCAATCACTTTCGTCTGCAAAGCTTTGTAACTTAGTTAAAGATGTACTACCAATGCCTCGTTTAGGTTCATTAATAATCCTTTCAAAACTTAAAGAATCGTCTTGATTAGCAATTAATGTTAAATAACCAAGAACATCCCGAATTTCTTTTCGATCATAAAATTTACTGCCTCCAACCATTGTATACGGGATATTAGCCTTTAGAAACACATCTTCAACTGCTCGCGATTGTGCATTAGTTCGGTACAAAACAGCAAAGTCACCAAAATTATAGTTGTTTTCAGCGATTTGTTTTTGTATTTGTTGGACAATGAAATGAACTTCATCAGTCCCAGTCTGTCCTCGGTAATAAGATACTAAATCTCCCTTATCATTATCTGTCCATAAATCTTTAGGTTTTCTTTCAGAATTATTCTTTATAACGTTATTTGCTGCATCCAAAATATTTTTGGTAGAGCGATAGTTTTGTTCAAGTTTAACAACTGTCGCTTGAGGGTAATCATTTTCAAAGTTCAAAATATTTTGCATGTCGGCGCCTCGCCATCCATAAATACTCTGATCAGAATCACCCACCACACAAATATTTTTAAACTTTTTGGCTAACATCGTTACTAATTGGTATTGAGCTTCGTTAGTATCTTGATACTCATCTACGTGAATATAATGAAATTTACGTTGGTAAAATTCAAGTGTTTCACTATGTTCTTTAAATAACTGAATAGTTTTCATGATTAAGTCATCAAAATCAAGTGCTTGATTAAGCTTTAACCTACGTTGATATTCATCATAAACCTCAGCAACAATCTTCTCATATGGGGTTACACTTTTTTCACGATAATCTTCCGCCGTTAACAACTCATTTTTGGCATTTGAAATTGTTCCTAAAAGGGAGCGTGGATCGTTCTTTTTAGGATCTAAATTAAGATCTGCTAAGATATGTTTTACAAGCGTACGCTGTTCACTAGGATCAGCAATTGAGAATGCACGATTGTAGCCAATTTGTTCAATATTCTGTCTTAGGATCCGAACACACAATGAATGAAAGGTTGATACCCAAATATTTGAGGCCTCATCACCTAATAATCCGTGTATTCGCTCTTTCATTTCTCTTGCTGCTTTATTTGTAAATGTAATTGCTAAAATATTCCAGGGATTTATCTGTTTTTCTTCAATTAAATAGGCTACTCGATGTGTTAAAACACGCGTTTTCCCACTTCCTGCACCTGCCATAATTAATAGTGGCCCTTCCGTTGCTTGTACCGCTTCAGCCTGTTTATCATTTAGTCCTTGTAATAAATCTGTCCCCGCCATTTTAATTTTCCTCTCTTAAAAAACAATCACCGTTCATTATACCAAAAAAGAGTTATCTCACACGACTCCTTCGGGGAAACAAACTCTTTTTTTATAATACGCTTGTATTGTCAATTTGCTCTAAAATCTGATCAGTGTTTTCTCCAGACACTAGTACGTAACCAATTTTTGTTTTTTCTTCCTTTTTATTCATTAAAAAGGCATTTAGGTAAAAGTTCCAATTTGATTTAATCAACCACTGTGTTCTAATATCACTCATTTGGTCCGAAAGTACATCAAACATAACCGCTGGAGTTTCTAGCTTAATATCTGCTAAGCTCATCCCGCAAACTGAACGAAGCGTTTCTTCATATACATTTACGTTCGTAGCAAGGTTAAAAATGTTCTGTTCGTGCTGCAATCCAGGTTGTACTTCTTTGACAAAGATACGATTCTTATTAATTAAAAACTTAATTGAAATAGTTCCTAAAAATGTTAACTGACTTGCAATTTGATCAACTAAATTTACAATCGTATTTTGCATTGTATCACTACACCGGGCTGGAACGATACTTTCGGTTAAACGCCCATCATTATATACATTTTCTACCATTGGATAAATATTTTGATGACCGTTCATGTCTTTAACAACTGAAGCTACAATTTCCATACCATCAGTCATCTGACTTTGTAAGATATACGATCCTCTATCCAATAAACGATTAGCTTGTGGTATGTCACTACGGGATTTAAGTATTAAACCATTATTTGGCGAACCCCATGTAGGTAATAACTGTGCCGGAAATCCAACTTCTCGAATATTTTCATAAATATCGTCTAGACTCACCACAGTCACGTAAGGAACGACATCAATTCCCATTCCAGCAATTACTGCCTTTTCCAGTACGCGATCTTGAGACATTTCAAGAACCTCAGATCCCTGTGGTAACTCTGTATATTTGTTTAAAAATGCATACAATCTAGTATCCATTAAACGTGGGTCAAACAAAATAATTTTGCAGCGCTCAGCAAATTGCTGCAGATGTTCCACATTATCTAACCGATCAACAATTGTAAAATCTGCCAATTGTGAAATGTCGTTGTTCTCAGTTGTAACGTATGTAATAACCCTGAATCCCATTCGTTTAGCGTTTAAAGTTAATTCTTTACATACCCCACTTGCACCTAAAATTCCAATCGTATCCCCAGGGAATACCGCTGTAGTTTGCTCATTATCACGCTGCACCACAAAAAAATCCTCCAATATTTTATTTTTCAAATTCAATTTGTCCGTCGTCTGTCAACGCCTTAATACGAGCCAATGACTCAAGCTGAATTCCTCGATCTCTAACAACTTGACTTCCTCTTTGGAAAGTTTTTTCAATCACAATACCAACACCTTCAACATCAATTCCTGCTGCATCAGCAATATCCAGCAACCCAGAAATTGCTTGACCATTTGCTAAGAAATCATCCACTAACAGCACTCGGTCTTGAGAACTTAGAAAACGTTTGGAAATTGAAATATGATTTGTCGTCTGTTTAGTGTATGAATAAACCTCAGCTGTAAATAAATCATCCGTCAAGGTCAAACTTTTATGCTTACGCGCGAATACAACTGGAACATTCAGTGCCAAACCAGCCATGACAGCTGGGGCAATTCCAGACGATTCAACAGTTAAAACCTTTGTAATATCCTTATCTTTAAATAATCGTGCAAACTCTTTGCCAATTTCAAACATTAACTCGGGGTCTACCTGATGATTTAAAAAACCATCTACTTTTAAAACATTGTGTGGAAGTACAATTCCTTCATTGCGAATTTTATCTTCTAATAATTTCATTTCAGATTCTCCTAAGATTATTGATCATATTGATTTAAATTATATTTTTGAATTAAGTTAATTAACTTCTCAGGATACCCAGGATCCGTAGCATATCCATCTTGATATAGGGCTTGCGCCGCTTGTTTATAATTTCTCGCCTGAATAACACTCTGGTATTGGTTCGCATTCCAGTCGGTACCATTAACTAGCAATAACGAATGGGCTTGCATTGACTCCTGCCATGACCCATAAGACCTAAAACGGGCAGTAACCGTCTCCCACTGACCGTTAGTAAACTCTTGGGTTTTCAAAACAGCTCCCGGTTGATCATTAGTTCCCTTGATTCCATAAAAGTTATTGAACCTTTGTGAAAGAGTACTATTACCCCAATCTGATTCTAAAATAGCTTGGGCCATCGTAATACTCGGCAAAACATGATACTGTAGTTGCATTTGTTGTGCATACGGTGCAATCTTCTTAATGAATGCTCGTTGCTCCGTCACTGACGAATCTACCTGTGTTTCTTTCCAAGGAAGTTGTCCATGATGGTCATAATAAAACTGAGCAGCAAATGTTAATACCAATCCAATGACCAGAACAATACCAATCAATTGTGATAACTGTAGTTTTCCGTTCTTATAAATAAAATTATTTTTTTTGCTAGTTTTCTTTTTTGCCAAAGACCCTGCTCCCTAATACGTATCTCCTTAAGTTTACCTGAACCTAAAAAAAAATCATAGTCATCTGCCATGATTTTTCGATGTTTTAGAGTAAATTTAAAATTACCGGAAACGATTCTTTCCGATTGAAGTGAATCTAAGTAACGGCGTAGCAATTAAAGGAACAATTATCATTGCAGCAATTGCCTCTGGAATCCCATGAACTCCGGCAATTGTTAATAGATAAGGAGTTAACGCCTTCAAATTAATTGCACTGTATATTGCTGAACCATTATGGTAGAAAACATATATCATAGATAACACTAATACCGTATTTGTAACAGAACCAATTAGAGCACTTAGTACCATCGAAAACTGTTTGTTCACATTCTTTTTATATAAGTAATCCATAATCCAGCCAGCAAACAGGCCAATCAAAATCCTTGGCAGAATTGATACTAGCGGATTTACCATTACCACGTTGCCCAAAACACTGGACGTAACCGTAATAGCTCTAAACCAATCAACAAGTCCCCAAATGCCACCAACAATGGCTCCGTCAACTGGTCCCAAAAGAACTGCTGCAATAATTACTGTAATATGAATTACCGTTACTTCCAGTGGACCAAACGGAATATATCCAAGTAGTGGTACGTAGTTTTGAATAATAATTACCGCTGCAAACATTGCAATCAAACTCAACCGTCGAGCATTCGTCTTATTTCCCATTTTTGTTTCCCCCAATTAGGCTAATCGCTGTTCAAAATTATATTATTATTATATCATGAACCTGTTTTATGAAAGGAATGATTGTGTTGATAAATGTTTATATTTCAAATCAAATACCTCAAGAAATACGTGCTGATTTACCAAGTACATATATAACATATTACACTAGTTCAGACATTAGTGAGGATCTTCTAGATACAGTTGAAATAGCTTGGGGACTTGATAAAAATGTCATTTCCATGATCGAGTCACCCGAAAGCAAGCTCAAATGGATTCAATCATTTAGCGCTGGTGTTGACTATTTTCCAATTCAACAGATACGGGAACGCAATATCATACTGACTAATACAAGTGGTATTCACGCCACGGCTATTGCAAACACCGTACTGTTGTATGCTTTATTTTTTACCAGGAACTTAAAACATGCAATTCAATCACAAAGCAATCAGGAATGGGATAGTATTCCACATTTTGATAAACTACAAACACTTCGTGGTAAACGGTGGCTAATTTTTGGAACAGGCCATATCGGACGTGAAATAGCTCGTTTAGCTAAAGCAACTGATGGAGAAACTATTGGCGTCAATACAACCGGTCATCCAGCTGATAATTTTGATTTAACGGTTCCAATCACAGAGTTTTCAGATTACCTAACAAACGTTGATATTATTCTTAATATCCTACCTCTTACCACTGAAACTCGTCATTTGTTCGATGATAAATTCTTTGATAAATTGACGAAGCTATATCTATTTATCAATGTCGGTCGCGGTCCTTCCGTTGATGAAAAAGCATTGGAACATGCTCTTGATAGTGGCACCGTTCAACATGCAGCCCTAGATGTTTTTGAAACAGAGCCTCTTTCATCGTCCAGTCCCTTATGGAATTATGACCAGGTACTCATCACCCCACATGAATCGGCTGAAAGTAACGAACTATTACCAGCTGTACGTGATGTATTCGTTAATAATCTAGACGCTTACTTAGGTGATGGCGTTCCCGATACCGATATCGTTAACACAAAGGAAGGGTATTAATTTCACTTCTTTGCTATTAGAGAATGAAAACCCCCATTAATTGCTAAAGCCACAATATAGCTTTAGCAATTAATGGGGGTTTTTAAACAAAAAAACACCATCCCAACGGACAGTGCTTCAAAATTAAGATTAACGTTTTGAGAATTGAGCAGCCTTACGAGCTTTCTTAAGACCGTACTTCTTACGTTCCTTCATACGAGGGTCACGTGTAAGTAAACCAGCCTTCTTTAATGGTGCACGAAAATCTGGATCAATGTCCAAAAGTGCGCGTGCAATACCATGACGGATTGCTCCAGCTTGTCCTGAGAATCCACCACCATTAACATTAACTAAAACGTCGTAGTTACCTGTTGTTTCAGTAACCCCAAATGGTTGTAAAACAACCTGACGCAAGTTAGCAAATGGAATGTATTCTTCAATTGGACGATCATTTACAGTGATTTTACCGGTCCCCGGTACAAGACGTACACGAGCAACGGAGTCCTTACGACGGCCAGTGCCGCGATATTGTGCTTCAGCCAAAGTTCTGTTCCTCCTTAAATTAAGTTCGTGATGTCAAGCTTTTCTGGGTTTTGAGCTTGATTACTGTGTTCTGGACCAGCATAAACGTGAAGTTTCAAACCGATCTTACGACCCAAAGTGTTATGTGGAAGCATACCCTTAACAGATTTTTCAATCAAACGTTCGGGTGTCTTTTCACGCATCTCACCAGCAGTCTTTTGCTTCAACCCACCTGGGTGAAGAGTATGATGATAATAAATCTTATTAGTAGCCTTACGACCCGTTAATTTTACTTTTTCAGCATTAACAACGATTACAAAGTCACCTGTATCTACATTAGGTGTAAAAGTTGGTTTGTTCTTTCCACGTAAAATAGAAGCAACTGTTGATGCCAATCGTCCCAAAGGAACATCTGTTGCATCAATTACATACCACTTACGTTCTACTTCACCTGGTTTTGCCAAATATGTTGTACGCACTTGTATTTCCTCCAATTTCTGTTTTGCTTAACTCAACTTAGATTAAGTTTCCGGGGCTTATCTTGTGGAGGTAAACAATACCAAGTTCAATTATATTAATTAGACCGTGTTAAGTCAATCAATTTTCATAAAAAACTAGTAATAAACTTTTTTTAAATATAGTCCGCTTGCGGGCGCGGTACCCCTAGCCTCATTTCGATCAAGTACTTGGAATAATCTTGGAATGTCATCCACAGGTCTGCGTTTGCTTCCAATCTCGATTAGAACGGCCACCATTATTCTAACCATGTTATACAAAAAGCCATTACCATAGAATTCAAAAACGATTTCTTGCGTAGCATCGTCAAATCGAACGCTTGCTTCATAAATGGTTCGTACATTACTTTTTACAGTGCTGCCAGCTGCTACAAAACTAGAAAAATCATGTGTTCCCTCTAAATCCTTAATAGCAGCCTTTATTAATTTAATATCAATCGGAAACTTCCAGTGCCCTGTATACCTGCGCTTAAATGGATCCACAAACTCTCCCAATGATAAACGATACATATACCGTTTTCCATGCGTCGTGAAGCGAGCATGAAAATCTTCGGATACAATTTCAACTTTTTTAACGGACATGTCTAAGGGCATCATACTATTTAGAGCATGCAACATATTATCCTCATTCATTTGAGTATTCATATCAAAATGAACTACTTGCCCCAAAGCATGAACACCAGCATCAGTTCGACCTGAGCCAAAAATTTGTATTCTTTTTCCCGGATTTTTGGCAATTTTATTAACTATCTTAGTTAAAACACCTTCCACAGTTCGTTCATTTGGTTGCATTTGGAAACCAGCAAAATCAGTCCCATCATACGCAATTGTAACTTTATATCTCATATCTAACCCCAAAATCTCAATATTAATAACACAATGCTAAATATAAGCATCAGAGCAGCTGCAACCCAATCATTTTGTGAGTATGTCAATTCACGGTATTTTGTACGTCCTTCTCCGCCTTGATATCCTCGCGCTTCCATCGCCGTTGCCAACTCTTCAGCGCGGCTAAATGCATTTTCAAATAGCGGTATAAGAATAGCAACCAACTTTTGTAATCTCTTCCACAAGGAACCAGTTGAAAAGTTAGCACCACGGGCACGTTGCGCATCCATTATTTTCTCCGTTTCGTCAATTAAAGTTGGCACAAATCTTAATGCAATTGAAAGCATTAAGGCCAGTTCATAGACCGGAAAATGGACTCTTTTTAGTGGCATAAGCAACGATTCAATAGCACCAGAAATTTCTAACGGTGAAGTTGATAAAGTAAACACCGTTGAGACAAGAATGATCAAAATAAAACGAACTGCCAGATAAACTGCATTTAGGATACCATTACTAGTAATGGACAAAATTCCCCAATGCCAATACACATGACCACCAATTCCAAAGAAAATCTGAATCACAACCGTAAACATTATTATCCAGATAAGTGGTTTAACACCGTCCCAAAAATATTTTAAAGGTATATCTGACATTGCAATACTTAGAATTGCAATTAAAAAACTCAGTCCGTAAGTTATCCATGAATTAGCAAAGAAAACCATAATGATATACATAAAACTCAGAACAAGCTTAGTGCGCGGGTCAAGTCTATGAATAAAAGAATTTCCGGGCAGATAACGACCAAATAAAACCTTATTCATTACTAGCACCTCCAGGTATCATTCGAACTAACTTCTCAGTTAGTTCATCTATCGTAAGTGGTAATAAATCAAAATTAACACCCTTCTTTTGTAGCTGAATAGCCATTCTTGTTGCCCTCGGCAAATCCAAATGATTCTTTTCAAGCCATTCATAATCGCTGAAGATCTCGCGCGGTGTACCAGTTTTAGCAACACGACCGTTATTCATCACAATTACGTTGTCTGCAAAAGCTGCAACATCGTCCATCTGATGTGTCACTAAAACAATGGTTCTTTTTTTATTTTCTTGTAAACTAAAAAATAATTTATTCATTTCTGTTCGACCGCTAGGGTCAAGCCCAGCAGTCGGTTCATCTAAAATTATGATATTGGGATTAATAGCTAAGACGCCGGCAATTGCTACCCTCCGCATTTGTCCGCCAGATAATTCAAAAGGTGATTTTTCCCATAAGCCTTCATCCATACCAACTTCTTTCAAAGCTTCTTTAGCTAATTCCACAGCTACATCATTTGATTTTCCAAAATTCATTGGCCCGAAGGCAACATCTTTAAGTACACTCTCAGCAAATAATTGGTTTTCTGGAAATTGAAAAACCATACCAACGGATTTTCGAACTTCATTTAAGTCCTTATTCTTAGTTGTCGGCTTTATCGTCAGGTTATTAACAACCAACGAACCACTAGTAGGTTTTAACAAACCATTAATCTGGTGTGTAAGGGTTGATTTCCCACTCCCAGTTTGTCCAATTACCGCCGTGTAAGATCCGTCTGCAATCTTTGCTGTAACATCAAACAGCGTCTGAAGTTCAAAAGGTGTCCCTGCCTGATAGGAGAAATTTACTTCTCTGAAATCAATTGCCATAGTTCTTCCCCCATCTCAACTGTATCAAATTCCGCCTCGGACTTAAGTGATATATCGTGTGTTTTTAGCATATGCCATAGTTCAGAGGTAAAAGGCAATTCTAAACCAGTTTGTTTGATTAACTTATCGTCCTTAAAAACTTCAGTAGGTTTCCCCTGCCTTAAGAAATTTCCATTATTTAATACGATCACATCATCAGCTAGCATCGCCTCATCAATATCATGCGTAATAGAAATCACCGTAACGTCGGAATTCTTTTTTATATCTCTAACAAGTTGAAGAATATCCTGTCTTCCTTCTGGATCTAACATACTTGTAGCCTCGTCCAAAATAATCACCTTTGGATTAATAGCAAGTACACCAGCGATCGCTACTCTCTGCTTTTGTCCTCCAGAAAGCTGATCAGGTTGTCGAGCCTTAAAGTCACCCATTCCAACCCTCTCTAGAACGTTATTGACAATATTATGCATTTGTTCATGGTCAACACCTTTGTTTTCCAAGCCAAAAGCAACATCGTCTTCCACAGTTGCACCAACAAATTGGTTATCTGGATTTTGAAAGATCATGCCGATTCGATTTCTTACTTCCCAAACTGTTGTATCCGAAAGAACAATACCATCGACATTGATTTCTCCTTGTTTAAATTCCATGAGCCCATCAATGCTACGTGCCAGAGTACTTTTCCCACTACCGTTATGTCCAACAATGGCTGTCCAAGAACCACGCCTTACTTTTAAAGACACATTATTTAATGCCGGATTCTCATCCTCATCACTATACTTATAAGTAAGATTTTTAACCTCGATAATATTATCTGTCATTACTAAGTCCTGATTTCAATCAATATACAAACAATTTTACCATATTTATTGTACAAAAAAATCACTGAAGACACTGATAGTAAGTTATACGACTTACCGTGGACTAGACTCGGAATGTTACCATTCCAACATCATAACGCCCTACCAATATCCTAGTGATAGATTTTGTTATATAAAAATTGATTAAGAATTAGTCAACTAACTCTAAAACAACCATTTGAGCTCCATCTCCACGACGAGGCATTGTCTTGTAAATACGTGTGTATCCACCTTGACGACCTTCGTAGCGTGAAGACAAGTCACTGAATAACTTTTGAAGTGCTGAGGTAATCTTAACATCATCATTATCTTCAGCAACATCAGCAACTACATTGCGAACGTAAGCAGCAGCTTGACGACGGGCGTGTAAATCGCCGCGTTTACCCAAAGTAATCATTTTTTCAGTTGTTGAACGAACTTCTTTCGCACGAGCTTCAGTAGTAACAATCTTCTCATTTACAATCAATTCAGTTGTAAGATTACGAAGTAATGCCTTACGCTGTGAGCTTGTACGACCTAATTTACGATAACTCATCTATGGTAACCCTCCTTGTGTTTAGTCTTCTGAACGTAATCCAAGTCCTAATGCTGCCAACTTCTCTTCAACTTCGACAAGTGACTTACGACCAAGGTTACGAACCTTCATCATTTGAGCTTCGGTACGATCAGTTAATTCTTGAACAGTATTAATTCCAGCACGTTTCAAACAATTGTATGAGCGAACTGAAAGGTCTAACTCTTCAATCGTCATTTCCAACATTTTTTCTTTATGAGTTTCTTCTTTTTCAACCATGATTTCAGTATCTTTAGCCTGATCATCAAGGTTAACAAAAATTGTTAAATGCTCAGTAAGAATCTTTGCTGATAAGCTAATAGCTTCACTAGCTGCCAACGAACCATCAGTCCAAACATCAAGAGTGAGTTTGTCATAATCGTCACGTTGACCAACACGTGTGTTTTCAACTTGGTAATTAACACGTTCAATTGGGGTATAAATAGAATCGATTGGTAATACTCCGATAGGCATATCAACCTTTCGAGCCTTATTTTCGTCCGCAGAGGTATATCCGCGACCTTTTTCAGCAGTAAGAACTGCATGGAACGTTGTACCTTCAGCAACAGTACAAATTGGTAATTCAGGATTTAAGATTGTGACGTCTCCGTCTCCAACGATATCTCCAGCAGTAACATTGGCAGGTCCCATAACATTGATTTCTAATGACTTTTCCTCATCAGATTCCACTTTTAAGGAAACCTTCTTCAAGTTCAAAATAATTTGGGTAACATCTTCTACAACACCCTCAATAGTTGAGAATTCATGTAAAACACCGTCTATTTGAACACTTGTTAAAGCTGCTCCTGGTAAAGATGAAAGTAAAATACGTCGGAGAGAATTCCCCAATGTTGTACCATACCCACGTTCCAAAGGTTCCACAACAAAACGGCCGTAGTTACTCTTTTCATCAACTTTATGAATTTTTGGCTTCTCAAATTCAATCATTCTAATTTTTACCCCTTTCAAAACGCTGTTAACATTCTGACATTGAATGTACGATAAAGTTTTGCCCTCAAACAGAACCGAACTCTATACACGACGACGCTTTGGAGGACGAGAACCATTATGAGGAACTGGTGTTACATCGCGAATAGCTGCGACTTCAAGTCCAGTAGACTGAAGTGCACGAATAGCAGCTTCACGACCTGAACCAGGACCCTTAACAGATACTTCAACTGTCTTCATACCATGTTCCATTGCAGCCTTAGCAGCAGCTTCTGATGCCATCTGGGCAGCAAACGGAGTTGATTTACGACTACCCTTAAAGCCAAGCGAACCAGCTGATGACCATGCAACAGCGTTTCCTTGAGGATCGGTAATCATAACTAAAGTATTATTGAATGTTGAATGAATATGTGCAACACCTGATTCAATATTCTTTTTTACTCGACGCTTACGTGAGTTTCTTTTAGTTGCCATAAAATATTTAGCCTCCTTTTATTTATTTTTTCCTACCTGCAACGGTAACTTTCTTACCCTTACGAGTACGTGCGTTATTCTTTGTATGTTGTCCACGAACTGGCAACCCACGACGATGACGCATTCCACGGTATGAACCGATCTCTTGGAGACGTTTGATGTCAAGACTAACTGCACGACGAAGATCACCTTCAACGCGGTAGTTATCAACCTCAGCACGAATCTTATCTTCTTGATCTGCTGTTAAGTCACGAACACGAACGTCTTCAGAAACATCAGCACTCTTAAGAATTTTTTGGGCAGTGGTATTACCAATCCCAAAAATATAAGTTAGACCAATGACAATACGCTTGTCACGGGGCAAGTCAACACCTGCTATACGAGCCATTTAATTCACCTCCACTATTATTATTTTCCTTGACGCTGTTTATGTTTTGGATTTGCAGAGCAAATAACCATAACGCGTCCTTTACGTTTAATTACTTTACAATGTTCACACATTGGTTTTACTGATGGACGTACCTTCATGAAAAAAACCTCCTAAACGAATAAAACTATTTGATAAAACGGTAAGTAATGCGACCCTTTGATAAATCGTAAGGTGACATCTCAACACGAACCTTATCACCAGGAAGAATCTTAATATAATGCATTCGAATCTTACCAGAAACATGTGCAAGAATCTCATGACCATTTTCAAGTTCAACCTTAAACATAGCGTTAGGTAATGTTTCACGAACCGTTCCTTCAATTTCAATGACGTTATCTTTAGCCACTAAAGCGTGCCTCCCATGAATTGCTTAATCAAAAATGCAACAATAACCCCTTGTTGGGGTTAAACCTGAACAATCTTATCACAAGCAAAAACTTTTTGCAAACATAACCGTGCGACAAGCACTAACTTAAATGGCCTTCAAAACTTTTTGGATGTCAGCGTATACTTTATCAATATCCTGATCACCATTAATATTGTAAAGGAGATGCTTGTCCTCATAGTAATCAATCAGCGGTGTGTTCAGTTTCAAGTTAACCGCGATTCGATTTTTAACAGTTTCCGGCTTGTCGTCTTCACGTTGATAAAATTCATGATGTCCACAAACATCACAAGTTCCCTCAACCTTAGGCGGATTATAAAGTTTATGATATGTAGCACCACAATTCTTACAAATAAATCTACCAGACAAACGTTCAACAAGTACTTCGGGATCAACATGAATGTTAATCACTGCAGTAACTTTTTTGCCAAGCTTCTCAGTCATTTGATCAAGAGCCTTGGCTTGCTCAATGTTACGAGGAAACCCATCTAACATATATCCCTGATTAACATCTTGCAATGATAAACGATCTTCAACAATTCCGTTGGTAACACTATCTGGTACAAGGTTTCCCTTGTCAATATACGATTTTGCTTCCAATCCCATCTTAGTTTCATTCTTCATAGCTTCCCGAAAAATGTCACCAGTTGAAATATGTGGAATGCTGAATTCATCAACAATCTTTTGGGCCTGAGTACCTTTACCAGCACCAGGCAAACCCATTAAAACTAAATTCAGTTTACTCACAATAAACTCTCCTCAGTTAAGATATTATTCACGAATAAAGCCGACATATTCACGTTTCATCATTAATCCTTCGATTTGATTAATTAAATCGATCGCAACACCAACAATAATAAGCAAACTAGTACCACCTAATCCAATGGATTCATCCAAGCCGAAAATATTTGAAGCAAGTAATGGAATAAGTGCAACTAATCCTAAGAATAAAGCACCAACCACGCTCAACCTCATCAACAAACGTGAAACATAATTCTGAGTTTCACGTCCCGGCCAGACACCAGGGATATAACTACCTTGTTTCTGCAAATTCTCAGAAAGCTTTTCCGGATTAACTTGTACAAAGGCATAAAAGAAAGTAAATAATACAATTAAAACAGTATAGAGAATTGCTCCATCCGTTGTTTGCATATTAAAAATGTCTTTCATTGTCTCATACCAACCTTCACCAGAATGATTAGCAGAAAATGCCATTAAAATCGTCTGGGGTGTTGAAATAAACGAACTAGCAAAAATAACAGGAATAACGCCGGCAACGTTAACTTTTAATGGAAGGTAACTACTCTCAGGAGCACCAGAAGCGCGTCGAGTATATTGTATAGGAACTTTTCGACTTGCTTGTTGGACCCAAGTTACAAAGATGACAATTGCCAATACTGCGACCAAAATTGATCCGGCGTAAAGGTAACTTTGTAACCATTGACTCTTAGGAGTATTAACAAACTGCTCAACATAAATTTGATGGATACCAGTAGGAGTTCTAGCAATGATACCAGCAAAGATAATCATTGAAACACCATTTCCAAGACCACGATCGGTAATCATATCACCCATCCAAGTAGTAAGCATCGTACCAGCCGTTAAGATTAAACCAATCGTTGCAAAGGTTTGAACTCCAGGCTCTTTAACAAGGTTCATTTGACTTAAATAGTTAAATCCAGCTGTAATACCGATCGATTGAACAAAAGCCAAAGCAACCGTTAAATACTTAGTAACTTGATTTAATTTACGTCGACCAACCTCACCTTGTTTACTCCACTCAACAAACTTTGGAACAATATCCATCTGTAACAGTTGAACAATGATTTGTGCTGTGATGTAAGGTGAAACCCCCATCGCAAAAATCGAGTAATTTGTTAATCCACCACCACTAAAAGTATTAATAATACCAACAAGTCCTGATGATGATAAACTTTGTAACGCTTTTGCATTTACGCCAGGTACAGTAATATAAGCACCCAAACGGAAAACGATCAAAATACCTAATGTGAAGAGAATCTTTTTTCTAATATCTTTCACTTTTAAAGCATTTACGATAGTTGCAAGCATTAAATCACCTCAGTTTTACCACCAGCAGCCTCAATAGACTTAACAGCACTTTCAGAGAACTTATTAGCCTTAACTGTAAGCTTCTTAGAAACTTCACCATTACCTAAAATCTTAACACCACTAAGACTCTTGCTAATGATTCCAGCTTTAAGTAATGCTTCAGGTGTTACCTCTGCGCCATCATCGAATACATTAAGACGATCAAGATTTACAACTGCATATTCCTTACGGTTAATGTTTGTAAAACCGCGTTTTGGAATTCGACGATAAAGTGGCATTTGCCCACCTTCAAAACCTAAACGAACTTTACTACGGGCCTTTTGACCTTTTTGTCCACGACCGGCAGTTTTACCTGTGCCAGAAGAAGTACCACGACCAATGCGCTTACGTGCTTTTCGTGAACCTTCACTTGGCTTTAATTCATTCAACTTCATGCAAGGGAACCTCCTTCTAAATTATTTTACTTCTTCAACTTCAATTAAGTGTGCAATGTGGAAAATTGCTCCACGAGTTGCCTCATTATTAGGAAGGACAACCGAGCTATTTACTCGACCCAAGCCTAATTCTTTAACAATTTTACGTTGCTTAGGGAGGCGATGTGTAGCACTTTTAATTAATGTAATCTTTACTTGAGACATCTGTGTTTCCTCCTTATTCAGCTAAATGATCTACTGAAACTCCACGAAGAGCAGCAACTTCATCTGCATTTCGCATGTTCTTTAGTCCTTCAAATGTTGCACGTACAACGTTAACAGGGGTATTTGATCCCAAACGTTTACTTGTAACATCATCAACACCAGCAAGTTCCATAACGGCACGAACAGCACCACCGGCTGCTACTCCAGAACCTTCAGGAGCTGGCTTCAAAAGAATACGTCCACCACCGTAAACACCAATGATTTCGTGAGGGAGTGTTGTTCCAACAATTGGAACTTCAATCAAACTCTTACGTGCAGTTTCAACAGCCTTACGGATTGCTTCTGGGACTTCTTGAGCTTTACCAGTACCAAAACCAACGTGACCATGCTTGTCACCAACAACAACCAAAGCAGCAAAACGTAGACGACGTCCACCTTTAACAACTTTAGTAACACGATTGATTGCAACGACACGATCTTCAATTTCTAATTTTTCTGGATCGATAAATTTAGACATGTAAGTTCTTCCCTCCTATCTTTAGAATTTAAGTCCGTTTTCACGAGCAGCTTCAGCCAAAGCCTGAATACGGCCATGATAGATGTAACCGCCACGATCAAAAACGACATTTTCAATCTTCTTTTCAACAGCTCTCTTAGCAACTAATGCACCAACTTGTGTTGCTACTTCAGTTTTTGAACCACCGGATACTTCGCTATCTAATGTTGAGGCACTAACAAGCGTTACACCCGCTACGTCATCAATCACTTGAGCGTAGATGTTTTTATTTGAACGATATACATTTAAGCGTGGGCACTCTGCAGTACCAGAGATTTTTGCACGAACACGGTTATGACGACGTTGACGTGCTTTATTCTTATCTGGTTTTGAAATCAAAATATTCACCTCTAAATTTTCATTATCAGCTGATCGGAATCAAGCTGCTATTTTACTTACCTGTTTTACCTTCTTTGCGACGAACATATTCGCCTTCGTAGCGTACACCTTTACCCTTATATGGTTCTGGTGAACGAACGGCACGTACTTCAGCAGCAAAATCGCCAACATGTTGTTTGCTAATTCCACTAACTTTGATATGTGTGTTATCTGGAACCTCGACAGTTAAGTCTTCTGGTGTTTCCATTTCAACAGGATTTGAGTAACCTAAGTTTAAGATAAGTGTTTTACCCTTAAGTTGCGCACGGTAACCAACACCAACTAATTCAAGATTCTTACCGAATCCATCAGTTACACCTTCAACCATATTGTTGAAGTTTGCACGTGTTGTACCATGTAATGCGCGCATCTTATTGTCATCGTTAGGACGAGTAAATGTAACAACGTTGCCATCAACACTCATTGTGATGTCATCAGCCATTATTCGTGTTAGTTCACCCTTTGGTCCCTTAACAGTAACAACGTTACCATCTTGTTTTACATCAACACCAGCTGGAATCTCAACTGGTTTATTACCAATACGGCTCATTAAAAGGCACCTCCTTGTTTAAAAATTACCAAATATATGCTAATACTTCTCCACCGATTTTCTTAGCGCGTGCTTCTTTATCAGTGATAACGCCTTGTGAAGTCGAAATGATTGCGATACCTAAACCGTTCAATACCTTAGGAACTTCATCAGCCTTTACATATGAACGCAAACCAGGTTTTGAAATACGCTTCAAACCAGAGATAACTCGTTCATTATTCTTTCCGTACTTAAGAAATACACGGATGATTCCTTGTTTGTCATCATCAATATATTCAACATCTTTGATAAAGCCTTCATTCTTGAGAATTTCAGCCATATCATGTTTGATTTTTGATGCAGGAACTTCTAATGATTCGTGGCGAACCATGTTCGCATTACGAATACGAGTAAGAAAATCTGCAATAGGATCTGTCATAGACATTGAGTATTACCCTCCTTTAACTCTGATTTAGTTTTACCAACTAGCTTTCTTCATACCTGGAATTTGTCCTTCATGAGCTAATTCACGAAGGCAAATGCGGCATAGATGGAACTTACGGTATACAGAGTGTGGACGACCACAACGCTCACAGCGTGTATATGCTTGAGTAGAAAACTTTGCAGGACGTTCACTCTTAACAACTAATGATTTTTTAGCCAAATTTATAGCTCCCTTCGCTTACTTTTCGAATGGCATACCTAATTGTGCCAACAACTCACGTGATTCTTCATCTGTATTTGCAGTTGTAACGATAACAATATCTAAACCACGAACACGATTTACATCATCATAATCAATTTCTGGGAAAATTAATTGTTCCCGAACACCCAATGTATAATTACCACGACCATCAAAGGCCTTAGCGCTAATACCATGGAAGTCACGAACACGAGGTAATGAAACATTGATTAACTTATCCAAGAAATCATACATACGTTCACCACGTAATGTTACCTTAGCACCAATTGACATACCCTCACGAAGACGGAAACCAGCAATTGACTTCTTAGCTTTTGTTACAAGAGGTTTTTGTCCTGAAATTAATTCAAGTTCAGCAACAGCTTCGTCCAAATTCTTTGAATTTGTAACAGCATCACCAACACCCATATTCAAAACAATCTTTTCAACCTTTGGTACTTGCATAACAGAACTATACTCAAACTTTTCTACTAAGCCTGGTGTAATCTCGCTAACATACTTTTCTTTTAAACGATTTGCCATGAAATATTTTTCCTCCCTTCGTTAGATTATTTGTCGATACTCTCGCCAGATTTTTTTGAAATACGTACTTTCTTGCCATCAACAATCTTATGACCAATACGAGTTGGTTCGTTTGTTGATGGATCGATTAACATAACGTTTGAAGCATGGATTGGTGCTTCAAGGTCTAGAATTCCACCTTGTGGATTTGCGTTGCTAGGTTTTTGATGCTTCTTAACCATGTTAAGTCCTTCAACAACGACACGGTTTTGTTTAGCAAGAGTTTTCTTAATTGTACCCTCTTTACCTTTATCTTTACCGCTAATTACGCGAACTTTGTCGCCAACTTTTACGAACATAAAATGTCGCACCTCCTTCGATCCGATGTTTGATTACAATACTTCAGGAGCTAAGGAAACGATCTTCATATAATCCTTGTCGCGCAATTCACGTGCAACAGGGCCAAAAATACGTGTTCCTTGTGGGCTCTTATCGTCTTTAATTAATACAGCAGCATTTTCGTCAAACTTGATATATGAACCATCGGTACGGTGTGCACCTTGTTTTGTACGAACAACAACAGCTTTAACAACGTCACCTTTTTTGACAACGCCACCTGGTGTTGCTTGTTTTACAGTAGCAACAATCGTATCACCAATGTAACCAAATTTAACATGAGAACCACCTAAAACCTTAATTACAAGTAGTTCACGTGCTCCAGAGTTGTCAGCAACTTTTAAACGACTTTCTTGTTG
This sequence comes from Pediococcus claussenii ATCC BAA-344, assembly GCF_000237995.1. Lineage (NCBI taxonomy): Bacteria > Bacillati > Bacillota > Bacilli > Lactobacillales > Lactobacillaceae > Pediococcus > Pediococcus claussenii. Next base: position 1,260,335 of record NC_016605.1, read on the forward strand.
GATCACAGTTAGTGTCCTCCCTTCAATTTTGTATCAGAATACGAAAACATGATTGAACTAGATAATAACTGCCTTTTCAACAATATCGAGTAAGCGGAAGCGCTTTGTTGCAGATAATGGACGAGTTTCCATAATCCTTACGATATCGCCAGTCTTTGCTTCGTTATTTTCATCATGTGCCTTATATTTTTTTGAATATTTAACACGTTTCCCATAAACAGGATGTGTTTTGTAAGTGTCAATTTGGACAGTAATAGTCTTATCCATCTTGTCAGAAACAACACGACCTTGGTAAACTTTACGAGCGTTACGTTCTTCACTCATGAACTAAGTCCTCCCTTCGTATTCTTTTACTTGTTTAATTCTTGTTGACGTAGAGCAGTTTTGATTCGAGCAATGTTCTTGCGAACTTGCTTGAGGCGAGCCGTATTCTCAAGTTGACCAGTTGCCAATTGAAAACGTAAATTAAAAAGCTCGTCTTTATACTCTTTTTCTTTGTTAAGCATTTCGTCAGTGGTTAATTCATTAATTTCTTTAGCCTTCATCTGATTCGCCACCTACTTCCTCGCGAGTGATAATCTTTGTCTTTACAGGAAGCTTCATTGCCGCCAAGCGAAGAGCTTCGCGTGCAACTTCTTCAGAAACACCTGCAACTTCAAACATAACTTTTTCACGTTTTACTGGAGATACCCAACCTTCTGGACTACCTTTACCATTACCCATACGAACACCAACACCTTTAGAAGTGTAGGATTTGTGAGGGAAAATCTTAATCCAAACTTTACCGCCACGTTTCATGTGACGAGTCATAGCGACACGTGCAGCTTCAATTTGGCGGTTAGTAATCCAATGCGACGTTGTCGCTTGTAGACCATATTCACCAAATGATACCTTTGTACCACCCTTAGCAGCACCGCGCATACGACCACGATGTTCACGACGATGCTTTACTCGCTTAGGTACTAGCATAATTATTTCCCTCCTTGTTCTTTAACGTTTCCATTAACGTTTCTAGCAGCAGGTAAAACTTCACCACGATAAATCCAGGTTTTAACACCCAATTGACCATATGTAGTACGAGCTTCAACCCATGCATAATCAACGTCAGCACGAAGTGTGTGCAACGGAACAGTTCCTTCTGAATAATGTTCAACACGAGACATATCTGCACCATTAAGACGACCAGCAACCTGAGTCTTAATTCCTTGTGCACCAGAACGCATTGTGCGTTGCATTGCTTGCTTCATAGCACGACGAAATGCAACACGACCTTCTAATTGAGCAGCAATATTTTCACCAACAAGTTTTGCTTCGAGATCAGGTTTCTTGATCTCAATAATGTTGATGTGAACACGCTTGCCAGTTAAACTATTTAATTGTTTGCGTAACTTTTCAACTTCGGATCCACCTTTTCCAATAACCATACCAGGTTTAGCCGTATGAATTGAAACGTTAACACGATTTGCAGCACGTTCAATTTCAATTTTCGAAACTGACGCATCAGCAAGTTGTTTTGAAACGAATTCACGGATTTTGATGTCTTCAGCTAGGAAAGCAGCAAAGTCTTTGTCTGCATACCATTTTGATTCCCAGTCACGAATGACACCAACACGGAATCCATTAGGATTTACTTTTTGACCCACGTGTTATCCCTCCTATTTTTCTGATACAACAACTGTAATATGACTTGTACGTTTATTAATTGGTGAAGCAGAACCTTTTGCACGGGGACGGAAACGTTTCAACGTTGGTCCTTCATTAACAAAAGCTTTGCTAATAACCAAATCTTCGCGATCTAAGTCAAAGTTGTTTTCAGCGTTTGCCACTGCAGACTTCAAAACCTTTTCAACTACAGGTGAAGCACCGCGTGGCGTGAATTTTAAGATTGCAAAAGCTTCAGCAACACTCTTACCTCTGATAAGATCGACTACGAGACGAACCTTACGAGCAGCAATTCGAACAGTTTTTGCAGTAGCTTGTGTCGATGTAACTTGTTCAGCCATGATTCATCCTCCTTATTTACCAGATGTTTTTTTGTCGTCACCACCGTGACCACGGAATGTGCGAGTTGGAACAAATTCGCCAAGCTTATGTCCGACCATATCGTCTTGAACGTAAACTGGAACATGTTTTCTTCCGTCATACACAGCGATTGTGTAGCCGATGAAGCTTGGGAAAATTGTTGAACGACGTGACCATGTCTTAATTACTGACTTCTTGTCCGAATCCTTTTGAGCATCGATCTTCTTTAGAAGATGTTCATCTGCGAATGGTCCCTTTTTTAAACTACGACCCATTTATTAAACCTCCTTTGAAAACTTGTTCTAGATATTACCTAAACGACCACGTTTGCGACCACGAACAATAAACTTGCTTGACTTATTATGCTTGTTACGAGTCTTCTTACCAATAGTCTTCTTACCCCATGGAGAAAGAGGAGATGGACGACCAATTGGAGCCTTACCTTCACCACCACCATGTGGATGATCGTTAGGGTTCATTACAGAACCACGAACATGTGGACGTTGACCAGCATAACGAGTACGGCCAGCCTTACCAACATTTACAAGTTCATGTTCTTCATTACCAACAGCACCAATTGATGCACGGTTAGTAGCCAAGACCATACGTACTTCAGATGAAGCTAAACGAACAAGGACATACTTGCCTTCCTTACCAAGCAATTGAGCAGAAGCACCAGCAGAACGAACTAATTGTCCACCCTTACCAGGCTTTAATTCAATATTATGAATAACTGTACCAACTGGAATGTTTGTAAGTGGTAATGCGTTACCTACTTTAATATCAGCATCAGGTCCAGATTGAACCTTATCGCCTACTTTTAAGCCTTTAGGGGCGATGATATATGACTTAACACCATCAGCATAAACTAACAAAGCAATATTAGCTGTACGATTAGGATCATATTCGAAAGCCTTAACAACAGCTGGAACATCATCTTTAATACGTTTGAAATCAATAATACGGTACTGACGTTTGTTTCCACCACCACGATGGCGAACAGTCATGTGACCATAATTATTACGACCAGCAGTATGACTTTGAGATTCTAACAATGACTTTTCAGGAGCTTTTTTAGTGATTTCACTATAGTCCAACTGAGTCATTCCACGACGCGCATTGGTCGTTGGTTTAAATTTCTTAATCCCCACGTTATTTACCTCCTAATATTTATTCTTCACCAAATAATTGGATTTCTTTTGAATCAGCAGATAAAGTAACGATTGCCTTACGACGTTTCTTTGTGTAACCAACAAAACGACCTTGACGCTTCAACTTACCTTTTAGATTCATGATGTTTACTTTTATAACTTTTACATCGAAGATTTCTTCGATTGCATGCTTAACTTGCGTCTTTGTTGCACGAGTGTCAACGTCAAATGTATAACGTTTGTCATCCATAGTTGCCATTGTACTTTCGGTAACAACCGGGCGCAAAATAATATCACGTGATTCCATTATGCGAGAGCCTCCTCTACTTGAGAAAGAGCCTTTTGTGTAATGACAAGTTTGTCGCTACTAATAATATCAAGTACATTGATACCTTCAGGCGAAACAATTTTAACGTTTGCCAAGTTACGAGCAGCCAATACAGCACTTTCGTTATCGTCTTCAAGAACTATTAATGCTTTCTTTTCAACTTTAAGACTGCTTAATGATCCAGCGAATTCCTTAGTCTTTGGAGCTTCAAAGTTAAATGCATCAACAACTACTAAGCTTTCATCAAGTACTTTTTGTGAAAGTACTGACTTCAATGCTAAACGGCGCATCTTCTTTGGAATACTGTACGCGTATGAACGAGGTGTTGGTCCAAATACAATACCACCACCACGCCATTGTGGAGAGCGAATCGAGCCTTGACGAGCGCGACCCGTACCCTTTTGGCGCCATGGCTTCTTACCACCACCACGAACTGCGCTACGGTTTTTAACAGCATGTGTACCTTGTCGCATTGAAGCACGTTGCATAACAACAGCTTCAAAAACAACATTATCATTAGGCTCAATGCCAAAAATATCAGCGTTTAATTCAACGTCCCCATTTTGGGAACCGTCTTGTTTAAATAGTGAAACGGTAGTCATCTATATGGTCCTCCTCTCTTATTTAGTGTTCTTAACTGAACTTTTAACAACTAAGTATGACTTCTTTGCTCCAGGTACATTACCCTTGATAAGAAGAACGTTGTTTTCAGTGTCAGCCTTGATAATTTCAAGATTTTGAATTGTAACAGTATTGTTACCCATTCGACCTGGTAATTTTTTACCTGGGAAAACACGATTAATAATTGCGCCCAGTGAACCAGGACGACGGTGATAACGGGAACCGTGTGCCATCGGACCACGACTTTGTCCATCTTTTTTGATAACACCTTGGAAACCATGTCCCTTAGTGGTACCAGTAACATCAACGACGTTTCCAGCTTCGAATACGTCAGCGGCTAATGTGTCGCCAACTTTTAAATCTCCAAGCTCAACATCTTTGATTTCATGAATGAAGCGCTTAGGATTTGTGTTTGCTTTTGCAACATGACCTTGTTCAGGTTTGTTACTCAATACTTCACGTTTGTCATCAAAGCCAAGTTGAATTGAACTGTAACCATCATTTTCAACTGTTTTAACTTGGAGAACTACGTTAGGCGTTGTGTCAACTACTGTAACAGGAACAAGTTCCCCATTATCAGTAAAAACCTGAGTCATTCCAACTTTTTTTCCTAAGATTCCTTTAGTGGTCATGAGTACACCTCCATTTTATTATTTGTAGTGCTAAGTAATTAAAGCTTAATTTCAATATCTACACCACTTGGCAAGTCAAGTTTCATCAATGAATCAACTGTCTTTGGTGTTGGGTTAACGATATCGATCAATCGCTTGTGTGTACGCATCTCGAATTGTTCACGCGCTTTTTTAAACTTATGTGGTGAACTTAAGACCGTATATACCGTTCTTTCTGTTGGCAATGGGATTGGACCCGAAATTGTTGCACCAGTACGTTTTGCTGTTTCAACAATCTTGTCAGCAGATTGATCTAAAATACGATGTTCGTATGCTTTCAAACGAATGCGAATTTTTTGTTTTGCCATTGTGTTACCTCCTTCGTCTATTTTGAAAATAAGACTTGCTCCGTAGAAATTACCGCCACGTCCGTGGCAAAGCGTCCGGGCGTGTCGCAACCTTCTACATCAACACTCCTCGCATAATTAATAGGGGCAAAAGAGCGCATTACTCCCTGTCTCAAAATCAATTACTTGTCTATAGTACAGGAAATCTCTTACCATTACAAGGTTTTTTATTGATTTTCTAGAAATCGATTCTTCTTTTCCACTTATATTCAAATTTTGAATAGCTTGATTTATATAGTAGCTATTCTTTTATTGGATTAATCCAACTTTTAACATGATTCTGATTAATTATTAATACTGGAATTAGTAGCGCCAAAGCTAGTAGTCCACAACCAGGAAATCCCCACGCTCCAGAAGTAAAATCCATTATTCCACCTGCATACATGCTTCCAATTGGTGTTGTACCTTGATTTAACAATACATATACGCTCATAACTCTTCCCCTTAACTCGCTTGGAACTCCATATTGGAAAGAAGCATTTGATTGATTTAAAAAGATCATATTACAAAAACCAATTAGTATCATTACAAATGCAGCTAGATTGAAAGTATGCACAAATATCATCGTACTTTGTAACAACGCTGATCCCACTCCTACAACTAAGTAAGTTCTTCTTTGCAAACCAAACCGAGACAGATAACTCATTAAAAATGCTGCAACTAACGATCCAATACCAGAAGCAGTCATCAATCCCGCATAGGCTTGGGCTCCCGAGTGCAGTACAGTTTTTGCAAAAACGGGAAGAATAACATTATTATTGAAACTCAAGGTTGAGATTATCAACATAAGTTCAGCACTGAATTTTACATCGAACGTATTCCACACATAGCTCAATCCATCCTTAACATCCGTCCAAACACGTTGATGTGATCTAGTAGCTAATGGGTGATCCTGCTGGATAAAGAACAATCCTATTAATATTGCAATATAACTAATTGTATCTACTAAAAAGCAAAATGCTACTCCATACTGAACCATTAAAATTCCAGCTAAAGACGGTCCAACTATTTTAGCAAGATTAAAGACCGTTGAATTTAATGAAATACCATTCATCAAATCCTTCTGACCAACTAATTCAACCACAAAAGATTGGCGAGCCGGTGTGTCAAAACTTTGAAGAACACCGTATCCGATTGCAATGGCCAATATTTCCCAATATTGAACTATTTTCAAATAGACTATCAACGTCATGATTGATCCAAGAACAAGAAAACCAAACTGCGTAAACAAAAGTATTTTTCTCTTTGGAATTTGATCAATCAGAGTGCCCGCAACCAGAGTTAACAAAAGTATTGGCACAAACTGACTTGCAGATAATACACCCACTAAAAGAGCAGATTTTGTCATTTGATAAACTAACCACGTTTGAGCAGTACGTTGAATCCAAGTTCCCATGACAGAAAGACACTGCCCAATCCAAAAATATCTAAAGTTTCTATTTCTTAAAGAAGAAAACGTTGTTCCAAAGAAACTCATTAATATCACTTCCCTTAATTTATAACTACACAATAAATTAGTGTACCACTTAAACCATTTTCTAAACAAAATTCGAGAAGTAATTAATAAAACAATTCTATATTAATGTATCAAACTTCAATTAAAAATATCATGAGACAAAAAAAGAGAAATCAATAATTGATTTCTCTTTTTACCAAAGCTAAATTTAGCAACGCTTATTCAGCGTGCCCACCATTCTTCTTGATGATATCTTCTTGAATTGACTTAGGAACAGCTTCGTAATGATCAAAAGTCATAGTAAATGTACCACGACCCTGTGATGCAGAACGAAGAGTTGTTGCATAGCCAAACATTTCAGATAATGGAACGTATGAATGAATTTCTTCAGCACCAGCAATGGCTTCCATACCGTCAACACGTCCACGACGAGCTGTAACTTGTCCCATAATATCGCCCATGTATTCTTCAGGAACACGGATTTCAACCTTCATAATTGGTTCTAAGATAACGGGAGCAGCAGTTTTTGAAGCCTCACGTAAAGCGATTGAAGCGGCAACCTTAAAGGCAGCCTCACTAGAATCGACTTCATGATAACTACCATCATAAAGTTTTGCCTTCAAGTCAACCAATGGGTAACCCGCAAGGACACCATTGTTCAAAGCTTCTTTCAAACCTTGTTCAACTGATGGAATATATTCACGAGGAACAACACCACCAACAATAGCATCTTCAAATTCAAATCCTTTACCCTCTTCATTAGGTTCGAATTCAATCCAAACATCACCATATTGACCTTTACCACCAGATTGACGCACAAACTTACCTTGTGCGGAAGTCTTCTTAGTAAATGCTTCACGATATGAAACTTGAGGAGCACCAATTGTTGCTTCCACGTTAAATTCACGTTTCATACGATCAATGATAATATCCAAATGTAATTCACCCATACCAGCAATGATTGTTTCACCAGTTTCAGGGTTTGTTTCAGCCTTGAAAGTTGGATCTTCTTCAGCAAGTTTTTGGAGGGCAACATCCATCTTATCTTGGTCAGCTTTTGATTTTGGCTCAACAGCAACTTGAATAACTGGATCTGGGAATTCCATTGATTCCAAGTGCAATGGATGATTTGGATCAGTAAGTGAATCACCAGTTGTTGTATTCTTCAAACCAATTGCAGCTGCAATATCACCTGAAAATACTTCTGAGATCTCTTGACGTTGGTTAGAATGCATTTGTAGCAAACGACCAACACGTTCACGCTTGTCCTTAGTAGCATTAAGAACATATGAACCTGATTCCAAAGTACCCTGATAAACACGAATAAATGTTAAACGACCAACGAATGGATCAGTTGCAACCTTAAATGCAAGAGCAGCAAATGTCTTATCATCGCCAGCAACTAAATCGATTTCCTCATCAGTGTCAGGGTCAGTTGCTTTGTAAGGCTTAACATCAAGTGGTGATGGTAGGTAATCAATAACCGCATCCAACATCATTTGAACACCCTTATTCTTAAAGGCTGAACCAGCAAGCACTGGGAATAGTTCAAGTGCCAAAGTACCCTTACGGATAGCAGCTTTGATTTCGTCAACGGAAATCTCTTCTCCACCTAAGTACTTTTCCATGATATTTTCATCAATATCAGCCAGTTGTTCGATCATTTCATTCCGACGATTTTCAGCTTCTTCTTTGTATTTATCTGGGATGTCAACTGTATCCCATTCTGTTCCCAACTCATCCTCGTCGTACAAGTCAGCCTTCATTTCAACTAAATCAATAACTCCTTCGAAGTCATCCTCAGCACCAATTGGCATTTGAATAGGAAGTGCATTAGCTTGTAAACGATCACGAATTGATTGTACAGAAAAGTCAAAATCAGCACCTAACTTATCCATCTTATTAGCAAACACAATACGAGGAACACTATAATCTGATGCTTGACGCCAAACAGTTTCTGTTTGAGGTTCTACACCAGCCTGTGCATCAAGAACTGCAACAGCACCATCTAAAACACGGAGTGAACGTTCAACTTCAACAGTGAAATCAACGTGTCCCGGTGTATCAATGATATTAACACGGAAACCTTTCCATGCAGCAGTTGTTGCAGCAGATGTGATTGTGATACCACGTTCTTGTTCTTGCTCCATCCAGTCCATTTGTGAAGCACCATCATGTGTTTCACCAATCTTGTGAATCTTACCAGTATAGTACAAGATACGCTCTGTAGTGGTTGTTTTACCAGCATCAATATGAGCCATGATACCGATATTACGAGTTTTTTCTAGAGGAAACTCACGTTTAGCCATTATATTAATATTTCTCCTTCCGAAATAAATCAGTCAATTACTAGACTTAGAAAAAATGACTACTATATGCAATCATATAATAGTCACAAGTGTTGCACTAGTTAGGCAACTACTAAAGATTTTACCAACGGTAATGTGCAAAAGCACGGTTAGCATCAGCCATCTTATGTGTATCTTCACGTTTCTTAACAGATGCACCAGTATTGTTGGCAGCATCCATGATTTCACGTGCAAGACGTTCTGTCATTGTGTGTTCACCACGTAGACGTGAGTAGTTAACTAACCAACGAAGTCCAAGAGTTGTACGACGATCTGGACGTACTTCAATTGGAACTTGGTAGTTAGAACCACCAACACGACGAGCCTTAACTTCAAGGACTGGCATGATGTTGTTCATTGCTTCTTCAAACACTTCAGTTGGTTCTGAACCTGTTTCTGATTTGATGATGTCAAAAGCACCATACAAAATCTTTGAAGCTGTTCCACGCTTACCATCTAACATCAAACGGTTGATTAAACGAGTAACAAGCTTTGAGTTATACATTGGATCTGGCAAAACTTCACGTTTTGGCGCTGGACCTTTTCTTGGCATTTAAACAGCCTCCTTACTTCTTAGGTTTCTTTGTACCGTATTTAGAACGGCTTTGTTTACGATCTGTAACACCGGCAGTATCAAGTGCACCACGGATAACGTGATAACGCACACCAGGTAAATCCTTAACACGACCACCACGGATCAAGACAACACTATGTTCTTGAAGGTTATGACCAATACCTGGGATATAAGCAGTAACTTCGATCAAGTTAGATAAACGCACACGCGCGTATTTACGTAAAGCCGAGTTAGGCTTCTTTGGTGTCATAGTACCAACACGAGTAGCAACTCCACGCTTTTGAGGTGCAGGGTTGTTAACCGTTGTCTTTTTCATACTGTTGTAACCGAAATTCAACGCAGGAGCCTTTGATTTGGAACTGTGTGAATGACGACCTTTACGAACCAATTGGTTAATTGTAGGCATCGATGTTTCTCCTTCCAATAAAAAAGTTTTCATAAATTATTTAAGCACACATATCCAGGCGGTTCATTTTTAATTAAATAAAAATAGCCTCGAATATGGGCAAGGGCTAACGTTTCCAGTCAGCATGTCTGCAATCGCAGAAATCTGTCCACAAAAAGCACCTCTATTAGAATATCACGCTAAATAATTCTTTGCAAGAAGAACCTAAAGAAATTTCACGTATTTATCTCATGTTAACTCACAATTTTATTAAGGAGATTTTCACATGATTCGATTTTTCAGTTTAATATTTATCTTAGGGGCCTCTTATGGCTCTTTTCTGGGTCTGGTAGTATTTCGAGAACAAAGATCACTTTCTATTCTACATCCCCGATCCTATTGCGACTTCTGTAGTTTCCCTCTCCCTTTACGTGCACTGATTCCCATATTAGGTTTCTTTTTAATGCATGGAAAATGTAAACACTGTCAGTTACAAATTCCAATTTATTCGGTCCCTTTAGAACTGTCAATTGGTAGTTTGACCACAGTATTTGTTGCTCAAACCTTTGACTTACTATTATTTTTTGTTTTCTTCCTTCTGCTGTTCCTTTCTGCAGAGGATCTTGCAACTAAGTCGTTAAACTCGATGCCAATTTTAATAGTACAAATTGTTCTTTTGCTTATACATCCAAGCTTTTCTTCTTTATTATTACTTTTTTTAGCTATACTAATCAACTTCTTTGATATGGTCCCTAGATTAATAACGCGTCAATTTGGCGTGGGAGATATACTTCTTATCCTTTTATTCTTACAAATTGGTTCTTGGGTCTTTACAGTCAAAATCATTTTTATAGCATGTTGTTTTGTTATACTCCTCTACCCGTTCATCAAAAATAAGTTTCCTATTCCTTTTGTCCCTTTTTTAAGTGCAGGTTTTATTATTATTTTGCTCATACAAAAAAGCGTGTGAGTAATTATTCACACGCTTTTAACAGGAACTGTTTAATTATTTAGCAGTTTCATTTGTATTTAATTCTTTTTCAACATCGCTCAATGATTGTGGTTGACTGTCAACTGCAGCTCCCACAACTTCTGGCTTAATATGACGGTAATCACCCATACCAGTACCAGCAGGAATAATCTTACCAATGATAACATTTTCCTTAAGACCAACTAGTGGATCATTCTTACCACGAATAGCGGCATCCGTAAGAACACGAGTTGTTTCCTGGAATGAAGCAGCCGACAAGAAACTATTTGTTTCCAAAGCAGCCTTCGTAATACCAAGAATAACGGGACGTGATGTTGCAGGAATACCACCGTTAATTAATGTTTGGTAATTTCCTTGTTTAAAATCATCAATATCCATTAATGTACCAGGTAAAATATCAGTATCACCAGGATCCATGACACGGACCTTACGAAGCATTTGACGAATCATGATTTCAACGTGCTTATCACTAATCTCTACACCTTGCATACGGTAAACTTTTTGAATTTCACTTAGCAGGTAGTTTTCGGTTGAAAGTACATCTCGAACTTTAAGAAGTTCCTTAGGATCGATTGAACCCTCATTAAGAGCTGAACCACGATGGATATAGTCACCTTCAGCAACACGCATTCGTGCCATAATTGGTAACGTATATGTTCGTGTATCATTTTCGCCCTTGATCGTAATATCCTTAGTCCTTTCAGCTGGGTCTTCCTCAATTGATTCGACCGTACCAGTGACTTCGGAAATTTCAGCACGTCCTTTAGGATTACGTGATTCAACAATTTCTTGAATACGTGGCAATCCTTGAGTAATATCTTCGCTACCAGCAACACCACCAGTATGGAAGTTACGCATAGTCAGCTGAGTACCGGGTTCACCAATTGATTGAGCAGCAACAGTACCAACTGCTTCTCCAACTTCAACGCGGTCACCAGTAGCCATGTTACGACCATAACATTTTTCACACACACCATGTTTAGTGTTGCATGTAAAGGCTGAACGAATTGTTACTTCTTGAATACCAGCTTCCATGATTGCTGCCGCAGCAGCTTCATCAATCAAAGCATTAGCAGGAACAATTACTTCACCGTTTTCAGGATTCAAAACTGACTTCATTGCATAACGTCCCAAGATACGATCGTAAAGAGGTTCAATCATTTCATTACCTTCAGCAATTGCTGTAATTAATAATCCACGATCTGTACCACAGTCTTTTTCACGAACAATTACATCTTGAGCAACATCAACAAGACGACGAGTCAGGTAACCTGAGTTAGCAGTCTTCAAAGCAGTATCCGTCATACCTTTACGGGCCCCATGAGTAGAAATAAACATTTCCAAAACACTAAGTCCTTCACGGAAGTTTGAAAGAATTGGCAATTCCATGATCTTACCATTAGGAGCAGCCATCAATCCACGCATACCAGCAAGCTGGGTAAAGTTAGAAATATTACCACGAGCCCCTGAGTCACTCATCATAAAGATTGGGTTCTGTGAATCAAAGCTATCCATCAAACGTTGTTGAATATCATCTTTAGCATCATTCCAGATACCAATAACACGTTCATAACGTTCGTCATCTGTAATCAACCCACGACGGAATTGTTTTGTTACAGTTGCAACTTGTTTATGAGCTTCAGCAATAATTGCAGGTTTATCAGGAAGATTAGTGATATCAGAGATACCAACAGTTAATCCAGATAATGTAGAACGATAAAATCCAAGATCCTTCATGCGATCAAGTAAAAGTGAAGTTGCAGTAACTTTATACTTCTTATAAACTTCCGCAATAATATCACTCAAAAATCCAGATTTAAATGGTAAAATCAAAGGCTTTTGTTGTAGATAAGCATGAATATCCTCACCAGAATCAAGGAAGTATTCATCTGGAGTCTTGTCCACAAGGTTTGTGTTAGTTGGAGCATTCAAATAGATAAAATCTTCTGGCAAGATATCATTAAATAAAACTTTACCAACAGTTGTAACTAAGATTTTATTACGCTGGTCATCAGTGAATTGTTTCTTTGCCATTGAGTTGGCACGGATACCAATTCGACTATGAATTTCAACATAACCATTTTGAAGGGCTAAACGTATTTCATTTAGATCATTAAAAATCATACCTTCACCGGCAACTTCAGCTGATTCCATTGTCAACCAGTAGTTACCAATAACCATATCTTGAGATGGAGTAACAACTGGTTTTCCATCCTTAGGAGCTAAGATATGATGTGCAGCAAGCATCAATAAACGAGCTTCAGCTTGTGCTTCATTTGAAAGCGGAACATGGATAGCCATTTGGTCACCATCAAAATCGGCATTATAAGCTTCACAGGCAAGAGGATGTAAACGCATTGCTTTCCCACTAACAAGGACAGGCTCAAAAGCTTGAATACCCAGTCGATGCAAAGTAGGTGCTCGGTTTAAAAGAACTGGATGTTCCTTGATAACTTCTTCTAAAACGTCATATACATCATCATCTTTGCGGTCAATCTTACGTTTAGCATTCTTAATATTTGAAGCTAATCCACGACCGACTAACTCTTTCATGATAAATGGCTTAAATAATTCCATAGCCATCGGAACTGGAAGTCCCATTTGGTTCATCTTCAACGAAGGTCCAACGTCAATAACGGAACGTCCAGAATAATCAACACGTTTTCCAAGTAAGTTTTGACGGAAACGTCCTTGCTTACCTTTAAGCATGTGTGAAAGTGACTTCAAAGGACGGTTACCAGGACCAGCAACGGGACGACCACGACGACCATTATCAATCAAAGCATCAACTGCTTCCTGCAACATACGCTTTTCATTTTGGACAATAATACCAGGAGCGTTCAGGTCTAACAAACGTTTAAGTCGATTGTTACGGTTAATTACCCGTCGGTATAAATCATTCAAATCAGAAGTTGCAAAACGGCCACCATCCAATTGAACCATTGGACGTAAATCAGGTGGAATAACTGGAATTGCATCCATTACCATCCATTCTGGTTTATTACCAGACTTAATGAAGGCTTCAACGATGTCCAAACGACGAACTGCACGAGTTCGTTTTTGTCCAGAAGCTTCCTTTAGTTCTTCTTTTAAGTCAGCCGCTTCTTTTTCTAAATCAACGGTTGCCAAAAGAGCATGAATAGCTTCTCCACCAATTTTTGCGACAAACTCATTACCATATTCGGCTAACTTGTCACGATACTCACGTTCAGTTAACAATTGCTTCTTTTCAAGTGGTGTTTTGCCGCCATCAATAACAACATATGAAGCGAAGTAAATGATTTCTTCAAGTGAACGAGGACTCATATCCAAAACAAGTCCCATACGACTAGGGATACCCTTGAAGTACCAAATATGAGTTACAGGAGCTGCAAGTTCGATATGACCCATACGTTCACGACGAACTTTTGACTTTGTAACTTCAACACCGCAACGATCACAAACAATGCCCTTATAACGAATACGTTTGTACTTACCACAGGCACATTCATAATCTTTGGTTGGTCCGAAAATTCGTTCATCAAACAATCCGTCTTTTTCAGGCTTAAGTGTTCGATAGTTGATTGTTTCAGGTTTTTTAACTTCACCGTATGACCAGATACGAATCTTGTCGGGTGATGCTAAACCAATTTGCATACTCTCGAATTTATTAACATCGATCAACAGACTAACCTCCTATTATTTTTGATTACTTTCAGTCTCAACTGAATTAGCGTTCTTAGAACTCGATGCATCCGTGGCATTTGCTTCCTTTTGACGTTCAGCAAACTTAGCTAAAGCATCAACGTTAACAATGTCGTCATCTTCATCGTCTAATTCACGTAATTCAACTTCTTGATTATCACTACCTAGAACCTTCATATCTAATCCAAGTGCTTGTAACTCTTTAACAAGAACCCGGAATGATTCAGGAACACCAGGACGAGGAATTGGTTCACCCTTGACGATTGCTTCATACGTCTTTACACGACCAACAACGTCATCTGATTTATAAGTGAGAATTTCTTGTAATGTATAAGCAGCTCCATAAGCTTCAAGCGCCCAAACTTCCATTTCACCAAAACGTTGTCCACCAAATTGTGCTTTACCACCAAGTGGTTGTTGTGTAACGAGTGAGTATGGTCCGATTGAGCGGGCATGGATCTTATCATCAACCATGTGAGCAAGTTTCATATAGTGCATAACACCAACAGCAACACGTTGTTCAAATGGTTCACCAGTTCTACCATCATATAAAACGGTTTTGGCATCTGAATCCATACCAGCTTCACTAACAGCATCCCAAATATCTTTATCTTGAGCGCCATCAAAAACGGGGCTTGCCACATGAATACCTAAGTTACGAGCAGCCATTCCTAAATGTAATTCAAGAACTTGTCCGATATTCATACGGGAAGGTACACCCATTGGACTCAACATAATATCAACTGGTGTACCATCTGGCATGTATGGCATATCTTCTTCAGGAATAACAACTGAAACGGTACCCTTATTACCATGACGTCCGGCCATCTTATCACCAACTTGAATCTTACGTTTCTGAGCAATGTAAACACGGACCATCATATTTACGCCAGGTGATAATTCATCACCATTTTCACGAGTGAAAATCTTAACATCTTGGATAATACCGCCACCACCATGTGGTACATGGAGCGAAGTATCACGAACTTCTCGGGCTTTTTCCCCAAAAATTGCATGTAGTAAACGTTCCTCAGCCGATAATTCAGTAACTCCCTTAGGCGTAACCTTACCAACCAAAATGTCACCGTCTTCAACTTCAGCACCAATACGGACAATTCCATCTTCATCAAGATTACGAAGAGCATCTTCACCAACGTTAGGAATCTCACGGGTCATTTCTTCAGGTCCAAGCTTTGTATCACGCGCTTCTGATTCGTACTCTTCAATATGAATTGAAGTATATACGTCATCGCGAACTAATCGTTCGTTAATCGCAATCGCATCTTCAAAGTTATAACCTTGCCATGTCATAAATGCGATCAGTGGGTTTTGCCCAAGAGCTAACTCACCCAATTCCATGGAAGGTCCATCAGCTAATACTTCGTCAGCATCAACCTTATCATTAACATGAATAATTGGGCGTTGGTTGTAGTTTTTACCACCATTAGAACGACGGAACTTCATTAACTTGTAAGTATCAAGTGCGCCATCATCACGACGAACACGGATCTCACGAGCATCAACATATTCAACAATTCCTGCGTGTTGGCAAAGAAGAGCAACACCAGAATCATGTGCAGCTTTATATTCAATACCAGTTCCAACAAGTGGGGCATGTGGATCTACTAATGGAACAGCCTGACGTTGCATGTTAGCACCCATCAAAGCACGGTTTGAATCATCGTTTTCCAAGAAAGGAATGCATGCCGTAGCAACCGCAACAACTTGCTTAGGCGAAACATCCATGTAATCGACATTGTCAATACTGGTTTCGATGTTATCACTTTCATGACGTGCCATAACAACATCGTCAACAAATGAGCCATCGTCATTTAAAGTAGAGTTAGCTTGCGCAATAACAAATTGATCTTCTTCATCAGCAGTAAGGTAGTCAATTCGGTCTGTAACCTTATGATCATCCCATGAAACACGACGATATGGTGTTTCAATAAAGCCGTAACGATTGATTTTTCCATATGAGGCCAAGTTATTAATCAAACCAATATTAGGTCCTTCAGGAGTTTCAATCGGACACATACGACCATAATGCGTATAGTGAACATCACGAACTTCATATCCAGCACGGTCACGAGTCAAACCACCAGGTCCAAGCGCAGATAAACGACGCTTATGCGAAAGTTCTCCAAGTGGGTTAGTTTGATCCATGAATTGTGATAATTGTGAAGAACCAAAGAATTCCTTAGTTGAGGCCACAACAGGACGGATATTAATCAATTGTTGTGGTGTAACAGTTTCAGCATCCTGAATTGACATTCTTTCACGAACAACACGTTCCATTCTTGACAAACCAATTCTAAATTGATTTTGAAGAAGTTCACCAACAGAGCGAATACGACGGTTACCCAAATGATCAATATCATCTGTACTACCAATACCTTCTTGCAACAAGAAGAAGTAATTCATTGACGCAATAATATCCGCTGGTGTGATGTGCTTAAGACTTAAATCAATGTTGCCATTGCCAATCATCTTCAATTCACGCTCAGGATCACTAGGATCTTGAATTTTAATAGTTTGAATCAACATTGGTTCAGTGACAACCGCTTCACTTGAAGGCTGATAAGTCACAGTCTTAAAGTCGTTACGATCTAAGAATGGACTTAACTTCTTCATAACATCTTTTGAAATTACATCACCATTTTTAGCAATAATCTCACCAGTATCAGGGTCAGCTAAAGTTTCAGCCAATGTCATTCCAAGCAAACGAGTCTTTAAACTCAACTTCTTGTTAACCTTATAACGACCCACAGGTGCCATATCATAACGCTTAGGATCGAAGAAACGTGCTGTTAAAAGGCTACGTGAACTATCTGCAGTCTTAGGTTCACCAGGACGCAAACGTTCGTAAATATCTTTTAAAGATTCCGCAACACGTGAATCTTCTGGATTCTTATGAACATCTTTATCAAGAGTGAAATCAAGACTATCTGATCCACCTAAAATATCAATAATTTCTTCATCAGAGCCAAAACCAAGTGCACGTATCAATTCTGTCATTGGAATCTTACGTGTACGGTCAATTCGAACATACGAAATATTTTTAGCATCTGTTTCATATTCCAACCAAGCTCCACGGTTAGGAATTACAGTAGTTCCCCAAATTTTACGACCATTTTTGTCGTTTTCAACGTTATAGTAAACACCAGGTGAGCGAACCAACTGGGAAACAATAACACGTTCTGCCCCATTAATAATAAACGTTCCTTGTTCTGTCATTAATGGAAAATCACCAAAGAACACGTCTTGCGACTTAATCTCGCCAGTTTCGTGGTTGGTTAATCGTAAAGTAACGTGCAGTGGAGCCGAATAATTTGCCTCATGTTCACGAGCTTCATCAACGGTATACTTTGGTTCTAATAGTTGATAATCAACAAATTCCAATGATAGATTTCCTGCGAAATCATCAATTGGCATAATATCGTTGAACATCTCACGAAGCCCTTCATCCAAGAACCATTGATATGAGTCCGATTGAATCTCAATCAAATTAGGAAGATCAAGTACTTCCTTGATTCGAGCATAGCTTCGGCGAGTACGACGTTTTCCATATTTAACTAAATGTCCTGCCAAGTTTGTCACCTCTCCAAATTAATCCAATACATAATGTTACAGTTTGATTACAATTACACTATTGACTTGTTTTTTTGCAAAAAAAAACCAAAAACAACTCACTTAAAAGAATCGTTTTTGCTTTTTCTATACAGGTCAAGAGCGGACAATAGATCGCCCTGTACCATATGCATCACTTACATATACAGATTACAGTTTAACCACTTTTCCTTGTCTTGTCAAACGGCAAGCTCACTCAACTATATTAATTATTTACTTTATTTTTTTGTACCGAAGAAACCTTAAATGTGATTTTCCCGTTTCTCGCACCGACCGTCACGTCATCACCTACAGTAGCTTCACCTGATAAAATTAATTCACTCAATTTATCCTCAACGTCAGTTTGTAAAGCCCTCCTAATTGGTCGTGCCCCAAACTCTGGATCAAATCCAGCATCTGCAACTGCATCAATTGCGGCAGGTGTCAACTTAGTATTAATGCCCTGCTCACTCATTCTCAAAATCACATCTTTTGCCATTAATTTAACAATTGAATGTAATTCCTCCTTAGTAAGTGAATGGAAAATAATCGTTTCATCAATCCGGTTCAAGAATTCTGGACGGAAACTCTGCTTTAAAATCTCACGAACCTTAGCAGACATTGCATTGTAATCTTCAGAAGCATTCTTAGCTGCAAAGCCAACAGACTTTTCATCACGTAATGCTGTTGCACCTAGGTTAGAAGTCATTATCAAAATAGTATTTCGAAAATCGACTCTGCGTCCCTTGGAGTCAGTTAAAAATCCATCGTCAAGTACTTGCAAAAGGAGATTAAATACATCGGGATGTGCTTTTTCAACCTCATCGAATAACACAACTGAGTAAGGTTTACGTCGAACCTGTTCAGTAAGTTGTCCACCTTCATCATATCCGACGTATCCAGGCGCCGAACCAACTAAACGACTCGTACTATACCTTTCCATGTACTCAGACATATCAATTCGAATCATGTTATCTTCAGAACCAAACATTACATCAGCCAAAGTCTTGGCTAACTCGGTTTTACCAACTCCTGTAGGTCCAAGAAACATAAACGAACCAATAGGTCGCTTAGGATCCTTTAGCCCAGAACGTGCTCT
This sequence comes from Pediococcus claussenii ATCC BAA-344, assembly GCF_000237995.1. Taxonomy (NCBI): domain Bacteria; kingdom Bacillati; phylum Bacillota; class Bacilli; order Lactobacillales; family Lactobacillaceae; genus Pediococcus; species Pediococcus claussenii. The sequence continues at coordinate 1,279,621 of NC_016605.1, forward strand.
TCTTATTGCACGTGCAACAGCCGACACCGCTTCGTCTTGTCCAATAACTCGCTCATGCAGAGTTTTTTCTAAATTAATTAGGCGATCTGATTCAGCTTGTTCCAAATGAGTTAACGGAACCCCTGTCCAGTCAGAAACGATTTCAGCAACACTTTCCGCCGTTTCAACTAAATCATACTCATTCTTACTATCGGCCTTTTCACTGTCGTTGTTCTGTTTTTCCACTTTTTTAGCAAGCTTAAACTCTTTTTCACGAATTGTAGCTGCTTTTTCAAACTCTTGAGCATCAATTGCGTCCTCTTTTTCCTGACGCAACTCTGCCAGCTTGGCCTCGTTTTTGCTCTTTGAATCTGGTTTTTCAGAGCCGTCAATCCTAATCTTAGCGGCAGCCTCATCAATTAAATCAATTGCCTTATCAGGAAGGTAACGATCTGAAATATAACGTGAAGATAGTTTTACTGCTTCCACAATTGCTTCATCAGTTATTTCAACGTGATGGTGTTCTTCATACTTACCTCGTAACCCCTTCAAAATCTGAATTGCTTCATCCTCAGTAGGTTCGTTTACCTCAACTCTCGCAAAGCGTCGTTCTAAGGCGGCATCTGATTCAATATATTTTTGGTATTCATTTAGAGTTGTGGCACCAATCGTTTGTAGTTCGCCACGGGCTAATGCAGGCTTCAAAATATTGGAAGCATCAATAGCCCCTTCTGCGCCACCAGCACCTATCAAAGTGTGCAATTCATCGATAAAGAGAATGATACCTTTATCAGTACGAATCTCTTCAATCACCTTTTTTAAACGATCCTCAAATTCACCACGATACTTTGTACCAGCCACTAAAGAGCCCATTTCAAGCATCATCAGACGTTTATTCTGCATATCTTCGGGAACATCACCATCTACGATTCTTTGTGCCAATCCTTCAGCAATAGCAGTTTTACCAACCCCTGGTTCCCCAATCAATACAGGATTATTCTTAGTTCTCCTGCTTAATATCTGAATAACTCGTCGGACTTCCTTACTACGTCCAACAACAGGGTCAATCTGCCCTTCTGCGGCCATTTCAGTTAGGTCTCTTGCAACTGAATCTAAAGTTGGCGTTGCACTACTTTGCCCACCATTAGTTTGACGTTGACGAGCTTGACGAGCGCGCACCGCTGGATTAACACCAAGCTTACGTAGCGCAACCTTTTGCACATCGCTCACACTAATATCAAGCGCTGCTAGAATTCTAGACGATAAAATCGAATCATCCTGTAACAGGGCCAATAGCAAATGCTCAGTTCCAATCTTGCTTGACTTTAATTGTTTAGCTTCGTCACCTGCCAAACTCAAAATTTCTTTTGCCTTAGGAGAATAAGGTAAGTAATCATTCTTACGAGAAGTCAGGTTACCATATCCTGTGAAACTTTCAATTTCTTCTGTTACATCCACTTCTTGAACGTTAAATTGGTCCAATACACTTTTAGCAACTCCATTTTGCTCAATTGTGAGTGCTAGTAATAAATGCTCAGTTCCAACTGCTGGATGTTTGAATTTCTTTGCTTGTTCCTGTGCAATCATTAATACATTTTTTGCACTGGGTGTAAATAAGTTATCCATGTCCCCACCAAACTTTCTTAATCCTCATACCTTAAGTGATTTAAGATACCAATTAAAATACGTGCTCGAATCTTGTTTTCAATATCACGATCACCAAAAGCAAGTGTCGTTTTATCAATAGCAGATAATACCAGATTCATTTCACGTTTATTCAGAACATCATCTTCATATAAACTACCGATGATTGAAGTGGCATCGCGAGCATTAATCGAATCACCAATAACCTCGATCAATGAATCTAATACATCTATATCCTCTAGTAAGTTAACTTTTTCAATTCTGATATAACCGCCACCACCACGCTTACTTTCAACTACATACCCATTTTGGATAGTAAAGCGTGTTTTAATCACATAATTAATCTGCGACGGAACAACGTCAAATTGATTGGCTATTTCTGAACGTCGAATCTCGACCTCCTCAGAATCAGCGAGAATGCTTTTCAAATATCGTTCAATGATATCCGAAATATTTTGTCCTTGCACTGCAATCACCTCCAAGCTTTGACTAATGTTGACTATCATTATACGAGAATTTTATTAAAATGCAAAAAAATAGTACTAACTTAAATCTGTCATACATTTAACCAGCATATTAACAAGTCTTTATTTCTAAAAAATCATGAGACAAAAAAAGAACCGTTTCAAAATCAAGTTTTGCAACAGTTCCAACCAAATCGGGAAAACAGGATTTGAACCTGCGACCCCCACGTCCCGAACGTGGTGCTCTACCAAGCTGAGCTACTTCCCGTAATATATTTATTTTAGCACTAACGGAAAAAGTGTAAATAAAAACCAGAACGTTTTTCAACATTCTGGTAAACGATGCACCCAGCAGGAGTCGAACCTGCAACCTTCTGATTCGTAGTCAGACACTCTATCCAATTGCGCTATGGGTGCAAAAAGCGGAAGACGGGATTCGAACCCGCGACCCCCACCATGGCAAGGTGATGTTCTACCACTGAACTACTTCCGCAAAAAAATAAAATGCCGACTAGAGGATTCGAACCTCCGACCCCCTGTTTACAAGACAGGTGCTCTGCCAACTGAGCTAAGTCGGCCTCACAATGCGGGCGAAGGGATTCGAACCCCCACACCTTTCGATACAAGAACCTAAATCTTGCGCGTCTGCCAATTCCGCCACGCCCGCAAACATGTTCATAATGGATGGTACCATAGAACCGAAGTTCCATGGAGGATACAGGGTTCGAACCTGTGACCCCCTGCTTGTAAGGCAGATGCTCTCCCAGCTGAGCTAATCCTCCGTGAACACATTTATAAATATTACCGATTAATGGTTCATCTGTCAACATGTTTTTGAAAATAATGAAGAATCAAATAGTTTTTATTTGTAAATATCTTATGTTTTAAAGGTTACCTTTAAAACAAAACATCAAAAAACGAACTCCAATTCAATGAATAAATCATCAACAGGAGCTCGCATCATTCTAATCTCACTAGCATTATTTAATAACTGTTTGCCCACCCATGTAAGGGACCAATGCTTCAGGAATATTTACGGAACCATCTTCGTTTTGGAAGTTTTCCAAAATTGCAGCTACTGTGCGTCCAACAGCCAAACCGGAACCATTCAAAGTATGCACATATTGTAGCTTATCATTTTCATCGCGATACCTAATATGGGCACGACGAGCTTGGAAATCTGTACAGTTTGAACAACTTGATATCTCGCGGTAAGTATTTTGGGCTGGGATCCAAACCTCCAAATCATGAGTCATTGCAGCAGTGAAACTCATATCACTGGTAGTCAACGTGATTGCACGATAAGGAAGATCCAACTTGTGCAATAAGCTTTCAGCATGTTCAGTTAGATTTTCTAACTCATTCCAGGAATTTTCAGGTCTTACTACTTTAACCATTTCCACTTTATTAAATTGGTGCATCCGGATCAACCCCCGAGTGTCGCGACCAGCACTTCCGGCCTCCGAACGAAATGCAGGTGATAAAGCCGTTACATTAATAGGTAGTTGTTCATTATCTAAAATTTCATCACGATAATAATTTACCAAAGGTACCTCAGCAGTAGGAATTAAAGTTAAGTTTTCACCAGCAATCTCATATCCTGCGTGTGTTTCCTTGAACTTAGGAAACTGTCCGGTACCAAACATTGAAGCATCATTCACCATATATGGTGTAATCTCTTCAGTAAAACCAGCTTTGTTATTTTGATCTAGGAAAAAATTGTATATAGCTCGTTCTAATCGAGCTCCATCCCCAATATAATAAACAAAACGGCTTCCTGAAACTTTAGCTGCTCGTTCAAAATTCAAGATTCCAAGTTTTTCACCGATTTCCCAATGAGGTTTTGGTTCAAAGTCAAACTTTCTTGGTTGACCGTCCTTGCGCAATTCAACGCTTCCCTCTTCCGTTAGACTAACTGGAACGTCTGGATGTGGAATATTTGGTAAATGCGCAGCCATATCATCAACCTCTTTGGCTGAGTTCTGTAGTTTTTCATCGAGTTCTTTAATATCCTTACTTACGGATTGCATTTCCTTGATTTGTTCTGTTGCATCTTCTTTTTGACGTTTCTTAAGCGAAATTTGATCAGAAACCTCGTTGCGTAACTTTTTTAAATTTTCACTTTTAACGATTAAATCACGCCGTTCTTCATCCTTTGCAATTAACTTGTCAATTGTCTCGCCTTTTACACCACGTGTAGCCAACTTAGCCTTAATATCATCTGGATTATTTCTAATTAGCTTTAAATCTAACATATAAATTCCTCCTTATATCATAAAAAAACGAGCCTCTCTCCCAAAAATCATGGGACGAAGAGGCTCGTTTCGCGGTACCACCCAAGTTCACTGCAAAAATACAGTACACTCAAAAGAGATGATAACGGAATCACCGTGTGACACTACTCACCCGCATTCAACGTCGGAGTTTCGGTTAGCGACTCCCATCAACATCGCCTCTCTGTTAACCTACTTTAAACGTATCGCGTTTTCTCTAAAGACATTGTACGTAATTAATTACATTTCTGCAACTTTTGCATCAATTAGATCTAAAACCTTAGCACGTGCATCAACACTCTCAACAAAATCAAGTTGATCACCGTTAATCTTAATCTTGGGACTTTGATCATATTTGTCAAACCACTTAACATAACGTTGATTCAAAGTCTTATAATAATCGTACAATTCAGGATCGGCATCAATCTGCTCATATGATCGACCCCTTTTTTTAATTCGCTTTAACATTGTATCAAAAGAAATATCAATATGAATTAACAAATCAGGATTTTTCTGATATGAAAGCCTAGGCAATTCTTCCATCATGTTACTTAACAGTGAATCATAGATTGAAACTTCTGTATCAGTTGCTCTACCCATGTCGGCATTTAAATGAAACAACAGTGAATCCTCATAAATTGAACGATCCATTACGCTTCGCGACAAGCCAGAGGCAGCCTTGATACTATCCATCCGCTTATTTAAAAAATAAATCTGAAGCAAAAATGCGTACCGTTTTGGATCTTTGTAAAATAACGGCAAAATCTTGTTATCGTCAACTGACTCATAATAAGCTTGGCTATCCCAATGCTTAGTAAGTAACTCGGTAAGAGTTGTTTTCCCTGCCCCAATTGGTCCTGATAATGCAATCATGTTTGTTCCCCTTTTGAATTAAAAATAATGTTCATCTATAGTAACTATTCATAACATCAGCACTACATATTGTATCATCATTCTGATTCAAAACAATATCTTGATTTTTCTATTCTTTAGTGATATCTGGTTTGCTTAGATCAACTTCATCTAACGGAATCAAATGAGTCTTGTATTTTATCTTATAGTATAGGAACAAAATAATGAATAGTGGGATCGACATGTAAGTAATACCCATTGCTTCCCAATTCAAATGTTTAACTGCGTCTAAATCCTGTCCAATAATAACAACAATACTTAAAACAAAAGCAAACAAAGGACCAACTGGGAACCATTTAGCACGGTATTTTAAATCTGCTAAATCTTTTCCCTGCTTAACGTAGGCTCTTCTAAACCGCCAATGAGATACTGCAATCCCTACCCAAGCAACAAATCCAGTTAAACCACTTGCTGCAACGAGCCACATATAAATCTCAGGTCCTTCAATACTTGCAATAAACGTTAGCAATCCAACAATTGTTGTACCAACAAGAGCTGCCAAGGGAATTCCACGTTTTGTAGTTCTTTCGAAGAACTTAGCCGCATATCCTTGTTTAGCCATCGAATAAAGCATTCTTGTTGAGGCATACATACCCGAATTTGCTGATGACAGAACAGACGTCAAAATAACAGCATTCATAACGCCAGCAGCCCCAGCTAATCCCGCTCTTCTAAACACTAGAGTAAACGGACTAATTTTAATGTCGCTGGCTGAGGACCCTAATAAATCTGGGCTTGTGTATGGAACGATACATGCAATAACAAAAATTGCGAGAATATAAAAAAGCAAAATTCGCCAGAAGACTTGGTTAACTGCCTTAGGAACGCTTTTTTCAGGAGTTTCAGACTCCCCAGCTGTAATTCCGATTAATTCGGTTCCTTGAAACGAAAAACCTGCAACTACAAAAACACCCAAAACCGATGGAATACCACCAACAAACGGTGCTTTTTTATACACGAAGTTTTCAAGTAGTGTTGCATGTCCACCCATAATTCCAACAATCGTCAAAACACCTACAATCAAGAATACAATAACTGTTACAACTTTAATTATGGCAATCCAGTATTCCGCTTCACCAAAAGCCTTAACTGTCAAAGCATTAACTAAAAAGATTACCACTAAAGCCACCATACTCCATATCCATCCTGGAATATCTGGTAGCCAAAATTTCATAATAAGTGAAATTGTACTAATGTCAACGGCTACAGTTATTGCCCAATTAAACCAATAATTCCAACCCATGGCAAATCCAAACGCCGGATCAACATATTTAGTTGAATACGTTGCAAACGAACCAGAGACTGGCATATAAGTTGCCATTTCTCCCAAACTTGTCATTAAGAAGTACACCATAATTCCCATTGCAACATACGCAAATAATGCTCCACCAGGACCGGCTGTTGAAATGGCTGATCCACTTGCAACAAATAAACCAGTTCCAATACTTCCTCCTAACGCAATCATTGAAATATGGCGGGTTTTAAGCGCTCTTTCAACTTGATTGTTTTCCTCAACTTCCTTTGCCATAAAATGACCTCCTTAAAATTCGCAGAAGGCGCTAATTTCAACCTTTATGCAATAAAAAAAGTCTTCTTGAAAGCATCCGCTCACAAAAAGACCCGTTAGTATCACTAGTCAAATCGTAGATAGCGCTCCGCAACCGTATCTGGTTACGACAGTTCACACTCTGTTAAAATGTGCCCCAACCAACAATTGAAAAAGCGCATGCTAGTTTCGGCTTCGCACCCTTTCGCATGACATCTTCGACGCTTTTCGTCTTAATCACCTACTAATGTTTGAAGCAACCTCTTCTTTCGATGTATTTGATTATAGAGAATTTATTACCATTCCGCAAGGTTCAATTTGAATTGATCAACCTTATGCGGCAAAAAATCGTATGCTGATGTTTCGATGATTTGTTCACTAAAATGAAAACCATTATTCTCAAGCACTTTTTTTGATGCAACATTGGTAACCCATGTATTGGCAATCATTACAGTAATTAGAGGGTCAGCATTTTTTATGATCCCAATAAATTTTCTGATCGCATCCGTCATTATGTGTTGGTTCCAAAAATATTTATCTAAAAAATATCCTAGCTCAAAGATTCCCTCATCCGGTATATTTGGACTTAATGTAATAATTCCAATAAAATTTTCCGACTCAAAAATCCCATAACTAAAACGATTACTTAGAACTGCATTGAAGTGAATTTGCTTTGCAATTTCGCTATCAAATCGGGGCAAGCCTACTTCTTGCGGAACTTCTTTATTTGATAATATTTCAAAATAACGATTGAAATCTGCGGTCGTAGTCCTTCTTAGTTCTATATTCATGATACAATATCTCCTCTAAGTTCATACAAATACTATACAATAGAAACTATTACAAATAGTAAATATATAACTTGTCATCGTAACTTTAATTCTTTGACAATTAGCTAGGAGGCATTTTTATGCAAGTAAACACCATTACACTCAGTTCTAACAGTTCGGCAACATTAACAAGTTATCTACAAGAGACAGACGCAACTGGAAAAATTAAAAACCGTCCACTATTAATTTTCGTTCCCGGAGGAAGCTACACCCATATTCCAACTGAACAATCCGAAACTGTTGCACTACGTTTCATCGCAGCAGGCTTTCAAGTTGCTATTTTACGATATTCGTTTATAGGTGAAAAAGAACCGCTGTTTCCAAATCCCATTATTGAACTAGCTCAATCTGTCGTTTATGCCAAAAGCCATTCTAATGATTGGAATATCGATCCGTCAAAAATTATATTAATGGGCTTTTCTGTTGGTGGACACATCGTAAGCAACTACAATAACTATTGGAACTCCGAATGGCTATCCCAAAAAGTAGATTCAACCCATGACCAATTAAAAGTGGCTGCTACAATTTTAGGATATCCAGTAATTAGTCCCTTCCTAGGATTCCCAGATTCAGCAACTCTTGTAAAATGGACAAATGAACCCGAACGCTACGCTGCAGATCAAAACGTCACAGCTTCCAACGTACCAAGTTTTATTTGGACTACCCAAGATGATCAACTTGTGCCTTCGAAAAACAGTTTAAAATACTATCAAGCATTGGTAAATGCCGGAGTAACTACTGAAATTCATATCTTCTCACATGGTCCACATGGTATGGCATTGGCAAATAAGTTAACTGCTAGAAATGACGATATGATTAACTCCCGAATTGCTAAGTGGCCGGCGCTCGCTTTGAACTGGATCGATGAAATATTGTAATTAAATCAATATGGTATACTTAACTTCGTTTATTAAGCTTTGCTAAAAGTAATCTTTAGGCGTTCTTGTGAATACCTAATTTTGATAGAATACATTGAGTTAACTATTCAGTTGCAGAGGAGTTCTGTTTTTATGGATCCTAGAGAAAAACGTTCCAATTCAAAAAGAAAATCGGGTAATCATTACCTCAGTTTAAATCGACTGCATAGGGACAATTCGGATGAAAGCAAAAATGAATTGTCTCATTTAAATAAGCGATTTAAATTTGATAAAAGAAAGCGTAGAATCGCTTTAATTGTTGCTTCAATTTTGGTAATTTTCTTAGTTATCTTTGGAGTACGTAAATGGTTTCAAGCTAGAGATGCTGCCAATTCAATATTTAGTTCTTCAAACATTCAAAAATCACGGAATGTTTCTTCGACGCTTAAACAGAATAAGCCAATTTCGATTCTACTACTCGGTACTGATACAGGGGCGCTAGGTCGAAATTATCGTGGGCGAACTGATACTATCATTGTTGCGACTTTGAATCCTGGCAAGGAAAAAATGACCCTTACCAGTATTCCTAGAGATACCTTAATTTCGGTCCCAGGATATTCCGATTATGGTCCCTCTAAAATAAATGCTGCCTACGATTATGGTGGGGCTGGCACAGCTATCAAAGCTGTGGAGAAGCTCCTTAATATTCCGATCGACTTCTATGGCTTGATTAACATGGGTGGGCTTGAAAAGATTGTCAACGGTGTAGGTGGTGTTGATGTTACTCCACCGCTAACCTTCAAATATGGTAACGCCGACGTTAAAAAAGGAGTCAAGATCCATCTCAATGGAAAGGCTGCCCTTGATTATTCCCGAATGCGTCATCAAGACCCTCAGGGAGATTACGGGCGTCAGGGACGTCAACGTCAAATTTTGATGGCAATTCTTCGTAAGAGTGACTCGATTACAACGCTCCTCAATGAAAACTTTATGGATTCGTTAAAATCACAAACTCAAACAGATTTATCCTTTGATGAATTAGTTGCACTTTCAACAAACTACCGAGTTGCTACCCATCATCTTAAATCAACGCATTTGCAGGGAGTTGGAGCCGTAATTAACGGTGTTGATTTTGAAGTCGCACCACATGAAGAAATGCAAAGAGTCACTAATTTTATTCGTTCAAACTTAGGGCTTGATAAAGCCGATACAGGTACTACTGGTGTTGCTGGTTATGGTGAAGATACTTCCACTGATGATTCAACAAGCTCCTCATCTGCGAGTTCTGCTTCATCAAGTAGTGAAGCAGCGGCGCCTGCAGCTCCTGCCACTCAGGATCAGCAACAACAGGCTCCTGCCACTCAAGCACAACAGCAACAAGTTCCTCAACAGAGCACTACAACTCAGCAACAATCTGACACTACAACTAACAACCAGGTCCCAGCAAGATAATTAATCTAATTAAAAAAATCATTGGCCACTGCCGATGATTTTTTTGATTTCTATAGAAAATTGAAGAACTTTGTTGAATAAAATAAGTTTAGAACCGAAAAGAGGTATTGTGATTCACTAGTTTCTATTATTACTTACAAAAAAGGTTCGTTTGATTTTAAAATAAAGCTGATTTACAAGTTCTGCCAATAAAAAACCAATTGCAATTGAACCAGCAACTTCCGCAACTTGCATCATGAAATGAAGCGCCACATCAGTGTGATTAAGCGCAAAATTTCTAACCATTTGATATGCCTGTCCCCCCGGCACTAATGGAACGATTCCCGGAATATTAAAAATAATCATGGGCATTTTTAATTTATGTGCTGCTACCACACTTAAAGTTCCAATAATTGTAGCTGATGTCAAACTGCTGAGTGCTAATCCCAGCTTGGCAGAAAGCATTAACCAATAAACAGTCCAAGCAATTCCGCCAACAATTCCTGCAACAACTAAGGCACGATGTGGAATGTTAATAATTATTCCAAATCCAATTGTCGCAATCCCCGATAATAAAAATTCTAAAAGTATTTGCATATGTATTCACCTACAAAAATCTAAAAATAAATGCAATTCCAAATCCAATGGCAACAGCAGTTAACATTGCTTCAACTGCTCTTGCTGGAGCGCTTACCAGATGTCCATCCAATAAATCCCTCACCGCATTAGTCAAAGGTACACCAGGTACTAAGGGCATCACAGAGCCAATGATTATATCATCAATATCTTTACCTATTCCAAGGTGAACACTATACACAGCTAAAAGTCCAATGACTAGAGCCGCTACAAATTCACTAATAAATTTAATATTCAAAATTCGATTAATAAAATAAAAAATCGCAAAACCAATTGCGCCAACAAAGGCAGTTATCCACAAATCGGACATATTATTGGAAAAAACTGCCATCAAAGGGCCACTAACAAGAGCAGCTCCGATAATTTGCAACCAAAAAGGAAAAAATGGGGTTGCATCATCAAGCGTACTTAATCGTTCAAAAAAGGCGTCTAAATCAATCGACTTATTAGCATATTTTCTGGATAATTCGTTAACCGCTGCTACTTTTTCAAGATCGATTGCTCTTCTGTCAATTGTCTCAATTTGAGCATTTTCGGTATCAGGAATCGAAACGATTAATCCAGTTACAGTTGCAAATATTTTCAGGTTATTAACCCCAGAATTAATTGCAATTCTCTTCATAGTATCCTCTGCCCGTGCCATTTCAGAACCATTCTCAATCATTATTCGCCCAGCAATCAGACACGTATCAATAACTCGATCAATTTTAGTTAGACCCATGTTTCCACTCCTCCGAAACATTTAATAATTAATTGTACCAGCTATGGTAAAGTATTAAAAGTTACTTTCAAATCTGAAGACAAAAAAAGTAGCGACCCTAAAGTCGCTACTCCAATTGTTATTAAATTAAATTTTAAAAATTAAGCTTTAACAACGTTTACTGCTTGTGGTCCACGGTCGCTTTCTTCTACATCAAAAGTAACTGCTTGACCTTCTTCAAGAGTCTTGAAACCTTCACCTTGAATAGCTGAGAAGTGAACGAATACGTCACTTCCATCTTCGCGTGTGATGAAACCAAAACCTTTATCAGCATTAAACCACTTAACTGTACCTTGTTCCATTATGAACATCCTCCTGTAGCTGCCTTACGACAAACTTATTTATTGTAGCTTGATCCGGTCATTGGGGATAGTTCAAATGAAACAATCTAACCAAAAGTACCTAACCAAAATTACATTTTAATTATAGCATGCGTATCCAAAAAAAGATAGGTTAAAATCAAGGTTATTTTTCAGGTTGGACAAAAACGTAATGTGACGCCTTAAAACTAACCTCTCGAATTGTATCCTCTTCCTTTTCAGAAAGAAGTTGGACCTTAATTGGTCCTTCAAATGGTGCATGCCCAATAATTTTAATACGATCGCCCAAATCAAAATCAATTTGATCCAAATAAGTTAACAGATCTCGATTGTCTGCTAACCGATCAACAACGGCTACATCACCATCCTTTAACTCTGAAAGTTGGACGTGGCTATATTCTGGATAATATCCATCAGCAGTCGGAATCACCCCACCATGTGGGCAATGTTTGGGATGCCCTAAAAAAGCGTCTAAATCATTAATTATCTTCTCGCTATTAACATGTTCAAGTTGTTCAGCATCTGTGTGTACTTCCGAAAGCTTATAGTGTAGTTTATCGACCAAAAATGTTTCCCAAATTCGGTGTCTTCTTACCAATTGTTCAGCTACTTCAACGCCCTCATCTGTCAACGCAATTCCTGCATATGGTGTATGAGTAGCCAAGCCGTCCTCAACAAGCTTAGAAACCATTTCTGTTACCGATCCTGCTGCGATATCTAAACTATTAGCAATTTGTTTATTTGAAACCTTATTCTTAGTACCACCGAGTTCAAAAATTATTTTTAAATAATCTTCCTTCATTGGCGTCATTATCAATAGAACTCCTTAAATGTCATTTTGATTTGTCGTAAACTTTGTAGCATCACGTCCCCGCTCGACTTCTGCCTGTAACGTGACGTGGTCCACATGATACTTCTCCGTAAGTAATTTTTCAACCGCCTGGTACGTCACCTCAACATTGCTTAACATCTGGTCCTGTAAATTGATGTGAGCCGAAAAAATAATTCGGTTCTCGTCAATCATCCAAGCATGAATGTGATGTACACTAACTACTCCACATACTTTCTCCATATCCAGTGCCATCGCTTCATAATCTAAATCAGGACCTGATTGCATTAATATATTAGTTGAATCACGTAAAATTGGAAATGTCTCCTTAATAATATACAACGAAACGAGAATGGTAACCAACGGATCAACCCATGTAATATTAAATAGCTGTATTACAATAGCCCCAATAATTACTCCAACTGATGACAATGCGTCACTCAAAAAATGTAAGTATGTTGCCTTTATATTCAAATTGTTTGTTTTCCCACTATTCAGTAGTAACGCCGAACCAGCATTAGCAAATAATCCTATGATCGCAACAATTAACATCAAGATACCATTAATTTTAGTGGGTTCAAAAATTCTTTTTCCTGCTTCCACAATTAAAAAAACAGAAATAACAATTAAAAAAATTGCATTAAGGTATGACGAAATTATTTCTGCCCTGCGATATCCAAATGTCTTGTGTTGATTTGACTTCTTACGACTGATACGGCTTGCTGCATATGCCATTACAATAGCAGCACCATCTCCCAAATTATGAAAAGCATCCGAAATTAACGCCAAACTGCCTGAAAAGATACCTCCCAGAAATTCCGCTACCGTAATCAAAATATTTAAAGCTGTAACTATAAAAAAACGTTGCCCTGTCAAAGAATTATCATGCATAAATCTGCCCCCTGGTTCAAATTCATTATGCTACAACTCCAAGTCAAACACAATTATTTTTTAGGCGCACTTAAAAAATTTTTTAAGCTATATTTTTTAATTTGAAGATCAAAAAAATAACTACTAAATTTAGTAGTTATTTTTTAATAATTATCTATTCAAAAAATCTTTTCGCTGGTGTCTGCCAACGGGATTAACAAAGCTTGCAACTAATTCGTAATAACGTTTATATAACCACAGAGCAACCGATAACCACACAATTGCAATCGCAACTGCAACGATTGTGTCGGATAAATAATGGGCTCCTAAATAGATACGTGACCACATCACTAAGATTATCCAAACATAACATAACCGGTATAACAAAGTTTTAACGGTCCCATTTTGAATAGGACGAATAAAGAATAGATATAAAAAGGCAATAACTAGTACCGCTTCAAAAGTATGACCACTTGGCATACTATATCCGGTTTCTGGTATAACCTGATTTATGTTAGGGCGTGGTCGTTTAACAATTTCTTTTACAACAAATGCAATTGCAACTCCGCCAAACATTGTTGCGAGTGTCCAAATAGCATCAACCCTTTGACGACGTCCAAACCATAGATATAAGGCTATTAATATTGCATAAATCAGTCCTAATTTAGTATCGGCAATATGTGTGATCATCTTCATCACGACAGTTAACCATATCTGCATACCATCTTGAATTAAATTACTGAACAAACGATCAATCGTATCCAATAATTGTAAATGAATCTTTGCTGCAAAGATTAAGATTACTGCAACAATACCTGCCGTCCAGACATATTGCCTTTTGATATTCTGTACATCGTTTAACATAGAAATACTCTCACCTTTCCTGATTCCATTCCAAATCGAATTCTTCTAAAAATTCTTGCATTACAACTGTTCTTCTCTGAGCAATTCTTTTTGCTTCTTCAGTATTCATTAAATCAGCAAGTTTAAGTAATTTTTCGTAAAAATGGTTAATAACCGTTTCATTCTCTCGATATTGGTCGTGTGTCATATGTTTCCTTGGAGCGATCTTAGGATCATAAATCACATGCTCATGACTGCCACCGTAATAGAAAACACGCCCAATTCCGATTGCACCAATAGCATCTAATCGATCAGCATCCTGAACAATATTACCCTCCGCTGAAAGTTCATAACGTTCTTCTAAATTTTTAGCATATGACATATGCGTTATAATGTCGAAAATTTGATCAATATCCGCTTGACTAACGCCGATGCGTTGCATAAACAAAGATAGTTGTTTTTCAGCATCTTCAGTGCTTTTTACCAACTTTTCATCTATGACATCGTGCAAATAAGCGGCCGCCGTAACAACACCGAGATCAATCCCCGCCTGGCTTTTAGCCAATTTTTTAGCCATTTTAACCACGCGTAATATATGTGCATAATCATGTCCGGTAAAATCATTACCCAAACGATCTTTTACGTGTTGGTCAATTAATTTGGTCTGCTCTGAACTCAGAATCATGCTCGCCGCCTTTCTGCATATTCAACAATTTCAAGCTTTCTCACAACGGTTACCTTAACTTGTCCTGGGTAAGTAACATTTTCCTCGATCTCATTTTTAACTTCAGTAGCGATGTCATGAATACTCTTATCGTTCGTTTTCTTTGGTTGAACAATAACCCTTAACTCACGTCCTGCTTGTATTGCATAGCTTTCATCAACTTCAGGCTGCTCATTAGCAATGCCTTCCAGACTCTTGATTCGTTGTAAGTAGTCTGCCGCTGATTCATTACGCGCTCCTTGTCGTGATCCAGATATTGAATCGGCTGCCGTAACCAAATCAGCAATTACATATTCCGATTCAACATCCCCGTGGTGAGAGGCAATAGTGTTTACAACCACTGGACTCTCCCGATATTGTTTGGTGAGCTCTACTCCAATTTCAACATGAGTTGCTTCAATATCACGATCAATTGATTTACCAATATCATGAAGTAATCCTGCTCGCCTTGCCATCGCTGAATCTTCACCAAGTTCTGCCGCAAAAATTCCAGCCAATTTAGCAGTCTCGATAGAATGTTCTAGAATGTTCTGACCATAGCTCGTCCTGTAATGCATTCGTCCAATAAACTTAATTAGATCCGGAGCAACTTTTGTTAAACCTAATTCATTAACTGCTTTTTCTCCATAATGTCTGATATGGTGATCCATGTACCGATTAGTCTCGTTAACAATCTGTTCGATTGCGTCTGGATTCACACGATGAGTCTCACTAATGCGCTCTAACACTCGATAAGCAGTAGCACGCCTAATTGGATCATATCCATTAATAATGACTTCACTTTCTTTATCATCAATAATGATATCAACACCGGTTAATGCTTCAATTGCTCTAACATTTTGCCCAGCATTGCCGATTATTTTCCCTAATACTTCCTTGGAGGTTACCTCAAGTGAACGATGATTTTCATATAAAACCGTTTTTCCACCACTATGCTCGATCGCCTGGTCAATTAAAACCCGCGCACTGTTTTCACTAGTCGCTTCCAATTCCGTTTCAGCATCAATTACATACTTATTATATGTTTGTGACACATCTTCTTCCGTTTCCCGTAACACCTCGTGATCAGCGGCATCTTGACTCATTTCAGCAGAATTCTGTAAAGCTTCATGTCGATCCAAAATCAGCTGACGACTGTTTTCTCTAATATCATGTAGTTCTTTTTTTTGACTTTTTAAATCTAAATTTTTTTGATTCAAAAGTTCATTTTTTTTAGCTAATCCCTGTTCTTTCTTATCTAGTAGTTCAATTCGCTGATCAAGCCAACGACTTTTTCGTTCGTTGTCCTCAATGTCTGTTTTAATTTCATCTTCAATTCCATCTCTATATTGAATGGTATTTTTCTTTTCTTTCGAAATTAATTTTTCAACTTCATCTTTATCCTTAATTTCACCATGTCGTCTAATTTGCGCTGCCGCAATATTAGCTTCTTGAATTGATTTATTAAATTGAAACTTGCGAAAAGCAAAACCGATTAGAATAGACAGAATTAACAATATAATTGTTATTAAAATCATTCCTTAGCCTCACATTTTTAAATTATCTTCTAAATTATAGCATAAGGATCCCTGGCAATATTTAAGTTTTATTTTAAAGAGCCCCACCGCAACAATTATAGGTGACTCAAATTCTAAACTTTCACAAACAAATTTGTTACAATTTTTGACGTATCCTTTACATATGTCTTATTTACCAGATCCAAAGCTAACATCTATCGTCACCATATATAAAGTAATTAAGATGAAAAAAGCTTGATGTTTTCAGAATAAAAAAACTCCCGTACACTGATTTACTACCAAATCAGTACACGAGAGTACAGTTTCAAATCTATTACAGCTATATGCTTATAAAATAACCATTCCGTTACTCTACCATTCTCCAAACACCCTCGCCAGCCTTAGCCATGTCATTTACAAAACCCATAACCATTTTGGCGCGATCTTTATCATGCTCAAACAACTGATTTAGTCCCTCACCAGTAGTCATTGGTGTTCCTAATTCAAATTGTCCTTCACCTATCTTAGCTTTCGAAAAGGCAACTACCCATTCCTCAGTATCAATAGCTGTATATAAAAAGAATAAGTTGTAATCATCACTTAAAAAAGCAGGTACTGCCCACACATTCTCTCCAACTTCTTGCGTTGTATTCCCCATAAAGTTATATTCGGATGCATTTTCAGCATCAATACCATGGTTCAACTGTAGCAACATAGTGTTAAAGCGTGGTTCTCCTAATGTAATTTCTACATCTTGGTTATTGTTTTCTTCAGTCATCCTTTTACCTCTAGACTAAGCCGACATTACATTCTGGAGTTTCTTTTGCATATGGAAATACAAATGATCTCCAATTTTTCTAATTCCGACCGTTATAAAATTATTTTTATTGTACAGTTTTTTTGCATTTGGATTTTCAAAATCAACATTCAGCCCAATAGTTGTTTCACCATCACGGCGGGCAAACTTAGGTAGTGTGCGTAAAAGTTTTCCACCAATTCCCTGTCCCTGATAATTTGGATCAACCGCGATCGAATCTAAGTACCATTCATTGCGATATGCTTCAATATCAGGCTCCAGTTCGTCATCTAGAATGTGTGCTTTTTCCGCATAACCACTTATAATATCATTTAGATGTTCCTCGTACTCATCAGAATAGCCAAAAGCCACTCCAACAACCTTACCAGTATGTGTATCTTCCGCAACGACCGTTTTAGCCATCGTATCCAAATATTCATCAGTTGAATACGCCTGCCCTAACACTCGTTGCCATCTGGCGGCGGGTACGTCGTCTAATTCCGACAACTCCATCTCTTCGTAAATAATATTAATCAACGGCGCTATCTGTCCAGCATCGTCCTTGTCTGCTTCTCTAATTGTTATCACAAAAAATCCCCCTTCAATATTGCTTATTAGCGTATCGAATATTACCGGAATTGTCAAAAATCAAAGCCCTAGTTGAGCTTTTAACTGATCAAAGTCTTTTGGTAATGGTGCTTCAAAATGACGTTCCTCTTTTGTAATCGGATCAAAAAAGTCCAGCTCACTTGCATGTAGTGCCTGTCTTCCAATTAATGGGTCCTCATGACCATACAAATGATCTCCAATCAACGGATGGTTAATTGCGGCAAAATGAACTCTAATTTGGTGTGTACGTCCTGTTAACAACTCAACTTGCACAAGTGTTTTACCATTATTGCGACTGAGCACCTTGAATTTTGTTCGACTTCTTTGTCCGTCTTCCTGTATTTCACGATGAATCCCATCCTGTGCTAATCCAATCTTTTTATCAATGATACCTGTGTCTTGCTCCAAGTTTCCTTCCACAATCGCTAAATAGTATTTCCTGATCCGTTTTTTATATACATCTGCCGAAATCAAGCTGTTCACAATCGCGTTCTTTGCGACCAGGACGATCCCACTAGTATCCCTATCCAATCGTGAAACGAGGTGCGGAACCATATTTGAAGAACCCTGTTCTTGCCAGTGTCCTTCAATTCGGTTTACCAGAGTGTTTTCCGAATTACTTGGACCTGGAACTGAACTTACACCGGCATCCTTATCAATCACTAACCAATTATCATTCTCAAATAAAATTGACAATGCATCATGACTAATTGATACTCCTTCGTGCGCTTTTTCATCAGGTAACTCAATGTAGAACTCCTCAAAAGGCATTAGTTTATCCGAAAAATCAATTCTAGTACCATTTTCATCGACCAACGATCCTTCATATTCAATCCTTTTAATTAAACGCTGACTAACATGTTCTTTTTGTAGCACTCTCTTTGCATTGATAATCTCTTCATAATCATTCCTAAATTTATATCTCATATTTTCCTCGCAAAAATTGATTTTGTACTTCTGTATCTACCCTAACATTTGTAAGTATAAATTAAAGTTAAATGGATATATACCCTAACTTGCATTTCAATCTCACTAAGCTACAATGAAAAATAAGCTCTATCAATGGAGTAGGGAAAAATGCGTTAAGTGTTGGCAAGACGGAGAGTTGTTTGCCAAACGAATGGATTAAACATCCAGCGGTATTTTTCTCGCATCTCGCCGTTGATTAGGAAGATTTTTCATGCTCTTTCTATTCGTTCTGCGGCAACAAAGACTGGAGGGATTTGCATGAAGAATTTTTTTAGTTTAAAAAACGTTTTTACCGTGCGAAATCTAACCATTATGGCTTTGTTGGCAGCGTTAGACGTTGTATTAGCTCGTTTTACAACGATCCATATTTCTGCACAATTTACGCTGGTTAGTTTTGAGTACATTCCATCAACGATTGTATCTGCACTTTTTGGTCCATGGGCAGGGTTGGTATTTGGAATAGTGAGCGACACCGTTGGTTATTTTTCCAATCCGATCGGACCATACTTACCTGTTTGGGCTATCAGTGCCATAGTTGCAAATTTGATTGCTGCTATTTTTTTGTATCGTGGCAAATTTAGTTGGTGGCGAATAATTATTGTCAGATTACTTGTTATGATAATCGTTACGATGGGACTTAATTTCATCTGGCAATCACTTTATTTTGGAGCATCAGCGAGCTTATTCTTCAATACGGCACGAATCATCAGTAACATCGTACAACTGCCTATTCAGGTTATTTTGATCCGTATTTTTGGTAAATTATCGTTGAATGCTGTGGACCGCAGCCTTGCTGCTCACAAATCCTTTTAAGAATTTGTTTGCATTTTATTAGGTTTCAGCTTAAAATAGAAAAAGATTACTTTGTTGAGGAGGAACTAACCATGGCTGTTAAAAAACCATATAACACCTGGGCTCGCGCTCGTAAAGTTGGTGGAAAACGTGAAAAGAGTGTTCGCCAAACCCGTATTGTTGCTATCCAACAATGGGCAAAAGGCAAGACAGATACTCTTGTTGAAGCACCTAAAGCTAAATAATACTCTTTAAAATTAAAAGAGATTCGCAAATGCGAATCTCTTTTTTTACATTAACGGGCTATACTTTGCTGATTTGTTGTTACTCCTCAACTGTCTCTGCTTTAATCAATTCTATAAATTGCTTTCCATACTTTTGCAATTTATTTTCCCCTACTCCCTTAACAACTTGCATTTCCGAAAGCTTAGTCGGTAAGATTTCACACATAGATTGTAATGTTTTATCTGAAAAAATAACGAAAGGTGGCACATGCTGCTTTTCTGCAAAATTTCGTCGTAGTCTACGCAACTTTTCAAATAAGTCACTATCTTCTGGCAAACTTTTTTTAGCCTTAACCGCAGATTTTCGATAAACTTTCTTGATTCCCTTCAAAACCTCGATTCCACTCTCCGAAACTTGCAATACAGGGTATTGGCCGCCAGAAACCTGTAGAAATCGGTAAGCAGTTAAATAATCAATTAATTCTGTTACCTCTTTTTGTGAACGATCTTTCAGTAAACCATACGTACTTAATTTATCAAACCTAAATTGTCGTACCTTTTGAACTTGGGATCCTGTTAAAACCTGCGCAACGACAATTTTGCCAAAGCCTTCGTTCATTCGCTTAACACATGACAGTACCTTTTGAGCGTCAACAGAAATGTCTTGTAATTCACGCTCATCTAAGCAATTACCACATTGCCCACATTCTGGGCCTTCATCTCCGAAATACTGCAAAATAAATTGTTGCAAACATTGTTGCGTATTAGCATACTGTGTCATTTTCTGTAACTTGGTATATTCGACTGCTTTACTTGCTTCATCCATCTCAGATTCGTTAATAAAAAAGCGTTGAATCCGAACATCCTTTAACTTAAATAATAGAATCACTTCACTCGGAAGACCGTCTCTACCAGCACGTCCGGCTTCTTGGTAATACGCTTCAATACTTCCGGGGACCTGTGCATGAATTACAAACCGTACATTACTCTTATCAATTCCCATCCCAAAAGCATTTGTAGCAACCATAATGGGAATACGATCATATAAAAAATCCTCTTGATTTTGCTGGCGTACCGACTCTGATAATCCGCCATGATACATGGTAGCAGGAATTTTTTGGTGATTCAGCATACCAGTGATACGTTCAACTTCTTTCCGAGTTGAAGCATAAATTATTCCCGACTGCTTTTTATTGGCCCTAAGATACTCTTGCAAAAAAATGTCATTATTTTGATCTTTAATAATTTGAAAAGACAGGTTTTTACGAGCAAAATTTGTTTTCACCTCATGTTTTGGACTAATGTTAAGTCTTTCCATAATATCCTTAGCCACTCGTGGTGTTGCAGTAGCGGTTAATGCCACGATAACCGGATTAGACGAAAACGACTTGATTGTTTCACTTAAACTTAAATAACTTGGACGAAAATCATGTCCCCACTGAGAAATACAGTGAGCTTCATCAACCGCAATTAGATCAACTTTTAAATTTGTGAGCTCCCTAACAAATGATTCAGAATCCAATCTTTCTGGTGAAATATATATCAATTTAACATCACCACGTGCGGCCATGCTAATGCGTTCATCAATCTCCATAAAGTTGAGAGTACTATTAATAAAGGTCGCTGCAATCCCATTTTCATTAAGAGCATCAACCTGATCCTTCATCAAAGAAATCAAGGGCGATACCACCAAAGTTATTCCCTTAAACATGAGTGCTGGTATCTGATAACAGAGTGATTTTCCACCCCCAGTGGGCATAATTGCCAAGGTATTATCACCATTTACAATATTATCAATGACTTTAGCTTGACCACCACGAAATGAATCATAGCCAAACTTTTCTTTTAAAATTAATTGTGGATTCATAAGTTTTCCTTATCATTGTTCCAAAAAATAAAAACACCTACTTAAATATACCACCTTCTGAAAAAGTGTCATTAAATAGATGTTCGCATTTATTTCAAATCATTTTTTAAATTAAATAAATTTTCCCCAGACATTATTTGCAGTACCTGTTGGGTGAGTTGGCAAATATGCATCTTTGCCATTTAAGGTAAAGTGAACCCATACGTAACCATTTTTATTAACATACGAATCATATTTCACGCTGGCCCCCACTGCTAATTTCTTAATTACCGTTGAAGTTGCACTAGGACTAGTATGAATCATGATGGGTACATTTCCATTAACAAAAGTTGCACTTTCCTTTGTGAACCCACTTGGTATCTTAGTTGTGGGTTTAGGTGCCGGTTTTGCTGCCGGTTTTGCTGCCGGTTTTGCTGCCGGTTTTGCCGGTTTTGCTGCCGGTTTTGCTGCCGGTTTTGCTGCCGGTTTTGCTGCCGGTTTTGCTGCCGGTTTTGCTGCCGGTTTTGCTGCCGGTTTTGCTGCCGGTTTTGCTGCCGGTTTTGCTGCCGGTTTTGCTGAACTAATAGGCTTCAAGTTTGCCTTTGAACTTGGACTTGTCTTTGAAACAGTTACCTTGCTTGCTGACGAACTTGAATTAGTTGGAGCATCTTTAAATGTTCCCCAAACATTATTGGCTGTACCAGATGGATGAGTTGGAAGATATACGTCTTTCCCATTGCTATTCTTATAATGTACCCATACGTAACCATTCTTATTGATGTATGAATCATATACAACTGCTTTTCCAGCTGCAAGAGTACCGACTACTGATGACGTTGTTGTGTAATTAGAATGGATAGAAATTGATACATTTCCATTCACAAACTGTCCTACTTCTGCTGTAAATCCCTTAGGAATTTTAATTGTCGTCTTGTTTGATTCAGTTGAACTTGTCAATTGCAGATCAATACTTGAGTCATTTGTATTTTTAACAGATGTTACTGAAACTGGAGTTACATTAAAGTCACTAATCCAGCTGTCCACAGTAGAAAGAAGCACTTTACTACCATTCACCTGCTGGACTACATAGCTCTGCCCTTTTACATTAGTTGGGATAGCTTGCCCAGTAGCCCACGTTTGTGCAGAAGACTTGATTTGAACTGTTTTACCAACTTGAATTCCCGTTGTTGGATATCCATTATTTGTTACACCCAACAGATCAACATCCCCATCTAGACCTCCTGAGGCATATGTAGATGTGAACTGCCAAATAGCAACGCCATTCATTGATGGGAAGTAGTTATAATTAGGCGTTGATGTGACATTATAGTCTGGGTAAGCAGCTATCCATAGTGAATTAGGAAACAAATTTAAAATAGCATTATAGTTCACGTACTGTAACGTATATGGCTTATAACTATAATACATTGGTGTATATCCGTAATTTTTTATTTGCGTCATCTGCTGAATCAAAGTATTAGTATTAAAACTTACGTTATTTGATGCACCGTCTTCGAAATCAAGAGCCACAATTGAGCCTTTAGGTGTTGTAACTTTTGGAAGGAAATAATTTAAAACATTGGTAGCATTGCTTGTACTTGAGCCAAACTGGTCCCAGATATATGTGTGCATTCGCAACCCATTTTTTAGCCCAGTAGCAACCTGTGTTTGGTAAGTAGACTGGTCATAAATGGAACCATTGATTGTTCCACCAATCTGAGCAATTGCAAACTTATCAGTTGAATAGGCCTGCTTCCCATTGTTTCCTTGATAAACGGCCCAGTCAGTTCCTTGTTCTGGTTTACTAGCTGTTGAAGACGCTGGCGCGACACTTTTAGCTGTAACTGATACAGAACTAGCGGCCGCAGCACTTTTTTTGACCTGACTGGTTGCAGAACTCTTCACGGCTGCCACATTGCTTACAGGCTTTGCTACCGAAGATACTGCACTTTTAGTAGTTGCAGCCACAGAACTAGTTGCTGTACTACTAGAAGCAGCAGTAGTCTTGCTAACCGCTGCAGTACTTGTTGAAGCTTTTAAATTTGAACTAGCTACCGAGCTAGCCTTTGCTTGCGAACTAGTAGCTTGTGAACTAGTAACTACTGATGAGTGCGTTTGCAAACTATTTGCTGCTGAGCTAGCCTTCACAGTACTGGTTGCAACACTACTAGTCGTTGCAGCGTGAGCAGTCACGTCCTCCTGTAAGGTTGAAACTCCAACTCCAATTGCCAAGGCGGTAATTGCAGCCGCTACCCAATTTTTACCATCCTTGTACATCTTGTAACGCTTTTTATTCAAATTAAACATCTACGTCCTCCAAAAAAACAATTCAATCTTCATATAAATAATCACCAAATTGTAACACCTTCATTGTAACTTCTTCATATTTTGTTCACATTATTTCACTGTTACAATTATGTAACATAAACATATTACACACCGTATAACAATTTAATTAATTATCTGATACATTTTTAAGTCCAGCCTGTAATTGTAGATCATAGTTGCGGGTCGCAGGCAGTCCAATAATCAATAATCCACATGCAATTGTTGCCACCCCTGCAATCACAAAAATATTTTGAACACCAAGCCTGTCAGCAATTGGTCCCGCAAAAATTAGTCCAACCGGCCCTGCCAAATTCATTAATGAGTTCATAACTCCCAAAACTCTCCCTAAGAACTCAGAAGGGTAGCTTTGTTGAATCATCGCCATTAATAATGAGTTGGAAAAAGGAGTAGCAATGCCTGCCAAAAAATTTAAAAAAGCAAAGCAATTGAATCCCGAGTTGTTAGGAGCAACCATCCCACTTATTGTCACCGTTATTCCTATCACCAAATAGGAAATAACAATGGGTTTAATTCGATTTCTCCATCTACCCCAGATACCAATCACACTCCCACCAAAAAGCATCCCCACCGAATAAATCATTTCTACAAAGCCAGCCTGTCCCACAGTTCCGTGAAAATAGTGCATTGTCATTAATGGGTAAAGAGTTGCAGCTGGCATAAAAAACAAAGTAAATAGTGTCCCTATTAAGGTGACATACCATAGTGCATGATTATCGATCAATTTTTTAAATCCAATTTTAGTATCTGCAAATATTCGTATTGGCTCCTCTGCAGCTTTTGTTTTCGGGAGATTTACAAAAATAATTACGCCCACGCCAACCAATGCTCCAAATACGTCAATTAGGATTAGGTAATTAATTGGAATAATTGCATACAAAAAGGCTCCTAGAGCTGGGGCAATAATAAGATTAGACGATTGTATCATTCCAAGTTGACCATTAATTTTTGTGATCTGTTCGGGTGGGACAATCATTGGAATTAAAGATTGCATTGTAGGCATCTGGAACGTTTGTGCCACCGCTCGCACAAATAAAGAAACAAAAATTAGCCATAGTGGAAAATGACTTGCTACTGTTCCAACCACCGATAAAATCACGGCAAATGCTGCTGCAACCATATCAGGAACCACTAATAGTAATTTTTTATTCCATCGATCCACAAATGGACCAACAAAGGGACTCAATACAATCATCGGGATCATGCCTAGAAGCATGGCAAAACTCAGAACAGTTGCAGATCCAGTAGTTTTTGTTAAATACCAAACGATGGCATACTGAACGATCATACTCGTAATTCCAGATAAAAATTGGCCCCCTAAAATCAAGTATATGTTCCTTTTCCAAAGTTCTTTTCCCATTGGTTCTACCTCACTGATCGCACCTATTTTACGATCGTATATTCATCGATTGTTTTATTATTTTTATCTTTTAATTCTAACCAACCATTGGTCCCACCAAAATATAGGAATAATCCCACTTCGTTAACACTTTTAAACGTTATATCTACAGTTGTACTTAATTTTTTTAGCTCACTTTCATGATCAGCACGTAACTTTTCACCCAATCTAGCCGCAAAGCCTAACGACCCATCTTTATTTAAAGGAATATCCTCACGCAACTTTGCTCCCGATAGAATTAACATTTCATTGCGCTTTTTCCAATAGATTGTTGCTTTACTACCATATGAATCAACAAAGAAAGGTATCTCGCTAATCTCCTTGCTCCAACGATGGGAGGCTTTGGCACCGACCTTCTTCTTACTAAACAACTCATATCCAAAACTATTCAAAATAGTTATAATTTGTGTGACTTCTTGGTTAACAAGATTCACAAAATTAGCAGGAATTACCCCCTCTTCCTTATAACTACGTAGTTTCACCCTTGATTCTTTTGCCTTTTCAATAATTCCTCGAATTAAATATTTTTTTTCAAGTTGTTTTTTATCTTGGATAGCAACTACTGTTTCAGATTCTAATAAATTTGGCATCGTTTCTGTAACTTCCAACAACTTGCGATTTTTAGTTACTAAGAAAATTGCGCCTTCTACTTTTTCACCAATTGAAATAGTTAAATTTTTAGTCATAGCTTTTATGGTTTGCCCATCAATGATTACGTTTAACTCAATTGCCATAGTGTTACCCCCGTTACAATGTTCAAATTAATGCTTATTATATCAAATCAGCGTATTAAAATAGCTGTTCCACCTTAATTGGTTAAAATATTCACAAACATCTCGAAACTACCAGTTTAAAGTGCTACACTCATCTAAATTAGTCAGATGGAGGAATTAACTTGTTTTTACTTATACTAGTGCTACTTGCACTACTATTTATTCGCTTTAGTTGGAAAATCGTAAGCTGGGTATTGATTACCGTCATCGTGCTTGCAATTGCCACTTTATTTATCAGAATGGTGTTTTGGCTTATTGTTATTGTATTAGGAATTGGTGTACTAATGAGTTTTAGGAATGGGTAGGTAACTTATATGAGCAATATTAATCAAGTTAGATTGACTTTACGCGACTCCGCACTTCTTATTTCAGATTACTATAATATTCAATACTTAACAGGTTTTAGAGGGGCCGAAGGGGATGCAAAGATATTATTAACGCCACAAAAAAGCTATATCATCACTGACTCTCGCTATGAAGAAGAATTAGCCACCTCAGTTTACGATTCCTTCGAAGTTCAGATTACACGGTCCTTTGATGAGGCTGTCGTTCAATTATTAAATAGAGAAAATATAACAACATTACAATTTGAAGATACGTTATCCTATCGCGAATATCGTCTTTTGAAATCGCACTCAAGACTTAAACTTTCGGCAAGTCGTGAATTAATTGATAAGGTTCGTTCCATTAAAACACCGTCTGAAATCGGAGCAATCAAAGCTGCAAATGAGCTTTCATCGGAAGGATACCAATATGTATTAAACTTCATTAAAGCTGGCATGACTGAAAAAGAAGTTGCTACTTCACTCGATGATTGGATGAAATCACACGGGTCCACTGGTGCCTCATTTGAAACAATCGTGGCGAGTGGCCCTCGAGCTGCAATGCCACATGGTTCCGCAACAAGTAAAATCATTCAAAATGGAGAAATGGTTACTCTAGATTTTGGATATTATGTTGATGGCTACACTTCAGATATTACTCGTACTTTTGCCGTTGGAAATCCCTCATCAAAAATGAAAGAAATTTATGAAATTGTACTATATGCGCAAGAACTTGTTATTAATACTATTCACAATGGAGTTGGAGGGCCAGACTTAGATCAAGTTGGACGTGATTACATTACTAGTAAGGGCTTTGGCAAAGAATTCAACCATGGTATGGGACATGGAATCGGCCTAAATATCCACGAGTACCCACAAAGCTATGGTGGAATGCAAAAATACCAAACTCATACTAATGAAATAATAACGGTTGAACCCGGAATCTACGTAGAGGGATTAGGAGGCGTCAGAATCGAGGACGACTTACTAGTTACAAAGGACGGATATAAAGATTTGACCACAGCACCTAAAAATTTGATTATTGTATAACAGTTAATGCTCTGGATTGCTAAGACGAAATCATCAATTCGCGGTATACTATTATTAATACTTAATAAAGGAGTTTTTTATTCATGGAAAAAAGAATTAAGGGTTCGTGTACCACTATTTTAGTTGGAAAGGATGCTTCAATCGATGGCTCAACCATCATATCAAGAAATGATGATGGTCATGAGGCCCTCGATCCACAACGTTTTGTTGTTGTTCAACCAGAAGACCAACCTCGCCAGTATAAAGCAGTCATCAGCGGAGTTGAGGTTTCCCTACCTGACAATCCCTTACGCTATACTTCAATGCCAAATTCCATTTTAACTAACGGTATTTGGCCGGCAGCAGGAATTAATAGTAAAAACGTTGGAATGTCTGCAACCGAAACGATTACAACCAACTCACGAATACTTCGAGGACTTGATCCCTTTGTTGAAAATGGTGTCGGTGAAGAAGACCTTGTTACCTTAGTACTTCCCTACATTAGCTCAGCACGTGAAGGTGTTGCACGTTTAGGTTCACTACTTGAACAATATGGTACCTATGAGCCAAACGGAATCGCTTTTTCTGATAATAAAGAGGTTTGGTGGTTAGAAACTATCGGTGGACACCATTGGGCAGCTGTTCGCATCCCAGATGATGCATATGTCGTTGCGCCAAATCGCATGAATATTGATACTTTTAATTTCGATTCAGAAGATACTATGTCTTCTAATGATTTAAAGACCTTGATTGATGATAATAATCTTAATCCTGATTTCTCTGGTTATAACCTTCGCCACATATTTGGAAGTGCCTCTGTTAAGGACACGGTTTATAACAACCCTCGAACTTGGTTTGGACAGAAATACTTCACACCAGAAGTAAAAAGCGATCCAATGGATCAAGATTTGCCATTCATTTGTCATGCTAACCGTAAAATTTCAATCGAGGATGTTAAGTACGTTTTAAGTTCTCACTTTGAAAATACGCAATACGATCCTTATGGTCATGGATCCGAAGACGACAAGAAACTATTCCGTCCGATTGGTATTAATCGAAATCACAATGTTCACATTCTTCAAATCAGAAATAACGTTCCTTCTGAAATTGCAGGTATTCATTGGTTGGCTTATGGTGCTAATACATTCAATACAGTTGTACCATTCTATTCAAATGTTGAAGATACCCCAGCTGTGTTTAAAAACGCCACTGGTAAGTTTGACCTGACTAACATGTATTGGTTGAGCACAACAACTGCCTTATTAGGAGACACCGACTACGATTTATACGTTGATTTGCGTAATACGTTTGAATTGGAAGCAATGAGTGCTTATCGTCATATTCAAAATCAAACGGATAAGGATCTTGCTAACCAATCTGATTTACAAAATTACTTGTCAGTTGCAAATGAAAAACTAGCTAACGAATCTTTTGAACGTCAGACCAAATTATTAGGTGAAATGG
This sequence comes from Pediococcus claussenii ATCC BAA-344, assembly GCF_000237995.1. Classification (NCBI taxonomy): domain Bacteria; kingdom Bacillati; phylum Bacillota; class Bacilli; order Lactobacillales; family Lactobacillaceae; genus Pediococcus; species Pediococcus claussenii. Next base: position 1,308,605 of record NC_016605.1, read on the forward strand.
TCGTTCTTGGATCAGCTAACATGAAATTACGTTATAATTTAAACGACTAATTCAAGCAAAATATTTCCCAAAATAATACCTCCTTGTTAAAATTATATTGTAATCAAAAAACTTATAGGAGGTATTATTTATGTCTGATAAAGATAAAGTAAACAATGCTAAAGATCAAGTTGCAGGTAAAACCAAGGAACTAACTGGCAAAGCCACTGGAGACAATCAACAAGAAGCAGAAGGCAAGCTCCAAAACCTTGCCGGAAAAGCTAAGGATAAGTTGGAAGATGCCAAGGATACCGCAAAAGGTGTGGCAGACTCCGTAAAAGAGAGATTTGATAAAGATAAATAGTTTCGAGCGGACGATGACAATATATTTGTTGTCGCCCGTTTTTTAATATAAATTCAACTGAACAGTTTCAGAAAATAAAATTTACTTTGAAATTAAAAATATCACAATGTAGTAATAAAGACATACTAGATATTGTGATATTTTAAAATACTTTATAGACTATAAAATCCGTTCAACCCAACCCTCTGGCGCCTCAACTGTTCCAAATTGGATTCCAGTTAGGGTATTAAATAATTCACCTGTGATTGGCCCTACCTTTGTTTCGCTATAAAAAATATGTAGCTTACCATTATGCTGCAATCCTCCAATTGGTGAAATAACAGCTGCAGTTCCACAAGCTCCAGCCTCAGAATAATCGTCCAACCGATCAATATAAACATCCGCTTCTTCAGCTTTTAGACCAAGACGATTCTCTGCCAGCCATAATAAAGAGTACTTGGTAATGCTTGGTAAAATTGATGGTGACTTCGGCGTTCTGAATATTCCATCCTTGGTAATTCCGAAGAAGTTAGCTGCGCCAACCTCTTCTATTTTTCGATGTTCAATTGGATCTAGATAAACACAGTCGGCAAAGCCCTGTTTACGTGCTCGATCACCAGGCAATAAACTAGCCGCATAATTTCCTCCAACCTTGCTCTGACCCGTTCCACGATGAGCGGCTCGGTCGTAGTCAGAAGTTATAAAGTTGACTGGCGACAATCCACCCTTAAAGTAACTCCCAACTGGCATTGCAAAAATGGTGAAAATGTACTCGTCAGCTGCATGCACGCCAATCATTTCACCGGTTCCGATCATAAGAGGTCGCAAATATAAAGTTGCACCACTCCCATATGGAGGCACAAAATCAATGTTGGCCTTCACAACTTGTTTAACAGCATCTACAAATTGTTCTTCCGGAAATACTGGCATTAATAGCCGTTCACATGAGCTTTGCATTCGCTTTGCATTTTGATCTGGTCTAAACAGTTGCACCGAATCGTCAGGTGTTCGATAAGCTTTCATTCCTTCAAACACAGCTTGCCCATAGTGTAAAACCGGTGATGCTTCACTAATATGTAGCGTACTGTCCTCAACAATTCCCGCATCTTGCCATTCACCATTTTTCCAATGTGCTGTAAAACGATATGGTAAATCCATGTAGTTAAATCCTAAGTTTTCCCAATCAATATCCTTAGCTTCTACCCTGCTCATCCTAACACCCCTACTAAAAATTATAATGTTACTTACCATTTTACATTATAATCCAATTAAAAAATAGTTAATTTACAAAAAAATTGTGTCAAAATTGACTCGTCTTTGTTTGATAAACAGCTTGTCAATTGATTCTAATGCTTTCAACATATCAACATTTTGAATCTTTCGGTTCATTAGAATCATTACTACTACGGTTTTAGTCATACGTACACTTTATTGATTGCCTTATGCCTTGTTGGAATTAGCAAATGAAAATATATAATATAAAAAAGAGAGGAATACACATTAAATGTACTCTTCTCCCTTTATAATCCTCTATTAAAAATTATTTTTAGAGATCTCCTGTCAAAAACTGTGCTTTTCCCATTCCAAAGCTCCAGTCTTCATCACTATTAACTGTTAAATTAATCATCACATCTTCTGGACGAATACCAGTTTTTTCATGCAGTTTGCTAACTAGATTAGCGTAAAATTTTTTCTTCTGTTCACGTGTTCTAGGTCTTGTTGTTAAGCTAAACACCAATACTTGATCTGTTCTTTCAAATCCTAATCCGGTATCCAAAATTTGCATTTCATACGCTTCATGCTGATTTACCACTTGATATCGATCTCCCACCGGTGCTCCAAATGCATCGAGCATAACTTGATACGAAATATCTAAAATCTTCTTGATCTCATCTTCTGAACGTCCCTTTAACATATCAATTTTCATTAATGGCATAATTATTCTCCTTTTGATTATTGCTACTCCTATCATATACTTTTTGGGTTGAAGTTCAGCACAAAGTGACTGATAAATTTCATAACACGAGAATATTGATTTCTATTTTTTAGTAGTTTATTTTTCTTGCATATTCAATAAATCATTAATTTGCGCAACAACCTTTTTAGCTTCTAACATTTCAAGCGACCATATCGAAAAATAAATCAGGATAAACACAATCACATAAAAGAATAACCAAAAGCCACTTATTGGAAACCACCCACTTAATAAGGCTAATGGTGTAAATCCTACAAACGTAATAGCAAAATGGGCTACAGTTTGTCTTGTTATACTCCATCGCTCTATTTGAAAAATAAAGCTTGTTACTGTGAATAGACACCCAATTAACGCCCATAATATCGTTGAAAAAGCTGTCGCACTCAATGTCGTTCTAAACTGACTTACAAATAGTGGTGCTGATGGGAACAAATATTTTGTTTGAAATAAAACTGAAAAAATTAATGCATTTATATAACCAATTGCAATACCAATAAAAGCACCGTTTAAAATTTTTAATAGTATTCGTGTCATTTTAGAAAATTCCTCCTAATTCTTTGAGCATATCTTCGCGAACTATAGGTTTGCTTGCCATTTTTTAAGTTAATACGCAGTTCTCCTTTACCTGTTAGTTCAAAATTTCTAATTACATTAATTCGAATAATTTCGCCACTGGATGTGCGCATAAATAATTTACTTGGCAACAATTTCTCAAGTTCATAAATTCGTTTATGAACTTCAAATTGCTCTCCATCTATTTCACAAAGTACGCGTTTATTTTCTGTAAAGAAACGTTCAACTTCAATTAGCGTTACTCTTTTAATTCGTTTATTTTTTTGCAAAACAACACTAATTTCATCAGTTAGCATTTGTAGGCTACTAGCCAAATTAGAATCCCTTTTTGTCGCATGAATAGTAATAAAAGTTTTTATAAACTTACTTGATATATCCCATAAAATTTCCAAATTCCCCATCTCCCCTTTTAAATTCATAATAGATCCCGCTATTCTTTTTTAGAAGTTTTTTTCGATAAATGGTCAGCTAAGATAGAAAATCGGTCAGATATCTATCGGTCGCTATGTCATTAAACAAAAAAGAAACCCAATTCAAAATTTGAATTAGATTTCTCTTACGACCAAGTTGTAAATTACTATAACTTAGAATATTTTTATTCCCACTCCACGGTTGCAGGTGGCTTCGAAGTGATATCATACACTACGCGGTTAACGTGATCTACTTCATTTACAAGGCGAACTGAAATCTTTTGCAATACATCCCAAGGAATACGTGCAAAATCTGCTGTCATTCCATCAATTGAAGTAACCGCACGGACTCCGATTGTGTAGTCGTAAGTCCGACCATCGCCCATTACACCGACACTACGAATACCTGGTAATACTGTGAAGTACTGCCAAATATCGCGGTCTAAGCCGGCCTTTTTAATTTCTTCGCGCAAGATGAAATCACTATCACGAACAATTTCTAATTTATCTTCGGTAATTTCACCTATTACCCGAATTCCAAGCCCAGGACCTGGGAAAGGTTGACGCCAAACTAGTTCTTCTGGCATACCCAACTTTTCACCCAATGCACGTGCTTCATCCTTAAACAGGCTACGCAATGGTTCAATCAAGCTAAAGTGCATGTCTTCTGGCAATCCACCGACATTATGATGTGATTTAATCGTTTGGGCTGTATCTGTACCACTTTCAATTACATCAGTATAAAGAGTTCCTTGAGCAAGAAAATCGATTCCTTCAAGCTTTTGGGCCTCGTCATTGAACACTTGAATAAATTCATTACCGATGATTTTACGTTTTTGTTCGGGATCTGAAACTCCGGCTAACTTGTTAAGGAAACGGTCCTGCGCATCGACTTTCACGATGTTCAAACCAAACTTACCTTCCAAGCTATCCATAACTTGTTGTGCTTCACCTTTTCGTAGTAAACCATGATCTACGAAAATGCTAACAAGTTGATCACCAATAGCCTTATGCAATAAAACACCAACAACACTAGAATCAACACCACCAGAGAGTCCTAATAGAACCTTCTTATCGCCAACTTGTTCGCGAATTTTGGCAATCTGTAGGTCGATGAAGTCATCCATTGACCAGTTTGCGGCTGCTTCACATACATCAAATGCAAAATGCTTCAAGATTTCGTTACCATATTGCGTATTACGAACTTCAGCATGGAATTGGATACCATAAAACTTACGGTTATCGTCAGCCATTGATGCAATCGGACAGTTTTTGCTTGTTGCGACCGTTTTAAATCCTTCTGGAACTTCGCGGACTAAATCGCCATGGCTCATCCAAACGGACTGATTCGATGGCAATCCCTTGAACATTACTGCATCTGGATCAGTAACATCAATATCAGCACGACCATATTCCCGGTTATCAGCAGGTTCAACCTTGCCACCCAAATTATAGGCCATTAGTTGCATTCCATAACAAATACCTAAAATGGGAATACCCAGTTCATAGATCTTAGGATCAATTCTAAATGCATCTTTATCGTAAACACTGTTAGGACCACCCGAAAAGATAATACCTTTAGGGTTAATCTTCTTGATTTCTTCAGCAGAAATCTTGTGCGACAATAATTCGGAGTAAATTCCGAATTCACGAATTCGACGAGTAATCAATTGGTTATACTGACTACCAAAATCTAAAACAATGATTTTATCGAAATTAGATAAATCTAAACCTGCCAAGCCCTTCACCTCGTTTTTCAATCTACATACTATGATACAGGAAAAAAAGTCTAAAACCAAACCGAAAAGTTCAAAATTAAAAAGACCCCTACATGGGATCTCTTATTTACTCGTATTAATACTAAATTGTGCTTGTGGATCAATCGATTTACAAATTTCTAATTGAGACTGTAAATAATTCTTTTTTATATTTTTATCTTTGATCATGACCGTATAACTATGAGTATCTAATTGTTTCACGGTAGCATTTACCCCAGCTACATCTAAAGAATCGTTCATCCTAGCAGAAAGATTAAAAACAGAATAACTCACCTTTCCTTTTGAACATACTAGTATTAACGTATTATTTGGTCCACCAGCAGGTAAATAAATTTTTCTATTAACAAAAGAACTAATATTTTTAATCAGTGGTTCAAAGTAATTTTTTACATATCCGTCACTATCGTTAGTATTAACCGAATTTAATAAATGATTAACTGTAGTTCTATCTGTTAAATCAATTTGATACCCCCGAATCAAACGGAATGACTCGAACATTATCGAACCCTTTCTCGCTAAACTTCTTTTTTATCTCGCCAACTTCTTTTTTGTTCCCCGTGAATAATTTAAAATTTTTTTGTTTCCTACCAGTTGCAGCTTCTCTATGAGTAGCTGAAGACTCTTTTGAAACCGTACTTGAACAACCGGATAATATTAAAGTAACTAGGCACAGAACAATAGTTTTTCTCATCTTAATCCCCCGGATCAACAAAATAATTTTGTCACCAAACAAATTTCATGTCAACCAAGGCCTTTTTTCTCACTGTATTACAAAACAAAAAATGGTCTTGAATATCACAGAATTACGGAATCTCCGCCTCTCTATAAAGTATCCAAAACCATTTTCTAAAATACTAGATGAATCATTTTCTAACCATCACTCCGTCCAAAACATGATGTTCAGTTTTATGCAAAATCACATCTGCTCTAAACCGTGTTGGTAAAATAAATTCCTTTAAATTCTTTAAATCAATATCTCGCCATATTTCTCGAGCCATTTTAAAAGCTTCTTTACGGGGCATTTGCGCATACTGATAATAATAATCAGTTGGATCATGAAATGCAGTATCGAGCAAAACTTCGAACCGTTCCAAGAACCATTTTTCAATCAATTCTGGATCCGCATCAACGTAAATTGACCAATCAAAGAAATCACTAACATAGATCGATTGATTTGCAGGTAGTTGCAAAACATTGATTCCTTCAACGATTAATATATCAGGCTGATCTATTACATCATATTCACCCTCAACTATGTCGTAAACTTGATGTGAATACTTAGGAACTTCAATATTCCCTCTGCCACTCTTAACGGCTCCCAAAAAATCAATCAAGGCATTCATGTTATAACTTTCTGGAAATCCCTTACGATTCAAGATACCCCGTTGTTCAAGTTCTGCATTCGGATACAAGAACCCATCCGTTGTAATCAACTGAGTCTTCAAATCACCAAACCAATTACTTAGCAGAACCTGCAGCAAACGTGCTGTTGTGCTTTTTCCAACTGCCACACTCCCAGAAATACCAATAATAAACGGTGTTTTTCTCATTGGAATTTGTAAAAAATCCAACTTATCACGATTCCACTTTTCAAAATCGGAATACTTTTTCTGTAGTAAACGAACTAACGGAACATAAACATCTTGCACGTCTTCCAGCGAAATTCGATCGTTTAATGCTTTAATGTCAGTTAATTGTTGTGTAGTCAATGGTAACTCGGCTCGCTTAGACAACTTTTGCCATTCTACACGTTCAAATTTGAAATATCCCTGTGGTTCCATTATAAAATCCTCAGCTTTGAATTAAGATAGTATAATTCTATCATAAACCGCTTACTTTTCCGATTCAGATATTGATTGGTGCACATCCTCCATACTGCTGGGATGGTGTCCCATGAATTCAGAATCTCCAGTTGGTAATTCTAGATCAAGTCCATCTAAAATCTGCCATGATAATACTGCTTTGGTCGCTTCAAACCCTAATAAATGTCCACCAAATTGATGTTTGTCATCGAGGAAATGTAAGTGCATACCAGCTACGCCCGCTCCGTTAAAAAGCTCTGGTGTGTAATACCCGACTACCGTTCCTGATATGGTTTGGGCATCAAAAACCTTCTGTTGTGATGCAGTTTCGCTTAACCCTGGGTAAGGGCGTTCTTGTTTTTCAACAACGCGGGTTTGTACTTTATCAAAAGTCCCAGTTAATTTAATTGCCACAAACGTATTATGAAACATAGCCTCTTTTGAAAGTAACTGATCAACATTCTGCATATTTGCATTTTCAACTTGAACTCGATTTTCAAATTTAGACCAATTAACGTCAGCAAATGGTAGCATCTCATCATTAACTTTTTGAACTGATCCATCTGCCAAAGCCTGATAAATTACACCATTAAGTACAATTAACTCCCCGTTCAACCCTTCAGCTGTTCCAATCCCAAAATCACCATGTTTTAAAAGTTCATTTGAATCAATGGTTCCACCAAACAAGCCATCAACTAACATTGCTAAGGTACCATGTTGAAATAATTTTGCCATGTACTCTGCCTCCTATAGCTGATCAGGAAGAAGTGATTGTCCAAGACTAACATTGTCTGAATAATCAACAGGAATGTCAACAACAACGGGTCCATTCGTCTGGAACGCTTCGTCTAATATTTTCCCAAGGTCATCAGGTGTATTCACGCGCAACCCAGTAGCTCCATAACTTTCAGCTAATTTGACGAAGTCTACAGGTCCGAAGTTAACGCCTGCTGACTTACCGTACTTCATTTCTTCTTGGAACTTCACCATATCGTAATGACCGTCATTCCAAATGATGTGTACAATATTAAGCTTTTCGCGTACTGCGGTTTCAAGCTCTTGGGCCGAGAATAAGAATCCACCGTCACCAGAAATTGAAACAGATTTACTATTCGGACGTAACAATGCTGCTGAAATTGCCCAAGGTAAAGCAACTCCTAGTGTTTGCATACCGTTACTGAATAGCAAGTGGCGTGGTTGATAACTTCTAAAGTGGCGAGCTATCCAAATGTAGAAACTACCAACATCAACCGAAACAGTCATATCATCATCAACCCGGTATTGGAGTGCTGAAATGATTGAAAGGGGGTGAATTCTCGTAGCATCTTTTTTAGCAACCGGTGGCAAGTCCTGTTTATTTTGAATCTCACGTAATCCTTCAAGATACTGTTCACCATCAGCGGTTGGCTTATATCCTGTTAAATGGGGAGTTAGCAAGTCAATGGTTTGTGCAATATCACCAACTAGTTCCTTTTCTGGTTCAAAGTTATGGTCAATCTCTGCAGGTGAATCATCGACAACAATAATACTTCCCTCACCCTCAGCATTCCAGTTCCGTGGTTCATATTCAATTGCATCATAACCAACCGTGATAACAAGGTCACTATGCTTTAGTAACTTATCCCCAGGTTGATTGCGGAATAAACCAACTCGTCCATAAAAATGATCTTCTAAGTCATGTGAAATAATTCCAGCACCTTGGAAAGTTTCGACAACTGGCAAATCAGCTTTTCGAACTAATTCACGCACGGCAGCCGTAACCTCAGGTGAAGATGCCCGCATACCAAGTAAAAGAACGGGTAGCTTAGCGTTTTTAATTGCCTCAGCCAACTTCTCAATTTCGGCTGGACTTGCTGGACCTAGAATCGGCTTACTAAGTGGTTTGATTGGACGCGTTTGAACAGCTGCGTTCACAACATCTTGTGGCACACTAACAAAGCTAGCCCCTTGCTTAGAAGATTCTGCAGCGCGATATGCATTAGCTAACACTTCAGAGATGTTTTCCGGTTCCTGAACTTCAACACTGAACTTAGTAATTGGTTCAAAAAGTGCCGCATTACGCATACTTTGATGAGTTAAACGTAATAAGTCATTTCGTGGAACCTGCCCACCAATTGCAAGCACAGGATCGCCTTCCGCGGTTGCAGTAACCAATCCAGTGGCTAAATTACCCACGCCAGGGCCTGAGGTTGTCAAAACCACCCCTGGCTTACCAGTAATTCTTCCAACTGCGGCAGCCATGAATGATGCATTTTGTTCATGTCTTGTAATAACCAATTTAGGTTTGATTGCACGGTTAGAATGCTCCAATTGTTCAAATAAAAGGTCTATTTTAGCGCCAGGAATTCCAAAAACGTATTGAACACCATGATTGATTAAACTATCTAAAATTGCGTCTGATCCAGTATAGCTACTTTGTGTCATTTTATTTCTCCTTATTAATTGCAATTACTTTTAATACTTCTTAACCAATTTTATTACTTTTGGTACGTACCAACTTACTTACTTTATCAAAAATTATAAAAAATTAACTATATTTTTACTTATTTTGAAAAAATTCATATAAATTTTGGGGTACTTTAGCAATTAATGGACTAATTTGTCCGTCGGTAACAACCAATAACCGATGCATTGCTCGCGAACAAATCGTATAAAGCAGTTGCTGATCATTCTCGCCATATTCTTTCTCGGATGCATTCCAAACTACTACAGAATCAAATTCAAGCCCCTTAGCCAAGAACGACGGTACGATAATGGTTCCCTCAACCAAACGCTGGTTTTCAGACTTAATTAATGTAACCTTTTGACCGGCTGCCTTTAATAAATCAGCAATTTCTTCACACTCTGCTGTACTCCTACCAATAATGGCAGTTGTTTCGTTATCCTGCTCATCGCGTTGCAATTGGTCCACAACCGATTGAACCATCTGTTGTTGCGTCGAGCTTAATACAACTTTTGGCAATTCACCATTGCGGCTAAACGAATCAATCGACTCTCCTTCAGTCAACAATTCCTTAGTGAAATCTGTAATCTGCTGGGTTGAGCGGTACGATTGTGTTAATTGGATCACTTCGGTTTTTTCAGGATTAAACATCGTTGAAAGTTCATTTAAAAGACTATGAGTAGTTTCACCAGTAAAAATTGACTGGTTCAAATCCCCTAGTAAAGTAAATTTAGCTCTTGGAAAGTTATACCGGATATACGCAAGTTGGAAAGCATTATAGTCTTGGATTTCGTCAATAAAGACGTAACGCATTGAGCGATCTCCACGTTTACCAACCATTTGATCGTACAAGTACAAATATGCAGATGTATCTAGAAGCGAGATATGATGATTCCGGATATCATTAACGACTGATTCAACATGTGAATCCCATTCTTCCTGTGTAATCCCAATATTTTCAAGGCTTACAATCTTGGGTATTGCTCGTAGCATCTGAACATACTGTGCATTGATACTAAAGAAGCGGTTTCTAACGATAGCATCTCGAACAGGTTTTAATTCTTTCATTACTAACTGACGAGCTAAGAATTTAAACTCTTCATCGTTATCCTTAAACTCGTGATCAGCTTTTTGTAATATGGTACGAACCTCCTCTTGGCTAAGTTCCTGAACAGCATCTTCAACCCAGTTAGAACGTAACTCGGAACCAACACGTTGATTTAACATTTTAACCAACGCCTCACGAGTACCATCTAATCGATTCCCCAAATTATAGGTGCTACTAAATGAATAGTAAATATCACGAATCTTTTCCTTCTTAAAAATTGGTTTACCCTGATACATAATATTTCTAAAACGCATTCCATTCTGATTCAGGTGCGTTGCATAACTTGTAACTGCATTGAAAAATTGCAGGCTACCTTCGAAATCTTGAATATTTTTTTGAGCCGGAGTTACCTCTCGTTCAAAGCGTTCTTGTAAGCTTTCAATATCTAAATTAGGAAGACGCCGACGTGAAAATTGAAAATAGGTCATCTGAACCATATTTTGTTCTCCTAGTTCGGGCAAAACTTGATCCACATAGTCATTAAACAATTGGTTTGGTGAAAACATTAAAACCTGTCCGGCTGTCAATTTGCCACGATAACGGTAAAGTAGAAAGGCCACGCGCTGTAAAATTGCGGCGGTCTTACCCGATCCGGCCGCACCTTGAACAAATAGTAAATCCGCCGAAGTATTACGAATAATCTTATTTTGTTCCCTTTGAATTGTGGAAACAATACTTTTCATTTTTATGTCGGACTGGTTTCCCAGGGCATCCAAAAGCATCTGATCCCCAATTGTCTCATCCGTATCATACACGCTGATCAGTTTGCTATCTTCAATCACAAACTGTCGCTTACTTTTTAGATCGACCTGTTGAGTACCATCAGGAGTCGCATATTCAACGTTTCCCATTTTCCCGTCATAATAAACACTTGAAATTGGCGCACGCCAATCATATACCAAGAAATGATCCGGACTGTCTGAAAACGAACTCATGCCAATGTAAATTGTTTCGTCATTCTTTTCGCCATTTTCATGGATATCAATTCGTGCAAAGTAGGGTTTCTTCTCAAGTTTAGTCAGTACATCCAATTGTTTAGTAGCATGTTGCCAGCTATTTTCGCGCTCGGCAAGTAGTTGTTGCTGCTGACGAACTGATGCAGCCGTTTCCAGCAATTCCGAATAGTTGGCAGTATTAATTCGAACATCATTGCTAAAATTCTTATGGATGGCATTCGTATCTTTTTCAGCCGTCTTGGCATCTTTTTCAGCCTTTTGAATAGCAGTCTGTATCTTGACTACCACACCGTTTAAATGTGCTTTTTCGTTTTTAAAAATTGGATTATCCACAACAACCACTCCTCTAATTTATTGACTTAATATTCTACTCCTTTTTTGGACCATATAGTAGTGAAAACCAACTTAATCAAACATTATTTTATGGTAGAATTATTAAAGTCTGTTTTTAAGAAAGGATAATACTTATGAAATCAATTGAACTCTACTTTGTTCGTCACGGGCAAACCGTTTTCAATAAATATAATCGTATGCAAGGTTGGAGCGATTCTCCCCTGACCGATCAAGGTTACGAAGATGCTACTAACGCTGGAAAACGGTTGTCAGATGTTAAATTTGATGCTGTCTATTCCTCTGATACTACTCGTGCAATTAATACTGCACATTCAATAATGAAGGAAAATCACAATAGCATCCCAAAATTAACGATTGCCAAAGAATTCCGGGAAGAATTTTATGGATACTTTGAGGGGGCCGATTCTGCCCAAACATGGTATTTAGCTCTAATGCCTATTTCTGGTCAAAAGACTTTCCATGACTTTTTAGAGGACCATCCCATTGCTGCCTCAAAGGATGCAATGAAAGCAGCAGATCCCTTTAACGATGCGGAAAATGATGCAGAATTCTGGCATCGTCTAAATAAGGGGTTCGCCAATGTCTTAGAAGCCGCTAAAGACGGCGATAAAATTTTAATTGTCAGCCATGGTACGACAATTCGTTCAATTGCTGGAAAAATTGATCCTCAACTTGATATCACCTGGGGGCCTCAAAACGGGAGTATTACACGTGTTTTAATGCAAGATAAAAACTTATCATTGGACTTTTACAATAACCATTCTGATGACAAGTTGAATTAAACTTTGGAGAGATAATATGACAAATTCACCTTTGGATTCAAAAAAGAGGTTCATTAGCTGGCCGGTGGTAGCCTTAATGGATTTCGTTACAGTTATCGGTTTTGATGATTTAATTTATAACTTTCATAATCAAGGTCTAGCAATTGTTACAACCTGGATTATTATGATTCTTCTGTTTGTTTGGCCTTACGAGATGATGGTTGGACAACTCGGCGGCACATTTAACGAAGATGGTGGCGGACTTGCTTCGTGGGTTCGTGCAACTAATGGTGATTTAGCTGGTTACGTAGTTGCTTTCTTCTATTGGATTGCTGGACTGCCGTACGTAGTCGATGTAGCTAATTCGGTGGTCGTTTCAATCAGTTGGCTTGTAAAAGGAAATGGTAATCTCCAAAACTATATGCCGACAATTGTCTTTGCACTTTTTACTGCCATCGTATTCCTTGTATTCATTTGGTTCCAACACTTTTTCAAAAATCGCTCACTTGAGGTCTTAAGTACCATTGGTGGGATAGCGATGTTTGTTATGACAATTTTATTCGTTGTAATGACGGTAGCTGCTTTAATTAAAGGACGTCATATTGCCACCCAACCGTTTAATTTGCACTCATTCATACCCAATCTAAGTGGTGGCACAAATCTTTGGCACTTCCTTTCAACCTTCGGACTGTTAATTTTTGCAATTAACGGTGCGGAGCTAGCTGCTCCATACGTTAAAGAAATGAAAAATGGTAAAAAGGACTTTCCAAAGGCAATGATGATGCTTCTTATCATGACTATTTTCTTAACAGTCTTTGGTTCATTCTCACTAGCCGTATTCTTTAATGCTCATAACTTACCTTATGATTTAAAAATGAATGGTTCCTATTATGCTTTCCAAGCCTTAGGTCGAGAATTTGGAATTGGTAATACATTTATGTATACCTTTGCAGTATCTCAAGCAGTCTATATGTTCGCCCAACTTGCCGTCATTCTTGATGCAAGTACACGAATTTTCCTTTCAGACGTTGCTCTCAAATATTTACCAAAGTCCCTTGGTAAATTAAATGATGATGGCTTACCAATCAACGGATATTGGCTAACAACCGGAATTGTTTCACTTGTTTTATTCCTCAGTAACTGGCTGCCAAGCATTAATGACATGTTTAACTGGCTTTTAAACATCAACGGAATTGTTTCTCCGTTTGTTACCAGTTTTGTTTTCTTCGCCTTTATGCGTATTCGGCAACGAAGCAAGGACTTTCCATCAGCATACGTCTTTATTAAGAACGACAAGTTAGCTTGGTTAGTCGGTGCCTGGTGCTTTGTAATCACGATCGTATTTTCAATTCTTGGCATCTTCCCAACTGACGCCAAAGCTGGCACCATGTTATACGACAAAGAACTAATTTTAAACATTGTAATCCCAGTTATTTTTGTTGCGTTATCAGTATTGCTCCCTTACCTTGCTTGGGTTGAACGTAATGCACTACAAAAGGCGCTGCGCCGGGCCCTTCCTTTTGCAGTAATTGCATTTGGCATTGGTGCTTACATCGTAATCCGCAATGGATTAAATGACCAGATATGGATTGCTCTAGGCGCTTGGGTTGTCGTAGTGGCAATTAGTGTTTTAATTTACTGGATGGCGTTTGGATTGTTTAGAAAACATCAAACACGCTAAATAAAAAGAGAAACTAGCTTGATAAAGCCAATTTCTCTTTTTATTATGGTTTAAGTTGGACTAATTCATCAAAATCAACTTGATCACTAATCGAATCGTTAACTTCAAATCCATTTAAATTCATAAACTCTGTTTTAAAAGTCCGATAAGCTGTTAAATCCGTTTTAAAATTATCTGGTGTAATCTTTTGTAAGAGGTCTTTTGTTTGAGCCTGCGTATCAGATTCTAACTCCCAACTGTCAGGCCTTAAGCGCCCTTTTTCATCCCATTTCGGTTGTTTACCATACAACATTGTTCGAAATGTACGGTCTTGATGCATAATTGGCGTCTCGTGAGTTCCCTTTGCTGTCATTACTTTATATAAAGCTATACAATAAACTGGAAAAATTGGAATTACTAAAGAAGCCTTTGTGGTTACAGCTTTATTTACAATCACAGTAGCTTTTCCATTCAGACTTTCAAGTTTACTTTGAATCGCTTTAGCATGAATATCATCGTCATCCTTAGCCACACCTAAGGTACCTTCATGGTAAAAAGAATAAGTTAGTGGTGACCCAATGTAAGAGAAAATAACCGTTTTAAAACCATCGACAAGAACGTCAGCTTTTTTCAAAAAATCAATCCATCTTTCCCAGTCTTCGCCTCCCATTACTTTGATGGTTTGATCAATTTCAGACTGGTTTGCTGGCTCAATTGTTTGCTCAACCATTTCGTTTTTTTCGAGATTGAGATTATAGCCCGTTACCGCTTTATCGATTGGTTTAATAACCGATGTATAAATCTTTTCTGGATTAGCAGGATCAATTCGTTTAGGAGAAGCCAGACTATATACAAGCAAATCAATCTTGCCACCAAATGAAGTTTTAATGTAGTTAATTACATCGTCTTTCATTTGATCGCTGAAAGCATCTCCAATAAAGTTTGTGGCAATTAAGCCATGTTGTTCTGCAAATTGTCGAAAATAAATATTATTGTACCAACCAGCGGAGCCTAACATATTTCCATTCTTAGGACCTCTTTCAAAAGAAACCCCAATTGTGTCGGCTCCACCACCAAACGCTGTAGTAATTCGTGCTGCTAATCCATAACTGGAGGATGCACCTAAAACGAGTACCTTCTTAGGACCATTGTACTCACCTTTTGATTCAACATACTCAATTTGATTTCTAATATATTTTTTTAGTCCGTTCGGATTAATTGAACGTGCTATATTTCCTTTGAGGATTGGCTGAGTTGTGATTAGCTGTGTCATGCCATTACTTCCTTTCAATTCAATAACAAATAAATTTAACTAACACATTTTTGTTCATTATTCATGCACTTGTTTCAACATACCAATAAAGTAATTATAATATAGTAAAAATAAAAAATAAGGGAATGTCTGCTCATGTCCGAAAAATATATATTATCGATTTTTGCCGGTAGCACATCCGTACGCTCCACAATCTTTAATCATGATGGACTTCAAGTTATCTCGTTCAAAAAGGATATTACTCCCCACATCCAACACAATGGTTGGTATGAGCAAGATGCAATTGAAATTTGGGACGCCGTATCTTCCACAATTGCAAACGCTCTGATCGTTTCTGAAATTCATCCCGATCAAATAGCCAGTATTGGCATCACCAATCAACGTGAGACAACTGTAATTTGGAACAAAAAAACAGGTATACCAATTTATAGTGCAATTGCTTGGCAGTCAAGACAAACCAAAGACATAGCCTATCAATGGATTAGGGATGGGTATTCAGATTTTTTTCAGAAAAAAACTGGTTTAAGAATCGACGCCTATTTTTCAGCGACCAAGGTTCGTTGGATTCTGGATAATGTTTCAGGTGCTCAGGAAGCTGCCAATCATGGTGATCTTTTATTTGGAACCATTGATACATGGGTATTATGGAATCTAACTAAGGGCAAAACTCATACCACAGATTACACCAATGCTAGTCGAACTATGCTATTTAATCTGCTAGACCTACAATGGGACACAGAGATTTTGACCCTATTGCATATTCCAAACTCAATGATGCCAAATATCAAATCAAACTCCGAAATATATGGTTATACTGATCCAGATGTCTTTTTTGGTAGTTCTGTTCCCATTGCTGGCATGGCGGGTGACCAACAAGCAGCCTTCATTGGCAATAGTGCTTTCAAACCTGGGGTCGTTAAAAACTCGTATGGGACTGGTGCCTTTATCATGATGAACATTGGTGAATCACCTAAAATATCTAATAATAAATTACTAACAACTGTTGCTTATGGTATTAATCATAAAGTTTACTACGCGCTTGAAGGTAGCATCTTCGTTGCTGGGTCCGCAATTAACTGGCTTAAAAATGGTTTGGAAATGATTGATGATCCACAAGAATCTTCTAAACTAGCATTACAATCAAGTCAAACAAATAGTCTGTACATTGTTCCTTCATTTACTGGTCTTGGAGCCCCATACTGGGATCCAGATGCTAAGGGTGCAGCCTTCGGAATCACCGAGCAAACCAACAGAAATGATTTTATCAAAGCCACCTTACAATCAATTGCGTATCAGGCTAAGGATGTTATTAATACTATGGAAAATGATTCTAATATTAGAATTACATCAGTTAGAGCTGACGGTGGTATTTCACGCAATGATTATCTGATGCAATTTCAAGCTGACTTGCTACATATCCCTGTTAATATTGCAAATACTTTGGAAACAAAATCTCTTGGTGTTGCCTTTTTAGCAGGATTAGCAGTTGGATATTGGGAAAATCTAAACGAAGTACAAAAGATTTACAGTCCAGGCGCAATTTTTAATCCCGTAATGGAAAATGCCGAGAGTAACAATCTTTATGAAGGATGGCGAAACGCTGTTCAAGCCACACGCGTCTACAAACACGTTCCTTATCAGAATAACTGATCAGTATTAAAAAGGATTCGCAATCAACATTGCCCTCACGTGCACATGTTTAATGCAAATCCTTTTTAATTAGTTTCTTAATTTTGTCAGATAAATATTTTTAATTCTAATAAAATCATCTTTTTTCAACCCAACCTCATCTTCTAAAAAGGGTACGGCACCTCCAAATTCGTATTCAAGTATGCCTAATAACTGATCAAAATATTCATTTCTTACGGTTATTAAGTCTCGAACAGAACAAACAAAATTAGATCCCAGATGCATTTTGCGTGCTTCAGCAACTCGCCAAGAAATCCTATCTTGGGATGCCTCGTTCGTTAGCATATAATCTGATTTAATTTGTTTTATGCTGACCCCTAACGCTGCAAGAAGCAAGAAACTGCATACGCCTGTTCGATCTTTTCCAGCTGAGCAATGAAAAAGAATCGTTTTTTCTTCACCATACTTCAGGATAAACCGGAAAAAATCTTGGTAAGCATGAATAGCATGACTGTCAACTAAAAATTTTCGATACGACTGCATCATTCGATAGTATCCTGCTAATTCATCACTAGAATATAGTTTTTGTATTCGTCGCAGGGATGCCTCGCTCTCAGTCTGATCGCTATTAAAAATTGGAATTCTGCGATATTCAAAGCTACTCCAAATCTTATCTGGAAACCGACGAACCTCGTTATCAGACCTTAAATCAATAACTGTATCAATTCCATAGTTATCTAAATATTCTAAATCATAACTAGATAAATCTGTTAGGTAGCCAGATCGAATTAACTTATGCCAACGTACAAAGCTTCCATCCGAGGTTTGATATCCACCAATATCACGAAAATTAAACCCATTAGAAACTTTTAAAATCCTTTCATCCCTCATGGCTCCTCTTCCCTACCGTAAAAATTTATAAATGTCCTCCGAAATACCAATCTCAAATGCAGATTGCATTTTTTTACTAGTATTTGCTACACCTGTCAGTTCTGGGGCCCAATTGGGACTAGCAATTAACGGTGTGCCAACTGCAATCAAATCACTATTCTGTAATGCTAAATTTGTATCGACCACATTTCTAATTTTCCCTGAAGCAATGATTGGTATTTTTGTTATGGCTTTGAAAATTTCTAAAATGGAAAAATTAGATTGGTAAGTTTTAGGAACACTCTTAAAATCATGTAGCGACAAACTTATATAATCTATATTTAGCGTATTAAGTAATTTAACAAGCAGTATTGTATCACGAATTGTCATCCCGCCTGTCTCAAATTCTTCCGGTGAAAGACGATAGCCAAGTAAAAACTTGCCCTGATCGAACTGAGAAATCGTGCTAGACAATGAGCGAATAAGAATTTCAATGAAGCGCAAACGATTTTCGATTGAACCACCAAATTGATCACACCTCTTATTAGATAGGGGCGAAACAAATTGCTGGGGAAGAAACCCGTTAGCTCCATGGATTTCAATACCATCAAACTTTGCAGCCATTGCTCTTTTAGTGGCAGTGGAAAAATCATTAACAACTTTTAAAATATTCATTCGCGTCATTTCTCTTGGTACATCTAAAGTACCATAATTACCCTTAATTGAGCTGGGAGCCATAACTTGTTCGCCAAATGTGTTTATCCGATTCGTCATACGGCCGGCATGAACAAGTTGTAAGATAGCCTTAGTATCATTTGCATGGATAGTATTAGCAAGATCATTTAATCCCTCAATTTTACCATCATTATCTACCCCAACCGATCCAGTAACCGTATTTCCATTCTTTGAAACAAATGCTGAACCAACAACATCCATTCCAACTCCTTTACTTCTTGATTTATGAAATGCAATATCATTTTGGCTAATGGTGCCATCAAATAAAGACATACGCAAATCCATCGGAGCCAGTATTATACGATTTTTTAAGGATACACCGTTCGCAAATATAAATGGTTTCTTTGCAATTGATTCCAATATATTTCCTCCCAGATTAAGTTCGAGTAATGATTGGAATATCGAAACCGAGTAGGCTATGTAAAGTTTCAATAACCTGTTTTAAAGCCGATTCTACTTCCGAAACTTCGCCAACAACTACTACTGAACCGCTGAAACGGTCAATAAATCCGAGTTTAACGTTGCTTGATTTAGTTGCAATATCCCCTGCAATTATCGAGGCCTCACTTGGAGTAATTGTTAGAATACCTAAAGCGTTTTTAGGTTCTTGAACACCCAATTTTTCGTATATATCTTCTGTTGGATTAGCCACAATGTGTGCCAAAGTAACTTGTTTTCCAGGAACATACTCTTGGATTGTCCTCTCAATATCTCTACTCATTATTGATTCCTCCTAGTCGCTAAATCCAGCAACTTCCATAACATCGCGGGCAATGATGATCTCCTCATCAGTTGGAATTACGGCAATCTTAACTTTACTATCATCTGCTTCAATACTCAAAGCATTAGTTTTGTTTTTCTCCTCATCAACTTTAACTCCTAAATATCCAAGTTGCGAACAAACCATCGCGCGAATTGTTGGCGAATATTGACCAATTCCTGCAGTAAATACGATCATATCAATACCATTTAAATCAGTTGCATACGCACCAATGTAGTGTTGGATTTGATGAACAAAAACATCTAGTGCAAGTTGGGCCCGCTTATTTCCTTTACTTGCTGCTTCTTCAAGATCCCGCATATCATTTGAAATGCCAGAAATTCCTAGCAACCCAGATTTTTTATTTAGCATTTCACGCACGTCGTGCGAGTTCATATCAAATTCTTCTTCAATGAACGGTAGAATTTCAGGGTCAATATCGCCAGAACGAGTACCCATCACTAACCCTGCTAAGGGAGTGAACCCCATCGAAGTATTAATAGATTCACCATCTTTAATGGCACATAAGCTACTACCATTTCCTAAGTGGCAAGAGATTAAACGGCTAGTTTGTTCCTTACCAAACAACTCAACAGATCTCTCAGCAATGTATTGGTGAGATGGCCCATGAAAACCATAGCGACGAATGCCATGCTTTTCATAATACTCGTACGGCAATGCGTACAAATATGCCTTTTCAGGCATTGTGTGATGAAAAGAAGTGTCAAAGACTGCTACCTCTTTTGCATCTGGTAAAAGTTTTTTAAAAGCTTTAATTCCAATTAAATTAACTGGATTATGCAAAGGTGACAAAACAGACAACTCATCAATTCTATCCTCAACCTTTTGATCGATCAAAACCGATTTTGTGTATGAACCACCGTGCGAAATGCGGTGACCAACCCCATCAATTTCTGACTTATTATGGATGATACCACTCGTTAAAAGCATTTCGATCACTTCTTGAATTGCACTTGAATGATCGGGAATATCCTTCACAATCTTACTTTTTTCAGCATGTGCACTAAATGAAAATTCACTATTTTTTCCACCAATTCGGTCAATTGAACCACTCGCCAAAACTTCTTCTTCAGGCATCTGATAAAATTTAAATTTGATGGATGAACTCCCTGAATTAATAGATAGAATTTTTTGAGACATAATCGTAAGCCCTCTCTACTCTGCTCTTTTTGTTACTTAATAATTTTTTTGTAAATAGTTGCTAGATCAGCATCTGAAGGAACAACTGGATTTCCAGGAAATGTTCCATCTAACTTAGCTGCTGCCACAATCGTGTCAGTTGCAGCAATCGCTTCTTTTGGATCAATACCAAAGGAAGCCAACGTTGGAGGACAATCCATTTGACGCATCATTGTCTTGATGTGATTTTCCAAACGACGAACTGCTACAGTATCTGCCATTCCATTTGAAGCTAAACCAGCTTTACGAGTTGCAATTGCATATTTGTGCATCGCTAATTTAGAATTTGAAGCGTTATATTCAACAACATACGATAGCAACATTGCATTAGCTAAACCGTGTGGAATATGGAAATTAGCACCCAATTGATGTGCAATTGAGTGACAAATTCCTAGCCCTGCGTTATTAAAGGCTATTCCTGCAGAGCAAGACGCTTCATGTACAATTTTTCGTGCTTCCTCATTTTTACCATGTTTGAAACATTCCACCAAAGTATTAGCAATTACATCAACACTTTTTTCTGCCAATGCATCCGTAATGGTATTGGCATCGACTGCAACTAATGACTCTAAAGCATGTGTTAAAACATCCAACCCTGAATATGCCGTAACACTATTAGGCGCACTCATTACCAATTGTGGATCTAAAAGTGCAATATTCGGTGTTAAGTGGTCATTAATAATCGGAAACTTACGATGATTTTCTGTATCCGAAACAACCGCCGTGTTTGTGACCTCTGAGCCAGTACCACTAGTAGTTGGAATTGCAATAAATTCCTTAATATATGAATTCGTTATCTTCTCTCCAAAGAAACGAATTGCCTTGCCGGTATCAATTGCTGATCCACCACCAATTCCAATCATAACGGTTGGGCAAACTTCAGTAAATTGCTGAACCCCTTCCATAATGTTTGCCAAAGGTGGATCAGGTTTTACATTTGAAAAAATCGCGACTTGATTACTACTATTAATGTTGCTTAAAATTCCGTCCAACGTCGGCGTATTTGGTAAAAATGAATCACATACCATCAATACGTTTTCATTTGAGATGTTCTTAAGCTCGCTTAAACTATCATTACCAGAAAAAATTTTAGTAGGAATTGAAATCTTCTCCATAATTATGCCTCCCATGAACGAAGTGAGAATGCCTCAGGAGAATTTAGACGACGACGTCTTGTAAATGTTTTAGCAGTTGCTGTACCTTCACCAGTCGGTGTGGCAATTGTCAAAGCTGATGCTCCAGCATGCGCGCCGTTTGCACCTACTCCTGTACCAACATACGTTGCACCATTAACAACAAAAATTGATGTATTCATACGGTGTGCTGCTTGATTAATATGTGGTAAGTTCTCTGAATGAATTGAAGCTGTATGATGTAAACCTTGTTCGACCTCAACAGCTGTTGCTAATGCACGGTCAAAGGTTGGGCAGGAAACAACTGGTAAGATTGGCATCAACATTTCCGTTGTTACTAATGGATGATTCTTATGAGCCTCAAGAATAATTAGTTTGGGTGTTCCAGTATAATTAATTCCTGCACTATCAAGAATAAATGTTGCGTCTTTACCAACAAATTTACGGTCCGGAGCACCATTCTTACCAATCGTAATTTGAACTATTTTTTCAATATCATGGGCACTTGTAACCAAGAATGCACCCTCGTTTTGCATTTTAGAAATTAGTTCATCTTTAACGCTTTCCTCAACAACAACTTCTTTTTCTGCTGTACACAAAATATTGTTATCAAAAGATGATGAATCCACAATATTATGTGCGGCTAAATCGATATTAGCAGTTGCATCAACAATTGCAGGTGGGTTACCAGCTCCAGCACCAACCGCCTTCTTACCACTAATCATAGCTTGATGAACAACACCAGGGCCTCCAGTAATTGAAAGCATCGCAATATCAGGATGTTGCATCATCTGTTGAACTGATTCAATTGAAGGTTCTTCGATTGAAACAACCATGTTTCTCATACCAGTTGCCTTAAAAACAAATTCATTTAACTTTTCAATTGTCCATCGTGTGATTTTTTTAGCACCAGGATGCGCACCAAAGTACACAGTGTTACCACCAGCAAGCATCATTAAAGCATTTGCAATAACTGTTTCAGATGGGTTTGTACTTGGTCCTACAGCCCCAATCACTCCAAATGGTGCATATTCATATAATACTAATCCGCCATCACCCGTCTCAGCTTCTGGTTCGAGTATTTCTGTTCCAGGAGTATTGTATAGAGCATTGTTCAATTTAGCGATCTTTGCTTCAACAGTACCCATTCCTGTTTCTTCTTTGATATCTTTAGCCATTTGTTCAATATAAGGCCGGAAACCTTCTTTAATGGCATCTAATACTTGGTTTCGAAAAGCCAATGATTTGTCAACATATATTTCTTGCGCAGCTTTAGCGGCAGCAATCGCTTCGTCAACTGTTTTGAAGATTCCGTTCGTTCCATTATCACTTGAAGCGCTTACAGAATTATCACTATCTTGTAGTTCCTCACTTAAAATTCGGCGGATATCTTGTTCTAACTTATCCATTTCCATCGTTATTTGGTCTCCTTTATAAAAGTTTCAACGGCTTTTTCACAAATTGCTTGATCTTCTTCAATTAATCCACCACTAACGCCAATTGCACCAATGATCTTCCCACCTAATTCGAGTGGAATACCTCCTGGAAATGAAACTAACTTGCCATCAAGCATCGTCTCCATTTGATAAAGAGGTGCACCTGGTTGAATATCTTTACTAATTTCCTTGGTTGGTTCTTTCATTGCAATCGCAGACCAAGCTTTTTTAGGTGCTAACTCAGAACTAACTAAATTAGCATTTGGCATATGGAATAACATTTGTACCACAGTTGCTTCACTCATAATACAAATTGTCACACCAACACCAATTTCGTCTGCTTTTTGAACAGCGGCATCAATTACCTTTTCCATTTTATGTCGATCAAACAAATTTGAATCAACCGAACTATCTTTAGATAAAATGCTTTGTACTATTTGATTAATTTGTTCTTCATTCATCCTAGTTAACCCCCGACTTCCCTTTGTACTGTTTTATTACTTCTTCGGTTATTTGACGCAGATAATCTTCGTAATCTTCAGACCTAGCCATGATATAAAAGAAATCTGACAAACGGTTGATATATCGCTCTAAAACAGGTCGAACTTTCTCAGTCGAAGAAAATCGAACAAATTGACGTTCCGCCCTGCGACATACTGTTCGGCAAATATGCAACTGGGCTCCGGCCAAACTTGATCCTGGTAAAATAAAGCTTTTAACTTTGGGTAGCTTAGCGGTATAGCGATCAATTATTGATTCCAAAAAATGAACATCTTCATCCGTAATCGTCACACTATTCTCTAGGAAAGTATCCGTATTCAAAGTGGCTATTTCACCTTGTAAGAAGAACATTTTATATTCAACCTTCTGCAAAATCGCTTTGTTCTCGGTGCTTATACACATTTTATCGGCAAGGCTTACATTTGCATTTAATTCATCAAAGGTTCCATAAGTTTCAACTCGAAGCGAATCTTTTTTAACCCGCTGACCATCATACAGACTAGTTGAACCCTTATCGCCACCCTTTGTATAAATTGGCATATGAATCCCTCCTAATGATCAAAACTATCAATTATTCCAACAATTGCGCAATCACTGACGTCATGAAAGTCTTCGTTACGATTAGCCTTGCGAGCTCCAGCTCCCCGGACCAGCAAAACATATTCGCCAATTCCTGCTCCCACAGCATCAACAGCTACCTCTTCTGGTCGAACCGTTACTCCTTTGGAATCAACAGCTTGAACGATCATTAGCTTTCTTCCAATTAAAGACTTATCCTTTTGAGTTGAAACTACACTTCCAACTACCTTTGCCATATACAATTTTCATCAGTCCTTACATGAAATTTCAAATTTTTTAAAACGCTAATTTCCTGAGCTTCCTCTGTTAAACGTTGCTGACTTGTAACGACAACCGTAGATTGATCAGGTATGGCAGCTATGTCTCTCCGGGTGATCAGCGAGTGATAAAAAGCAAATACTGGGCTACTTTGATTAACAATGAAGTTGACTGGCCAATCCGTAATCATTTTCATTGGAATAAAGTTAAGTGTTTGCGATCCGATATAAAAATTGAATTTTGTTTCAAAATCAATTCCATATAGTATCCAGTCAATCCAATCATTATCACGTCTTAAAGCATAAAGCTCTGAAACTAATTGAATCGAAACATTGCGCAAATTAATATTGCCATTTGTAATAAAAATCTGTTTATCTGGACTTATAGCACTATTTTGATAAGTGAGATCCTTGGATTGTTGCTTACGACGCTTTAGTATTTCAATAACTTGGGAAACAATCGAATCCATTTATACTCACTCCCTTAACGTTTACTTTTTGATAATCTTACCAATCGTATTCGCATTAACATTGGCAGCGTTTGCCTCGTCTGTATCAATGTGCATCTCTAGTAAGAAGTCTTTTCTTGGACGGCAAATGACATCTTCGAAAATTGTCTTACGCTCTTCAGACTCAATTTCAACTGAAACGGAATCACCAAGTTTTACACCAAAGCGAGCCGCGTCATCCAAACTCATGTGAATATGACGTTTAGCAATGATCACACCTTGTATCTCAACTTCTCCGTCTTTTGTAACAATCTTCACGGTTGGCGTGTTATCCAAATTTCCGGATAAACGAATTGGTACATCAATACCCAAAGTAAATGCTTCAGAACGAGCAATTTCAACTTGTGAATGTGCGCGATTAGGGCCCAAAATTCTTACATGTTTGATTGTTCCGTTAGGCCCGACAATATCAGCAAATTGATTTGAAGCAAACTCTTCATGTTGATATAGGGGCTTAAAAACAGTTAATTCTTTTTGATCTGGAAATAGGGTATGAAAATCTTCATCAGTCAAATGAATATGGTGATTTGAAACACCAATGCGAATGCGATTTGGATCCATTTCCTCTTCAATTATTTTACGAATAATTTGACGTAATTGATCTTCATCCATAATATTTATCCACCTTTATTTAATTCTTTAAATTATTTCTTGATTGAAGGTAAAATATTCTCAACTTCAGCATGTGGACGAGGAATTACGTATGAACTTACAACTTCTCCAATATTTTCAGCAGCAGCAACTCCAGCGTCAACAGAAGCTTTTACAGCACCAACATCACCACGAACCATGATTGTTACCAAACCACTACCAATTTTTTCTTGACCAACCATTTCAACGTTAGCAGCCTTTACCATTGCATCTGCTGCTTCGATTGATGCAACTAAACCTTTTGTTTCGATTAATCCCAATGCGTTATTCATAATAATTTTCCTCCTAGGAAATTTTAAAATTTATTTTGTCTTTATTTTTTATGATTCTTTGTTGCTTTCTTTTTCTTTGTAGCTGCCGCCTTAGGCTTTTGAGTTTCTGCTACTTTTTCAATAGACTCTTCAAGCGGTTCTTCGATCTTTTCGACTACTGATGTCTTTACTGTATCTTCATACAAAACATCTGTCTTAATTAGCTTATCAAGCCCCTCAGCAGGATTAGCAATTACGGTTGATCCGATGTATGCACTTCCAAGTGAATCACGAGCTGTATCAATAGCGACTGACACTGCTGCAACATCACCCGAGATGTTAACCGTAATCCAGCCGCCACCCTTTGAATTCTCAACAGCTTTAAGATGGACATCTGCCGTTTTTAACATCTTATCTGAAGCAACAATCGCTGCTGCTAACCCTTGAACCTCAATATAACCGAGTGTTTTCAATTTTTTCACCACCTTATTGCTTCAATTCCTTGAATGGTGTTCCTTTAACTAGCCTTGCAGCATTTGCTCCCAAAATTCTTTGCTGACTTGCGTTGGCATTTAAAATATCAAATAGCGGTTCTTCTTCATGCAAGTTTTTATAATGAACCACTATTTCACTTCCTTCAAAGCCAATTCCAACTGACAATCGCGAAGCAAGTGCAGCCTGATATGCCCTTTGTTTGACATCGTTAAATTTTAAAACCATTGTTGTTACAGGAATTTCTTCTTCTTCAATTCCATTAAACAGGCTTTGTAACCTATCAATTGCTTGATTTTCATCTTCAATTGCTACAATGATCGAAGGCTTATCATTATTCATCATCAACTTAACTTCCTTTGACTTGCATAAGATAAAATCAATCCCGTTGCAACAGCATTTCTAGGTCCCTCAACTGAGCGAATGTTTCCTCGTCCAGCGACTAGATTATAATGTGACAACTCATCAGTAACGAGCTGTGGGATTTCAAAATCTAATGCTGATCCACCGACGATAACCACAAAAGGAATATCACGGATATTACCAGTTGGGCTCACGTGTTGAAGAGCCCGACGCGCATTTTCAACAAACACACGCTTCTTAGCAGTTTGCCGAACCGTTTTAATTTTTTCAATACTCATGTTGCCGGGCACCGGAATGTAGCCATCTTCTTTAATGACTACTACCCGCGCAAAGATTTCTGATGGTAACGGCTGATCAAAGAATTGAACAGTTCCATCTTCGTGCCTAATTTGGAAGAGATTTTCAACTTTTGCCAAGGGATATTTTTTGATATCCTCTGCCAAATAAACATCATTCAGTCCAAGTTCGGAATTAATAATCATTGTGGTCATGTCACCGGCTCCAGCAAGATGAATTGCAACAATTTCATCCTTTTGATTAATAATTGAAGCATCCGTGGAACCCGCGCCCAAATCAAGAATTGCAATCGGTTTAGTTGTTCCAGGAGTAGTTAAGGCTCCTAAAATTGCAGCTTCTGCTTCTGCACCACCAATTTCAACGTCAATATGTAACTCAGATTGAATCAAATCAGCAATTCGTTGCATTTGTAAGTGGTCGGACTTAACCATTGCAGCAATTCCAACAGCTTGTTCTGTTGAAAACTCACCAGCTAAACCACCTTGAACTCTAACCGGTACCGATGTGTCAACAGCCAAAAGATCTTGAATTGCAATATCTTTATTCTGCTTACCAGTCAGTTCTGCCATTGTTTGACGAACTTTTTCTAACATACCACCAACATTGGTTCCCGCTTCACCTGAAATATCAGTAATTTGATCAAAGTTATTAATATGTTTCATAATTTCTGTTGCACCCGTTGCAACGTTTACCTTGTCAGTCCCATTGTCTCCCTCTATGTTGATCGAACCTGCTGGAATCACTCGTGCCTTAACGTCACCCTCTGGTGTTTTAATAACAACAGCCGAACGGTTTCCAATCAAAGCCCTAGAAACTGGTACAATATTCTTTGTTTCATCTGAATCTAGATTGAACAAAGTGGCAATACCGTATGGATTAGACAACTGTGTAATCACTTTTCCTTTATCTGCAACTTCAACGGCCGCTAACATCCCCATTGGTACTTTATCAATCAACTCAACTTCGTCAACAATTGGCATTTTTTTCTCAAGACGGTTATTAATTAAAACTCCATCATCATTTTGAAGAATGGCTGACGTAATCTTGTAGCCAGAGATTCGATAAACATTGATTAGTTTTGCTGCATCAGCAAAGTCAACGCCCTTAGGAACGACGACAATGTAATTTCGACTTAAATCTTTTTCTTTCACTAAATTCAGCAAATTAACCGTATATCCAGAGCCTATTCCAACACCACCAGGAGTATTGGGATTGTGTCCAATCATTGTCGATTCAGTAATGATTGTCTCTGAAATAGTTTCCATTGCTACATCACCAATAACTGGAGTTGCTTCATTAATTCGAACTAGATCAATGTCACTTAAGTTAAAATCCGTTTTATTTAAAACCTGTGTAATAGACTTCTTAATTCCAATTAAGTTTTGCTTTGTTCCCTTGATTCCTGTTGTTTCCGAAATACCGGAATCAATAAAATTAACACTTCCATTGTCATCCACTTCAGCCAAAGCAACCTCGGTTGAAGAATTACCAATGTCAACACCTATTACTCGTTTCATGTGTAAAACCCCTTACTAGTTGTCACCTTTTAGTTTTTTTCGGGCTTCATAATTTGCAGCGGCTTCCTCAAACCACCCAGCACAGATTGTTGCATTATATTTGTCTCTCAATTCAGTCGCAATATCAAACAACTCCTGCTTTGTTGAACGGTATGGTCGCAGTGCATTATACATTTCTAGCACACGGTCATCAGGTATTTTGGTTAATTCGGCCGCACGTTGCAAATTACGCTGTACAGCACTTCGTCCAGCATCAGCAGCAACCTCACCCTGTAAGCGCAAAGTGTCAGTCGTAATCCGCAAATCATTTGACTTTACTTTTTCGCTTAACAAATTATCAATTGTAATCTCGTCTAAACTTTTTCCTGAAGGTGAATGAACCAGTTCAGGATGTTTGGAATAGAGTGGATAATCTTTTGCTGTTAAAGCTGAATGGTTATCATCACTCGTTGGAATCGTGGTTGCTGTTCCACTTTTCTCAGATGATGATTGTCCCATTTGACTCATGATTTTTGAAACCAAATCATCAATTTCACTCATTTTTCGATCCTCCTAATTAAAGTTCACTTCAATTTCTTCAGCGGGTTTCCCAGGAACAACTTGTTTAGTTTCTTTAATATGCATTAAAGCTGACAAGGCCTGATAAGCAACCCGTGCCATCTGGTCATTGACCGTTGGTACCGGGCTTGGTGACATACCTTTAGCATATTCAGCGGCATTTTTACCAATTGCTCGATAAGTCTCGGGTGTTAAAACTGGTGCCTGAGGGAATAATTCCAAATTAGATAGGGGTTCTTGGTCCTTTTGATGAATAATCGAAGTACCCTTTGACTGAATTGCAACCGCGATCCCTGAACCAGACAACTTGTCAGCCTCCGCTCCACAGAAAGAAACATCGGAAGTACGATAAATTTTAATTACACGTGCCTTTAATCCTTCTTCTTCAATTCCAGCGATCACTTGTCGTAAGATTTCTTTGTGAGGAATTCCTGTCATATTTTTTTCCAAGACTTCTGCAAAAGCTGGTGCTACCGCGATAACAACTTCATCACGCGAATATCCTGCCTTTGCCGGTCCCACGTGCTTAAACCAATCAACATGTTTTTCTGGAACTGCATGTGACAAGGTAGAACGGTCGCTATCATCGATATCTTGGACAGCCACACTTTCTTTTGTGCTTGTTGTTGCCTGTCCATTAAATGAAATCGGCTTATCTAATGTTCCTTTTTCAGCAATTACACTTTTTACAATTTGTCTTAGTAATGCTTCATCAATTTCTTGAGCCATCTTCACTGCCTCCTTAGATTAAAATTTCATATTTCCTGGGTCGATTGCAAACGGAACATTCTTAATGCGTTCCCATTCTTCTTTATCTTCTTCAAGTCGGTAACCTGTACCTGGTCCTTGATAGTCGTTTGCATCATTAACCGCAGAAATGATATTCCAATCCTTATCGAAAATTGAAGATGTTTGAAGGAAATCACCACAGACTTTTTGCTTTTGAAGATTTAAAACAGCCTCAGCAATATCTTTAAAGCCACGATTGTAAAGTGCTTTAACGATGTCAACAGCTGTAATCCCACGATCCATTAGATCTTGAGCAGCCTTCATATCTTCGACCATATTACGATCTGGCATATCCTTAGAAGTATTAGCATAGGTTGCGTCTTCGACTTCTTCATCAGTAATCTTTGGTAAGCCAAGTTCTTCAAAAACGGCTTGAAGAGCTTTTGCAGCTTTATTTCGAACCTTAATAACATCTTCTTCAACAACTGGATGAATACCACCATTTAGAGCTAAATCACGTTCCATAATGTAGTAATCATCATAATCCATTGCGTCTGTATTAGAACCAGCAAATGTATTATCATAGTTTGGTGTTGAAGAGTAGCCCGACGAAATATAATCAGTACCGGCAATGAATTGCCCTAACAAACGTTCAGTTCGACGCATATCTGAATGTGAAAATGCTTGGTCATTACCAGATGCACATTCTAGGTCAAGCATCATACATAATAGATTTTCACCCATAACGGAGCGAATTCCTGAAGGAACTGCACCTGGGATCCCAATACAACTCACACCACCATTTTGTAATCCTTGAACACCTGAAGCTTTGGTAATGAAAATACAACGTGATTCAAGATATAACATTGACTTTCCTTCGGTATAACCCATCATAGCTTCTGAACCAGATCCAGATGTAAACCGCATTTTCAGACCACGTGATGCATAACATGAAGCAAGAAATCCCTTTGACCAAGGCGTATCATCACCATCAGTGAACACTTGATCCGTACCATAAACCGAAATTGTTTCAGCATAACCGGTAAAACCGCGCATTCCTAAGCTTAGTTCAAGAGCTTCTTCAACTGAACATTGAGTTAGAACTCCGGGGCGACCTGTTTGGGAACCAACCATAATCGAAATAGCATTTAACGGAGCATAACGTCCAACCGCTGTGGTTGTTTCCTGTTCTGGAAATCCACGCAAAGCTGCATCAGCCGCATCAGCCGCAATTTGTACTGGATTATCTCGAATATTAGTAACGTGACATTGTGTAGCAGGTGTACGACGTGGACGCATTTTTTGCGTTGCCATAATCATTTCACCAAAGTTCAACTTACTAATAACTTCTTCTGCTTTCGCAGGGGTCATTGCAGTCGTAATATCAACAACCTCCTTGCGAGGTACGTTAGGATCGACTAGCATATTAGCAATTTTAACCGAATCCATGTTCATTACCTTTTCGGCATTATTTAAATTAATTCCATATTCAGCTATATATAGATCAATTAAATCAAAATCAGCTCTTTGCTTACCATCTAACTCTGTTACAACTCCATTTTCGATTCTAATGCTTGGCTTGGGATCATTTGGCCCCATCATTGCTACTAATCCTTCGTCCGGCCATTCGCGAACAAAACCATCTTCATGAATTGGTCTCTTTTCTAATTCTTCAAACCTTTTTTGTCGTTTCACGATTATTCACTCCTCCTTTCGCTACTTAATATAAGCAGGAAAATCATTTTTAGGTTCAACTCCACCCAACTGACCTAGGAGTTTCAAACCAACTTCCCGACCTGCAATAACTGCTTGGCGCACTGCACCTGAGTCACCAGAAATATGTAATGCTCCTTCATTTGAAAAACTAGTTCCATGTGAAGGAGAAGCAAATTTGATAACTTCAACACCGGCCGTTTTAATTGCCGTATCGGCCATAACTACGCCAATTCCTGATGGAGCTCCACAGATTAATCCATAAGCTTTTCCAATCGGAGCACCAAATGCCATATGAACAGCACCCGCAGCACTTGCCGTGAATTGTAATTCCAAATGACCCGCTGGTGAATTGTAAATATCACCGAAAGTACGTGGTAAATTTTCTAATGCTACCGAAATAGCTTGACGGACATCTGATGGATCATTGCCACCAATTAAAATTAAGACACCATGTCCTGCCCCACCTTTAGTATCACGAGGCCATTCAACATCTAACACTTCCGTATTAGTTGCCTTTACAGCTTCATCCATTGCTAAGATTTGGGGACCCGCACCGGTACGTGAACTTAAGATTCCGATTACCGAATACTTTTTTGTACTAACCTGTAATTTATCTAAAAGCATTGCATCAACTGCTGGGATGCACATTCCAATCGTGTCACCCAGTTCAGTTGAACCGACAAATTCGGGAACAACACTCGTTGAATTTAAAAAGTTATTCATACCCATTCCTCCAATTATTAACTAAAAGGACTAACTAAATTTGCAACACAATAATTAATCTTGTGTCTTCTTAGGTAAAATTCGTTCAACATCTGTATGTGGACGAGGAATTACATAGCTTGATAATACTTCGCCAATTTCTTCTGCTGCGGCAACGCCCGCGTCAACAGAAGCTTTTACAGCACCAACATCACCACGAACCATTACAGTTACCAAGCCATGTCCAATCTTTTCTTGTCCTACCAAGTCAACATTAGCTGCCTTAACCATTGCATCTGCTGCTTCAATTGATGCAACCAAACCTTTTGTTTCGATTAAACCCAATGCTTCTTGTTCCATAAGATATGTTCCTCCATTTTTTTATTTCCAAATACTCTTTGGAAGCACTTTTAGTATAATTGAAAACGCTTGCAATTTATTAAGTAGTTCATTTTAAATATCCACATCGAAACACACTAATATGACAATTTATTTTTAAAATGACAAAATTAAACAAATTAAATCAAAAAGCACAGTAATATTGATTTTGATTTACGAATATTTCGTCTCAAATCAACATTACTGTGCTTTTAATAAAAAAATAACATTATTGAATATTAGAATTATCTAGAAAATCTTTAAAATCTGTCACACCTTCATTGTTCAATGCGGATACTTTAAAAATCTTTTTCACACCCGCACTACGAAGTCTTTTTTCAATCACTTCTACTTCGGTATTAGATTTTGCTAGATCCATTTTGGTAATCACACCAATTACTGGTCGTCCAAACATCGTGCTAAATGCCTCTGGAAAAATTAGCCGCGGGTCGCTAATGCTTTGCAATATCACAATTATGCCAGCGTCCATTGCAGTAGTTGCAATATTTGTATACATACGCCGGTGCTCAATATATTCCCCGGGTGTATCAATCACGTTGTCATAATACTCTACCGACTGAGTCTTATTATAATGTATTTCAATATTATTCATTCGTTGCAATAATGTTGTTTTACCGCAGCCAATTGGTCCAATAAACATTGGTCTTCGCAAAGCATCCACCTCTTTTAAATGAAACAATTTCTTTTATGAATAATATCACTACTTTTTAGCATAATTTTATTATGACTAGAATCTCACAAAAAAATACAAATAATTATCAAAAAAATGTCAACTATTCTTATTTTGTAAATTCAAAATTCAAATCATCTGTTGTATTCATGCCTTGCAAAATTGCCTGCATTGCATCAATCATTGATAATAACAATACTGCGCCGCTGCCTTCTCCAACTGCTAAGTCAAGATTAAGAACCGGTTCACAATCTAATAGATTCAATGCTTGTTTTGCGCCTGGTTCACGTGACAAGTGTGATGCAATCAGATAACCAACCGAGTTAGGATTGATTTTTTGAGCGAGTAATGCTGCTACATTTGCAATAAATCCGTCCATTATCAATGGCACTCCTTGTTCCGCTGCCTTAAGAATCGCACCACACATTGCACCAATCTCAAATCCACCTACCTTTGCTAGCAAGTCAACAGGATCATCTTGATTAAAGGATCGTTTACGCAGAGCCTCATTGATAACTTGAATTTTGTGCTTAAATCGTTTTGACGAGATATTAGATCCCGCTCCAACAATTAACTCGGTAGGAAGTCCCGTAATTGCCGCCATTAACGTTGATGCAGTTGTAGTATTTCCAATCCCCAATTCTCCAATTAATAACAACTGTGCTCCCTCCCTCAACTCTTTTTCAGCAACTTCATATCCGACTTTTATCGCCTTCACTGCTTCTTGCCGTGACATAGCATTTTCTTGGAGGAAATCCTTCGTACCATCACTGATTTTATGATTAATGATTTTTTTACTTGCTGGAAGACCATCAACGCCAACGTCAATAACTGTTACCTTACACCGATTTTGATGAGCCAAAACAGCAACCGTTGTGTGACCGTTAATCGTATTAATTGCTTGCTTGCTAGTCACTTCTCTTGGGGTCGCTGAAACTTGTTCCCGCTCAATTCCATGATCCGCAGCAAAAACTAAACAGGTCCGACGATCAACCTGAATATCCAAAGTTTCCTGAATTGATGCAATTTTAGTTACCATTCTTTCGAGATTTCCTAGACCCCGTTGTGGTTTTGCCAGCCGGTCTAACTTATCTTGCATTTGTTGCCCAACAATTGGCTTGACCGCTTTTATTGTAATTTTGTTTAAGTCCATACGTCAGTCATCCCATCCTACTTTACAAAATAATAAATCCGCATTTCCTGTTTGCTCTGCAAGCAAATAATATTGCAATCCAGCATATCCAACTCCCCAAGTTTCTCCAAGCACCCGTGGATTTTTTGCATCAATTCTAGCCATCAATTCCCGTTTTTTCTGTTCTTTCTTTTTACCATAGTAATCTAACCGTTTTGCAACTAAAAGTTTGCCTATCAATCCGTTCTGAATCGAATCATTTTTAGTAGGCACCTTAAACGCCTGTTTACCCCATGCCTTTTTTAAATATTCTTCTAGATAATTTGAACTTTTAATACTACTCAAGTTAACTAATAAAACACCCTCACGAACGCTTCCACGAATTGGATAATTAATATTCCTGGGCAAATCTCTTCTATCAACAATCTTTCCTAAACAAATTACAATTAATTTTTTTTCAATTCGAGACTTAACTTTCTTCACATCAAATTGCTTTTTAAGCATAACAAGTAATTTCGAACATTGTTTTTTAAAATCCGTATGTGCTGCTAACTGAAAAACAATCCAAACTAACGACCCTGCACCTTCAAAGAAACTCCAATCCTGGATCAATAATTCACTGTGTAGCAATTCATTTAAAATCAAATGCATCTGCTGTATTGCCCACTTTGATTTGAGGTGTGCAAGAACTAAAAGATAAGCCCCAACCCCGTTATAACCACTGAGTAGGCCCTCAGCGATTAACTGTTCAACTGGATACATTTCCAGAACAGTTTTTAAGGTTCGTTGAACTAAATCGGTATTATTTCTATCAGAAAACAATAAAATATTTTCAATCTCACCTAAACCGACCCATAAAGAACAATCAATCGGTGCCATTATTAATCGTTGATCCTCATTGAACTGTGATATGAACAAAATACTATGTTCAAAGTCCATTTTAAAAATTCGTTGCTTAACATTCGTTATGTCACTTGTTACCTTTGCTTGTGCAGGCGATTCTTCTAATGTTTTCAGTGCACACCTGATTAACTCAAGCTGTTGATCAATTTGAAATGGTGTAATTTTACTAACTTGAAAAATTAAATAATTAATATCTTTTTCGTTAATTTCACATTCTTGGTAGGGAATATCATAGTTTTTCAAATCGGTCAAAATTTTTTGATTATCCAAGTTGCTAAATTCAACCTGCATACCAATTAAGCCATTTACTTGCTCCATTGAAGTTGCATACTTGGGATGTGTCATATTTCCTTGCAATTTCTTATAAAAATCGGACGAAGCCACAAGTTGACGGCTGTAAGTACCGTCAAGTAATCTTTTTACTTCTGATAAATGTTCCTGTATAAACTGGACACCAATAATAAATCCCTGATTAATTACCTTCTGATACCTAACCACCGGTTCATTCTTTAACTCTAAATCATTTTTAATAATCCGTTTTTCCGTGAAATCAAAACGAAGATTATCCGTTCCTAAATCTACTAACTGATTTACTTTTATGTATTGTTCTTTACTACCTCTAAAACCGGAATAGTCAATCGTTTCGTTGTAAAACTTAATATGGAGTGGTAAAAGTAGACTGCCAAGCACAGAATCCCGAATAAAATTGCTGTAACAGTCACCAATTTTCTCAGACGACTCATCTGAAATTTGATTTGTCATCAGATTTTCAAGATCAATAACTCTGATTCCCTGTGCAGTTTGCAATACATTTCCATTATGCAAATCTCCAATTTTAAATAGCCAAGCCCATGCAGCGAGTATTCCAAACTCATAATAATATTCTGAAGGTGAGCCCTTAAATTCAGACTGATTAATATATTCTTGCCAACCGTGCAAATCAACCGTAATTGACTTTACACCGACCAGTTTGGTTTTCTTCCCACTTTTTTTATTCAGCAGTCCTAACATCTTTTCAAAGAAAATATCGTTATTTAAACGATGTGGTTTATATACAATTTTACCAAAACTAGTGATAATCACTAACACCTTCTGTGCACCATTTCTAGTGTCATTACGTTGGTAATTAAAATCTTCAATTCTAAGTTGGCTTCCAGTACAATTCAGAATTTTTTGACCCAATTGAAAACGATCAGAATCAAAATCTTCGAGAACACTTCCGCCAAAATTAATAATCATAGGAATTCTTCGCTTTATTAGGCCATCTAGGTATGCATACCGCTGCATAAACTTCGCAACATATGATGAATTAATTTGACTACAAAAATGAATTAAGCATTTTGTTGAACCTTCCTGAAAAGTTAACTGCCCCGTTGTTCTCATTTCAAATTGCTTAAATTCGTAAACCAATGCGCGTCTACATATTGTATCAATTTCAATCATTATTTCATTCATCATGGTTTCCTGTAATCGCATTGGCTTAACTAACAGCGAGTGATGTTCCCATATCATTTGATGTAATTTATCTAAATATTGTTCCGCAACCACTGCGGAAAATTTGGAAAATACTAGCTCATTTTTCATTTTGCCCTCTAAAATAAGCCATTTACAACTAGCGTTAATTAGCTGAAAACGGCTTTGTAAGTATTGAAATGAATGTTACAACTACTTATTTCGATGCAGTTGTCATCTTAAGTCCGGAAGTCGTGGTAATTCCACTAGTCATCATTGCAGATGTCATTAGATTCTGAGACTTATTCATTTCATTATTACTTGTTAATCCACTTAATTTTTCCAATTCTGTCATGTTAGTCACCTCCTTTCAAAAATACTAACGACTCACTTCAACCACCCGTTTTAAATTTGAAATAAACTTATTTTGAACAAACTCATATTCACCCAATCCAATCAACTGGCCGGTTGTTTCAAATCCGCCGTCCATCAGCATCTTATTCCAAGTTCCCTTTTCCCCTGAAACAATGTCTTTACTAGCATGAATGCCGGCAACGAGCATTAACGGGTAAAGATGAACCCTTTGAATGTTTTTTATACGCATTCGTTGCATAATTGAGCCTAAATCGGGATAACTTTCAACGGTTCCTACAAATGAATTAGTATCAAGCATCATATAATCTAGGGTGGTATGTAAAATGAAACGGTTACTCTTAGCGGTGCCGTGACCAATAAATAAGTTTCCTTCATCCAACTTTAAATCACCGACACTATTCAAAAAAATGGCAAAGTCTTTAAAGTCATTAACTGTGGTTAATAGTGGATCTCCAAAAACAATTTTTTGAAAATCTGCATCATATCCGTGAATAACCGTTTGCAATTTTGCTAAATCGTTGCTTTCTGTCAGATACAATGGTTCAACATATAATTCTCGGCATTCCTTTTGCTTCAGTTTTTGAATAGCGTCATCAAGATACTCAATGTTTGTATGCTCCTGATTACTAATCTTATCCATCACTTTGCGAGAAGTAAAAGCTCCTTGTACCAAAAAATCAGGAAACTGTTCCTTTGCTTTCTTTATAATTTTATTGGTTGTAGCTTGTCGCGCCTTAAGACTAGTTGTTCCAAAAGTAACGACTAAAATTCCTTTTTTCACTTATCCTTACCCTCTTTTTTAATTAGCATCGTGGTAAAGTATGGCAAATCCTCTGTTCCATCACAATCCTGCAAATTAATTACTTGTTCCGTTTCCATTGAAGCATTTGAAATTAAGTATGCTTGATCCAATAATGCACTGTCTTTGAGAAACGCAAACAGTTTCGGATAGTTAATTGCCACCTTCATCACAACAATATTCTCACCAATTTCAATTAACTGTTCTAGGTGCACTTGCTTAGTATTGGCTGGAACTACAATCAAACTTTCATCATCCAGCATTAATGGCATTTTCGATATCGCAGCAATCTGCGAGAATGATGAGATACCGGCAATAATTTCAATTTTAATTTGATCATCTACCAATTCCTGAATGTAGCTAAATGTGCTATAAACCGATGGATCTCCTAATGTTAAAAATCCAACGTTCTTACCCTGTTTTACATCTGTGACCATTTCTTGTGCAATCAAATTCCAACTTTTTCTTTTTTCATGCCAATTATTCGTCATTGGAAATTTACGTTTCTTAACATCAATTTCTTTTGGGATATACTGATCTGCGATTCGAAATGCCGTACTTGGTTTATTATTTCGAGCTGTCGGCGTGTATAACACATCTAATAGCTTAATTGTTTCAATTGCCTTTACGGTGAGTAACTGCGGGTCTCCTGGTCCAACTCCGATTCCAAATAACTTACTCATTTTCCACCTCTCTGATAGCTTGTCTAACATGCTTAACAAAAAGCTTTTGAATTGTTTCGGATTCCCCTAAGCCTTTCAATTCTGACTCTACAGTAAATCCTTCTTTTTTTAACTTAGAAGCCCATGAATTTTCATTGCTTGAAGCCATATCGTTATTGGCGTGATCCCCTGCCACTAACATAAACGGAATCATAGTTACCTTTTCCATATGATCCCGTTTCAATCTCTCAATTTCATCCTCAATTGTTGGATAACCTTCAACTGTTCCAACATAATGCTGGGTTTCTAACAACATGTGATCTAAACATGCGTATGCCGCAAAAGCCTCTTTAGAATCAGTACCGTGTCCCATAAACAAAACTGCTTCATCCAATGCTAGACTCTTCTGCTGTGCTAAATAGTTTGACACCGTCCGATAGTCAGTAAAATTATCCAGTAGAGGACGTCCCACTGAGATTTGACTAAACTGATTTGCAAAGATATCTGCTTGTTCTAAAACTAATTGAAATTCATGTCCGGGAATAATATGAAGAGGTTGAATAATCACTTTTTGATATAATTGTTGCGTTAATTCTTTCAAAACTTCGTGTAATGTTGGGACTGTAATTCCTTCATTAGCTTTAATTCGCTTTATTACAATATTTGATGTAAATGCTCTAAATATGTCGTATTCACTAAAATAATTTTGGATAGCCTGTTCGGTTGCTAAAATATCTTTTTCGCGAGCTTCTTTAAAAGTTGTCCCAAAACTAACAACTACAATTGCATTTTTACTCATTTGTTACCTCCAAATCTATCAACCACTGTGTCAATCGTAATTTCAGAAAGTTCTTTAACATTTCTAAATCCCTGTTCTCGTAGAAAACTAGCCCTGTCCGCCGATTCGACAACTATTTTTATTTTTGACCATTCATTTGGCCAGTGTAACCTCAAAAACGAGACCACATTATCTACTGAACTAAGATTAGTTATCAACATAGTAACGTCAGCATCACCATAATCTAAATCGTCACTACGGGGTGTAATACCGATTTGAATAATGTTTTTTACCGATGCACCATACTTAACTTCATTTTCGGCAACTAAACTGCCATCTTCCGCTCCAATGTCCGCCATGGGGACTACCCGGTCAACTGCAATCATTTTTTGAGCCAAATATTCTGCCAATTGCTGAGATGTTGCCACTATTTCACTTTCGCTGAAACGACGCATATCAACTCCTTGTTGAGTAACGAAATCAATGAAGAGGTCACTAGCAACGTGATTATCAAAAATTAAACGATGCTGTTTAACTAGCATACTTAAATTCAGTCGGTCAGCCTGATATTGGTAGTCATCGCTAAAGGTTAAAACTCCAGCTCCCTGACCTCGTAATTCATCAATTAAATCCTTATTACCGCCCGCTGCAATTATAAAGCGTTGATGATCCATTTTTTTTATTCGAAATAGTTCTTCGTGCAATTGAACAACATTTCCGATCGCAATAATACTGGGCGAAGCAACATGTTGTTCCTCAACAATGTCTTCAATGTTTGCTAATGAACCAAACACAGATTTTTGACGCCACTGAGTTGCCCACTGAATAATTGCAACTGGACAATTCTTATCTTTG
This sequence comes from Pediococcus claussenii ATCC BAA-344, assembly GCF_000237995.1. Classification (NCBI taxonomy): domain Bacteria; kingdom Bacillati; phylum Bacillota; class Bacilli; order Lactobacillales; family Lactobacillaceae; genus Pediococcus; species Pediococcus claussenii. The sequence goes on from NC_016605.1 coordinate 1,348,930, forward strand.
CCATTTTTAACTAATTCCGACACAATGAACGGTAAGTTCTCCATTCCCATTAAAAATATTAGAGTACCTTCCATTTGGGCTAAATTCGCCCAGTTTAAATTACTTTGGTCACCCTTTAAATGAGCAGAAATTATATGTACACTAGAGGAGAAGTCTCGATGTGTGGCCGGAATATCAACCGCAGTAAGTCCGCCCAGTGCACTTGTTATTCCAGGCACCACTTCAAAACTAACGTTATTTTTAATCAGAAATTGTGCTTCCTCGCCTCCCCGTCCAAAAATAAACGGATCACCAGCCTTAAGGCGTACTACCTGTAACCCTTGCTTAGCTAAGTCAACTAACATTTGATTAGTCTGTGACTGTTTAACAAGATGATGATGAGGTAGCTTACCAACATCAATTAGCTTGGCACTCGAATTTGCCATCGAAACAATACTTGGATCCACTAGACGATCAAAAAGAATCACATCCGCATTCATAATCTTCTGTTGTGCTAACCCGGTTAGCAGGTTGGGATCTCCTGGCCCTGCACCAACTAACGCCACTTTTCCAACCTTTGCCATTACACTTACCCCAATTCCTTCATTAATTCTGAAACAGATGAAACCATATGTGGATAATCTAACTGAGGTCGTTTGATGATGAAACATGGAATGTTTAGTTCCTGGCAAGCGGCAATTTTTTCATTAATACCGCCTTGTAACCCGCTTTCTTTTGTAACCAGTGCACTTGCATCAGCATGCTTTAGCATTTGAACGTTAAGTTGTTCCGAAAAGGGTCCCCGCATGCCATCAATTTGATCGGCCCGTAATCCAACGTCGGTTAACTTACTAACTACGGATGGTACTGGTAACACACGAGCATGAATGCGTTCAATTCCTAATGCATTGACGTAATCTTCAACCGTTTTACTACCAGTCGTTAAATAAATCGTTCCTTCTGTTTTCCGTAATCCATTGCAGGCATCCTCAACTGTATTAAATAATCTAATATTTTGATCAGATTCATAATTGTTGGGCCTTTCAAAACGAATATACTTTATATTTAACCGCCCCGTTGCTTCGATCGCATTTTGGGAAGCCACTTTTGCAAAGGGATGTGTCGCATCGATCACTAAATTGATATGTTCTACTTTGATGTACTCTTCCAATGCCGCTTCATCCATTGCACGTGCAATCACGCGACCATGGTGTTGATTTGCAAGCACCTTACCGTAGTCAGAAACCACTGAGAGTATGAATTCGACCTTAATTCCTTCAAGTACATCCGCAATTTCCAAGCTTTCAGTTGTACCACCCATTACTAAAATCATATTTCATATCCTCGTGGTGTGATCATTCGATCATTTGCAATATACGTATGCTTATTACCAACTAAAACAATAGTTGTCATATTAATTTCTTCATAGTTAAGTTCTTTAATTGTTGTTACTTTTTCAGTCTCGTTTACACGGGCTACATCCTTACCAATTCCAACCACAGTTTCGTCCGATTTGTACTTGGTAATAATATCCATCGCTTCTTTTAACAGTTCAGGCCTTTCACTACTTCGTGGGTTATACAAGCAAATCACAAAATCGGCTTTGGCCGCGGCATCAATACGGCTTTTAATCACCTTCCATGGTGTCATATGGTCGCTTAAACTAATATGGCAAAAATCATTCATCAAAGGAGCACCGAGTTTAGCGGCGGCTGCAATGCTAGCTGTAACCCCAGGAATCACTTTAATTTCAATCTCAGCATCCTCTTTATCAACTAACTCTAAAATCAGACCTGCCATTCCATAAATACCGGCATCGCCACTTGAAATCATTGCAACCGTTTTTCCTTTTTTAGCAATTTTAATTGCCTTTTGACACCGTTCAACTTCTCCACGCATACCATTGCTAACAGTTTCTTTTCCTTGAAGCATATCTTCTATTACTTTAAGGTACGTTTTATAACCAACTATTACTTCGGACTGTTTGATTGCTCTAATAGCTTCTTGGGTCATAATATCACGTGAGCCTGGTCCAATCCCTACTATGTACAACATATAAATTAATCTCCCCTATCTTCCGATACTCATCGTTATTTGATTTTCGTGAAATTGATCTACAACAACATGGTGTTGTGTCTGAAAATGTGCTGAACTTGAAGCCACGTTTCCAACCCCAACCGTCTTACGTACAAAATCGGAACCAGCATAATTTTGATCCACTGTTTTAAGCTCCTCAGCCGAATTAAATACCAGTTCAGTATTCAAAGTTTGTGCTAAATATTGAACCGCTGGTTCATACTGCTTAATATCAATTGACGTAATTTTTTGAATGGATCTCCAAGCCAGCTGATTTTTTCGCATAAATGTCACAAATGTATTTTGCATCATTTCAATTGTTACATTCTTTCGACACCCAACCCCTAAAACATTAACTTTTGGTACAACTTGAATAAGGTTTTCAGCTTTATCAAAATTCGTTCTGTCTGAAACAACCACAATTGGTTCCTCGGTAATTTCCTGAATCTGATCACGTTCAATAATTGTAAAACCCTTCAACGTTTCAACCATACCTTTTAGATAGTCCTCAATAAAAAGATAAACTGTGTCCCGTTCAACTAATTTGCGATTAATTAACTTAGTATTGTCTTTAAAATTAGCGTACCAACCATTTAGATCCTTGGCCAAATTATCCAGTGCAGCCACTTTCTGAGTATCGGTGGCAGTGGTGATAACCGGATCCGATTCTAATTGTTCCGCCAACAATTTTGCCCAACGATTAGCACCTCCAACGTGGCCCGACAAAAGACTAATAACATGATTAGCCTCTTCATCAACCACCAAAACAGCTGGATCCTTTGTTTTATCCTCTAGAACAGGTGCAATCGAACGAACAGCAATCCCAGATGCCATAATTAAAATTAAGCAGCTTACTGCTTTAAATTGAGTTTGAAGAGTTGCCTTAAAATCCCCTTTTTGGATCCAATTAGCTAAAATATCTGTTTGTAATCTAGCCGGTATAAATAATTGGACATTGTAATCATCAACGAGGACTTTTTGAATTCTTTCCGCTTGCTTCAAGCCATTCCCAGTAATTGCAAACACTGCAATATTTTCCTTAGTCATTTTCAATTCCTTTTCTAAATTCATGGGTAAACGTTGGATCATAAAGGTGTGAATAGTTATACGATTTGCCCAAGAAATCGCCTACAAGGATTAACGCTGTCTTCTTAACACCTGCATCTTCAACCTTTTTAGCAATGTTTTCCAAGGTCCCCTTAATTGTCAACTCATCAGGCCATGTGGCTTTATAAATTACCGCCGCTGGGGTTGATTTTTTATATCCTCCTTCAATCAAATCATTTACAACGTTATCAATACCGCTTACTGACAAAAAGATGGCCATTGAAGTTTGGTGTCTTGCAAATGATTTAATTGATTCACGTTCAGGAACCGGAGTCCGCCCTGACATACGAGTAATAACTACACTCTGTGAAATCTGAGGAACAGTATATTCAAATTGCATACTTGATGCGGCTCCTAAGAAAGAACTTACGCCTGGAATAAATTCAAATTCAAGATTTCTTTTTTTAATTTCTTCAATTTGTTCTCTAACCGAACCATAAATTGAAAAATCGCCAGTTTGAAGACGAACAACATTTTTATTTTCTTTTATAGATGCTTCCATTTGATCAATTATTTGATCTAAATTCATTGAAGCACTATTGTAAAGCTCTGCCCCATCTTTACAATAGTCTAATAAGGCAAGGTTAATTAATGAACCCGCGTAAATTACCACGTCAGCCTCATGCAACTTTCTATATCCCTTAAGGGTGATTAATTCTGGGTCTCCAGGGCCTGCTCCTACAAAACTGATAATTGACATTATTCTCCATCCTTTCGTGCACTAATTATTATTGTGGGGTTTTGAGGCACAAAAAAGTGCCCCTTCCCTAATTTTTTAATGTGTGAAACTTCAATCCGTGAAACCTGTAAATCACTAAACACAGATTTTTCCAGCAATTGAGTTGCCTCAATCGCATTTTCCAGCAAAATGAAATTTAATACCAAGCATCCATTTTTATTGAGATGTTCAAAGCTATATTCAATAATTTCGCCTAACTCACCGCCAGATCCTCCAACAAAAATTGAATCAAAATTTTGATCCGGAAGATCCGTAGGTGCGGTCCCTGACATTAGTTCAATATTTTTAATATTAAATTTCTTTAGATTTTCCCGCATGATTGCAATTCCATCTGGATTTTTCTCTACAGCAGTCACTTTCAAGTTAGGATATTCAAGTGATGCTTGAATACTGACGCTTCCAGTTCCAGAACCGATATCTAGCATGCTTTTCTTATGGCCCAATGCTAATCGTTCAATACTGACACTTCGAACTTCCGCTTTGGTCATTGGAACTTTATTTCGTAAAAATTGATCATCATTCATTTGTTATTAACACCACATTCATCTTGAATTTTTTTTTTGGAACTTGTTCAGCAGGATAACAACTAATTTGCTCATCAGCTGAACTCAATTGTTCTCCTATATAAATCAATCTTCTCTGCTTTCGCTTCAAAATCTCCTGTGCAATTTCAAATGGTCCTAGATTTTCATCTGTTACCATACCAACGGTTACATGTTGCAACAAAAAATCAAAGTCTGGATGCCGTCCGTGACTGCTAGTTAAGAACGAATCGTTCATCGCAATTCCCACCCGATTAAACATATACTGAATTGAGCTTATTCCGGGAACTACGTTAACTATGTTTTTCCCAAATTCCCTTCGTGCCCAATTAGCAATCCCATATAAATTTGGATCGCCTGAAGCAAGTAATACTATATTTTTACTGGTGTTTTGCTCTAAAAACAATTTCAATTCCGCCAGCTTTGGCAATTTCATTTCATGCTTAACTTGAAATAAACCCAGCTGACGCGGGCTACCAATCACAACATCAGCATCTTCAATTTTCTCTTTTGCATTCGGTAAAATTAAGTCCTGCTCACCAGGCCCAATCCCAACAATTTGAATCATTGCCAGTCACTCCTCAATTCATCCACTTTTTTGGTTGATGCCAAGAAATCTTTACCTGAGAAAAGTACAACATCAAAATCAACACGAGGAGATCGGTGAGCTAACAGTTTTTCGCATCGGTATTTAATCTTATCAACAATCTGTTGATAAACAGCCTGGTACCCAGCTTGATTGATCAAATCGATCATCGCAATTGTGGTTAAGCAGCTATAAACCTGTTCCAACAGTTCCTTTGGGGCTCCAAGTAGTGCTAAATTTGCTACCATCACTTCTGCACGAGCATCCGCATCCTTACTGTGCGTTGAAAATATCCCAGCTGACACTTTAATAAATTTTCCGAGATCACCAACCATTAAACATTTTTCAAACCCAATTCGCTGTACCTCGTGCAAAACGTAACCAACAAAGTTGCTCATTTGAACTTGCTTATCTAACGGAATTTTTAAATAGTCTCGTGTAAAATCTTCGCCATAATTTCCAGGTGTCAAAATAATTTCTTTTTCGCCCTTTTCATGATGGATATTGAGTTCAATCGAAATAGAATGTTTCCAACTCTCTTCCGACATTGGAACCACAATGCCACTAGTGCCTAAAATCGAAACCCCCCCTACAATTCCGAGTTTAGGATTATAAGTAAGTTTAGCGATTTCTACACCTTCAGGAGCCGAAATAATAATATCTGCTCCCTGCTTTTTTCCCAGTATTTCTCGTACAGACTGTCGGATCATTTTACGTGGAGTTGGATTGATAGCCGCCATACCAGGTGGATTAGCCAATCCTTTTTGAGTGACACGGCCAACTCCTTCCCCACCATCAATCGTAATCTCATTGTCTATGCGAAGTGTGACTCTTGAATACACCATCATTCCATCTGTCGCATCTTGATCATCGCCGCCATCTTTTTTTATGCCCACCTTAGCAAATTCTTGATTAAACTCAACACTATCAATATTGAATTTGGCAATTTGACCATTAGCGGCTTGCACAGCAATTTCATCAAGTGGCTTTTGATTCAGTAGGATTTGAGTTGCAGCAACGGATGCCGCTGTAGCCGTAGTTCCAGTTGTAAAACCTTTGCGAAGTTTACGACCGTTATCATAAACGTAATTTTGGTCATTTTTTTCATCCATTCTATTCACCGCTAGCTAAATCCAAGTTATACAAAATTGCGTTTACAATTGCTGCTGCTAAATTACTGCCACCTTTTCGATCAATATTTACGATCGATGGAATACTGCTCTCATCCATCGCAATTTTACTTTCCTTTGCCTCCACAAAACCAACTGGAACTCCTACCACTGCACTGACATCTAATTGGTTCTGATCGTGCATTTCTAAAATTTTATATAATGCGGTGGGAGCATTTCCTATCACAAAAATCTTTTCGCGATTAGACTGCGCCGCCATTTCAATTGCTGCCATCGAGCGTGTAATATGTTTTTTAGCCGCTAATTCAAATGTTTTAGGATCAGCAATTAGACATTGATAATTTACATTTAATTCATTTAATTTACGTTTATTAATACCAGATAGTGCCATCGTCGTATCCGTATAAATTTCTCCACCATTTTGCAGAACGTTTGCAACTCGTTGAATGCCTTTATTCGTAAAGCTCAAACTATTCATATAATCAAAATCAGCCGTTGTATGAATTGCCCGAGTAATAATCGCATCTTCAATTGCTGAACTAAAATGGTATGTTGGATCAATCTGATTAATTTCATCATGAATCATCTCAAAGCTTTTATCTGTAATCTGATTTGGAAATTTTAATGTAGTCTTTCATATCAGTCTCCTTTAAACTAATTAAAAATCGAATCGTTCCAAAAATAATTAACGCTATTAAGGCTGTCCCATACAAAATTTGAATCGTCTTTTGAACATCATCAATCGTTGTCGTTTTTTTCTGGGGGTTTCCAATAAACGGTTTAGATACAATCGTTCCAAAATAAATATGTGGCCCCCCCAATTGCAACTCTAACGATCCGGCCACAACGGATTCAGAGAATGCACTGTTAGGACTATTATGTTTGCGCCTGTCCCTCAAACTCACAGTTATAGCTTCTTTCGTATTTAATCGCATAATTGAGATGGTCATTACCATTAGTAACCACGTTAATCGAGCCGGAATATAATTGAAGTAATCATCAATGATAGCTGATGCTTTTCCAATATATTGGAATTTTTCATTTTTATATCCGACCATAGAATCAAGTGTATTAACAGCCTTATATATCCATCCTAAAGTTGGTCCTCCAATCAGTAAGTAACACAATGGGGCGATTACACCATCACATGTGTTTTCAGCGACCGTTTCAATCGTGGCTTTTAAAACTTCTTCTTCAGTTAGTTGACTTGTTTCTCTTCCCACAATCATTCCTAATTGGTTTCGAGCTTGTCTTAAGTTATCGCTTCGAACAGACTTCATTATTTTATGGGCTTCAACCGCTAACCCCTTCACCGAAATTGCTGTGTACGCGAAGTATGTTCCAACAATTAAATAGATATATTCATTAAAATTAGCCAATCGCATAATTCCCCATATTACTAACCCAGTAGGAACCACAACGCTTATCCACATTGCTATACCCATCCAATTTTTTTGCAAATTAGTTAGTTTAAGTTTAAAGACCCAGTTTAAGATTGTTTGAATATAGTTTCCAATCACTTTAACAGGATGGGGCCAGCTATATGGATCCCCAATTAAAAGGTCTAACAAAAAACCACATACTGTCATGCTGATCACACTCATTTGGTAATTGCCCCCAATTCTTTTAAGAAGTTAACGAAGAATTCTGGGCTCTGATAAAAATGGACATGTAGATAGCTTGCAAACATTTTTTGATATTGATAACCACCAGTCCAACTTTTAACTATTTCTCCATCACGCTGTTTGCTTATGCTTAAAATCGGATTTAATTTCCCGCTTTCTGGTTCAAAAACTGAATGATGAAATTCATGGCCAACCACAGTTACTCCCGTTTTACCAATTAAACAGTCCGATTGGGGAATAGCTTTACAGTACCCAAATTGTTTCAAACGTTCAGTCATCGTACTGACCCCTGGAAGGATACCAGTCATTTTGAATTCGTTTTGCTTTTTATCAATCAGCTTATCACCCATGTACATCAAGCCCCCACACTCAGCAAATAATGGTTTCCCATTTAAAACATATTGCTTAATTTGGTGCTGAATGGCTTGGTTACTAGCCAGTTCAACTGCAAATTCCTCGGGATAGCCGCCTCCAATCCAAATTGCATCAACTTGAGGCAATCTTTGATCTTTTATTGGACTAAACGGAATAATCCGAATACCCACATCGCTTAATAATTTCAAATTATCACTATAGTAAAAATTAAAAGCATCATCCAATGCGATTCCAAGTTTAATCGGAATGATATTCTCCTTTTGTATCATCTTCCAAAACTGGTTAGTATCCGATGCTTGATGTTCGACTGCGACTTTCAAAAGATCATTTATATCAACATGTTTTTCCAATATGTTGGCCAATCCTGCAATCTTTTGATCAACGCCCTCAATTTCTTGGTCTGGAACTAGGCCTAACTGGCGAGAAGGAAGCGAGTATTCTTTTTGAAAAGGTAGATATCCCAGAACCCTAATACCAGGACAGTAGCGGTTGATAGCCTTTTTGATAAGAGTAAAATGATTATCACTCATAACGCCGTTGATAATGACTGCTTCAACATCAACCGCTGAATCAAAATTAATAAATCCTTTAATAATAGCTGCTGCAGAAGTTGACATTGATCTTCCGTTCAAAACTAAGATCACTGGCAGTCCTAATTTTTTTGCCATACCAGCTGTTGAGTGCGCATCTTTATCAGTTCCAAGACCGTCATAAAGTCCCATTACACCCTCAATGATTCCAATATCTTTATCGCTGGTATCCCTATCAAATAGATAAGCTAAGGTGTCATCATCAGGAACCAAAAAATCATCAATGTTACGTGAATCATTTCCAGTTACTCGAGTGTGGAACTTTGTGTCTACAAAATCAGGCCCAATTTTATAAGGTTGAACGTTATATCCCTTTTTAGTAAGGGCTTTCATTAAAGCCAAGGTTACACTAGTTTTACCAGATCCACTACTAACTCCCGCAATCAATACTTTCTTCATAAACTACTCTCCAAAATTTGTTTCAGGCTTTTTATCAACACTTCATTTTCCCTATGACTCCGAACTGCAATACGAATATAGCTACTATCCAGCATTCTAAAATTAGAGCAATCCCGCACCAATACTTTTCTCCTCATTAACTTCTTTGCTAAATCCATTCTTGGTGATTTTAAGAGGTAAAAGTTAACTTGAGATGAATAAAAGTTTATATCTCTAATTTTGGAAAGCTCCCTCTCCAAATACCCTTTTTCTGTCTTCAACCATTCAGCAGTAGCCTGCTTATAGTCTGAATCATTAATAATATTTTCATCAATCAACGCTGCAAAAGTGTTAACTGACCACGGTTCCATTCTTTCTTTCAATCGTGTTACCAAATCGGCAGATGGACAAACTGCAATTCCCAACCTAATCCCTGGAATAGCGTAGAATTTAGTTAACGACTTAATGATAATCACTTTATCCTGAGGACGTATATCCTGTTCAAAAGAAAAAGTTTGGCGATCTTCTAATAAAAAATCATTAAATGCTTCGTCCAACATGAGCCAAATATGATTTGCATTACAATAATTTACGATCATTCTTATTGCATTCGTATTAATCATAGAACCAGTTGGGTTATTGGGGTTGCATAGACAAACGAAATCAATATCAGAATTTTGTTTCAAATAACTAATAATTTCGTCTGCGTTGTACTGAAAACTCTGTTGTTTATTCAGTTGAAAAGTTCGAATATCAATTTCCATCTTTCTCATTGCTGCCTCATATTCACCAAACGTGGGAGCAAATACTAACGCCGTTCGAACATTCAAAACTCTCACGGCCTCATAAATTAAACTAACTGATCCATTTCCAACCCATATATTTTTAAAATCTAGTTTGTAAGCTGCAGCAATCTGCTTCCTTAATCCGCAGTAATCAGGATCAGGATAATAAATTAGTTGATTAAGGTTCGCGCTTATCTTTCTCTTTAGTTCTAAGGGAACCCCAATTGGGTTAATATTGGCACTAAAATCTAACAGATCTGGGTCAATCTGCTGTCCTCTTCCACCGTGATTAATAACTGACATTGTTTGTACCTCACATCACTTTTGAAAATTAGCAATCATTTTAGGCCTTGCCTGGCGGATAACTGCAAAAACAATTTCAGCAACAACTATATTAGCGATTGATGCAATAGTTAATGGAAAGAAATACGCAAAAACTGCTTGTTTTAGAATTGGATAAAGAAACACTAGTGATAGCGGAACATTAATCGCATAGGCAACTACGTCGGAAATTAAAACCCTTATAAAGGTATTCCCTTTTACTCCCTTTCTTAAATAGCCATACGCTAACATTGTTAAAAACATAATTCCAGCAATCACAAGATGAACTGGAAGTGTCAACGGGAACCCTGATAATCCTGCTGATACTAAATGCCCCAGCAAACCGAGTACGCCACCCAGAACGGGTCCCAATACCAACGTGCCAAAGAAGGCTGGCATTGAATCAAATGCCACTGAACCCATTACCTTAATGTTTGCTCCGACCACACAAAGTGCTATCAGAAGTGCTAATAAAGTTAATCGTTTCGTGTTCATAATCTTTTCTCCAATCATCTAAAAATATTTTTACTATTCCTGTACAAAGTTTCTGTACCGTTATCATTTAAATTGGCGTACCGAGCAACTGTAAAAAAATAGTCAGATAGTCGATTAATAAATCGTAAAACTTCGTCATTAACTGGTTCACCCTGCATTAAATCCACAATTGTTCTTTCTGCACGCCTCGTTACAGTCCGGTCAACCTGTAATGCGGCAGCCGTCGGAGATCCAGCAGGCAAAATAAATTTTTTGATTTTTGGTAAAGGTTCCGTATATTTATCAATTAAATCCTCCAACTTAGCCACATACCCTAATTCTTTAGTGATCATAAACGGAATGCCCTCTTTCTTAGACGAGATGGCTAAGTCATGACCACAGTCAAATAAAATTTGTTGTATTTCTTCTAATTCCTCGTCCAACCCTTTATTGGCTTTTGATAAGTTTGCACGAGTCTGTCCAACCAATGAGTTCAACTCATCAATAGTTCCGTATGACACAACCCTTTTGTTAGACTTGTACATTACTTCATGACCAATGACTTGTGTCTTCCCTTTATCGCCGGCTCTAGTGTATATTTTCATATCATTACTCCTTTGCCTTAATAGCTTTTACTAACTCATCCGCTATTTGATCAATTTTCATAACATCTTGTTCATCCGGTTCTAGCTCAATCTTTAAATTTTGGGCACCCTGCTTCGCGCCAGTTTGCTCAAATACTTTAGTAAATTTATCAACTGCAACATTGTAAAATTCTTCATAAAAAGTATCACCAGACCCCATTACACAAAAGAGCTTACCGCTTAAATTGACACCGGCTAAATCCTCATAAAAATCAAGTCCTTCTTCCGGCAATGCTCCCTCATCATATGTATAAACGCACATCAGACATAAGTCATAATTTCGATAATCGGTCGGGTCCGCCTGTGAAATTTCAATTTCATCAACATCAACTCCACGGCTTGTCAACTGGTCATTTAAGATATCTGCAACTGTCTGATTATTGCCGGTAATAGTTGCATAAACGATCATCGCTTTCATTTCATTTAATCCCTTTCTTTTCTCAAATTATTCATTTGTTTCAATGTTTCTTTTAAAACTGGAACGCACTTTACAGGCGGGATCGCATTGAAACCAAATTGCTTAATTTGCCGATAAGTAGCATCCCCCAATGAAAAAAAATCTGCACCTACAAATTTAGAAACATTTCGTTTTTCTAATTGAGCAAAGCGTTTAACAGCAGAAGAACTTGTAATCAGCACTTGGGTATACCCAGGATATTTTAACGATTCATTTGCTCGATCTTGATCTTTTTTGCTCCAAGTATTCCGATAAATATCGATATTCATCAAGCCTTCCTGCTCAATCATCGGAGCTAAATTCCCTTTTAAAAAAACTCCATGCACTGATTGCTGGTTGATTATTTTGACCGATTCCAACACGCTTTTTCGATTTTCACTCTGTGCAACTATAATATTTTTGAATCCATTCGCTTCACATAGCCTTGCAATGTGGTTACTAAGAACAAACAACTCTTTATTAAAATCTTCAATCAGATCTTCATTAATCATGATTTTAGCCGCTTCTAAACTGGTCAAAACAAGATAATCAGTTGAACGAATTAATTTCTCCGTTGCAACTTTTAAAGTGATCGGTTCGATACGCTTAAGGCTTAAATAGGTCACTGGTATGTCTTTCAATTCACTCCGCAACTCTTCATTAACTTCGCTTATATTACGTGTAATTAAAATTGCCATCATCCAATATTCCTTATCATTAATTTGGGAATTCGATTAGTCATTTGATAAATCGTGTACTTTCCTGACTTGTATTGAATATTCCAAAAAACATCCTGAGGATCATTCCAATACTGATCAATGACTCGTAAAACTCCGAGATGTGTCACTATCAAGATCGTCTTAGCTTGATGTACTTGCGCGTCATTAATTAAGTAATCAGTGGACTGCTGAACTCGTTTGACAAAAGAATCAAATTTTTCAGCTCCTCTTGGGGTGACTTTAAATGGATCATTAATCCATTTTTGCCATTCAACTGGATACTTACTCTCAATTTGATTGGCATCAAGACCCTCCCAGTGACCAAAACTTTTTTCAACCAAATTAGACATTTTAATGCGGACAGCCGATTTATTCACACAGGTTTCCATTGTCTCAACCGCTCTTTTTAATGGACTAAAGTAGACCCTATCAAACTGAATCGCGTTTTTTTGAAAAATATCTTTTAATTTTTGTGCATCTTCAATACCATTTTGATTAAGTGGCACATCCGCTGAACCGTAAAATTTTTTTTGTAAATTATAATCAGTCTGACCGTGTCGAATTAAAATAATATCCATAGACGTATCACCACCAAAAAACTAAGCAAAAAAATCACTTGATAAATATCAGCAAAGGCCCCCACGGTATCACCGGTGAACCCTCCAATCCGTTTATAAATCCAATTTTTATACACTGGAACAAATAAGAAACTAAGAATAGCTGCAATTAGCCCCTTAAGACCCAATGCTGCTCCAGTAACAATTAAGAAAACGCCAATATCAAAAAGCATTTTACCCTTTGAAATGTGGCCCCAGCTTTTTAAAAGACCATTTTCAGCGTCCGCATTTTTTATATTAAAGAAAACAAGACTGATTCCAGTTTTTGTGTTCATAATGGTGATCGCAACCAACAACACATTGGTTAAAACACCAAAATGTTGACTGATAATAACTGCACAGCCAATCATTGATATATAATAAAAAATTAAGGCGAGCGCCCCCATCGTTCCTAAGCGACTATCCTTCATAATCGCGTGAATTTTATCAGCACTTCGCGAAGAAAACATTCCATCTGCGGTATCAGCTACAGCATCTAAATGGAACCCCCCCGTTAAAATCCCATCAAAAATGAGAATCAAAATCCATGCGAACCAGACTGGAAATAAAAACGTTACTAAATAAAAAATTGCCGCTTCGATAACTCCGAGTACCAGTCCAAATATTGTTAGATACTGCATACCACGATTAAATTCTCTTTGTGGGTCTTTAAACATTTTATTAATTGGAATTCGGGTAAAAAATTGAAAGTAAATAATTAATGCATTTAAGATTCCGATTTTCCTCAACCTATCCTTCCTTTATTTTTAGGGGTAGTCCACTCACAACAATCCAAACCGTTTCAGACTTTTGTGCAATTAATTGGTTGACCGATCCATAAATATCTCGCAGGATTCTAGTTAATTTGGTGGCGGGAACAATACCTAGCCCCACTTCATTAGTAACAATGACAACTTTCTTATCAATATTTTGAGTAAGTTCAAAAATTCGATTCCACTCAATCATAATTTTCTTTGTTATCTGTTCAACTTCGGTATGTGACAGGCTTTCTGCAAACACATCATCTAAATCATTTGATTTATTGATGCGCGCCAAAATATCAAAAAAAAGATTAGTTGTTAGGTTTGTCGCATCATCAATTAAGAAATAAGAACAAGGTGTATCGACGATTAATTGTCCTAAATTTTTATATTCTTCTTTAGTTTCCCAAGTATCCGGTCGACGTTTTTGATGTATCTTAATTCGCTGTTCCATTTCCTGATCAAAAAAATCCGTTCGACTGGTTGCTACGTAACAAACTGGCTGTTCCGTGTTGAACATATTCTCAGCAAATTCCGACTTTCCGCTACGTGATCCACCCGTTACCATTGTTAAATTCATTATTTCACCGCTTCATTCGTGCAATATATTTTAAATCTGGAAAGTTGTCCTCTACCTCAGTGCGATCAACATTGGCGCTAACTACAAGTAAAACGGTTGAGGGACCTGCCGATAAATTTAAATCAGACTTTGTTTTAACTATTGAATTCAATTTGTATTCCTTCGCTAAAACAGAAATTTCATGACCAATTCCCTGTGATCCAACTGGGATCATGTCACAAATCAAGGCATCGTTACGAATTTCTAACGCACGTTTTACCGTAAACACTTTATCCAAACTATTGAGGACGGCTTCTCCAACTAACGGAGTACCCAATTGAAAAACTGCAAACTCCGCGCCTTTAATTTGTTCCTTAGGTTTCGCTAATCCATTTGCTGTAACACTAACCGAGGTAAGATCAATTTTAAGATTATCTTCTGTACTACCGTTAATTGGAATTTGATCATATCCGATTTCATTTAAGTCCGACTGCAAACGTTTAATTACTCGTTCACCATTCGGAAGGAATTTTAAACTTAGATCATCAATGATACTAATCGGCGTCGCACCATAAGCAATTAGTTCCAATAATGTAGTTCGTAAGGTGAAAGAAGCCGTAGTTTCCAATGAACAGTGAATTAAATCATTGGCCATTTCACCAAATCCAGAACTAATATCCGTGCTTGTTACTAATTCTTGTTCCTCATTCAGCGAAGTGATTGTTAAATCTCGATATCGATAACTTTTCATTTTTTAACCTACATCGTTTTAAAAGCATCTGAAAAAACTTGAATCGTTTTTTCAATATCATCATCTGTGTGTTTTGTTGATAAAAAGCTTGTTTCAAATGGAGAAGATGCTATATACAATCCATTACGAATTGCATAATTGAAAAACTTATAGAAATTATCTTTATTAGTTGCTTGCACATCATCAAAGTTTTCCACTGTACCATCTGTAAAGAAGTACCCCCACATAGAACCGACATGGCGGATCGTAAATGGAATTCCATTTCGGTTTGCAGATGCCTGAACTTTTTCGCTTAGATAATCAAGCTTTCGCGAAATATTACTATAATCTTCTTCTTTAAGCTGAGTCAGAGTTGTAATACCAGCAGTCATTGCTAGCGGATTACCCGAAAGCGTACCAGCATGATAGACCGAGCCCTCAGGAGTAATATTTTTCATGATTTCTCTCTTACCACCAAAAACGCCAACTGGTAACCCTCCTCCGACGACCTTTCCGAGAGTTGTTAAATCTGGAGTAATACCATATAAGCCTTGTGCCCCATGTAAATCACACCGGAATCCTGACATTACTTCATCAAATATTAAGACTGAGCCGTGTTGAGTTGTTAATTCACGTAATTTTTGTAGAAATTCCTTTTTACCAGGAATTAATCCCATATTCCCCGCAATTGGTTCAACAATCACGCCGGCAATTTCATCTCCAAAGTTTTCAAATAACCGTTGAATTGCCTCAACATCGTTGTAAGGGACTGTTAGTGTTTCATACGTAATACTCTTTGGTACACCAGGTGAAGTATTAATATCAAGAGTCGCAAGACCCGATCCAGCGTCCACAATTAATGAATCACTATGGCCGTGGTAGTTTCCAATAAATTTCACAATTTTATCGCGACCCGTGTAACCTCGAGCCAAACGAACTGCACTCATAGTTGCCTCAGTTCCAGATGAAACCATCCGCATCATCTCCATTGAAGGTACAATCGATTGAATTGTTTGTGCTAATTTAGTTTCAACAAGCGTTGGTGCTCCAAAACTTGTACCACGGTCAATTGTTTCTTTTAAAGCTGAAATCACGGTATCATCAGCATGACCTAAAATAAGTGGCCCCCATGACAGAACATAATCAACGTATGAGTTGCCATCGATATCATACAAATATTGATTTTTTCCTCGTTCGATAAAAATCGGATCCATCTCAACGTTACTAAAAGCACGTACAGGACTATTTACACCACCGGGCATGTAACGAACTGCTTCCTTGTATGCTGCAATTGATTTTTCAAAATTCTTCATTTAATTACTCTCCTTGTTGGTCCAAATACTTAGCATAGTCCTTAGCAAAATATGTGATTATCAAATCAGCACCTGCTCGTTTCATGCCGGTTAACGTTTCATATACAACAGATTGTTCATCAATCCAACCGTTAGCGGCTGCCGCTTTAATCATTGCGTATTCCCCAGAAACGTTGTAGGCAACCATTGGTAGATTAACTTGATCCTTAATCTCACGCATTACATCCAAGAAAGCCATTGATGGTTTAACCATTACAAAGTCTGCACCTTCTTTTTGATCACTGACTGCTTCTCGAATTGACTCTAAGCGATTTGCAGGATCCATTTGATAAGACTTTCGGTCACCAAACTTTGGTGCACTGTTCGCAGCTTCTCGGAACGGACCATAAAAACTTGAAGCATATTTAACCGCATAAGACATTATTGGTATATTGACCAGATTAGCTTGATCCAAAGCAAATCGAATTGCTGTAACATAACCGTCCATTGCATTCGAAGGCGCAATGATATCAGCCCCCGCCTTAGCTTGACTAACTGCGGTACGAGCAATGTATTTTAATGACTCATCATTATCAACATAACCTTCTTTAACTATTCCGCAATGACCAGTTGATGTATATTCACACATACAACAATCCGCAATAATGATTAGGTTTGGAAACTTATTCTTAATCTTTCTGGTCGCCTGCTGAACAATTCCGTCGTCAGACCAGGCACCTGTCCCGATATCATCCTTGTTCTCATCTTTCGGCAAGCCAAACAAAATAATTGATTTAATACCTGCATCCACAATTTCCTGAACCTCATTCAAAATTGAATCCAACCCAAAATGTGAGACACCTGGCATTGAAGAAATCGGAGTCGAACCATTTAGCCCTTCCTCGACAAAGACAGGTGCAATTAAATCATTTTTTGTAACCACGGTTTCTCGCATTAAGTCTCGCATTGTTGCAGTTGTTCTTAAACGACGATGACGATCAAAATTATTCATTTTCATTCTCCTTAATCTCTTTCAATATTCTGTCAGCTCCCATTGCAAGTAACTTTTGATAAACTTCACTTGCAATATTTTGACTTTGTTTAATGTTTCGCTCGATAACAGTATCAATCCAATCGGTTCCGTCATAAGAAGATATAGATCCAAACAACTGAATTGTTTTATCATTCTGAATCGCAAAACTACCAACTGGAAAGTTACATGTTCCTCCAAAACTGGCCAGTAATTCTCGTTCTGCTTTTACCTCATCAAATGTCCTTAAATCATGAATTTTTTTAACAATTGAACAAACAAAATCATCATCTTTTCTTGTTTCAATTGCCAATGCCCCCTGACCTGCAGATGGAATCAGTTCTAGAATCGCCGGGCTTCTATAAACTTGTTTCAATTCTGGATTCAAGCGATTCAGCCCCGCTTCTGCAACTACGATTCCTTCTAAATTCATCTCATCAATTTTTCTAATTCGAGTGTCTAGGTTCCCTCGAATTGGAACAACTTCGATATCAGATCTAATATGTTTCAACTCTGAAATTCGGCGAATACTACTCGTACCAATTCTCGCATGCTCCGGCAAATCTTGAATAGATTGGATTTTAGTTTTGGTTAGCAAGCAATCGTATGGTGATTCTCGAGTCGGAATGCTCGATAGGCTTAAATCTTGAGGCGTCTCGGGCAATAGGTCTTTTAAACTATGCACCGCCAGATCAATTTTGCCAGTCCGGAGAGCATCTTCAATTTCAGTTACGAAGATTCCCTTTCCGTAGATCATTTTGATATTAGTCGTATAGTCTCGATCACCTAACGTCGTGATGTTCACAATTTCGAAATCAACACCAGGACTATTCTCTTTAAGTTGCTCGATCACTAGGTTTGTTTGACGTACAGCTAAAATACTTTTCCGTGTTCCAACCCTGATAATTTTTTTCATGATTACTACGCATCCCTTTTAAAAATTATATTCAACATATTCAAATAGTCGTCTCCATCGTCAAGCGTTGAAAGTTCTTTAATCTCTTTAATTGGACTCTTCAGCATTTGATTAACAATACTTTTCATATGTTTTCGAATCACTTTTTGTTCATGATCATTAAGCTCTGGTAATTTATTGACTAAACTTTCGTATACATCAGATTGAATAGCAGTTGATCTTTCCCGAATAGATCTAATCAATGGAACAACATTCAACTGCTTTTGCCACAAAAAATACTCTTCGACTTGATCCGGAATCTTTGCTTTTACCTGTTTAACCAAATGCAACTTCAAATCATGATTTTTCGTTGTAATATTTGCAAGGTGATCCAGATCGTAATAAAAATCGGTAAAGTTACTGACAAATTCGATGTTGCGAGGTAATCCTAAATCAATGAAAACTTTCTCATTTAAATCTGCTCCTTGAGATTCTGCCCAACTTGGTTCAATCAATTGCTGTCTACCACCCCAAGCCGTCACAATAATATCGGCTGCTGCAATTTCCTGCTGCAATTGGGTAATTGGTGAAATTAGAACCTCTTCCTCAATCAAATCAGCTAGTTGTTTTGCATGGTCTAAACTACGATTAGTAATTTGAATAGATTCAAATCCCATTCCGGAAGCATTTTGTAATACCTGTTTTGCCATGTCACCGGCTCCAACAATTAAAAGCTTGCGGTCTTCCAATTTATTAAAGCGTGTCTTTGCGGCATGCAATCCAATCTGAGTTGAGGTCTCACCATACTCGTTTATTTTGTACTCGTAATGCGTCCACTTTGAAAACGAAATAGCCTGCTTGAACAAATGATTAAATAAAACACCAGTACTTTTAGAACTCTGTGCCGTAAAAAAGGCATTCTTAACTTGTCCCAAAATATGTGGCTCACCAATATCGGGCGAATCCAATCCGCAAGTCAGTTCCATTAGATGGTAAACCGCCTGTTCTCCAGTTCTTACATTTAAATATTCCGATATTTTATCCATGGCAATCCCAAATTCAGATGCCAAAAAGCGTTTAATATAGTATTTACCGGTATGAACTTGGTCAACAACTGCATAGACTTCAGTTCGTTCACACGTCGATAGAATTACATTCTCCAAAATACTCTTCTCTGCAAAAAGCATTTGGTCAGCTTCAGAAAGTTGATTTTCCTTAAAATACATTGATTCGCGTATTTTAATTGGCGTTTTATGATAGTCTAACCCCATGCAAATTAGAAACATTATTATTCCTCCTTTCTCTTAATTTTTAAAAACTCTTGTAATCTAATTCTTGTTTTCTTTGCTAATGCCGGATTAGTTCCATTGGTGGAAATCGCATAGGTAACTGCTTCATCTTGGACGACCGAAACGTTATATAAATCGGAACTTTCCTTATTGCTTACATTATTAATCCACTGGTGTTGGGCCGCATCCTGATAAATCATTTGGTTAACCGCCTTGTCATTCGTACAGGCGAACACTATATCAGCATCTTTAGTCAATTCTGGTAAATAATCTGCTTTAATCCACCGTACTTTGTTCGGATTGATCTCAAAATCAACTTGCGGACTAATGATAGTGATTTGGGCATTCTCACTCTGTAAGCCTCTTAATTTACGGGCGGCAACCATTCCGCCACCGACAATAACCACTTTTTTATTTTTTAAATTAAGCATTACTGGATACATCTTCTAACCTACTTTTCTGACTCATCAAGAATTTTTAAGAGTGAACTAACATCCACATTTTTGGCAAATATCTTTGCCAATTTATCGTATTGCTGACTCTTATATTCTTGGATAGGTATCACTTCTTCAAAAATTGGTTCAAGCCCCTTCGATAAACGAATGTTATTCAAAAAATGACGCGTCCATAATGCGTTATCAAAGACTCCATGTAAATACGTACCATTAACTGACAGATCTGAACTTACTGCCCCATCATTTCTCGACCTTTTCTTTCCGTTTACTTCTCTAATTTCGGAAAAGGGCTTAACCTTGGATCCCAAGATTGTTTTTCCCATGTGGATTTCGTAACCAGTAAGTTGGTATCCGTCTTTCTGAGCGCAGGCTTGTGTTGTCGTCTTTTGATCCTCATAATATGTCGTAACATTCAATAATCCAATTCCTTGCTGTTCTTCAATCTGTGATTCAATATGTTGTTTATCAACTAATTTCTTACCTAACATTTGGTACCCACCGCAAATTCCAAATACCTTGCATCCTTGGCTATGAGCATTTTTAATTGCATCTACAAATCCAATTTTCCTTAAATAGCTGAGATCTTCGTTTGTATTTTTACTTCCTGGAATGATAATCAAATCGGGTATCCCAAGTTGTGAAACATTCCGAACGTAGCGAACTGAGACATCTTTATACTGTTTAAAACTATTAAAATCCGTATAATTAGAAATCTTAGGAACTACAATCACAGCAATATCGAGATCTTTTCCTGGGACTTTTTCCTGGGACTTACGAGCTAAAGCCACACTGTCCTCTTCATCAATGTCCAAATCAGTCATTGGCATTACTCCTAAAACCGGTACTCCTGTTAGTTCTTCAATTTGATTGTTACCATTTTGTAAAAGCGAAACATCTCCCCTAAACTTATTGATAATGATGCCTTTAATCCGTTTTTGGTGCTCCACAGGTAATAGTTTGATAGTTCCATAAATAGAAGCAAACACACCACCTTTATCAATATCTGCCACCAAAACAACTGGCGCATCAGCCATGTCTGCCATTCCCATGTTTGCAAAATCGTTTTTATTCAAGTTGATTTCAGCCGGACTACCGGCACCTTCCAACAGCACAACGTCATTTTCACTAGCAAGTTGGTCAAAGTCATTTTGAACAAATGATCGAAGCCGGTTTTTAAATTGAAAATAGTCTTTTGCTTTCATATCACCGATTACTTTACCGTCAACAATGATTTGAGATTCAGAATCAGTTGAAGGTTTTAACAAAACCGGATTCATACGAACATTTGGAATTTTCCTGGCTGCTTCTGCCTGAAACACCTGCGCTCTTCCCATTTCAAAACCTTCCGGGGTTATATATGAATTCAATGCCATATTTTGAGATTTAAATGGAACTACTTCGTTACCTTGATTAGTTAAATAGCGACAAAAAGCTGCAACCATCCAACTTTTCCCAGAGTCAGAAGCTGTTCCCTGAAACATAAGTCGTTTTGTCATATCTTCCTTACCTTTCTTCTACCTCAGTTTTATTTGTGAATTAAATAGCTCCTCTTCATTCTCAAATAGCTCAGTTCCAAATTTTCGATGTAGTTTAACAATAAATGGAATCTCTAACTGTGCTTGTGTCATAATCTCTTGATTCTCAAAAACGACCTGTTTAGTTCCCTTTCCAAGCAAAGAACCACCTTTAATAACATAAAAATAGTCACAAATATCATACATAAAATTCATATCATGACTCGATATAATAAAGCGCTGTCCGTTTTTCATTAGCTGTTTAATCAAGTTTTTCATGCGTTTAATACCATCAAAATCTAATCCCGTTGTTGGTTCATCTAACAATAGCCACTTCGGTTTCATTACCATCACACCTGCAATTGCAACTCTTCTTTTCTGCCCACCACTAAGATACTGAACGGGCCGATCCCTTATATCTTCCATATCTAGTTCTTTAAAAACCCAATCCAATCGTTCCCCAATTTGCTTCTTACTATATTTCAAATTTTTCAGTACAAAACTAACATCTTCAGATACATTTGAGAAAAAAATTTGATGATCTGCATTTTGAAAAACCATTCCAATTTGTGATCGTAAATTAAACAATCCCTTTTTGGAATATTTAATTGGAACACCATCTACTTGAACAAATCCGCTAGTAGGTTTTTCCAAAGCCACAATGTTCTTAAAGATTGTTGATTTTCCTGAACCATTTGGGCCCACAATTCCAATAATCTGCCCTTGTTCACCAAAATCGATGTTAAGGTTATCTAGAATTTTATTTTTATTATCATAGGAAAAATCCAAGTTTTTTAAAGAAATCATATTAGCCTCTTATTCGATATGAAAATCGCCTTCAAAAAGTTTTACTTCCAAACTGTTTTGTAAATACTCAAAGTCAATAATCACTTGCATAAATAGCATTTTTATCAAAATTGAAATTGATTCAATTGATACTCTGAAATCGTGATATCCAAGTCGCATACTTTGAGCGTGGTAAATTTTAGCGCTAGCATCTAAAAATATAAAAATAAAGCGATAGATCAAGATAACTTGTTCTACAAATATCTTAGGAAAATGTAATTGCAACAGCACTTTAATAATTTGTTGAAATGGAGTTGTCAATGCCAGAAAAAATACATCTACAATTGCAGTTAACGACTGCAAGCCAAGCATTAGTCCTTTAGGTAGCATCTGCCGAGAAACACCAAAAAATGATGATCCAACGGAAAACGACGTAATTAATGTATCCTCGTTGTAAGAAACCGTTAACACAATTCCTAAAATGCTCAGAACTAAAAAAGGTAAAATCACGTAAAACCACTTTAAATATGTTCGAATTGATATCTGTGTTACGAAAATCGTAATTCCTGCATAAATCATAATAGTCGCCAATTTAATATCCGCTTTAGGTTGAAATGCTAGTACAAGCCCTAAAACAAAAATTCCGATTTTGATCCAAGGATTTTTTTTGGCGATTTTATTTTCGTAAGCATACTTATCAATCACTAACATTGTTTATTCTTCCTTACTATTTTTCTTTTTTCCACGAGCAAATCCAATAATATATGCTATTACTCCTGTTCCAAAACTTCCCTGTAATGTAAAAATCAACGTTTCTATTTCACCTGATGGCGGAGTCCACAGTGGATGTGCCCACACTCGATACGAAGGATCATTCTTTTTGATTTGTGCAGTTCCTTGGTCGTCACTTCCACCAAATTCCCCTCCTTTTATAAAAACTAGAGGAAATACAACAAGACAAACAACAATTACTAATAAAATTACGTTCTGTTTAGTATTCTTCATTTAGAATTGTGCTCCCTTCTTTCCAAAGGCCATTGCTAACTATTAGGTTATAAACAATTACTGTTAAAAAACCTTCTGCAAGCGCTAGTGGCACCTGTGTAACGGCATAAATACCCATAAATTTAACCGCAGCTCCTAGAATACCCTTATTGGGATCTGGGAAAACCACTGCAAGTTGAAATGCTGTTGTTACATAAGTAGATAGATCTGCAAAGAATGCACAGAGGAAGATAGCAACCTTTTTATTAACATTCATTTTTTTGCAAAGTATCAAAACCAGAAAACCGATAATTGGTCCAACGATCGTCATCGAAAAAGCATTAGCGCCTAGTGTAGTTAAACCACCATGAGCAAGTAGTAAAGCTTGAAATAATAGCACAATCACACCCATAATCACTAAAACTCCTGGCCCAAACATTACAGTTCCTAAACCAACACCAGTCGGATGTGATGAAGAACCTGTAACTGATGGGAGCTTCAATGAAGAAAGAACAAATACAAATGCTCCGCATAAGGCAAACATTAATTTTGTGTTTTTCGAGTTAGAATTTTCAGAAATCTTTTTCAATCGATAAAGACCATACATAAAAAAAGGAAGACTAACTGCATACCAAAACACGCACCATAATGGTGGTAACATTCCTTCCATTATGTGCATTGCATGAACCACTGTAGGAACGAACGTAAAGCCAAGTGCCAACAAGATTGCACATTGAGTATATAAACTATTAAATATTGCATATATTTTCTTCAATGTAGATATTCCTCCTAGTGTTTTTGAATCGACGTCGGAACGTACAAGAAAACCCTTACAGACTTTATAGTATCATCTGCTTCTAACACAATTATGATATTGGTAAATGAAATCAAAATATTGCACTTTAGCCTTAAATTTTGTACAAGTTTTAAGCTTATGAAGACAAAATAATACCAAAGAATAAACATTTATCTGTGAAATAGTTTAATTGATCAATAATTTATTACTTTTTTTAAGTAAGTAATTTGCTTATCGTAAAAAAATATTATTTTCAATTTAAAACGCAAATTGTATTTTTTTTGTTTTGCTCTATATTTAAAACGCATTTTTACTATTTTGCTGCAAAATATTAGTATTAGTATAATAAAATGACAATATTACATCTTGTAACTTGTAATATTTTGCTTTAAACTCATTATTAAGAAAGCGTTTTATATTTTAGAATTGCTTATACCAAAATGAGGAGGACATTATGAATAATCTACTAGAACCCATTCATTCTGAGACCTATAAAAGGCTTGCCAGATCCTTAAATTCATTTGTTGAAATCACTCAAATAGATGCGCTCTTTTTTAGTCTTTCTGGGGTGCTAGTTAATGACGGTACTGTTTCAACTGACAGTAAAATCATTCAACATGCGATTGATCCCGCCTCTTTCGGAAAATACATTATTTTTCCCATCATTTTGAACGATCAAATTTGGGGATTTACGATGTGTAACTCGGCAAAATCTTCACATCGTAGACTTCAACTTTCAAAAGAATATTTATCTAATTTATTTAGCAGTATTTTTACAGATTTTTCAGGCTCATCATCTGAGGTTCTTGACCCCCTAACTAAAGATCAATTAACTCAAATCAATTTTTTGAGTACGTTGCTTCAACTAAAATCAACTACCCATGCTGTTTCTGTATTACCAGATCCTGAGGTGCCAATAAGTTCCGAAAAAGTTGAGGCCATCCAAAGTATCCAATATGCAACGGAATATATATGTAAAAATTTAAACAGCTCTCTCACACTTGATAGTGTTGCCAACCATGTGTTCCTGTCTTCATCATATTTAAGTAGAATTTTTAAAAAGTATATGCATGTTAACTTCATTAACTATGTAAATCACCAAAAAATTGCCCAATCACAACTGGAATTAATTTTAACCAGAACACCAATTAATTTAATTTCAAATAACGCCGGATTCACACAAACTAGTTATTTTACTAAGACATTAAAAAAAATTACTGGTGTTACTCCCTCGATTTATCGAAAAAAAAATATTAACGTAAAAAAAATATATACAATTCCACATACCGTTAATTGGAACAGGGCTAATTCTGTCTTCGATGTTTCAAAAGCATTCTTTAAAGAAAACAAATTAGATTACTACTACGAATCAACTGATGGATTTTTATATGTTAACAGCATTGGAGAACTCACTGATTCCGGCGATAAAAGTGGCTGGGTATTTACAGTTGATGGTCAACAACCATCTGACTCGGCCGACCTGATTTCCTCAAAAGATAAATCTGTAATTCAATGGATGTATGTTGAGTTTGATAACTTTTAAGACGTTTTACTAATTCATTGTAAAAATGTCTAGAATTATTTTTTTGTTTTTCAATCTGCGAAATCTTGTCTTAATAATGAAAGGGCATTGATTAATGGGCCCCGGGATTGTTCTTAGATTTTTGATAAAAAAGAACTGTTATACGAAATAACAAAGTTTCGTATAACAGTTCTTTTTCTTGAGATACACTTTCTATCTAAAAATCCTTTTAAAATAATACTATTTGGTAGTAGAATTACTCAAAATTATACAAAAAAACCTGGTTAACAATAATTTATTGATTAATTAATCTGATGTCATAAATATATTAGCTGATAATGTTAGTATTCTTTAGACAAGAATTTTCAACAGACTCGATGTCCTTGCCAAAACATAATATTTAATTTTTGGAGGTAACATCTCTTGGAGCAACAAATTAAGCACTATCCTCTGGCGCCAGACATTGGTAAATTTGGTGGGTATGTCTTACTATTATTCGTCGTCGGTTGGGGACTTGTTTTTACATATTTAAATCATTATCCAGCATTATTAGGGATGGCGTTCCTATCATTCGCGTTTGGCCTACAACATGCTTTTGACGTTGATCATATTTCTGCAATTGATAATATGACTCGTAAATTAGTTAATGATAATAAAAACACACACGGTGTTGGTTTCTATTTTTCCTTTGGTCATTCATTAGTTGTAATAATTATGGCTTTAATTACAATTTTCTTCGTCGAATGGTCAAAAACTAAACTTCCACAACTCCAGGATATTGGTGGTGTTTTCGGAACCCTTTTTGCAGGGTTTATGCTTCTCCTATTAGGATTAATTAATTTAACAATTCTAGTTGGTATATGGCGCTCCTTCAAAGCAATTAACCGAGGACAATCAGAAGAAGCTGAACAAGCTACTGACACAAAAGTATTTCGCTTCTTTAAGCGTAGCCTTAATCTTATTAAACATAACTGGCAAGTCATCTGTGTTGGTTTCTTATTCGGTTTAGGTTTTGATACAGCAACTCAAATTGCTGTACTAGCAACTTCTGCAGTTGCCACTAGTAAAGGTATTCCTTGGTACGCTGTATTTTCATTTCCGTTGTTATTCACTTCAGGTATGTGTTTCATGGACTCATGTGATGGCTTATTTATGAGTACCGCTTATAGTTGGGTATTCTCATCACCATATCGAAAAGTATATTATAATTTAGCACTCACAGGCCTATCAGTATCAGCAGCTTTTTTTGTTGGCATTATTGATGTTTTACAAGCCCTTGGTACTGAATTACATTCAAATTTCTTTTTAATTCAATGGGCACAAGCATTGAACTTTAACATGTTGGGCATCATTCTTGTTTGCTTATTCATACTGACCTGGGCCATTGCCCTGCTATGTTGGCGAATCTTTGATCTAAATCAAAAAGACGAAGAACTCAAAGAAAAAGATCAAGAATTGCAAAAGAGAAGCGAAATATTTTAGGTAAAGCGGTCATGACTTAAACTAATTTTTAAAGTATTTTAATTCATGAAGTAACAATATACATTTGTTATTTCATTCTAGAATATTGCTGAAGACCAGGACTAGCACTTTTTATTTTAAATACAACAAAATAGCCACCAAATAAGGATTTCACCCTCATTTGGTGGCTATTACTATAGGAACTTAGTCACGTCCCAATTGGTTATTAGCTACATCTATTTAAACCGGTTTAACCCCATACTCAGCAGCCTTCGCCTTATATTCATTAACCTCATCTTCTGCAGCTCTAACAAAATGTCCTGGCGCAATTTCAACCATTGCACGAGTCTTATTATCAAACTCACGAGATGGATCATAGGCAACTTGGCGACGATTACGTTCAAATTCAGGATCTGGTTCTGGTACAGCAGAAACTAGACTCTGCGAATATGCGTGGAGCGGATGGTTATAAACTTCATCTGCTGGACCAATTTCCAAAATTTTACCATAATGCATAACACCGATTCGATCACTAATATATTTAACCATTGAAAGATCATGTGCGATAAAGAGGTATGTTAATCCCTCTTGTTCTTGCAACTCTTTCATCAAGTTTACAACCTGCGCTTGAATTGAAACGTCCAGTGCAGAAATTGGTTCATCAGCAATAATAAACTTCGGTTTTACAGCTAAAGCACGAGCTATCCCAATACGCTGACGCTGTCCACCAGAAAATTCATTTGGGTATCGACTAGAATGATCTTTGTTCAATCCAACTGTTTCAAGTAATTCTTCAACTCGTTGGGTTCTTTCAGCATCATTTTTAACTAGATGATGAATATCAATCCCTTCTGCTACAATATCTTTAACCTTCATACGTGGATTAAGCGAGGCATACGGATCTTGAAAAATCATTTGCATCTCACGACGAAAACTCATCATATCAGATTTCTTTTTTATCGAGGCGATGTCTCTTCCCTCAAAGATAACTTGGCCATCTGTGGGATCTTGCAAGCGAATGATTGCGCGTCCCGTAGTTGTTTTACCTGAACCAGACTCACCCACCAGACCAAATGTTTCTCCTTCGTAAATGTCAAAGGAAACGTCATCAATGGCGCGTACTTCATCTTTTTTTCCGATGTTAAAGTACTGTTTTAAATGCTTAACCTCAAGAATTTTCTTCCTTGAATCCATAACTTGGTTTCCTCCTATTCTCCGATGGCATCGTCATCATCAGCTGCTCCGATACTTGTATTGGTATTGGAATGTATATGACCTTGATTCAAGGTACCAGAAGCCAAACGTTCCTTATAAATACCCTGTCGACGAACTACTTCAGCAGGTGGTTCAACCTTTGGAGCGTCTGGATGCAAAAGCCAAGTAGCTGCATAATGAGTATCACTAACTTTGAAGAATGGTGGTTCTTGTTCTTCATCGATCTTCATAGCATATGGATTACGCGCCGCAAAGGCATCTCCCTTTGGTGGATCCAACAAATCAGGCGGTGTCCCTGGGATTGGTTCCAATTGACCCTTAGCAGTGTCTAGTGTGGGCATTGAGTTTAATAATCCCCATGTGTATGGATGTTGGGGATTGTAGAAAATCTCATCAACTGTTCCATATTCAACAATTTTTCCAGCGTACATAACCGCAACTCGATCGGCCATACTAGCAACAACACCTAAATCATGAGTAATAAAAATGATTGAAGTAGAGATCTTTTCTTGTAATTCCTTCATTAAATCTAGAATCTGTGCTTGAATAGTAACATCCAAGGCGGTAGTAGGTTCATCGGCAATTAAAACTTCAGGATAGCACACTAATGCAATAGCAATGACAATACGTTGTCTCATACCACCTGAGAACTGGTGAGGATAGTCATTGATACGTTCTTCCGCATCTTTGATTCCAACTAACTTCAGCATCTCGAGAGCTTGTTTTTCTGCCTTATCCTTAGCAACACCTTTATGCACCATAAGAGGTTCCGCAATTTGGCGACCAATTCTCATTGTTGGATCCAGTGATGTCATTGGATCTTGGAAAATTTCGGCAATGTCCTTACCACGCATATTCTGTAGTTCTTTTTTATTCATTTCTAGGATGTTTTTCCCATGAAATTCAATTGAACCATCAACTACTTCCGCGTTATTTGCCAGTAGCCCCATAATTGTTTTGGTTGTAACAGTTTTACCAGAACCCGATTCCCCAACAATTGCTAGTGTTTCACCCTTATTAACCGAAAAACTAACATTACGAATCGCTTGAACCGTACCAGCATAAGTATGGAAATTAATCGTCAAATTTTTAACTTCAAGTACTTTATTCATTTTATCCATAATAAATTAATTTCCTCCTATCTTCTTGCCGTACGTGGATCAAACGCATCACGCAATCCATCAGCTAAAATATTAAAAGCTATCATGATAATTGCCAAAACAATGGCTGGATACCACATCTGGAAAGGCAAGAATTGGAAATTACGCTGTCCATCGTTAATCAAAGTACCTAATGATGCAGTTGGAGCTTGAATACCAATCCCAATATAACTTAAGAAGGCCTCGAAGAAAATAGCCGTTGGGATAGTAAACATAGTTTGAATGATAATAACACTAGAAAGATTTGGTAATAAATGTTTAACGGCAATTTTCCAAGAAGACTCACCTAATGTTTGAGCCGCCAAAACATACTCCTGGCTCTTTAATTGAAGGGTTTGTGCACGAGTGAGACGAGCCATCGTTGTCCACTCATTAATAACAATCGCTAAAATAATTGGCAACATACCACCTTTTAAAACAAGTAACAGTAGAACCATGATAACGATATTAGGAATTGATGACATGATTTCAATTACACGCTGCATAAAGATGTCAACCCTGCCACCTTTCCAAGCTGAGAAGATCCCATACCCAACTCCAATCAATAAATCAATCAGAGTAGCAAAGAGACCAATCATTAATGAAATCATAGTCCCATGTAAAATACGCTGTCCTAAACTGCGTCCAAGATAATCTGTTCCAAGAATATAGTACTTATTCGATGGAACATTGTTAGCTTTATACTGATCAACACGTGCTCCACCTTGAATACTTGTACCATTAAAGCCATTAATATGAACTCCAGGTATTTTAGGTGGTAAATTAGCATAATTAGGATTAGAGTTGTTGGGATTTGGAGCCGTCAAGGGCGATGTAAAGGCAAATAAGCCAATTATAACCAGAATCCACAAACTAATAAAAGCAGCCTTATTTTCCTTTAAACGGCGCCACGCATCTTGAAGGAAAGTCCTAGAAGGAGCAGCAATTTTTTCATCATCTAAGCCGTCATTTTTGCCGACTGGCTCAAAAGCATTTTCAGGTAACTTAACTTTTTCTTCCATGACTATCCTTCCTTTCCAGCTAGTCTAATTCGTGGATCAATAAGACCATAAACAATGTCGGTAATTAAAAGTACTAAACATAGCAATCCTGAGAATAACATTGTGACACCCATAATTGTTGGGTAGTCATTAACTAATATCGACTTAACAAACTGCTCACCAATACCAGGTATCGAGAAAATGTTTTCAACAACCATGGATCCAGTCATAATAGCAACAGCCAATGGTCCAATAACAGTAACTAGTGGAATTAAGCTATTACGTAACGCATGGTGGTAAACAACCCCATTTTCACTTAGCCCCTTTGCTCGCGCTAATTCAATATAGTCGCTTCCCATAACATCAACCATTTCTGTCCGAACAAAACGTGACGTTACAGCAAATGGGTTTGCTGCTAAAGCAATTGATGGAAGAACTGTACTTGCAAATCCTCCCCATCCAGCAACTGGAAATGCTTGTAACTTCAAGCCTAAATAGTACTGCAACACAATTGCCAAAACGAAACTCGGAATTGACATTCCCAAAATCGAAATAATATTCGCTGTTGCATCAACCCAAGTATTCTTACGGATTGCACTTAGTGAACCAGTAATGATTCCAAGAACAATTCCAAGAAGCATACCTTGTCCACCAATAATTGCAGAAGGTCCAATTCGACTTCCAATTAAATATGAAACTGGTTGGTTATTAAATTGGAATGAAGTTCCAAAATTACCATGTACTGCATTTACCAGATAGGACAAATATTGTTGCCACACTGGTTTATTTAATCCGTACTGTGCATAAATCACTTTAATCTGTGATGGTGTTAACTTTGCCTGGTTGTTCAAGGGTGTCCCGGGCATTAACTTCATTAAGAAGAACGTAACACTGGCAATCAAGAATAATGTGACTAGCAAGTAGAAAATTCTTCGAGCTAAGTATCTTACCATTTTCTTTCCTCACATTCGTAGTCTCATATAATTACAAAGGGGTAAGAACGAACTCCGCTC
Source organism: Pediococcus claussenii ATCC BAA-344 (assembly GCF_000237995.1). Classification (NCBI taxonomy): domain Bacteria; kingdom Bacillati; phylum Bacillota; class Bacilli; order Lactobacillales; family Lactobacillaceae; genus Pediococcus; species Pediococcus claussenii. Next base: position 1,380,474 of record NC_016605.1, read on the forward strand.
TTACCCGCTTGCATTATTCTAAACTGATTATACTATTTTACATACATATCTTTGAAGTTAAAGTTCAATCCAGCTGAATTGTAGACAATGCCCTTTATGTTATCGCGTTGTAAGAATGAGTATGCTTGTTGATAAAGTGGTGCAATTCCTTCATCTTTAAGAAGAATCTGTTCTGCCTTCTTCATATCATTCCAACGTGCTTCTGGCTTACCGGCATCTGTGGTATTTGCAGCGTTGATTAATTTATCGTATTCTGCATTCTTCCACTTACCATTATTCAATGAGTTATCAGAAGTGAACAATTGTAAGAATGAAATTGGATCAGAGAAGTCAGCCCCCCAAGCGGAAACTACAACATCGAACTTACCACTTGCTGAATTAGCAAGACGGTTCTTAAACGGAATGTTACTCAATGAAACCTTAACATTTGGAATCTTTTCCCATGCGGCTTGAAGGAACTCTGTTGTAGCTTTACCATTCGTAGTATCATCACTCAAGAGTTGGAAATTAAGTGTCTTAAGTCCCTCTTCTTTAAGACCTTCTGCCATTAACTTTTTAGCTTTACTCAAGTCATATTCAGATGCTGATGGTACATCAACTTCCTTTGCAAAATCTTTACCAGTCTTAGGATCTTTAGCCAACCCAGCTGATGTTAATCCTGTTGCAGGAACTGATCCATCGCCAAGCACCTTATTAGTGTATTGTGAACGATCAACAGCAAGTGATAGTGCTTCACGAATCTTTTCGTTCTGGAAGTATTTATCTTTCTTTTCATTGAATTCAAGGTAGAAAGTTGAAGCCATTAGGTATTTCAGGTAATCTTTACTATTTTTGTAATTCTTAACCTGATCCCCATTAATATAAACACGGTCGAGTTTCTTACTATTGTACATATTTACCGCTGTTCCGGAATCCTTAACAACTTGGTAGTTGATCTTATCCATCTTCACAGCACTCTTATCCCAGTACGTATTATTCTTTACTAACTTCCAAGATAAGTTAGAACCCGTCCATCCTTCAAGTTTGAATGGTCCATTGTAAACAGTTGTACTTGCAGAAGTACCATATTTACTTCCATATTTTTCGACGGCCTTTTCACTTTGTGGGAAGAATTGTGGCATTCCCATTAGAAGCTTAAAGTAAGGAATTGGTCGATCCAAACTTACAACTAACTTATCATTTCCTTCGGCTTTAACACCTAAAGTCTTATAATTTGCTTTTCCTGCAGCAATCTTATCAGCGTTCTTGATTCCAGAGAAAATATAAGCATATTGTGATGCAGTCTTAGGATTTACAGTTCGTTGCCAACTATAAACAAAGTCCTTTGCAGTAACGGTATCACCATTACTCCACTTTGTACCCTTTCGGATCGTAAATGTATATTGTTTATTATTATCAGAGACCTTTGTGCTAGTTGCCAAAGCATTCTCAATTTTATTATCTTTTCCAATCCTGTATAATCCCTCTTCAGTATTCCCCAGTTGAGTCATACCAACCACATCAGTAACTTTGGAAGGATCTAAGGTTGCCAATTCTGAATTTTCTTGAAAACTTACTGATTTATCAGAATCAGCGCCCTTATTCCCACAAGCAGCTAGGATAAATGCTGAAGCCAATGCAACAGCACCCAGCTTTCCGACCGTCTTAAATTTCATATCTTTCCAGCTCCTTAATTCAAATTGAATTCTAATATTTAATGTAAAACAAGTATATATTAGAGAAAAATTAAAATCAAGCTAAAAATGTCTGAAATATAGATTGCTATTCAATTTGTTTTTGATGGTATATTGCTTAAGTCTTGTTATATAAGCTTACATAGGTCAAAATGAATTCCACAATTTAATTTAACTTTTCCATGATATAATTTGGTATAGCGGTTTCATTTGAATGGAGGAACTTTTTATATGGAAGAAATTGAAAAAGTTATCATTGCAGGACTTGAATTACCTGGCTCTAATTTAGAATATCAAATGGATGAATTGGCATCCCTCGTAATTGCTAATAACATGGAGGTTGTCGATCGCATTCTCCAAAAATTAGATCGTCCAAACTCAGCCACATATTTTGGAAGCGGCAAACTGGAAGAAATAACCAATCTTGCAACTGCTCAAAAAGCTGATACAGTTGTTGTCAGTGAAGAACTATCACCCAGCCAGCTAAGTAACTTAGAAAAGGAAACTGGATTACACTTTCTCGACCGTACGGGTTTAATTTTAGAGATATTTGCTAATCGTGCTCATAGCCGTGAAGCTAAATTACAAGTCGAATTAGCTAAGTTAGAATATCAGTTACCACGTTTAAGGACCAGTTCAAGTCAGCGCTTAGATCAACAAACAGCTGGCAATGCTGGGGGTGGCTATACGAACCGTGGAGCTGGTGAAACAAAACTGGAATTAAATCGCCGAACAATTCGCAACAAAATCGCACATATTAATAAAGAATTAAAAGAAATATCAACATCATCCGAAGTTCAACGCAAGCAGCGTGATAAAAAAGATATTCCTAGTGTTGCATTGGTGGGCTATACTAACACCGGTAAGTCTACAACTATGAATGGTTTAGTTCGTATGTTTGGTAGAAGCGATGAAAAACAAGTTTTTGAAAAAAATATGCTTTTTGCAACTTTAGATACTAGTGTGCGTAAGCTTTCTTTTCCTGATCGAAAAGAGATTGTGCTAAGTGATACTGTCGGATTTGTAAGTCATCTTCCCCACCATTTGATTCAAGCCTTCCGTTCAACGTTAGCTGAAGCCGCTCAAGCGGACCTACTTGTTCAAGTCGTTGACCTATCTGACCCGCATTATCGAGAGATGATGACAACGACTGAGGAAACTTTACGAGAGATTGGTGTAACTGACGTGCCGATGGTTTATGCTTTTAATAAAGCAGATCTTGCCGGTGTCACCTATCCAACTCTTGACGGTACACAGTTAACCTACTCGGCCCGACAAGTTCAATCGCTTGAAATGTTAACTTCCTTGATAAAAAAACAACTATTCAAGAATTATGTGGAGGCAACTTTTTTAATCCCATTTTCAGAAGGACAAGTTGTTGATTTTTTGAACGGTAATGCCAATGTTAAAAACACAGAATACACTGAAAACGGCACTAAAATAACCGCTGAATTAAAACAACAAGATTACCAACGATTAGAAAATTATCTTTTATAGCGCATTAAAAACGGCACAACAACTTGGGAGAGCAACCAATCTCCTTGAAAGTTGTTATGCCGTTTTTTACCAAATAAACTCCTCAAACAAAATGTGATCTGTTGGAATACCTTGATTAAGTAAAAAGTGTTTCCAATGACGTCCCAGCCCAAGTGGACCTGAAATTAGATATAGCGTATTTTGAGAGCTCCGATTTGTATTCCAAATCTCGTCTTGTTTGAATCTTCCAGCTTGTATGTGAAGTTCAATATTAGGGTGTGACTTTTCAACCTTTTTTAGTTCCTCTAAAAAGATAAGGTTCTCTCTCTGATGAGCTGAATAATAAACCTTTATATTTTTATCGGCGTGTTTGCTTACAATTGAAACCATTGGTACTATCCCAGATCCACCAGTAATCAAAGTTAAATTACTACTAGGATTCTCGTTAATCATGGCCGAAAAACGTCCGTATCCACCGTCAATTTGAACTACTTCATCCTTATCCAGGTCTTTTACCATTTTGCTAAAATCACCATCTCCCCTGATTGCCAACGTAATTATTCCATTATTATCAGGTGCCGATGATACCGAAAAAGGATGCAGTTCTTTCATTTTTTGAATATGAGGGAATTTAATAAATACAAAATCACCAGCATTAATGTTAAATTTTTGAGGTCTTGCAATTTTTACGCGAACTTGATAAAAATTTTTAGCAATTTCCTCAACTGATTGAACACGTCCATGGTGTAATAGCCTTGCATTCCGTAATTTATGGAAGCTATACGCAATTAAAGCAATGATACTGTATGCATCAAACAATAGTATAAAACCTGTCATGTGTGTTATATATGAAATTAGTTGAACATGAATAAATACGAGTATAACAGCCACAATATTTAGGCGATGCAGCCAAACCGATACTTCGTGTTTAAAGAACTTCTCAAACTGAATTTTTATCCAATTCAATAGTGGTATTCTGGTTGTCAACCAACCAGCAAGAAAAATTAGTGAATAACACATCACTGCAAAAAATAAGTCAAAGGCCCAATTGCCTGTATTCTTAATCCAGCCCGCAGAACTTGTCTGCGTTTTATGAACATATGCTAACAAAATTGCAAGTATACTCAAAATACCATGAATAAAGTAGATACTGGGCAACCCAATTAAGCGATCTAGCCATTTGGGGCGAGTACTCAGGTATATTGCCACCAAGAACCACACGTACGCAATTGCTCCCAGTTGTACTGCAAATTGCTCACTACTGTAAATTGTTGGCAATTCGGTTCCAATCGTTTGAATTAATGGCAAGGGTACAACAAACAATAACACCAACCACACCAAACTTTTTACATAAGATATTTTCTTTATCACTAGTATCAACCTCATTAAAGAAATCTTAATTCCTGTTTTTGATCAACTGAAACACCTTAAAAGTTCTTTGTTTGTATTAGTTCTAAAAAAGGAGTCCTTCCGGCTGAAATTGCAGCTGTTGCGTAGATATCAGCTTGAATTAAAGAAGGAGCTATGATTGAAGCCTGAATTAGCTCTTCACCGGAACCTGTTCTTATGATATGTTCACCACGTTTACTTGTACCAGAGGTTGCAATTGCTCCAGTCGGCATTTGGAAAACGGCTAAAGTTTTACTTGGATCGAGTGGATCCTCAATACCAATTTGCCATTTAAAATCAGTTTCTGATTCTACTTCAAATTGCATATCTCCAGCGCCATTAATGGCCACTGCTTGTACTAAATGTTTTGAAACTAAGGGATGTAAAAAGCTATAAAAGGCCTTTTCAATCGCCCATCCCTTTACGAGACCTGTGGGATCATATACACCTTTTACGTGTGCATCAAAATACGCTTTTGTTTCACTAGTTGCGCTTTCAGCAATATTGTAAACTTCTTGGAATTCAGTGGTAAATTCAGGTAGCGTCAATTCTCGTCGTTGGAATTTTGAAACTAATGACATTTTTTTAAATGGCGAGAAGTGCTCATCAATATGATTTAGATAAACTGTAATTTTTTTAATTAAATTTTCAAAAATAACTTTATTCGAAAAAAAATCAGTTGATAATGTAAAGCCCAGCTTCACTGTAAACGGCATTCCCATTGAGTTAATCACATATGACTTAAAAAACAAATCGCTCATCTTCTATACCTCCGCCTTATTCATAGCATTTTGAACTGACTTTGTAAATCCAGCGTACGTCTCACTTGCTCCAGACATTAATTGAATCTTCGCGTTTTGTTTCTTGATTACCTCAGCTTTATATACCGGTAGTGCTTGAGAATTTATCTGTTGATCGTGCGGATTAGAATTAGGATACTTAAGCACATTAACTTTAGTGATTTTGCCATTTGAAACAACGGCCTGAACTTGCACATCTCCATTAGGCGTTGATATTGCACTTCCAGTGTAGACACCATTTTTATAATTTTTAGACGATGAAGATTTTGCAGATGCAACATTGGTGGATGCTTGTGATTCTTGGATAGGTTGGCCCCTTAACCAATCCTTAATAATCAAGAAATATCCATCAATAACAATCGCAAACATCACAATTGTGGAGACTAATAAGCCAATTAACTTTCTCAAATCATCACATCCCTACCTTAGAATGATTTTAGACTATCAAATAAGTTAGAATGACTCAAGAATAAACTTATAACTTTTAATAAATACTTTTAAGAATTCTCTAAATTAGCCGAACACTTTTACCAAGGAACAATCCCATCACTATCCGAAAAAGTTCCATTTATATCGTTACTCTCCATGGTTGCCAGTTCAACTGTTCTTTGAACCCCTTCTTCAACCGTTTTGTTTCCGCCACCACCTGCGAACGTAGTATCTACCCATCCTGGATTAACTACATTGGCCGTGATATTCGTCTCTTTTAGTTCATTTGCCAAATCAATTGTGAACATATTTAAGGCGCTCTTTGAGGCTTGGTAACCCATCGCACTGTGTTGATAAATGCTTGTTGACGGATCAGAAGCCAAGGTTAACGAACCAACAGCACTTGAAATATTGATTATCTTTCCTGAGGTTGACTTTCTTAATAATGGCAAAAAATTTTGCGTAACCAAAATTGTTCCAAAAAAATTAACTTCAAAATCTTTTCTGATTGTACTAATTGGGAGTGTTGAAGGTTTTTCGTAATTATCTAAGGCAATTCCAGCATTATTAATTAAAATATCAAGATGCCCATGTCTCCCTTCAACTTCCTTTACAGCTTGTTCAACTGTTTGTTCATTTGTCACATCAATTGACACTAATTCAGCACGTACACCCTGTGACCGCAACTGATCTAATACTTTTTGACTACCAGTAACATCGCGAACTCCTAACAAAATTAGTTGCCCTTTTTGCCCAAGCTCTTTGGCAATTTCCAACCCCATTCCACGATTAGCACCAGTTATTAATGTTATTTTTTGGTTTTCCATAATTTTTCTTCCTTTCTAAAATAAAACAATAAAACTCAAGTACTAGAATACACTCCTCTACCAACTAGAGGTCAATAAATAATATTTAAATGATAAAGATTTCAATTGTTATACTCAGTTAATAACTGAATTTAATTAGGAGGAATTCTCATGGTGAATGATTCACTAATAACGATCGGTCAGCTTGCTAAGCAGTCTAATCTTTCTATTCGAACACTGCGATTCTACGAAGATAAGGGAATTTTATCATCCATCCGTGACAGAAATAATAATCGACTTTATGATGATAACGCCCAGCATTGGGCTAATTTTGTAAAATACTTGAGAGATTCTGGTATGGGTCTTAATGATATTCAACACTATCATCAATTGATTTTGCAAGGAGATGCCACTGTTGCAGAGCGAATTGCTATTTTAGAGAATCAAAAGCAAATTATTCATTCCGAAATTAAAGCAAAAGAAGAACAGATAAAACAAATTGACCATAAACTATCCAACTATCGCTCTGAAAAAAAAGGATATCTTTAATTTGTACCATGTTAACTCTAATTATAACCACCGAAGTATGGGCATTTTTCTTGATATGTTTCCGACTTCAAACTACGGTTACTATGGAGAGAAATCAAGGAGGCAATTTCGATATGAATACGGAAATTGACTGGATCTTACGATTATTATTAGCTGCAGTTTGTGGTGGCTTAATTGGTTATGAGCGGTCTCGTCAACAAAAATCGGCTGGAATTCGAACTCACATGCTTGTGATCGTTGGAGCAGCGCTTGTCATGCTCGTTTCAAAATACGGATTTCAAGATATTTTATCTGCTCGAAGTATTGTATTGGATCCATCACGAATTGCGGCACAAATTGTTAGTGGTATTAGTTTTATTGGTGCAGGAACCATTCTAATCCATCGAACCCAAATAAGCGGGCTAACAACTGCTGCTGGCGTGTGGGTCACAGCTGCTATTGGTATGAGCATTGGTGCTGGTATGTATCTTATAGGCATTTCAGCTACAATTTTCATCATCATCATTCAATTTGTATTTCATGATGATTCCATTCTTAACATGATAATTCGAAACTCGCATATTCGATTTCAAATTGAAATTGATAGTAATAGTTTCAATAAATCGGCTTTAGAAAAGGCTCTCACAAATAATGGTGTAAACAAAACTTCTTTGCGTATCACTAGTGCAGACGCACAAACCATAAATCTTCAAATCGATGGTCTTACACGAAATAAAAACGATCGAAACAAAATTATTTTAAGTTTATGCAAAATCGAAGGAGTTAATAAAGTACAGTCAGATTCTAGCTACAATTAAAAATTTATTTAGGAATAAAAAACGGATGAATCCCAATTTAAGAGAATCATTCGTTTTTTTTGCATTATTTTACTAATAATTATTTGTCATCTTGTGTTAGTTCTTCACTTGCTTCTACACTAGCAACTCGTTCACTAATCTTCATGAATGGTAGATAGAAAAGAACCCCTAATCCAATGATTAATGCTTGTAATATTACAGAACGCCAATCACCAGCAGTTGAAAGATATGGTCCAATCAATGGTGGTGTTGTCCAAGGAACTAGCACAACAGTTCGACTTACCCATCCAAGCGCCGTAGCAGTGTACCCAATAATACTACTAATGGTTGGAAATAGTACAAATGGAATCATCATTGGTAAGTTAAACACAATTGGAAATCCAAATATCATTGGCTCATTAATATTAAATAGCCCTGGAGCTAACGACAAACTTGCAACTTGTTTTGAAGATTTTATTTTACTAAAAATCAAGATTGCAATAATTAACGAAATTGTACCTCCAGATCCCCCGATCAACGTATAATTGCTAACGAAAGAAGTCGTAATAATGTTAGGAATATGTGCTGCATGGTGTGCATATGCTGTCATATTTTGATTCATATTTACTAAAACAAGTGGATCCATTAAAGTTCCCGAAATAACAGTTTGATGAATACCCAAGGTAAATAAGAAGTTTGCGACTGTATAGATTACACAGAAACCAACAATATTTGTGTTAAACCCACGAAGTGGTTCTTGAATCCACGTCTTAATAAGATTAATTAAATCTGTATTGAAAAATCCTTGTAATAACGCTGCGATCACTGCAAATATCGACATTAAAATTAAAGCAGGAAGTAACACACTAAAGGAAGCACCAACAGCAGGTGGAATATTATCACCTAAATGGATTTGAAGATGCTTAAAGCTCGCGAGTTTCATAAAAATACTTGTAGCAACTAACCCTACAATAATTCCGCCAAACATCCCTTGGGTTCCTGTGTTAAGGTAACTTAATCCACCAGTAACCGTCGCCATTTTTGCTCCTGCAGAGGCTACCGTTCCAAGTTGAACATTGCCCGGCATTAATATCATCAAACAAGCTAAGGACATTGCAGCAGCCGCAATTGGGTTATTAAAATTTTTGTTTTTTGCTAATGTGTACCCGATCATTGGTGCAACTAGTAATCCAGCAACATTCAACGATCCATTAGTTATAGCATTCCCAAACACCTGAACTTTTGTTAAAGTATCCCCGTGAAATAACCAAGTAAAAACAGTATTGTTGAATAAAACACCTAAACCGGCAATTATAAATACTGGTAATATGATTGCAAAGGCATCACGTAAAGACCTTAAATATACCCAATTACCGACTTTTACAGAAATCTCGGTGAATTTGGCAATAAATCCTGAATTTTCCAGCTTTTCACTTGTTGTCATTGGTTTATTTTGACTCACAACATCTCACCCTTTCTTTTTCTAACTAATTTTGCTTAAGTTGATTAAGATAGTTTTTAAACCACCAGTAACTTTTTTTAGGAATTCTCTTCATATCACGTAAATCATGATTACCACGATTAACGTAAACCATCCCGTAGCGTTTCTCCATATTTCCTGATGAACTTGGGATATCTATTAACCCCCAGCCTAAGTATCCAATCACTGAGACACCATCTTCAAACATTGCATCCATCATTGCTTGAATATGTAACTGATGATATTGAATTCGATAATCATCCTGAATCTCAGTTCCGTTATAGGTTTCCCGTACCCCAATTCCATTTTCAATAGGGAACATCGGAACCCCATACTGGTCATACACTTTTGTCAAAACGTCTCTAAACCCAAGCGGATCAATCGACCAACCCCATTCTGAAACTTTTAAAAACGGATTAGGTTTAAATCCAGCTTCCAAATAGTAATTAGGAAGTGTATTCTCTGGAACAATTGCACTACTAATCGTGGCACTTTGATAATAACTAAAGGCAATAAAATCACTTTTTACTTTACCAATAACTTCCTTATCCTGTTCTTGAAAGTCCATATCAATATTATGATTTTTTACATATGTCATTACTTCATTAGAGTAATGACCATGTACAAAAACATCTAATAAATTATGATTTAAGAATTCATCAATCTGTCTTGCATAGAGAATATCTTTCGGTTGTGGTGAAACTGGGTAAACCTCGCTATAGGCTAACATCCCACCAATTTGACAGTTCGTATTCTCGTGAATGTAATTAGTAACTTGAGCATGCGCTAGCATTACATGGTGCGATATTTGATAAAGTTCACTATCAGTTTTATTTCCTTTTAAATAACCCGCAATCTTAAAAGCCTCGGACGTTGAATATAGATTCTGCTCGTTAAATGTAATCCAATATTTTACCCGATCTCCAAAACGTTTAACCATTTCACGTCCGTATCGAGCAAAAGCATCAACAACGTGTCGATCTAAAAATCCGTTGTACTTCTGTGCCAAATTCAGTGGCATATCAAAATGGTACAAACAAATCATCGGTTGAATATTACGTTTTAACAGTTCATTAATGAATTGATCATAGTAAGCGATTCCCTCTTCATTAAAATCACCATCGCCCAGAGGATTAACTCGACTCCATGATATTTGAAATCGGTAACTGTTTAACCCCATCTCTGCCATTAAATCAAAATCTTCTTGATAATGATGATAATTATCTATACCCACTTTCCAGTCAGAACTATTTTCAGTCGCCTGGTATGTATCATAAACAGATTTTCCTTTTCCTCCTTCGTTATACCCCCCTTCTGTTTGCATACTAGAAACCGAATTCCCCCATAAAATTCCTTTGGCATCTTTTTATCCATCTTTTTTCCCCCTTTCATTTGAATACGCTTTTCATTATAATCTCGCTTTTTGAATTTGTAAACTCCTTTTATTTAAAAAAGTATATACTTATCAAATTGCTGAAATGACTTCTTAAGTGTACAATGTTTGTACTATCAATAATTTGGGGAGTTAAAGTCGTGTATAAATATCAGGAGATATCTGAACAGTTACGTCAAAAAATTATCAATGGAGAATTCACTTCTGGAGAGCTATTACCAGACCAAAATCAATTGGCAAAGGATTTTGATACCACTAGAATAACAATTCGAAAAGCAATCCAATCACTTATCGTTGAAGGTATAGTATTTTCAAAACGCGGAGCTGGGACATTTGTACGGAAGGATTTTCAACAAAGTATCGATGATTTAAATTCTAAAATTGAACGTCCACTCGGTACAACACATAACCACCCTGATAACAAAATAAGTAGTAAAGTACTTGGCTTAGACGCTCGTTTACCTTCAGAAAAAGAGCAACGAAGGCTTTTAATCACAGAAACTGACCCAGTTTATGTGATTGATCGAGTCCGATTTGTTGATGATCAAGTATTCAGCTTAGAACATACAATTATGCCAACCTCGATTACCAAGCTTTCAGAAAAAGTTTTGGCTTCTTCCATCTATGATCATATGAAAAAACAAAATTTAAAGATTGCTGGATCACACCGAATTGTCACAGCTGCTAAGGCGACTGAAAGTGATATAAAAGAATTAGGAGCCGAAAAAATCGACCCTGTTTTGGTAATCAAACAAATTAGTTATCTAGAAGACGGTACCCCATTTGAATATTCTGAATCGCATTTTCCATATCAGACCAGCCACGTAACCGCGGATATAAATTTAGTTTAATTATGCTTTATGTATAGAAAAACCGAGCAAAAGTACGAGTACTTATGTTCGGCTTTTTTGATCGTTTTTCTATTTATTTCTACAACGTTGTAGTCATTAATTTCTTAAAATCACTAACTTTTCGCGATGCAATGGTACAACTATCGCCATTTATAAAACTAACTTGTTTAGCTTTAGGATCATAACAAGAAACATTATCCGGATTAATCAAGTAACTTCGATGGCAACGATATAGCTTGGGATATTTCTTAGCGAGATCAGTAATATTGGCATAAAATTCATCGTTCTGCTTGAGACTATGGAGAATAATCTTATGTGATTGGCCTGCCGACTCAACAAAAATTAATTCACTGAGTGCAATTGATCGCCATTTCAACCCGACTCTATATTCAAATCGATCTTCAAACAGACTCATCACTCTTACATATCTCCTAATAACCGTTCGAATGTTCTCTTCGATTCGTTCTTTTATCTCCTCAAGTCGATTTGTTTTAATAATAAAATCCATCGGCTCAACCTTTTTTTCTAAAGCTAAGTACATGGTTTCAATGTGTTTTGAAATAAAAATAATCTTCGCAAGTGGATCTAGACGTCTAATCTGAGTAGCCACCTGTATCCCATTAGAGTCCCCCGCTCCCAGCCCAATATTTAAAAAATAAAGACCACCAGTTACTTTCTTGTGTTTAAAATACTCCATAATTTGCCGTGAATCACTTGCAGAAACTGCAACTTGCATATCAAACTCATTAATTAAAATATGATTATTGACTATTTGAGTGTATAAATCCAACTTTGCTGAATTATTTTCGCAAATAAATACTGAAACCACCTAATTCCCCCAAGATATCTGATTACTTCCACTGAACTATTCATTGAAAAATATTGTTATTCTTCGTTATAAATTAAATTACGCAAATATAATGAAAGAGCTCCTTAAAGTACCCGTCTTGCAAATTGTGGCATCCAGTACGACATTGCCTGCTCTTTAATGTTTTGGCCCGGCTGTGGAGCAAATAAACATTTTCCGTTCCCAGTGTAGATTCCAACATGATAAGCATCTCCATTGTTCGACCAAAACAATAAGTCTCCTGCTTTTAGTTGGTTCATATTCACAGCCTTACCACATGTTGACTGCTGTTCCGAGGTTCGTGGTAATTTAATTCCTACGCTAGCGTATACATACTGTACTAATCCAGAACAATCAAAACTATTAGGTCCAGTGGCACCCCAAACGTAAGGCTTACCAATTTGAGCTCGTGCTTTACCTAAAATCTGATTAACCTTGGATTTTACGGGCACCTTGGGTTTAACCTTGCCACCTGAATCTTTTGCGCCACCAACAAAAACGGGGTTACTATCCTTCCCCCACATCTCTTTTGTTTTGGTAACCCTTTCCACCATGTAATGTCGACTGCCGCTGTAACTAATCCATGAAATCCAATCATATCCTTCAGCAGAAACCTTTTGATCGTAGTTAACCGTCTCTCCACCCGCATAACTTCCTTCAATCTTTCCTGAAGTGCTAGGCTTATTACGAATATTAATCGTCCCACCGGCGGTAAAACTTCCTGAAACCTTAAGTTGGTTACTCTTAGGCTGTGCCATTAATACGTTGGTTGCCCGAACAGCTGACTCTTTAGAAGTTACTTGATCCGCGCTAACCTTCTCCTGCGTAAATAATGCCAATAAAATGGTCGGAATAACCACTACCCCTGAATACTTTGAATTAAACTTCATGCAATTCCTCCTTGTTATTAAGTGTTTCAACAGTATCCAACAAATCATCTTGTTTTAGAGTAGATCACCCTAAATAATTAATTAACAATCCTCAACGTTAATATTTACTAAACCAAACAACTTTCATGCTTCCTAAAGCACAAAAAAGCCACAACATTAAATTGTCGTGACTCCCTTTAGTTTGATAAAAAAAGTTATGCCCTTAATTCTCGTCGATGTTCACTATAGAAATACCATGTAACAATTACATAGCAAATTGTTGGGACAATGAATGAAAATTGCATTGAACCAGATAAATCGGATACAACACCTTGAACAGCAGGAATGATTGCTCCACCAATGATTGCCATAACAAGTACGGCACCTGCTGTTTCCGTGAATTGCTTTTCTTCAACAGTATCAAGAGTATGAGCATAAATTGTTGGCCATTCTGGTCCAAAGAAGAAACTTGTAAGAATTGCCATATAAACAGCGATCATATTTGGAATTGTAAATGCACCGATTAGCGCAATTGTCCCAAGTAGGGAATACCAAGTTAAAACCTTTGTAATTGAAAATTTATTCATCAAAAAGTTGGCGATAACCTTACCAACAAACCAAGCAAGATAACTATAAATCATATACGTTGAAGCGGCGCTATCAGTTATACTATGATTCAAATTCAATGCCAAGCGAATTGTAAAGGACCAGACAGTGGTTTGCATACCCACATAAAAGAATTGAGCAGCGATTCCTTTTTTGTAGTTACGATTTCCCCATAAATACTTTAAAGTATCTTTTAACGATGGCTTTTCTTCAACTTCGCCACCCGCATTAGAAATGGTAGCCTTAGCGCTAGGCATAGGAGTAATTGCAAAAATGATTAACATTACAACTAAAATTGCTAAGATATATTTATATGGTTGAAGGGTGTATTGCAACATCTGTTCGCCATAAGCAATTCGTTCTGCACCATGCATTGTAGCCATTTTTTCAGCTAAGTTCCCAACATGACCAAAAATTAAATATTTTCCTAAAATGATTCCAGCCATATCTCCTAGTGGTACCAAAGTTTGCGAAAAATTTAAACGAGCATTTGCGTGCTTCTTTGGTCCAAGCATCGAGCTGTAAGTATCACTCGCTGTCTCTAAAAAGCTTAAGCCAATTGCAATAGCAAAAATAGCAACTAAAAACATACTATAGGTTGCAATCCTGGATGCTGGAAAGAATAATCCACATCCAACAATATAGAATATTAGTCCAGTCATAATTGCAAATTTATAACTATTTTTCTTAATAATTAATGATGCTGGAATAGCAATCAAAAAATATCCACCATAGAAAGCACTCTGCACAAACGCTGTTGCTGCATCATTCAGCGTAAAAACCGTTTTAAATTGTGTAATTAAAATATCATTTAAACTAGCTGCCGCTCCCCACAATGGAAAGATCAAGGAAACAAGCATAAATTGGAACGGTGGCGTTTTACTTAGATAACCGTCTGATAATTGCTTAAAGCCATGAGCTTTGTTACGTACTGCTTGCATTGTGTTGCACCTCCAATTTTAAAAAGTAACTCCACTTTCCAAAATAATATTAGAATATGGTGTCATTTCACCAGTTCGGATAAATCCGTGCGTCTTACTTAGATCTTTCTTTAGATCAGAATGTGGCACATATTCAATTTCAACATTGGGCATTAAACTCTTTATTGCCACTAGCTGATCCGGATTTTCCGTTTTAATTTCTTCAGCCAAGTAAATTTTTTGAACTTCAAGCTCTTCTAAAACATTTTTTAAAACATCAATAAAGCTTGGCAACTGTTTATCAACTGCTAAATCAACCTTTGGTGTCCCTAGTGGCACCGGCATCCCTGCGTCACCAATAGAAAGCCAGTCCATGTGCCCCATTCCTGCAATCAACGTTGAAATTTGAGAATTTATTACTTTTGTTTTTTTCATTTTAATACCCCTTATTTTGTAGATAATACTTCTTCACGCGTTGGAATTGATGGCATTGCGCCAAGCTTTTGAACAGTTAACGATGATGCTCTTTGTCCATACTCCAAAGCGTCTTTTATGTTAGACAAATCATTATTCAATTGCGAAGTAAGTGCACCAATGAAGGTATCACCAGCTGCTGTCGTATCGACTGCTTTAACTTTAAAAGCCTTCATAAACCCGCTTTCGTTGTCGGTACTATAAAAAGCGCCTTTACTTCCAATTGTTATAATCAAATTTTTAACACCCATTCCTCTGAAAGACTCAGCTGTTTTCTCCATTGATTCTTCATCGATAACTTCAATTCCAGTTAATGCGGCACTTTCAGTTTCATTTGGTATTACTAAATCAGTAACTTTCAGAAGATCTGGGTTAATTTTTTGTGCAGGTGCCGGATTTAAAACCGTTAAAATTCCTTTTGTTTTGGCAATTTGAAATGCCTTTAAAGTAACATCTTGTGGTGTTTCAAACTGTGCAATTAAAGCTTCTATTCCATTAAATACATCTTCTGATATATCTTCTGGTGCAATGCGTTGATTAGCGCCACCGTAAACTAAAATATCATTTTGTCCTGAGTCATCTAATAAAATTACGGCTGAGCCTGTACCAACACGTTTATCAGTTTTAATGTTTACCGTATCAATCTGATCTTCTTTCAATGAATCGATCATGAAACGTCCTTCATCGTCGTCACCAACGCGACCAATAAAGCGAACCGCAGCACCAGATCTTGCAGAAGCTACAGCTTGGTTTGCTCCTTTACCACCGGCCGCACTCGATTTATTTGAAACAGCCAAAGTTTCTCCAGGTTGAGGCATTCGGTTCAAACGTAAAATCATATCTACATTTAAGCTTCCTAAAACCGCAATTTTTTTAGTCATACTATTTCCTCCAACAATTAGTAAAACGTTTTACTAAGTTTCTACAATTGACATATTAACACTTGATGCAAACGCTTACAACCCAATAAACAAAAAAAGTTGAATTCTCATCAACTTTTCAAGCTTTTTACACTTTCCCTAGGTATTAAATTTATTGGCAATGTTAGTTTCTTTATTCTACTAGAGGGATCTACCACACGCTCAATTAAAAACTGTGCTGCTTTTCCTCCCATTTCAAAAACAGGTTGATGAATCGTAGTTAAACTCGGTGTAATATATTGATCTAAATCAATATCATCATAGCCAATAATCGAAATATCATTTGGGATTTTCATTCCTGCTTCTTTCACACCTCGGTAAAGCCCAATGGCTACCTCATCATTTGCAGCAAAGACGCCCGTAATATGCTCTTTAAGTAAATCCTTAGCCATGGTACGACCACCATTTTTACTTAATTCTGCCGTAAACCTTTTACTAGAAAGAGCTTTTTCGTTTACGTACGTATTGAATCCATTCCAACGTTTCTCAATATTTTGTGGTGCTTCATCTGGCAAAAGCATAGCGAGCTTTTGATGACCTTTATCTATAAAATGTTTTGCTGCCATTCGGCCGCCTTCAAAATCATCAATTATGACTTGATCGCCTGTATTTAGTGGATTTTGGTCCAGCATAATGTATGGAACGTTATTAGCATTTAAAATATGATCGATGTTTTTCCTGTCAATGATGTCCGAAGCAATTATCATACCATCAGCAGCTCTTCTAACTAACTCAGCAAGATATTTTTCCGCAATTACAACTTGATTTTCAAAATCAAAAATTAACAGTGCATAACCTCTTAATGCCAATTCTGATTGAATTCCCTGAATTAAATTACTGAAAAAAGGATTCCCAATTTCTGGTACTAATACGCCGATTGTCTTTGATTGCTTTGTTACCATATTTTGGGCGCTAAAGTCTGGTACATACCCTAATTGATTTTGCGCATCTCGTACTTTTTTTCGTGTTTCCGCGCTAAACCTTTTGCCTTTATTGTTTAGTATTTGCGACACCGTCGTTACTGAAACGCCAGCCTGAACAGCAACTTCACGAATGGTTATCTTTTTCGTCATCATTTCATCTCCTACTAACGTTTTGATTATACCATTATTAGTCAGACACAAATTCCTTATAAACAAAGGTTGCCTCAAAGTTTCTCAAATATGCATCGTTTTGAAACAAAAGATCTGTTGCAAGTAATAGAAATCTATTACTTGCAACAGATCTTTTAAAATTCCAAAAATTAAAGAACTAATTTTCTCAGTATATTTCAAGCTACTTCATGTAGTTTCACTACGCCTTTACTCGTTTTTCAATAACTCGTGAAACCACTGACAAAGCATAACAAACCACAAAATACATTACAGCCAGAGCTAGGAACATTGGAATAATGTAATTAGTATCCTGTCCATAAATAATTTGTGCATGATACATTAACTCCGGTAACATAATAATTGTTGCAAGTGAAGTATCCTTAATTAATGAAATAAACTGACTAACAAGAGCTGGTATCATTCTCATTTGCGCCTGTGGTAGTACCACGTATCGCATTGCCTGCCAGAATGTCAACCCATTGGCACGCGCCCCTTCCATTTGTCCCTTCGGAATTGACTCGATCCCGCCACGAATAATTTCTGCCAACATTGCTGACTCAAATATTGTCAGCGCCGAAATTGCTGAAGCCATGATGCTTAACCTTATTCCCATATTTGGTAATCCAAAATAGGTAAAGAAAAAGATTAGTAACAATGGTAAGTTACGAATTAAATCAATTACGAAACCGACAATAGCCGATAGATATTTAATCTTAACGTACCGAATCAATCCCAAAATTGCTCCAAAAATATAACTTAATATAATCGAAATTACAGAAACCTCAATTGTGATCCACAATCCTTTTAGCAAAAAAGAAATGTTTACCCAAGAATACGCGTCGATAAATGATTGCATTATGCAACACCTCGATTCGTTCGTTTTTCAAGATAACGCATGTAATAACTAAGGGGCATAGTAATAATCAAATATAAAATACCAACTACTACGTATGAGTTAATAGTATCAAAAGTAGTAGATGCAATGGCATTACCCTGATACATCAAATCAAACCCAGCAACAAAAGCAAGAACTGATGAATTCTTAACTAAGTTTATAAATTGATTACCAAGTGGTGGAATCACAATCTTAAATGCTTGCGGCAGTACAATATACCGCATTGATTGCCAATAAGTCATCCCGTTTGAACGAGCAGCTTCCATCTGTCCCCCACTAACTGATTGAATTCCAGCGCGAACTGTTTCGGCAATAAAAGCCGATGTATAAATTGTTAATCCAATCGTTCCAGCGGTAAATCCGTTAATTGTGATAAAGAAACGAGGAATTATAATGTAAAAGAACATCGTGACAACTAGAAGTGGAATATTACGGACGATTTCAACATAAATTCGGCCGATCACGTTTAGAGCACGATTAGGTAATACTTCAAAAATAGCAAACATAGATCCAATGATTAGACTGAAGAGTAACGCAATCAAACTACATAATAACGTTTGACCCAGTCCATCTAATAAAGGCTGCCAATGATTAGCAATAATATTGATCATCTTTCAACCTCCTTGTAGTTAAAACCGGCAATATTTCCGAACCATTTTTTGATAATTCGATTATATGTACCATCTGCTTCGATTTCATGAAGGGCTTTGTTAATGTTACTCTTAAATTCACCTTGTCCCTTGTTGATAGCAATTCCATATGGTTCTTTGGTAAAGGTCCCACCGACTACCCGATAGTCCGGATTATCAACTGCCATCCCAAACAAAATACCATTATCGGTAGTTAGTGCTTGACCCTGGCCGGATTTCAAAGCTGTAAGGGCTTGGGCATAGTCTTGTAGTTGCAAGACACTAGCCTTAGGGGCAAATTTTTGGATGTTTTCAACTGAATTAGCTCCAACAACCCCAATCACTTTTGTTCCAGTTTTATTAAGATCTTTCACGTTTTTAATTGGGCTTCCCTTTTTAACCAACAAAGATTGTCCCGCATCAAAGTACGAATTAGAGAAATCAACAATTTTTTCACGATCAGGTGTGATTGTCATCGTGGCAATTACGGCATCAATATTTCCATTTTTCAATAACGGAATTCGTGTTTGACTTGAAACTTGTACAAAGTTAGCTTTACCATTCTTTCCAAGCATTTTTTTCGTTAAAGCCTGTGCAATATCAACATCAAATCCCTTAATTTTTGAATCTTTAACGTCCATCAACCCAAATAGCTTAGTATCAGCTTTTACACCCCAAGTAATTGAGTCAGTCTGTTTAGCGTGCTGCCAGACGCTTTGATGAGCTGCTTCGCGTGTTCCACAGCTACTTAAAACAATCATACTTATTAGCAACGCACCAAGCAGGGACATTCTTTTGACTAGTTTATTCATCTAATGTCCCTCCTTTTAATGCTTGATGATCTTACTTAGGAATTGGCGAGCACGCTCGTTACTAGGTTGCCCGTCAAAGAATTCTTCCTTTACATCATCCTCAAGAATCTCACCATCAGCCATGAATATAACTCGATCCCCAACTTCACGAGCAAATCCCATTTCATGGGTAACCACTAACATTGTCATATCTGAGTCGCGAGCAATATTCTTCATAACATTTAAAACGTCATCAATCATTTCAGGATCAAGGGCAGACGTTGGTTCATCAAATAAAATACATTGGGGCTTCATTGCCAAACTACGAGCGATTGCAATTCGTTGCTTTTGTCCACCAGATAGCATCGAAGGCATGCTTTCTGCCTTATCAACAAGTCCAACTTGTTCAAGCAATTCCATAGCAAGCTTCTTATTTTCGTCTTCAGGACGCCCCAGGACAACCCTTGGAGCTAACATTATGTTCTCCAATACCGACTTATTATTGTATAGATTAAAGTGTTGGAAAACCATACCAACGTTTTTACGAGTTCTATTCATATCAGTTTTTTTATCGGCCAAATCAAAGCCGTTAACGATCAATTGACCCTGTTCAATCCGCTCAAGACCGTTGACTGTTCTAATCAATGTACTCTTACCCGATCCTGATGGGCCTATTAAAACAACTGTTTCACCCTTTTCAATTGTAAGATTGATATTTTTTAACGCATGAAAATCCCCATAGTATTTTTCAACGTTATGAAATTCGATCATTGACATTCCAAATTCCTCCGTTCGCTAACCATAATTTCTAATTAAAAGTACACTTCAGTTAACATAATAATTTATCACTAAATATAAATATAAATTAATCAAAAATTCATGTCAAAGTTCAAGTCCTATCATTTCGCCTATATCGCTTCTTTTAAACATTAAAAAAAGCCTCAATCATTAATTGTTTTTTAATCAAAAAAGCCTACCAGTCAAGCTCCTTGACTAGCAGACCAATTAATTCAATTTTATTTTTTACCAACAAAAAAATTATTTTAAATCATCTGGCAAACTGGTTGTTCTTCGTTTGTATGCCATTTGAATTTTTACAACGTACTTGCCATCTGACTCAACCAATCCAGAACGTCCTTGAACTTTTTGTGGACCACCTGATACCCCAGCATTAGCTAAGTACAAATGAAACTCATGTTTAGCATGTTTGAAATCTGACAAGCCCACGCGGACCACTTCACCCACAGGGGACTCTGACATTTGATTCAGCCCTGCATAAATAATTGCGCGTCCGTGCTCTTCTCTTAAGTCATAATAAGGGAAGCTAGCTCCATCACCCAAAGCATAAAATTCACGTTGTCCCTCATCTGCCGATTGAATCAACTGTTGGTCATTTTTTCCATCAAAGTCATTCATGACCAAACCTTTTTTAATCATCTCATTCACTAGTACATCAACGTTTCGTTGTTGGGAACTTGAAGTTTTCACCTTAGCCGGGAGTAATACTTCATCAGAGTAAAATCCATTAGCTCCAAATCCATTACTATTCCGTTCGACTCTAGACAGACGCCTTTTTAGTTCTTCTTGTTCTTCAACTTCTTCAGGGCGCCCCCCTATTAACTTCTCAATCTGAGGTGAAATATCATAGGGTGCCTTCTTCTCAGTAAAAAAGAAAAAAATATTCATTACGATAAAGTAGAGAAAAATAACGAAGATTGCTAATAAGCCAAATCCGCGTAAATATCCGCCATTTTGAATAAACTTGATTGCAATAAACAAGAGGTACCAGTTCCCAACAAAAGCGACCGTCGTATAGACCTGATTCTTCAAACGACTTTTAACGTTAATCATTCCCATATAGTGACTAACCATTGTTAGAAAAGTAAGCATATTTTTTGGTTCCTCCCTTCATTATTGTCCTGTATTATTACTAGTTTTTGTAGCTGACTGCTGGGTTTCAGGAGCTTCAGTTGTCGCCTTGCTTGTTGTCTGTCCACTGCTGCTAGCACTGGAATCCTTATCAGCCGTCGATGATGAACTACTTTCTTTTGCGCTTTCACCATTTTCTTGATTCGTTGTTGTCTGTGATTGATTTTTTGAAGTAGCATCACTCGTTGAATTCGATGAATTTACATCAGAACTTGAGTCCGACCTTGCATCCCTTGAATCTGAACTATCATCCTTAGAATGGGTCATGGACCCAGTTGATTGTGTTGTTGACTGTTGTACAGACTTTCCACCCTCCTGCGTCCCAGTGGCGGTGTTAACAATTACGTTCGTAGCACTAAGGGCAATTATCATCGTCAAAATTGCGATGGGTGTCAAAAATGGTGGTGTTCGATATGCCATAATATTACCTCCATTTCCTACCTTACCAAATTTTTAAAGGACAATTCGATTAATTGGGTAGGCTTAAAACTATCTAAATCTTTTGTTCTAATTTGTTGCTTTCATTGTGCATTCAGCACATAAACCGTAAAGTTCAAACTGATGACCCGTTATTGTGCTCCCAGGAATCTGTTCCTCAAAAAAGTTTAGAGGGCACATTTCAAGTTCCTGAACTTTACCGCATCGATTACAAATAAAATGATGATGATGTTGGTGCAAATCATCGCACTGAAACTTCACTTCTGTCTTGCCATCATGCTGTTGTTCTTCAACGAGGCCAAGATTAGAAAATTCTCTAATATTACGATAGACAGTTGTGTAGCTCATCTTTGGGTAAAGTTCCCGCATCTTTCCATCTAAATCCGTTAAATCAATATATCGTTGGTAATTTTCTGCCAATAATTCTAGCAAGCTTTTCCTTTGTTTGGTTAATTTAAATCCACCTTGTTTAACAATTTTAGTTGCTCTTTCAATTGTTGTTTCCACAGTACCTTGCTCCCCCATTCTTACTATATAACTCAGTAGAATATAGCTGCACAGCTACCCATACCTTAATTCCACTCAATTTCATTTTTTATTTGTTTTACTAAATTATCGATTTTAATGCGTGCCATTTTCCAATCATCATTAGTAATTTCAATCGCATCTGGTTTCAGTTGTTTTGGAAGATGTAAATCGCGCTTGTATTCTGGGCTTTGTAAACGCCGTTCAACAATGTCCACATTGTCACCACGTTTCAGTAACCTATGTTTCAAAACTTCCACATTAGTAACGTGTAAAAAGACGATTGCAACCTCATCACCTAACTTGTTAGCATACGTGATTGCGCCAGCAGTATCCAGTACTATGCTTGCAACAGGTGATTTTAACCACGCTCTCCTTAATCCTTCATAAGAAGACCCGTAGTGAAATCCAGAATACTCTACCTGTTCTAAATAATGATTGTTTTGAAATGATTCATTTGTTTCAAAATAATAATCCTTGCCATTTTGCTCATTACTACGAGGCTCGCGCGTAGTATGCGTGATAACCTGTGCAATGCCATATTTTTCATTTAAATATTCTGTTACCGTGGTTTTTCCAGAACCAGTTGGCCCTGTTACCACAATTAATTTATTCTGCATTTTAATCTCCAGTGTAAAAAGGTTGCAATTTATCTTTTTGTGTAGTAAATTATGTGAATGCTAGTTTTAATGAAAACGCTTTTCATGCTAGTACAATAACACACGGAGGTTAATCATTATGCAATTTAAAAAGTACAGTTCTGCATGGTATAATGTTGCTCTCGATGTTGAGAAGCAAGTCTTTATCGCTAATGATAAAAGCCATCCTGAAATTCAGGCAACCGGAGTTACTATTGAAGAAGCAGTCTCAAATTTGCAATCAATTGAAAACCAAACTTTAAATAAGTTAGCGTAAAGACACCATGCATGTATAATCTAAGGCTCCAGCAAACATTGTTTTGTTGGAGTCCTTTTTATTTCAGGCGTTAGATTTTAGAAACCTAATCGTTTCGTTCAAAAACAACGACTACTCCAGCGCAGGCCCTTTTAACTTTTTTCGACGAATACAAGGACCTGGTTCAAGGCCTCTTTTTGGCTAATTAATGATAAATATTGTTTGGCAGTAACGTAGTCAAACCACCCCATACCACTAATCTTTTCGTCATCTAATCTGACATGAACATCAGGCTTGACCTCTGCAATGAATAGAGTAATCTGTGTATCATCAATACTTAAAACGTTAACAAAAGTTGAATCCACATTGACTCTTAAATTAGTCTCTTCCATTATAGAACGATTTGCACTTTCAATAAACGATTCTTCCGAATGGTTTCTCCCATATGAGAATCGCCAGAACCCAGTTTTCGCATCCTGCAACAATAAAAAGTAAGGTTGGTCATTACGCATTTGAAAAATTATTGCTCCACTTTCGTTGTTCATTCAATCACTCCTCCGAGAATTGATTATATCAGAATTATTCAAAATTAATTTTAGCTTAGCTTCGTGAAACAGTATTACATTCTTGAAAGCTGATATTCAACTTGTTACATGGATCGTTTTATATTAAAATATTATTAAAAATGGATGTGATGCAATGAATTTAAAACAGACAATATTTCGTAAAGAACCTTTTGAAAACTATTTAGCCACCGATCAACGTTTTGAGAAAACGATGAGTGCCAAAGACTTATTAGCGCTTGGAATTGGAGCCGTTATTGGAACCGGTATTTTCATCTTACCTGGAACCGTTGCCGCGTTAAAAGCCGGTCCTTCAATCATCTTATCATTCGTTATTGCCGCAATTGTTTGCGCACTAGCAGGTATGTGCTACGCCGAGTTTGCTTCTTCTCTCCCGGTTGCCGGAAGCGCGTACTCCTACGGTAATATTGTATTTGGTGAAATGATCGGTTGGATTATGGGATGGGCATTAATTCTTGAATATGTCCTTGCGGTGGCAGCCGTTTCAACTGGCTGGTCCGCCTACTTCACCTCATTTTTGCATGGCTTCGGTTTAAACATTCCCAAAGTAATTTCAGGGCCTTTTGATCCAGCTCATGGAACCTACATTAACCTAGTTGCCATATTAATTGTTATTGCAATTGCAATCCTTTTATCGCGTGGCTTCCAGTCGTCAATTCGTATTAACAATATCATGGTAGTAATTAAGCTAGCAATTATTGTTATTTTTATCATTACTGGCTTGTTTTATATAAAGCCTTCTAATTGGCAACCATTTTTCCCTTACGGAGTCCATGGTACTTTTGCAGGTGCTTCGACTGTTTTCTTTGCCTACCTAGGCTTTGACGTTGTTTCATCATCGGCCGCGGAAGTTAAAAACCCTTCTAAAAACATGTCAATTGGTATTATTGGAACCCTTATTATTGCGACTTTCTTTTATATTTTAGTATCCATTGTTTTAACCGGAATGGTTTCTTATACCAAACTAAACGTTGCCGATCCAGTTGCCTTCGCCCTTAATCTTGTTCATCAAAATTGGGTAGCGGGATTACTTTCATTAGGTGCAATTGCAGGAATGACAACCATGATGATTGCCATGATTTACAGTAGCTCACGACTTGTTTATGCAACGGGTCGTGATGGTCTACTTCCAAAGCAACTTGGAAAACTAACAGGGGCTCACTATTATCCCAAAAATTCAATGATTGCTGTAACAGTGATTATCGCAATTCTCGGTGGCTTAATTCCATTAGATCAGCTCACTAATTTGGTTAATATTGGTACGCTTTTAGCATTTACACTTGTTTCGTTTGGCATTATCCCTCTTCGTAAACGAACTGATATACCTAACAATGGTTTTAAAGTACCTGGTTATCCTTATATTCCAATCATCTCAGGGTTAGCCTGTATTTATCTTATTACTACCTTGTCACCAATCACATGGATTGGTTCACTAATTTGGTTTGGAATCGGTCTAATAATTTACTTTAGTTACGGAATTCACCATAGTCATTTAAACTGACAAAACTTTACTGGTCAATACCCTCTTACACATTTTTGGCGTATAATAAAAAACAAATTTGCACGGAGGAACATAATGAAAAACAATCAATTTGGACGCTTAACAATAAGTCGTTCACATGAATTACATGAATTACAAAGTATCAATTTTACTGATGGTACTTTGTTTGAAAATGCCAATACACAATTTGCTGACTTTTTGATTCACGCTACTCTCTCAGCAAACAGTGAACCTGTTTATCAAGAAAAGTTGCACAATCTTTTGGCAACCCCCTCAAAAGATTTAGCAGAGTTCTTTGCAGCTGATCTTCCACTAACTGTTGATGTTTTCTATCTAGTTGCACTACAACTACTCAAATTCGAAGCAGGTACAGATTTCGAAGTTGACAATCCAATCGCTGCAATGGACAAAATTAACCTACCACACGTTGATTCCGTGAAAGACGCCAAAGAAGTTGCTCATGCTTGGTATTTGTTGCTGACAACTCATACAAAAAATGGTGAAACTTTCTTAGATTATTTAACACAGGAAGGTTACTTTAAGGACTTTTATTCCGAAACAACTGAACCACTTTTTTTCAATGGCAAAGTACAAGCAGTCTTTGATCCGCATCAAACTATTCACGAAGTTGTCTATGTTGAAGCTCCTCTGGATACTGATCATGACGGAAAAAGAGATTTACTCAAAGTCGAAGTTCTTCGTCCAGAATTAACTAATCACCATTATAAGGCTCCAGTATTGTATACTGCTAGTCCGTATAACCAAGGAGTTAATGACTCATATGGCGAAGCTACCACCCACAATGTTGATGTCCCACTCAGCAGAAAAGAGCCTCAAAAGGTTTCTAAACAAGATGTCACTGCTGAAAAGTTCAACCCAATATTACCTGCTGAACGTACAGTTGCTGCAAACAGTAAAATAACAGACGAAACTTTTGCTCGTGAAAGTCCATACACAATGAATAATTACTTCCTTGCGCGCGGATTTGCTGTTGTATATGCGTCTGGAATAGGGACTCGTGATTCTGATGGGATTCGTGACACTGGAGCTGTTGAAGAAACTATTTCGACTACTGCGGTCATTGAATGGCTTGCAGGTAATCGCAGAGCATTTACTAACAAAGTTGATAATGTTTCGATTGATGCATGGTGGAGCAACCATAAGATTGCCATGACCGGTCGTTCTTACTTAGGAACATTAGCCACTGCGGCGGCAACAACTGGTGTTGATGGGCTTGAAACAATTATTTCTGAAGCTGCGATCTCCAGTTGGTACGATTACTATCGTGACGGAGGACTTGTCGCTGCACCAGATACCTTCCAAGGCGAAGATATGGACGTTCTGGCTGCTGAAGTCTTCAGTCGAAAAATTGATGCCGGCGATTATCTAAAGATCAAACCCTTCTTCGATCAAGTGATGAAACGTTTAAACCGTGATCAAGATCGTGCAACCGGCAATTATTCAAAGTATTGGGACAGCCGCAACTATCTTAACAATGTTAAAAACATCAAGGCTGATATGATTATGGTTCATGGTCTAAATGACTGGAATGTTAAGCCTCGTAATGTTGGAAATCTTTGGAACGCAATTCGCGATTTACCTATCCAGAAAAAGATCATTCTACATCAAGGGCAACATATTTATATTAATGCCTTTCGTTCAATTGATTTCACAGATATGATGAACCTATGGCTTAGTCATAAATTATTTGGTCTTAACAACGATGCTGAAAACATCTTACCTAACGT
The DNA here is from genome assembly GCF_000237995.1 of Pediococcus claussenii ATCC BAA-344. NCBI lineage: Bacteria > Bacillati > Bacillota > Bacilli > Lactobacillales > Lactobacillaceae > Pediococcus > Pediococcus claussenii. The sequence continues at coordinate 1,407,760 of NC_016605.1, forward strand.
AATTATCCAAGATAATGTTGAACCAGAAACTTGGAATTCATATCCAGACTGGCAAGATGCCAATGACACTGTTAAAAAATTCACCTTACAAGCAAAAGCACTAGTTGACAGTTCAATTGAAACCAAACCAGCCGCGGCATCCTTTAAGGATTCATTGGACCCGGAAATCTTTGAGCAGTACAAGAATGATATGAATGCCTGGCATACTGATCTTTTAAATACTGAACACGCCACAAATGGCAAAAATCATATGAGGGATAATCGTCTAATTTTTAAATCCGCTCAACTTGAATCAGATTGGTTTATTGATGGATCACCGAAAGTTACAGTTAATGTAGCTACCAATCAAAACTTTGGTATGTTAAGCTTTCAACTTGTTGATTTTGGTAATGCCAAACGTCTTACAACGACTCCTACCAACTTAGAATTACATTCTTTAAGCGGTGCATATGACTGGAGAACAGATGATTTGCGCGAGTTCACGCTTCAAAAGAAAGAAACCCCTTGGAAAATGATTTCCAAAGGGCATATCAATTTGCAGAATCGTACCAACAATTATCAAGTTGATGACTTAAAACCAAATGAATTTTATGATGTAGAACTTGAGTTACAGCCTACTTTCTATCATTTACCAAAGGGACACCAACTTGGTTTGGTTATTTATGCAACTGATTTTGAAACAACTATTCGCGGTAATCAGCTCCTTCAATATTCATTAAAACTTAACCAGAGTCATCTAGAAATCAAACTTGCTAAGCCTTCCAATCAATAACACGGCCAAACATTACTGGATATTCTTTAGATCCATCTTTTAACATTAGAATGTTATCTGCGTTTACCCTAGATACTCGACCATATAGTAGATTGTTCGTTTGATCAATTGTCACTTGCATGCCAATTAAAAACATCAGTTGCTCATATAACGGATCAATAACGTCAGACAAAATTGTCTGGCGTTTTTTTAAAATAGCCTGTGTGATTTCAGATACTAAATCAGTAGCTTCAGCGGTTGTAATTGATTCAGTAATATTACCTGCTTCGCGCAACATGTTATCGGGATATTCGGTAGTAACCAAATCCACCCCTGCACCAATCACAACCCCAGCCAGTTGATTTTGATCATCTGTAACTAATTCACAAAGAATTCCAGCTACTTTTTTTGAATCTAAATATAAATCATTTATCCATTTAATCTTGATATCTTTTTTAAATCGTTTTCTTAAAATACGTACGATTGAGGTTGCAACGTTAGCAGTTAGTCGGCCTGGATTAATTTGCGAACTAGTGACTGGAAAATAAATCGACATATACATTCCCGTTTCAGGCGAATGAAATACTCTTCCGCGTGTTCCACGTCCGCTACTTTGTCGATTAGCAACTACTAATCCATCAGTATTAAAATTAATTAAACTTTTTTTAGCATAATCGTTTGTCGAACCAAGTTCGTCAAAATATTCCAATTTTACATTTGGATTCTGCTGTTGAAATTTTTGCTGGTCTATTTTCATAGTATCCTTCACTTTTTACGGTATTTTGAGCATCAAAATTCATATCCATATTCATTTTATATCTTTGTTGATTATACCTTACTTTATTTTCAAGAATTATTATCAGATAGTTTCAACCTGTCTTTATTTGATCTTTCCAAAATGTGTTTCAATTCAGAATCCTATTTGAGAAAGCCCTTTAAATTTGCTATGATTGAGCTAATTTATGGAAATCAGGTGATTGTTTTGAAACAAGGAACAACAATTTTAACTTTAGATAATGGTTACCATCTCTGGTCCCATACTGATGGTGATGAAAGCTCAATTCATTTATTGGCACTTCACGGTGGCCCCGGCGGAACACACGAATACTGGGAAAACTTTCACGATGAACTTTTAAAACAGGGTTTAAACGTTCAAGTGCACTACTATGACCAACTTGGATCATGGTACTCAGACCAACCCGATTATTCTGATCCAGAAGTCGCTGATAAGTATTTAACTTACGATTACTATTTGGATGAAGTTGAAGAAGTTCGTCAAAAACTAGGCATCGACAAATTTTACTTAATTGGTCAATCTTGGGGTGGCGCTCTCACCATGCTCTATGCTCTTAAGTATGGTGAACACTTGAAGGGTGCTATTATTTCATCAATGGTAGACAACATTGATGAGTACCTTGAACACCAAGATGCTATCCGCGACGAGGCCCTTGCTCCTGAAGATGCTCAATTCATGCGCGATTGCGAAAAAAATGGTGAATGGAACAATGAACGCTACCAAAAATTAGTAGACATATTAAACGCCGGATACGTTGATCGTCGTCAGCCACCAGCAATTCAACACCTTGTTCCAACAATGGCAACCGATGTTTATAACGTATTCCAAGGTGACAATGAGTTTGTTGTAACTGGTAAATTAAAGGAATGGGACGTCCGTGACCAAATCCATAATATTAACGTTCCAACCCTACTTACTTTCGGTGAACATGAAACAATGCCTTTAAAATCAGCACGTCGTATGGAAGAAGATATTCCAAACGCTAAACTTGTAACAACTCCTGATGGTGGACATCACCATATGATGGATAACGCTCCTGTTTACTTCAAACACTTGGCTGATTACCTTCGTCAAGTTGAAGACGGAACATTTAATAAATAAATTCTCGTAATCTCAGCTGTGTGCTTTAAGCCATTTGACTAAAGCCCTCCCTGTTGATTTGAATTAAATAAAGAGTTCTATTCACTATATTGATTATATTAACTAACATAATCAAATCGTAGCGATATAGAACTTTTTTTAATAAAAATTATTAGCCTCGAACTCCAAACATCCGAATAAAATAGCTCCATCTCTTTCATTCATACACTGTTCTATTTGAGGAACGTTTTAATTTTTTAAATAACTAATAAATCGTGTCTAACATTACTACACAACACATCCAAATAACGATTAATATGATGAGCATCCAACCAATACTTTTCCCCATTTTTTTCACCTTTTCAAGCAATACTGCGCATATTGCTATATACTCCCCTCGTGTTTAATTATTTCCAACGATTTAATATTACAAAACTATTACATATATTGCAATATGCTTATGACATTTTTTTGATTTTTGAATCAAAAAACATTGTATTACCAGTGCATCAAAATGAATATATGTGATTTAAAGGCTCATGTTTTTGGTAATATTTGTAATAATACAGAAATATATTACTGCTTCCCTGCATTTTTTCTAGAAAAAAGAGTCTTATGCTGGAACATTTTTCTAATAATAGTTATTATAAAGTTACTTATAATTTAGGAGGCTCTTCTCAATGGAAAAATTAACAGATACTTATACCTTAAACAATGGCGTTAAAATTCCAATCGTTGGTTTTGGTACATGGCAATCAGCTGATGGAAATGAAGCATATGAAGCTGTTAAGGCAGCTCTTGAAGCTGGTTATCGTCATATTGATACTGCCGCAGCTTATGGTAATGAGGAAAGTGTTGGAAAAGCCATCAAAGATAGTGGCATCGCTCGTGAGGATTTATTCATAACATCTAAGTTATGGAATGCTGATCACGGTTACGAAGAGGCTAAAAAAGCTCTAGATGCTAGCTTGGACCGACTTGGTTTAGAATATTTAGACCTTTACCTTATTCACTGGCCCAACCCCGTTAAATTCCGCGATGAATGGCAAAAGCGTAACGCTGATTCTTGGCGCGCAATGGAAGGAGCACTTGAAACTGGTAAAGTTCGCGCGATTGGTGTCTCTAACTTCCGTGAAAAGCACCTTGATGAACTCCTAAAAACAGCAAAGGTTGTCCCAGCTGTTAACCAAATCTTTTTAAATCCTAGTGATATGGAAGAGGGCTTGGTTGAATATAACAACAATCATGATATCCTTTCAGAAGCTTACAGCCCACTTGGAACAGGTAAGATTTTTTCAATTCCAGAACTGAAAGATATTGCTGGCAAGTACAATAAATCTGTAGCTCAAATTGTACTTCGTTGGTCGTTACAAAATGGTTTCTTACCATTACCAAAGTCAGTCCATGCTGACCGAATTCAGCAAAACACTGAAATTTTTGACTTTGAGCTTTCACAAGAAGATATGAAGACAATCGATGGATTCCATGGTGTTGCTGGCTTAGCAAAGAACCCAGACGAAACTGATTTTTAATTAATTGTATAAATATTCCAAATAACAAAAATGATTTCAGATTCATACGTTAGACAAAGCGTATATTCTGAAATCATTTTTATTTATAACGTTTTAAAATTTCTCCCAAGGAGCAGCCGCCTCTTTAAAACTTGTTGCAGGATCCTTTTCAGTAGATAAACCAGCAATTGGACGAAATACCGTCGTTAGGAATCCCCATAGTGGAGCAGGTATCGCTAAATCTTCTAAATCAGTTGGCGATAACTTGTACTTAATGCTTGTCTCATCACCTGCAATTACTTTTTCAACCCAATTAGGTTCACGAATAAGTTCACGTCCCATCGCAACAAATTCGAAACTATTAGCGGCCTTTTCAGCATCGACTGGTGTTTCAACATTACCAACAACCATTAGCGGAATTTCATCCCCTAAAGCCTGTTTAATCTGTTTATTGATTGGCTCGGTGTCGCTCTTATCATTCAAAGAAGTACGCCAGACATCTCCCATTGAAACGTGCAAGTAATCAATCCCGGATGTTGAAAGTTTCGAAACAAACTCAAGTGTCTCTGATAATTGAATACCTGGAGTTTCAATCTCTTCAGGTGAAATACGATAACCCACGATGAATTTCGACTTTCCACTCTCTTTGACAACGTTCATAACTTTCTTAATAACTTCCAGTGGAAAGTTCATTCTGCTTTTAAGGTCACCACCCCATTTATCATCACGTTGATTAGAGTTAGGGGAAAAGAATTGCTGAATTAAATATGTGTTAGCACCGTGAATCTCAACCCCATCAAATCCAGACAAAATTGCTCGTCTCGTCGCATTCCCAAAATCACTAATTGTTTCAAGTATTTCTTCTTCGCTCATAGATGCTGGTTCTTCTGAGCCTGGTCTTTCTGCCCGTATTGCGCTTGCGCTAACTGGCTTTTTTCCTCGCAGGATTTCAGATGTTGTCATTCTTCCAGCATTAAAAATTTGTAAAATTGCCTTAGTACCATTGCTCTTCATAGACTGTGCCAGCTTAGAAAGTTGTGGTAAAACAGAGTCGTTTGCAACTGAAAGTTCACCCTCAAAACCCTTTCCGATTTCAGATACATTCGCGCAACCAGTTATTTCCATCCCAACACCGCCAGAACGACGGCGATAATATTCAATTTCGTCGTTTGTTACGATTCCATTTTCAAAAGAACTCATTTCGGTCATAGGTGCCATTACAATTCTATTTTTAACCTCTGCCCCATTCTTCAAAGTATATGAATCTAAAAACTGATATTTACTCATCTGTATTCCTCCTTGTTTGAAAACAACCATAGTTTATCACAGCCAGACATTTGGGTGGTCAAATCGTGTGTTGTTTTTGAGAAAGAGAGTGAAACAACCCGGTTAGCTTGTGAGGATTAACAGAGAACGGAGCTTTGACGTTTTTGGTCAAGGCTCCGTTCTTGGTTAACCGGAAGAAGCTGGGTTGTGTAGCTCATTTCAAATAAAGAGTAAAACGGATCAGTTAGCTTATGAGCATTACCAGCTCGTAAATAGCAGATATTCTATTACACAAAACTTAATACTCATACCTTTAAGTGGAATTATTTTGACTTGTTTCTCGTATTTTTACTGTTTAGTTCGGAAAACTAAAATCTAGATTCCGTTTTTTGGGTAATAAAAATACGAGTTGCCTCACAACTCGTAAATTGGTAATGATTTTAATTTTCGAACTGAATAGTTGAAACGAGTTCCACGAGGCAATTTTCTCTACAAATACTCGGTAATTTACCGCCTCGATCCACTCTATCTATCTGAAACGAGTTACTCAACCCAGCTTCTTCCGGTTAACCAAGAACAGCACCTTGACCTAACCCGTCAAAGTGCTGTTCTCTGTTAATCCTCACAAGCTAAACGGGTTGCCCTACTCTCTCTTATTTTTCCCGATCCAACCTTAACCTTGCAACGTTAATTTCTTTATCAATCCATGAACGATAAAAATTATCCTCATGAGATACAACGATTAAATTCCCTTTAAAACGCTGCAAAGCTTCACTCAACGCCTGCTTAGTCTCTTCATCTAAATGGTTGGTAGGCTCATCCATAATCAAAAAATTAGAATCAATCAGTTCAAGCAATGCCAGCTTAACTTTAGTTTGTTCTCCACCGCTTAACAAATGCATTGGCTTCATTGTGTCTGCAGCATTAATTCCACATTTAGCTAGCTTAGTTCGGATTGTTTTAGGCAACATCTTTGGATATTCTGCTTGAATCGTTTCTAGAGGAGTTAATTTAGGATTATCCCACATTAGTTCTTGACTAAAATAATTAACCTTAGCAGACGGCGAAAATTTAGCAGTTCCGTTAATTGCTGGAATTAGCCCTAATATACTTTTAATCAAGGTTGATTTTCCTGCACCATTAAATCCAGCAAAAGCTACTTTCTCCCCTGCCACCATTGAGAAAGTGATTGGTTCCAATAATTGTTTCTTACCATAACCAACCGCTAGTTTTTCAACTGCAACAGCATTTTGTGACCCTGTTTCCAAATAAGGAAAATCAAAATGGCCTTTAAGATTTTCACTTGGTGGATCTATCTTATCCATGCGATTAAGCATCTTTTCACGTGATTTCGCCATTGTGGAACGTTGACCTGCTTTATTCTTACGGATAAAGTTTTCTGCCTTTTCAATAACAACTTGTTGTTTCTCAAAAGCTTTAAGTTGTGTTTCCTTTCGTGCATCCTTTTGGCGCATAGCGGACTTAAAATCACCGCGATACTTAGTTATCTGGTTAAAAGCAACATCACAAATACAGTTAGTCACTTTTTGTAGAAAATCGTAATCATGTGAGATAACCATAAAAGCTCCTTGAAAACCATTCAAATAATCAGCGAGCCATGCAATATGTGCTGTATCTAAATAGTTAGTTGGTTCATCAAGAATTAAAACGTCAGGGTTTTGAAGCAACAACTTGGCCAAAATAATCTTGGAGCGTTGTCCCCCACTCATTTCACTAACGATATGATCCTTACCAATATCATTCAAACCTAATCCGCTCATTACACGATTAATCTCAGTATCGATATCATAAAAATTATTGGCATCAAGGTTTTCTTGAATCCTGCCAGCCTTTTCCAATAACTTATCATCTAACGACTCAGCATAGTCTGCGTAATATTTTTCCATCAAATCACGCTGCTTGAATAGTTCCGCATAAGCAGTCGTTAAAAAATCATAAAGCGTATCATTCTTAGGAATGTCCGCATACTGATCTAAATAACCGTATGATATTTTATTCTGCCAAACAATTCGTCCTTCATCCGGCAACGTTTCACCGGTCAAAATTTTAATTAAAGTACTTTTCCCAGCACCATTTTGTCCCACAATTCCCATGTGGTCTTCTTTATTTAACTCAAAATTTGCATCATCATATAACTTTTTATCTGCAAAGCCATGACTAAGATGCTCAACTGATAACAAACTCATCTTCTTACCGATCCTTTTAAATATTACTAACAACCACCGTAACACGGCTCATTAGTAGTCGTCAAACTTTAATAATAGTGTATACTAATAACCATTAAACATTACGGAGGGAAAAATGAATATACGTGAAATTGATCATATTACTTTAACAGTTACAGATATCGCTCGTAGTGAACGCTTTTATCATGAAGTTTTTGACATGCCTATTCTTGAAAACGCTGAATATGCTGGTGTACGCTGCGGTAAGCAACGCATTTATTTCGTCACTTCCAAGGAACAACCGGCCTTTAAACCTGATACTACCTCAATTGGAAGTGTTGATTTATGCATTATAGCTAAGGACCCAATGGATAGCATTGTTAACCACCTAAAAAGTTACTTTGTAGAAATCATTGATGGCCCCGCTAAACACGAAGCTACTCATGGTACTGTTAATTCAATTTTTATAAAAGATCCCGATGGAAACTTAATCGAAATTGCTAACTATTAACCATATTATTACAAACATGTGAAAACTAATTGTATAGTTTCACTTACCCCCAAAAAATATTTTATTTTCAAATTACTAAGGAGTTTCTATGTCAAAAACAACTGGTTTTATCAAAGATTTTATCGTCCCAATTCTAATTGGCTTATTAGTCGCATTCGTAGTTAAAACCTATCTTTTTTCATTTGCAAAGGTTGACGGTGCTTCAATGAATCCCAACCTGCATACTGGAGAATACGTTCCAATCTTAAAATTTGAAAAACCTCACCATGATTCAGTTATCGTCTTCAATGCTAGTGGTGTTGATCCACGAGCAGTTGGTCAAAAAGACTTCTACGTCAAACGAGTTATTGGTATGCCTGGTGATAAAATCAACTATAAATCTAACGGTGAACTTTTCATAAATGGAAAAGAAGTCAGCCAAAGCTTTATCTCAAAAGATCAACAACAATTTGGAACCCTTGCCCCAATTAATATGAACGACGGTTTTAATTTAAAACAACTGTCTGCTCAAAATAAGTGGCAACCGTCTCAAACAACTGTTCCAAAGAACTCCTACTTCGTTATGGGAGACAATCGACAAATTTCAAACGACAGTCGTTATTGGGGATTTGTTCCTGCTTCTAAAATCAGTGGAGTTGTGAAACTTCCTTTCTGGGACAGCCACAAAGACAAAATCAACAAATAGTTTTACACGAAAAAAGCTTAGTTCTAACTACGTGTCGTCAATTGCGACCGTCCTCAGAACTAAGCTTTTATTTTCTTATTTGTCCGTCACCATTTACGATATACTTTGTAGAAGTAAGAGCTTCTAGACCCATTGGCCCCCGAGCATGAAGTTTTTGGGTACTGATTCCAATTTCTGCACCAAAACCAAATTTAAAACCATCCGTGAATCTTGTTGAAGCATTTACATAAACGACTGCGGCATCAATTTGATTAGTAAACTGTTGACTATGTTGATAATTATTAGTAATAATGGCTTCACTATGTTTTGTATTGTATTTATTGATATGCTCAATTGCACTATCAATATCGTCAACCACCTTTATCGCCATAATATAATCATTATATTCTGTGCCCCAATCATCATCAGTTGCACTGTTAATGTTTGGCAAAATTGCAACAGCACGTTCGTCTCCCCTTAAATCAACATTGTATGGATTCAGCGCTTTTTCAACGCGAGGCAGGAACTCTGATGCAATGGCGCTATTAACAACTAACTTTTCCATTGCATTGCAGACTGATGGGCGTTGAGTTTTTGCATTTACAACAATATCAACTGCCTTCTGTAAATCAGCACTTTCATCAACGTAAACATGGCAATTACCAGCACCTGTTTCGATTACCGGTACTTTTGCGTTTTGAATCACCATTTTAATAAACTTGGCACTTCCACGCGGAATTAACACGTCTAAATAATCGGTTAACTGCATCAACTGATTTGCAATATCGTGTGAAGGGTCATCTACCATCTGAATAGCATTCTTCGGAAATTCGTGTTCAGATAAGGCCTTGCGCATTATTCCAGCGAGAACGACATTAGAATGAAGAGCTTCCTTGCCACCACGTAATATTACCGCATTACCCGATTTAAAAGTTAAACCTGCAGCATCTACCGTAACATTCGGTCGTGCTTCAAAAATCATTCCAATTACACCAATTGGCACTCTGACCTGGGAAATCTTTAAATCATCTTCGGTTTTCCAACCTTTGATCTCCTCACCAATAGGATCCGCAAGAGTTGCAATTTGTAGCAACCCATCTGACATCGCTTCAATTCTTTCTCGTGTTAGTTTCAAGCGGTCCAGCATTACAGATTCAACGCCATTTTCAGTAGCGTGGTTCATATCAGTTTCATTCGCTTGTAAAATCTCATCTGAATGTTCAAGTAATGCCTCTGCCATTACTTGTAATGCTTGATTTTTTTTAACAGTGGATAACTGGGAAATCTGATTTGCAGCAATTTGGGCATTCTTTCCCATTTGAATTAAGTCCATTATTCTACCCTCCGAATATCATCTACATTTCTAAATAACGTGCCAACTTTTTTTCCAGCCAGAATATCCTCAATAATGTGCGGGTCTTTTCCATTTGCTAAAACCATTTGTTGATTGTTTTCTAAAACCCGTTTAGCGGCATTGAGTTTTGCTTTCATCCCACCTGTACCAAACTCTGTTCCTTTTCCGCCAGCAAATTCCGACAAAATTGATTGATTCAGATTCGTTACCTCTGGTATTAGTTCAGCATTGGGATCAGTACTAGGATTTCCTGTATAAAAGCCGTCAATATCTGATAACATAATCAAAAGGTCTGCATCTATTACCTCTGCCACAATTGCCGATAGCTTATCATTATCACCAAACTTTGTCATATGATCCAGTTCTTCGACAGACACGGTGTCATTTTCATTTACGATTGGAATCACATTTAATTTCATTAGCTCCTGAAACGCATTAGAAACATTTTGCTTACTTTGTGGATAAAGTAATACATCCCTCGTTAACAACATCTGAGCGACACTTACTCCATATTTAGCAAAACGTCTTTCATAAATTCCAATTAGCTCGCCTTGCCCGACCGCTGCAACAGCCTGTTGTTCAGGAATACGAGTTGGCCGTCGTTCTAGTCCCAGAATACCCATCCCAGCACCAATCGCACCAGATGATACCAAAACAACTTCTTTTCCACTTCGCTTGAGCCCACATAATACATCTGCCAAACCATTTATTGAGCTTCGATTAATTGTTCCATTTGAATTAATTAGAGAACTAGTCCCAACCTTAACCACTATTCGTTGTGCATTCATCTTTATCATCTTTCTATATTGAAGTTTTACCTAACATTTTAACACTATCAATTTTATAATGTCTCCCACTTTTAATCGCACTTATCAACTATCTAACCTTCTACCAAACTAAAAAAACCGAATGACTTAGAATTCCCATAGCCATTCGGTCTTCATATTAACTAGTCCATACAACTAACTAGCTTACACTTATAAAATAACTCCAATTATGCAATGCACTCTTTTTTACATAAACGTGCTATAGTAAATATTTTGCATCTTCAACTGGGTCCTGTGACGTCAAAATCTTAGGGCCATCGTTAGTAACAACTAAGGTATGTTCGTACTGACACGAAAGACTACCATCTAAAGTTGTAACCGTCCAACCATCTGGCGCAGATGTGTCACACTCCCATCCGCCAACGTTAACCATTGGCTCAATTGTGATTGTCATACCATTTTTCAACCTAGGGCCATGGCCAGCTTCTCCATAACCAGGGACCATTGGATCTTCATGCATCGTCGGTTGGATACCATGCCCTACAAATTCACGGACATCACCATATCCCATTTCATCTTCAACATAGCTTTGGATAGCATGGCCAATATCACCAATTCGGTTACCTACCACAGCTTGATCGATTCCAAGATAGAGGGACTTTTTTGTAACCTCCATCAACTTTTTAACCTCATCGCTGACTTCGCCTACCGCAAATGCCCAACATGAGTCCGCCATGTAACCATTAACACTCACAACAGTATCAACTTTAACTAAATCTCCGGACTTTAGGATTAAGCTTTTACGTGGGAAGCCGTGACAAACTTCGTTATTAACACTTACACAAGTTGCATACTCGTAACCTTCGAATCCTTTTTCTTCAGGAACAGCATTATTATCCTTCAAGTATTTAAGTGCATAAACTTCAATATCCCAGCTTGAAATACCAGGTTTAATTATATCGCGTAATCCAATATGCATGCCTGCTAAAACCGCACCAGCTTTTTGCATTCCTTCAATTTCACGTTCAGACTTTAATGTAATCATTTTCTACTCTCCATTCCAACAAACTACTGAAAACTTTCTTTCCCAAAAGTCTCATTCTTTAAACTATCTTTGACCATACCAGACCAACAGCATGATTACCTGTAAAAGTACCAATATACGGACCAATCGTACCCGTTTCTATTTGCAATTGTGGAAATAGCTCTTTCAAACGGCCCTGCCATTGAACATTTCGATCCAGATCATTTGCATCAATCACTGTAACAAGCCAATTCGACTCATAATCAGCAACCTGCCCAACTAAAATATTTTCTATTGCTTCCATAGCATTACTCATCTGACGCTCTTTTTCAACAATTTCAAGTCGACCATTAGCATTTACGTGCAAAATCGGTCTCATTCCCAAAAAAGATTCAATTAGTGAGGTTCGATTAGCAATATTCCCGGTATTTTGTAATTCCTTAATATTATTAACAGCAACATATGCATACGTATTCTCCCGAATTTCACGGAGCTTATCTAAAACAGTATGAATATCCATCCCATCTTGAAGAAGTTGTGCCGCCTTAACTGCTAGATTCCCCGTTCCAACTGATATTGATCTAGAATCAAACGGAAAAACTTGCAAATCATGGATCGAAGGAACTGTAGCGGCAACGCTATTAATAAATCCACTGATTCCACCCGAAATTCCAACACAAAGTACTCCCTCGTACCCTTGTTGTGCTAAATTCAGGAAAACTCCTTGCATCTCATGCATCGAGACCTGAGATGCTACAGGATGACTTTTCTCACTTTTTAACATCCGAAAAAATTCAGCTGTATCTAAATCTACGTTTTCGTGATAAACCCGATTACCAAACATTACGGGTTGGTTAACAACAACAATTGAATGTTTACGCACTATAGCGGGATCTAAATTAGCAGAACTATCGACAACCACCGCAATCTTACTTGGATTCATTTTCGGTAATCTTCTTTTCTATATATTTTTCAAGTTTTTCTTTAGGATAGTAGCCAGTCACTTTTTCAATGGCCTTGCCATCTTTGAACAGCACTAGTGCAGGAATACTCATTACTTTGAATTCCTTTGCAGTCTCAGCATGATGATCTACGTTTAGTTTACCAAAATGAATCTGGTCGCCATACTTTTGTTCCAAATTCTCTAAAACTGGTTCCATCATCTTACAAGGACCACACCATGGCGCCCAAAAGTCAACCAGTGTTAATCCTGACTTTGTAGCTTCTTCCAGATTATAACTCGTAACCGTAACTGCCAAGTTTCCTCACCCTACTTTCTAACATTGATTATATCATTATTTGCTTTTTTCCCGTGAACGAAGGTAATGAATCCCAATTGTAATAACAAACGCCAATAATACGATTAATGCAAAAACTCCCGATGGAATTTCAAAATCAATCATTGGGATTGATAAAAACAACTTTAACGCAATAATTCCAATTAAGACATATGCCATTGTTTCTAATTCCGGTATCCGATGCATTAACCCCATGATAACTTCTGCAATTCCTCGCATACATAAAATTCCGATTAAACCACCTAACAGAACAATAACTGGATTACTAGAAATTGCTAAGGATGCCAACACAGAATCAACAGAAAAAATCAAATCCATCATTTCAATTTGAATTACAACTCTCCAAAATAACGAAATTTTGCCTTGTTCCTTGACTAGCTTATGTGTTTGTCGTCCCTTTTTATGATGATCAAAGAATCTGAAAACTAAGTAAGCAAGATATAAAGCTCCAATAACTTTAATTTCCCAAAGGTGAATTAGGTAGGTCCCCAATCCGATCACCAAAAATCTAAAAACGTAAGCGCCCCATAATCCGTAGAAAAGTGATTTCTCGCGATCTTTCTTGGTTTTTAAAATTTGAGTTTGCGTTGCCAAAACTACTGCATTATCAACTGACAAAATACACTCCAATAAAACTAATGATAAAATTATTAACCAGTCTGATTGTGATGTAAAAACTTCTTGCCAATTATGAACATCAAAGAAAGGTCCATATAATTGTTGTAAAAAATTCATTCTCAGTTAAGTCCCCTAATTTTTATAAAAAATTCTACACTAAAACATCTATTTTAACTGATTTTACTTATTTTTTCAGCTTAACTAGTTTAGTATATTACATAGTAACTTTGAACGGAGATAACTGGTATGTTAAAAACATCACAACTCACATCAGATTTTGCCTGGATTCAAGTATCTAACCCCACAACAGTGGAAATGAAAACACTTTTAAATAAATATGGTGCAACTGTAGAAACCTTAGGTTACGCAGTTGACCGCAATGAAAGAGCTCGGACAGAAATCGATGAAGATAATAACATCTATCTTATTATTTTTGATACCCTCAGTTCTGATTTTTCTAAAAGTGGAGAAACGGAACCAATTTCATTCATGTTTGTTAAAAATGCTCTTATTAGTTTTACACATGAAAGTACTAATTACGTTAATAAATTATTAAGCCGTAACATTGATACAATCAATAAAGATAATATTTCTGTTGAAATGATTAATGCTGTTTTAGAAACCCTTTACTCATTGACCACTCGCTATTTAGATGCTGTCATGCAAATTAATTTTGAACGTCAAAACATCCAGAATAAATTTAAAAGCAAACTCAATCACGCTGGAATTCAAACCATGTTACAGCTGGAAACAAGTATCATTTACCTGTTAACGGCCTCCAAATCTAACAGTACTCTACTTGTGGGCATGAGTCGTACTCAGCAACTTCAATTAACTAAGCCTCAGCAGGAGCGTCTACAAGATATTATCGTTGAATCACAACAAGGACAAGAAATGGCTCAACTGGCCTCTGATATTATTGAAAAAGTCTCAAATTCTTACTCAAATGTTCTTGATAATAACCTAAACCAAACCATGAAATTCTTAACCATTTTTTCGATTGTCTTAGCTGTCCCGAACATTGTTTTCGGTTTCTATGGACAAAATGTCACTCTTCCATTTGCAGCTTCTGGCGCTAGTTGGATTCTAACAATTGGCATATCACTTGCACTTATTTTAATAGTAACGATTGTCGCTAATTGGAGTGACTTTTTTAAAAAGTAAAAAGATACTTTTTTTCGTAGTTATATTTATAGACATGATTTTATGGTTTAAAAAATGAGTTTGGTCGCAAATAAAAACTTCATTTTTACCCTAGTTACCCTAGATGGTAAAAACACGAAAAATAAGTCAAATAATTCCGCTTAAATACGAAAAACGAATGATGAATAGCCTATCATCATTCGTTTTTTGTCCTTACCAGTTCCTATGAGGCGCTCTTCGCCCATAGGGACACAATGTATGAGTATTAAATTTTGTGTAACAAAACATCTGCTGTTTACGAGTTAGTAATGCTCGTAATTTCCCGACTTATGTCTCGCTCTCTTTATTTCAACCTTCGCCACTTCTTGAACTATATCTCATCTACTCATATTTTTGTGGCTACTTAACCTTACGATGCCCTTCACGCAGTTGAATTACTGCCGTTGTGAGTGGAACTGTTAAAACAACACCAATAACTCCAACTAATATCATAAAAAGCTCTGCTACAAAAATTTTGTTGTTAATAAATCTACCAAATCCATAATTTAACTTTACATACCACGTAAAAAGTCCTAAAAAGCTTCCAAAAAATCCAAAAAAGAGGGTATTCAAGGCCGTTCCAATAATTTCTTTTCCAATTTCCATTCCATTCTTAAAGATTAGTCTGCTATCAATTTGTGCATTACTTGATAATAGCTCATGTGTTCCTGCCGATACAGCAATTGCTGCTTCAGCGATTGCACCTAATGAACTTATTAGCATTGTTGACAACATTAAATCTTGAAATTTAATTCCAATCAATAACGAGAGTCCTTCCAGGTCTTCGTTATTTTCATTGCCAAATCCTTGAACTTGCAAATGTGGCAACAGCACAAATATTAAAGTCATCGTAACGACTACCACTAAAATAGAACCAAGAAATGCATTTTCTGTTACTGTCTCTTCGTCAGAGCCTAAAAAAATAGTTGTTGCTAGAATCAGCATGCTACTTAGTAGTGAAATCACAACCGCCGGAAATCCCCAGGAGATCAGGACAACGTTTAAAAAAAGAATCGCAAAATTACAAAAAATACTGAAAAAAGCTCGCGCACCATTCCAGCCACCAACCCAACACATTGCAATGGCCAATACTAAAATCAACATAGGAATTACGCTAAACATGTTGTAGCCCCCCTTTGGTCCGCAATAGAACACTAGCCAACCAACCAGCGAGAGGAATTGCAAGTACAATCCCAATACCACTAATTAGACTTTGTACCATACCCAAACCCATGTTCATTTCAAAAGAGTATCCCCAACTATTACCATTTCTTAAAAATAATGCCATCATAGAAAACGTATCAGTCATAAAAATCATAAAAAGGACATTAATTAAGGGACCCATAATATTTTTTCCAATATTATTTGCCGATTTGGTGATTTGCCCTACTGACATTGATGGTGATTCCTTAATGATCTTCGATAAACTAACTACAATATCAGTTGATTCATCCATTACTGCACCAAGTGAACCAAGGATAGTCTCTGCAAGAAAAAGTGGTTCAGGATTTTGTGTCACATATTCCATCGTTTCAAAGTGCAGCCCCTGTTGGCCAGTCACTGCAAATACTATCAGGCTAATAACAAGTGCACTTGCAGTCCCACCGATTGTTGCTAAAAAAGTAACTAACATTTTGCGATTCCTACCTAATACTAGACTAAGAGTCAAAGCCGCAAATACTACCGATAAAGCGCCAAATATGTACAGGACTCCAAATCCTTGCCTGCTAACGTCCAATACAACTGCCAAATAAAACAGCACTGAATTAAGAGTCAAACTTAAAATGGCGTAGATCCCTGTGGATTTCATTAAAAGAAGGAGCCCAATAACAATTAGCAACATAAAAGTAATGATTGTGTCTCGTTTGATGTCCTGGATCAGCGCACCTGTTACCTTGCCTTTTGATTCTCTTAAATTCAAAATAACTTGCTGTTTTTTTTGATATTGAACATCCATAGCCTGGGATAGAGAAAAGGTATTTTGAACCTTAATCTCCTGGCCTTTGTACTGTCCATTAAGAATTTTAATAGTTAAATTTTGTTTTGTTTGAAAATCTTGATTGTGAAAATTATCTTCTTGTGGTACTCGTTTACCATTCGTAACAGATTCGATTCTTCCGATTGGACTAGAATACAAGAATGCATCGTTATGTACGAAAAACAAGATTGCCAGCCCAATCACTATTCCAAAAATTATCAGTCCAACCTGTTTTTTCTTCATATTACAAAACCTTCATCATCCAATAATGCTTAATCCCTGCTTCCATCTCTGCTTCTCCAAATCGATCATAATCCATGGCAAAGTAGAAGGGCTGAGCGTCTTCTTGTGCATGTAAAACCATCCTAGAATATCCAGCTTCCTTAGCATCAGCTTCAATTACCTCAAATAACTTTTTAGCCAGTCCATGTTGTCGGTACTCCTCTAGTGTTGCCACCCTCTGTACCAATAATTCATCATCTGCCTGCGTTCTCGTACGGGCCGTTACTGCAGGCTTCCCGTCTTCATAGCCAACATAATAGCTGAAGAGATCTTCGTTTTCATCAAACTCAAGTCGAGGATCAATTCCTTGTTCAACCGTAAAAACCTGCTTACGAACCTCAACTGCATCTAAATAAATTGGTCCCTGTGCACCTTTAACTTTTTTTATGTCCATAATTTCACCTCAAAAATAAATTTAAAACCATCATACCGCAATTTTTCGCAAATAAAATTGTGAATAACTTAAGATTTAGCAAATCTATTCTATGTTAGAATTGATGCTGTATCTTAATTACAAAATCCTTGTTTGAAAGGCATTCAACAATGTTAAAATCTTTAAAATCAAAAATTGATACCAGATTTGGCTTTTTCTTGTTGTTAGTTTTCCTATTCTGGGCCAAAACTATTTTTGCATACTTAACCGACATTTCGCTTGGCGTAACGGGAATATTCCAATGGTTTATCATGCTAATCAATCCAATTGCTACTACTGTATTGCTACTTGGAATTGCCCTGTATATAAAACCCAAGCGATTATTTTATTGGCTAGCCATGTTACTTGACTTAGCAAACACCGTTTTACTTTATCTCAATGTTATCTATTTTCGTGAATTTACTGATTTTATGACAGTAAATACCATGCTAGGATACTCTAAAGTTAACCAAGGACTTAGTCAAAGTTCTTTAACTCTTACTAATATCCACGATGTTTTCTATTGGATTGATCTGGTTATTATCTTAATTCTATTAATTATGAAAAAAATTAAGATGGATCCCCGCCCACTACCTAAGAAATTCGGCTTTCAAATCACTTCGCTAGGATTTTTGATGCTTGGATTCAATATCATGCTCGGTGACATGGATCGTCCCCAATTAATTTCCCGAACTTTTGATCGTTCTTATATAGTTAAATATCTTGGTCTTGATTCATTCACCGTCTATGATGCAATTCAAAGTGAACAAAATAACAAAATGAGGTCGGATGCTAACAAGAGTGAACTAACCTCGGTCGAAGACTATGTCAAACATCACTATGCTGACCCATCAGCTGTAACTTTTGGTAAAGCCAAAGGTAAAAATATTATCATCATCCATCTAGAAAGTTTTCAACAATTTCTAATTGACGATAAGATCGAAGGCCAAACCGTTACACCATTCTTAAACAGCATTTACCACAGCAAAGATACTTATTCCTTTGATAACTTTTTCAATCAAGTTGGTCAAGGAAAAACAAGTGATGCTGAAAACATGCTTGAAACAGGCAGTTTTGGGACAGCGCAAGGATCTCTTTTCGCCCGTTTAGGCTCAGACCAGACGTTCCAAGCTGCTCCAGCAATCCTAAAGCAGCACGGTAATTACTCTTCTGCTGTTTTCCATGGAAATACTGCTTCATTTTGGAATCGTAACAATGTTTACAAAAACATGGGTTACCAAAACTTTTTCTTTGCCAGTTACTATGATGTTTCTGGTGATAAATCAACTACTTATGGGCTGAAAGATAAACTATTATTTAAGGATTCCATTAATTATTTGCAACATCTACAACAGCCTTTCTATGCTAAGTACATTACGGTTACCAATCACATCCCGTATACTCTAGATAAGGAAGACTCTAGCTTTAAGATACCTAATACTGGTGATTCAACTGTTGATAACTACTTCCGAACTGCTAACTATCTCGATCAGTCTGTTCAAGAATTCTTCAGTTTCTTAAAAAATTCTGGTTTATATAATAATTCCTTGATCCTGCTTTACGGAGATCATTACGGTATTTCTAATTCTTCTAATCCAGCATTGGCTAAGACTTTCTCACAGGATCCTGATCACTTTAAGTCATTTGGAAAGAATCCTAGTGAGAACTGGACACCATACGATGATGCTCAGTTGCAACGAGTTCCACTTATGATTCACATCCCTGGACTTAAAAAAGGTGGTATTCAGCATCAATACGGTGGCGAGATTGACGTTCTCCCTACTTTACTACACATGGTAGGCGTTAATACTAAGAGCTACCTTCAATTTGGTAGCGACCTCTTCTCAAAACAACATAGTCAAGTTATTGCATTTAGAAATCAAGACTTTGTCACACCTGACTACGCAAGTATCGGGGGAACTTACTACAATGCTCATACTGGAGAAGCTATTGAACATCCTGATAGCAAACTTCGGAAACAAATGGCCAAAGACCAAAATAAGGTTAAAGAACAACTCGGAATGTCAGATTCATTAAACGATAAAAATCTTCTTCGTTTTTACAAGAACCCTGAATTTAAACCGGTTAAGTCCAATGACTACAATTATGCTAATGACTTACAACAGCTAATTAAAACTGAAGAAAAATTGGGGCTAAAATCAACTTCAATGTATTCTAAGAATCGCGATAGTTCGTTAGTACCTTTATATAAGACAGATGCTCCAGAAGCAAACCATAAGTCTACTGGAGAAAATCGTCTAAAAGTAACTAATCCTGACGATTCGAATGGTAGTTAATGTCAGTAATAAAAAAGGTCACCGTTATTTCAATTTGAAATAGTGGTGACCTTTTTATTTAAATATTGGGCTGGAACATGAGTTAAAACCTAAATTTGTTTTGAACTAATGCATGAAATATGGAAACAAGTATCTGATTTTGTGTAACAAAATCCTCTGTACTTGACAAGCTAGTGCCACTTCTTATGAGGCGCTCTTCGCCCATAGGAATGGTCAGCGTACGAGTATCTTGGCTTTGTGAAACAAAGCTTTCCTTGCAAGCTACTCCCTTGCTTCGTTCTCTATCTAAAACGAGTTACTCAACCCAGCTTTCTGCTAATCCTCATAAGCTAACCAGGTTGCTCCACTCTCTTTATTTGAACATTGCCGTACTGTGCAGTGGTCCCTTTTTATCAGGATAAAGAGCCTTCATAATCTGACTAACCGCCATTGGTCCTTCACCAAACGCTGTAGCAATCAAACGTAGCTTTCCATCGTACTCAATGCCATCCCCAATTGCGTATACGTTTTTAAGATTGGTTTGCATCAAGCTATTTACTACGAACATTCGGTGTTCCTGATCCACGTCCAGGCTCCAATTCTTAATAACCTTATTGCTTGAAATAAAGCCGTAATTTACAATTAGGTCATCGTATTGATATTGCTCCACTACCTCTTCGCCAACCTTCTTCAAACCAACCGAAAGCTGTCCATGATTCTTCTCTACTGAATTAATTAAGTACGGTGTTAATACTTTCACATTGGAGTCAAGCAACTGATTAACACTGTGTTCCATACCACGAAACTCATTTCGTCGGTGGATAATAGTTACACTTTTTGCTACACCCTCAAGCATTAAAGCAATATCAATTGCTGAATCCCCCCCACCTGCTACTGCAACTTCTTTGCCAACTAACGTTTCAATTTTGGGTAGGGTATAAAATAAATGCTTGTTTTCAATAGTTTCAAGTCCATCAATTGCCAATCTTCGTGGATTGAATGCTCCATTTCCAGTCGCCAAAATCACTGCTTTAGTGCGTGTTTCACCCTCAGTAGTTTTAATTCGATAAAAATCGCCTTCTGGAAAAATATCTATAACCGTTTCGCTTAGTTTTATTTCTACATCAACTAGCCTAACCTGTTTTTCAAGGGAACTAATAAAATCAATTCCCTTAATCCCAGCATATCCACCCACATCGTAAATCGTTTTTTCTGGATATAAAGTAGTGACCTGTCCACCAACCTGATCCAAACTCTCAATTATTTGGGTTTTGGCAGTTCTCATTCCCGCGTAAAAGCCGGCAAATAATCCAGCTGGTCCGGCGCCGACTATTGTAATATCATAAACTTCATTTTGCATTAAACTCATACTCCGTTTCATAATTAACTTCCATTATATTAACCCGTTGTTTCCAAAATTAAAAGAGTGGAATCTGGGACATAAATTGAAACCTTAATTTAATTTCCAAATTAAATAGCAGAATTGCATGAAATAGGTCAAATGATTCCGTTTAAATAAAAACTCATCATTTTCCGTTCTAAGTCCCACTCAAATTAGTCATTTTTATAGAAAAGGCTTACATTCATACAAAATAACATTGTGTTAACGAATACTTTCTCGTATGATTAAAGTGAAACATGTAGTAAAACTATTACTTATTCTAGGGGGCTTTTCACATTGGCACAGAAGAAAATGATCTTGGATTTAGATACTGGAATTGATGATGCAATGGCAATCGCTTACGCATTAGCTGCTCCAGACGTTGATTTAATTGGAATTGTTTCATCATATGGTAACGTTTTAACACCGGACGCAGGAGTTAATAGTTTAAAGATCCTAGAATTACTTGGTCGAACTGACATCCCAGTCTACTTGGGTGAAGAGCATTCACAAACCACTGATCATTTTGACGTTATGCCAATTAGCGCTAAGATCCATGGTCAAAACGGAATTGGTGAAGTTGAATTACCTGAGCCATCAAGAAAATTAGAATCTCAAAGCGGTGCTGATTTTATTATTGAAGCTGCCCATCAATATTCTTCCAATCTGATTTTAGTGCCTACTGGACCACTAACTAACCTAGCACTAGCACTTCGTAAAGATCCCGATATTGCTAGTTTAATTGGCAATGTTACAATTATGGGTGGCGCCCTAACTGTTCCCGGAAACGTTACCCCCGTAGCAGAGGCCAACATTAATCAAGACCCACACGCTGCCAATGAAGTCTTTACTAGTACTTTAAACTTAACAATGGTTGGTCTTGATGTAACTCTAAGAACCCTACTCACAAAAAAAGAAACACAACAGTGGCGTGAGCTCGGAACAAAAGCTGGTACAAAATTTGCGGATATTGTTGACTATTACATTGATATTTACAAAATTACTAGTCCGCACTTGGGTGGCTGCGCCTTGCACGACCCTTTGGCAGTTGGAGTATCTCTTGATCCTTCATTTGTAACTTCTATGAAGCTCAATATGTTCGTTGATACTACTCCTGAAATGTGGGGTCGCACAATTGGTGATCCCGGGCGTCTAACCGATCCCAATCCTAACGTAACCGTTGCCCTAACTGTTGATCAAAACCGCTACTTGCAGACCTTTATGAATTACCTAACCGCACTATTCAAATAAAATCTCCAAAAAACTAAGGATCCTTATAAAAGTCGTCAACTTGACTTTATAAGGATCCTTAGTTTTTAACTATAGATACCATCATTCTGCATATAAACTAATTCATCGTTTGAAATCTGCGCATATAAAACATCCGCTAATTCCCGTGAAATTGTTCCTTTTGAAAGCTGTTCCTGAACATAACTATATTCCTGTTGAAAAGCATTAATAAACAATTCATCCTGAATTTCATTATTCTGAACATTGTTTTGAAAACGACGATGTCTTTCCCTATAGTATCTTTGTAGCCATCCAACCGTATTACTATTACGCGAATTAACAATATCCTTTAAGTGTTTAAAAATAACGGGTGCAATTTGCTCCTCAATTTTATACAGATCATTTTGCATATTCTCAAATTGCTCATGTGTAAAATTTTGGGGTATCTTAACACTTCGATGCTTCCACCGATGTAAAAATCTGAAAATTGTATATTTAATTCTCACCCACACATTTTGGATAATTGTTTGCCCTAAATGAACTGATTGTGCCAACATAATTCTCTGATAAGTTATCTGTTGCTTGGTAGAAATTTCGCCTTTATCAACTAATTTTTGTAATTGCTTATTTTCCAAATCTGAACATTCTTGATAAATACGAGTAATTTCCCTTCTTTTAGGTGTTCGATTTACTTTACGCTGACTTTGGAGAGTCGCCACTACGGCTTGTGTTTCAATTGGATCTTCTTCCACCTCGAGCACTTTATTAATCGCATATTTCACCATTTCCTTTACATGAAACTTAACATCATCAGGGGAATAGGAAAGAGACTTGCGAGGCAATACCATAGGTAAAATAATCGTTGGCACTAAGATACTGATCACAATCACACAACCTGCGATAAAAATTAAATCACTACGGTAGGGAAATTCGGTCTTCCTAAACATCAATGGAATTGAAAATGCCATTGCAAGCGTAATCGTACCGTGAATTCCATTAATTGCAATAATTGCGTTATTTAATTTCCTATCCTCTGGCCGAATACGTAAACTTGCAAAGTGTAGGGAAACCCACAGATAACGCACCATAACCATAACAGTATATAGAACCAAACTAATCCCAATTAGTACCGCAATAGACGCAACTTGTTTATTAGTAAGGATAATGTCTGATATAACGGTTGGCAATGTTACACCCAATAGGATAAAAACAAAACCATTCATAATACTGCTTAAAACACTCCATGTTGTTGTGGAAACCACCTGAATTCGAGTTGAAGTTAATCTCAGTTGCCTTCTTTGGGTACTCTGAACCAACCCAGATGCCACAACAGCCAGTATTCCCGAAGTCCCTAATCTCTCCGCGAGCAGATAAACAATAAATGGCACAATTAGACTCAGTGGAACAAGTACATTAGGATCGTCCAGCTGATGCTCTGTTAAAAATAATTGAATCCTTACAAGGATAAACGATATAATCATCCCGAATAAAAGGCCCCCGAAAAAGACATAAATATAATCCATAACGCTAAACCAAGCCGAAAATTTGCCTGTCTCAAAGGTCAAAAGTGCTAAATCAAATGCCACAATACCACTGGCATCATTAAATAATGATTCATTTTTTAAACTATTCATTGCTGATTCGGGAACAGCTAGATTACGTGTAAGTGAAGACACTGCTACGGCATCCGTTGGCGTGATAATCGCTCCTATAGCAAAAGCTAATGCCAGTGGGAGTGCCGGTAACATTGCATGTGCTAAAAATCCCACAATAATAATAGTTGTAACCGCTAAGCCTATTGATAGTGAAAATGTATTAGAAAGGTTACGCCTCAAATTATTAACATTAGTTTCAAATCCGTCACTGTACATAAGTGGCGCAATAATTGCTAACATAAAAATATCCGGTACCAAACTAAAATGCTGAAATGTTGGAATGATTGACAATACTAAACCAATCAAAATCTGAATAATTGCTGGTGGAATTATCGTTATACTATTAGCAACTGCATTCGAAATAACAACTGAAAAAATTAAAACAAGTATAAACAATACAGTCTCCATACACATCTCCTCCATTTTCTTAGATTCTACCATACTAATAATTTGTCCCTTAGTTTCAAGTTCTGCTCTAATTTAAAGGGAATCATTTTACTTAAAAAGGCCCCAAACAATTAGTATCATTGCTTAGGGTTTCGCTGTTTGCTTATTGAGCAATGGGGGTGCGCTCTCTATCTGAAATGAGCTACTCAAGGCAACCCCCTCCGTTTAGCCAAGTCCACCATCATGACATAAACCGTCATAATGGTGGGACTCTGATAATAATCTGTGGCTAACCGCCAAGCTGCGCTCTGTATCTGAAATGAACTACTCAAGGCAACCCCTTCCGTTGAGCCAAGTCCACCATCATAACTTAAACCGTCATAATTGTAGGACTCTGTTAATCCTCACAAGTTAACCTCCGTGCTGCGCTCTCTATCTGAAATGAGCTACTCAACCCAGCTCCTTCCGGTTAACCAAGAACAGCGCCTTGACCTAAACCGTCAAAGCGCTGTTCTCTGTTGCCAGTTCCTATGAGGCGCTCTTCGCCCATAGGAATGGTCAGCGTACGATTATCTTGGCTTTGTGAAACAAAGCTTTCCTTACTTAACCATGTACTAATCCTCACAAGCTAACCGGGTTGCTTCCCTCTCTATTTCACATATCTCCCCAAAAACTTTTCCACCGTTTTTTGGTACAGTGGATAATCTTTTTCAATCGACTGCGCGTGCTTTGCTCCCTTAATTAGTAACTTTTCTTTAGGTCCCTTTGTTGCATCATAAACCTGATTAATCATCTTAGTTGGCACAAATGTGTCATCGGTTCCATGAATGAACAACATGGGCCTTGTATTTTTATGCAACTGTTTAACAGAGCTTGCCTCAGAATAATTATATCCCGCTCTAATTTGCGATATTGCGCTAACAGTTGGTACCAATGGCCATTTAGGTAAATGATACATTTCCTTTGCTTGATAGGTTATTTCATCATCAACACTAGTATATCCACAGTCTTCAATATAGGCTTTCAACTGGTGTGGAACATCCTTTTGCCCACTAGTCATCATAACTGTGGCACCCCCCATACTGATCCCCCACATAACTAATTGTTGGTTTTGTCCTTCTTTATGTAATAAGAGATTCATCCATTTCACATAATCTTTTCGGTCCAACCAACCATATCCAATAAATTTTCCCTGACTTTGTCCATGAGCGCGATCATCAGGAGCCAGTACGTTATAACCCATTTGGTGAAACATTCCCGCTGCCGCTCCGACATTCTTTTTGCTATTCATGAATCCGTGAACTAAAATTGCTGTTTTATTAGTTTTATGTTCGGCAGGAATAAAATTAGCATCTAATTTTAGATCCCCACCAGCTGATTTCATTGTCCAATGTTGTTTGTTAACCGTTTTGTACCACTCTTGATTTTTATAGGTTGGATTGCTCTTACTTACCTGTGCGTCAGCACTAATAAAACTTTTTGGTGAACGCACCTCTGCAACGTGAAAGAAATACATTCCCGCTGCAATATCTACGACCAACAAAACTCCAACAATAATGCCCAACCATTTCAAAAATTTCTTCATGTTCAATCCCCTCTCAACCAAACAACTAGTATACATAACATTGATAACTTATTGGGAATAATTTAAATTGCAAAGTTCAATTAATTAAGCATACCAATGGTTAATAGTATTTACGTTCTTTTTAATATGTTACAAAACCTAGTTAAATTGTCGCAATCGACTGAGTGTATTAGAATATAGATAAACAGTTTATAACGAGGTGAACAATATGTTTCCAGAACGATTACGTGCTCTACGCCACGGACGTGATATTACTCTCGTCGAACTGGCAACAGAACTAAATGAAGTGAATCCAGAAGACAGGGACCACTATAATACATCAAACCAAATTGGAAATTGGGAACGCGGAATTCGTACACCCTCATATTTGGAAGTGAAAAAGCTAGCCGAATATTTTGATGTAAGTATGGATTATTTGTGTGGACGAGCCTCCTTGAATGAATACGATTTGAATAAGTTGTTTTTATCCGGAAAGCAACTCACTTTCGATAAAAAAATTTTAAGTGGAGACGATCGATATGAAGTCTTTCAGCTAATTGATGGTTATTTTCATGGCAAAAAGAGTCGTCCTATCCATCATGATGAGTCTGGTCAACTTGACCTAAATCTTTCGCGTGATAAAAACCAGGAGTGAATATTTTGAATCCCAAACAACTAAAAAGAATAAAAAAAAATCTAAAACAGAAAAATAATAAACCTAACTACATACAAAGAATGAATAGTTATCGTGAATTATTCAGTGAATTTCCACAAATAATTTTTTTAGTTAATCACGTTCTGGAAAGTGATCGACTTCTTTCAAGGGGTCTATTACCGCAGCCCCTTCCATTATTAGAACTACCAGAAAATATTCAGGACACAATTTTTGAATCGGTTACGCAGCAATATCCGATCGGAGACCCCCAAGGTGACCAGCTCTGGGATAAATACAGCCGAGAGCTACCAAAGTTAGATCAACTACTCCGTTCTTATCGTGACTATCTAGAAGAACATTACGGAATGTGGTGTTATATTTCAGCGCCATTCGTTGATAAACTTGCAAATTATATTGATGGCAAACCAGTATTAGAAGTAATGGCAGGAAATGGTTACATTAGCAAAGGATTGCGCGACAAGGGGCAAACCGTAATTGCCACTGATTCGTTAGATTGGACTAAGGAAAACGAAACGGGGCGCAACTTAGTCACTGAAATTGAAAGACTTGATGCAATTAAGGCAATCAAAAAATATGGCAATCAGGTTGCCTTTGTGATCATGAGTTGGTCACCAGATGGATTATCCATTGATCAGGATATCTTAAAAAATATCCGAGATACCAATCCAGGCATAAAATTAATTTGCATTGGAGAACGCAATGGAGCTACTAATAGTGCTGAATTCTGGCAAATGGCGCAGTACGTTGATGAAAATGAGGCGGAAACCTTAAATAAATATCATCAACCTTTTGATCTCATTCAAGATCAAGTTTACATTATCAAATAAGAATTTGAGCCAACAAAAAAAGGTCTGGAATTTTCGTTCCAGACCTTTTACCGGTCTTCAGTTAACTGAATGATATCCGTGACGGTTCACACATCATTGATATCTCACACTCTATATACGATAGAATACGTGTGCCGGTTGAAATAATCACTAGCCGCCAGCAGCGGAACAGTACAAGTACTGTCTGATTTATCTCGACTCATCGCATAACTATAATTTACCATTAATCATAACTATGTTCAAGTTTAGTGATAAAATAAAAACACATTAAAAATTTGAATGGTTTTTACCATTCTTTACAGGTGGCTATTATCGACTTACTAATTAATTTTTTGTTTCATCCACTCACATACGTGGTTCCGATGGCGGATTCGCTGAATAGCTGGATATATTTTATACTTTTTATTTGGATTTTCTTAGAAACAGCATTCATTTTCTTCTCATTCCTACCTGGCCAGTCCGTTTTATTTCTAACCAGCACGGTTGCTGCTTCTGAAACTTCCCATCTTAACATCATTGCGCTTTTTTTAATATTTGTTTCCTCTGCAACGTTGGGCGCTATGGTGAAATATTACTATGGGCTCACCATGGATTCACGCAATCACATCGCAAAAAAGATCAACAATTCTGATCAAATGTCTCAAACCGAAGACTTTTTTGACCAGCATGCTGACAATTCACTGCTATTTGCCCGTTTCATACCTTTTATTGGCCTTTTTGTACCAATTATTGCTGGCACAAGCCAAATGAACTGGCGTCGCTTTAATTTGTTAAATTTTGCAGGAGTTTTGATTTGGGTGGGTACCTGTTGCTTCATTGGCTATTATTTTGGAAATACCCCTTTTATTAAAAAATATTTTACGATTATTTTCACATTACTAGCAATTGTTCCAACTCTTTCCGGTGTTCTCTTCCGTTATTATCGTCAACGACAAGCTGCCTAATTTATCTAAAAACAGTATATTAATATAGAAATATCCTAAAATAAAACAACCTAAGATTACTTCGGATTGATTACCTTGATCATCTCCAAAAAATCTTAAGTTGTTTTAATATACTGTCCTATCGTTTTAATTTTATTTCAAAAACCCGATACACAATTGTAAGCAGGCAGTAAATCACCATAGCAACTACAATCCGTCTAAAACCTAAAACGGATTGTTTTGTGATAGCCCAACCGATCAACTGTACAAAAAGTAGTGCGATCAAAAGAATTCCTGAGGTCTCAAGAAGTTCACGACCAAATCCACGTTTTTTATTCATCCATTTTATGGCATAACTAATCAATCTCGACATTAGTTCCCTCCTTGATGTTTTCATACAACCACTTAGCATCTGAAACGCTTAGCCGCACGCATCCGTGTGAATTAGCTTTTTCTCCTAATTCTTCTGCTTCAGATTTAATAAATTCCCCATTCCGGTCCGTTGGAACCGTATGGAAAAGATAAATTCCATGATCTTTAAAAGAAACATAATACTTCGCACCTTCCTTTGACTGACTGCTATAAAAAAAAGCCCCTCGCTCCGTCTGGATTTTAAAATGCCCAGTAGGTGTAGGACTTGCAGGTGAGCCCGTGGAGGCACGCATAGTATATAATTTTTTAGAACCATCCATGAAAAAAACCCTTTGTTGAGCAGTCGATACTTTGATCGATAGATCAGGATACTTGTTTACTTTCGGGTATGGTTTGTTTTCCGAAGGCGCCTTCCAGTCAACTTTTTTAGTCTGAATGGCGGCTTTTTTGCTTTGCTTTTTTTGAGGCGCTTTTTTCTTAGGTGCTGTTGAACTTTGCTCATCGCCGGCTAAGGAACTTTTACTTTTATTTTTTGGTAATTGTCTCTCTTTTTTCAGCCGCTTAGCATTTTGAGCCTCAATCCGAACTCTGTTTGTATGATATGCTTGAACACCAGTTACGGTTGTAAAAGCAAAAACTAGTAACATTAGTCCCATTAATTTTGTAAATCGACTCACAGTACCACTCCCTACTTGTTTTCATCAAGATGTTCAAATTGGGTGGTAACCCACTCTGTAAACTCATGTGAAATGACTACTTGTTTTTCCAACAATTGATCAACCGATCCCAATTTATCAATTCTTAAATGCGAATTGTTAATTTTCTCAGCCTCAAAAACTGCATAAACATTGAGCTCGTAGTCTTTATCTTGTTCAATCACTTTTTCAAGCTGGGTAGGATAAAGATAAGGTAGATTAATTATATTAGTTTGAATTCGAATAGTTACATCTTTATTAACAGTAATCACGGCCTCAACAATCTGTTGGTCTTCAACCGCATCTTTTAAGTAGTCAAATATTTCGGTAACTCCAGTATTATCCTCTTTTTTCAAAGAAACTTTTGTTATTTTAAAATCCTTACTTAAAAATGTTGATTCCTTAAGTTGTTGAATTATTTCACTTGCAGCAATTTGCATAAAAAAACTCCATTCGTAGTTAATGCTATTAGTTTAACATCATTTAAGATATAAAAAAACGTCCTTAACTCCTAGGAAGTTAAGAACGATTAATGGCGGCCGTAGTCACCATATTCCGGATGACTATATTATAATCTATGCTACTCTAAAACCACAAATAAAACGTCTTTTAAAGCGGCACAGACTGTCCATCATCTACAATCTCACTTCTTTTTTGATCATGGTGCAATTGCTTAATTGAATACATTGTCATAAAGCTAATCAGATAAATTACGGATAAAAATATCATTACGCTTGAAAGTTGAAAATTATCCATTAAGAATCCAATTAATACGGAAGAAAAATTTCCGATTCCCTTGGAAATTCCCATAATTGTATTATTTGCAGTTGCACGAACATCAGTATCATATAACTGACTAATAATTACTCCAAATCCACCGTACATTCCATCCGAAAAGAATCCTAAAATCATTCCGGCAACAATCATTTCAAACTGATTTTGAGCAAATAATATTAAGTAAACAACAACGGCGGACATTAATAACCACACTGAAAATGCTACTCGGCTTCCAAGTCGATCTTGTATCATTCCAAAACAAAACATTCCAAGACTCATCCCAACAATTGTACTAATCATCCATAATGAAGAACTAGCAACTCCAACATTTAATCTTTTTTGCATAATAGTTGGTAACCAATTCATTAACCCATAATATCCCGCAATTTGTACAGTTCCCATCATAATTAACCGGATAGTTTTAAATGCTGTTGCAGGAGTATTAAATAATTTTTTCCATCCATTGCCCTTAACCTGGTTTTTATCCCGCCTATACTTTTGTTCTCTGAAAACCGCACTTTCTTTCATACCAAGTCGTACAAGAACTGCCAGTATAACCGGAATAATTCCAAAGAAGAACAGCGCATGCCAGCCTAAGTTAGGAATAATAACTGCCGCTAATACAGACGCCACAATTGATCCAATCTGACCTGCAATAGAAGCAAACGATGTCATCCTTCCTAGTACTTTTCTTGAGAATGCTTCACTCAACATCGTAATGGCAATTCCATACTCCCCACTGGCACCAATTCCCATGACTACTCTAAATAAACAAAGCATGAAAAAAGAATTCGTAAATCCTGTTGCAGTTGTTCCGATTGCGTAGATAATGATTGACCAACTTAAGGTTCGAACCCTTCCAAAGCGATCTGCCAAAATTCCAAATAAAATCCCGCCAATTAGTGAACCAACACTAGTAATTGACGGGAGTAAGCCTGCTTGAGTATTTGAAATATGTAACGTAGAAATAATCGATGCTAATGAAAAGGAAATAAACATTGCGTCCATATTTTCTAATGTAAAACCTAATAGAGTCGATGCGGTAACCTTTTTTTGATAACTTGTCATTCTTGACATAAAAACATCCTCCAAATTGACGATCACGGTCGTCATTTATTTGATACACTGATTTTTAGTATAATTAATCAAATTTTGTTATGCAAGTGCTTTTTTAATTTATTGTTTTCTCCTAATATAAGGTCATTGTTTTGTGATATGTAAAAATATGAGCTTTTCGAATGTAAAAAGGCTTACATTCCTGTCATAAAATGATATTATTATGGTATCAAATATTGATTGGATGGTGGACAGCATGTTACAACAATATAAAAATATTCTAGCACCAGTTGACGGATCAAAAGCAACTGAAACAGTCCTTGATCGTGCAATCGAAGTAGCCAAAAGAAATGACACTCACCTCGATATCCTGAACGTTTTGGAAGTCAATCAATTCAGTGATACTTACGGTGGTGCTGTTAGTGGCGACGTGATCTATAAACTTTCAGAAGATGTTCAAGATCGCCTTGAAAAACTGAAGAAAAGGGCTGAGGATGCTGGAGTAAAAGATGTGAGTGTTCACATTCGATTTGGTAACCCTAAGCCAGTTATCGCTAAGGAATTCCCCACTGATCATCACAACGAACTTATCATGATTGGTTCAACCGGCTTAAACGCCTTAGAACGTTTCATGGTTGGATCTGTTGCAACATATGTAACACGCAATGCCATTTGTGATGTCTTAGTTGTTAAGCCTGACATGGCTGATGAGCAAAAATAAAAACTTCATTTAAAATATAGTAGTGATACACAAGGCTCGATTAACCTTTATTGGTTAATTTGGAGCCTTTTTATTTTTCGATTTTTAAAATTGACACCGTGTCATTTTGTGTTACTATATAAATTGACACCGTGTCATTTTTAAATTTAGGAGGTTAATATGTATTCAGATAAAATTTTTACTATCAAAGCTGATAAAAGAAATGCTATAACTAACGCCCTCTTAACAGAATTCTCTAACTACTCCTTAGCCGATTCGCAAGTTGCTCGAATTGTAAAAGACGCTAATATTTCTCGGGGTGCATTTTATAACTATTTTAAAGACCTTTCAGAAGCCTATCAATATCTTTATGGTCTTGCCTTAAAGGATATTCATTCCAATATTACCCATAATCCCACACTAAGCTCAGTGGATTTTGTTAATGAAGTTCGCTCTTTCTTAAAGAGCACCGAAAAAAGCACCTATTATCACTTTATACAAATGCACTATCGCTATAACGAATCCTATGTTGCAAAAAGAGTCGTCCCCGCAGACTCCCAAAACAATATTCATTGGGCGCAGACGGTTTTATCACACGAGGTAATTCGGGACTCATTACTTCAACCTTCAACAACTAATGACCGATTAAAACAATTAAGCTTCGTTTTAGAAAAACTGGAGGATTAACATGTTCTTAGCTATCAAAGAAATAAAAAAAGAAAAGTTACGCTACGGACTGATAATTGGAATGATCGTATTGATTAGCTACCTAATATTCATATTAACTAGTCTCTCGTTAGGATTGGCCCAACAAAATACAAACGCTATTAATTCGTGGAATGTCCATAACATTATTTTAAATAAAGATTCAAATATTAATCTAAATCAGTCCCTTATTACAGAAGCACAATTAAAAAAACAACCAATGACTGATAAGGAGGCTCCCATTGGTGCGACCTCTGCGGTTGTAAAAGATAAGTCAAAGAAAAAAATATCGGCAACATTCATAGGTTTAAATACTAATCAATTTATTGCTCAAAATATTCATCTTAGTAAAGGACATCACTTTAAATCTGAAAACGAAGTAGTTGTCGATGATCAATTCCAACAGAGCGGTTATCGTTTGGGTGATCACATTACCCTCAACGATAATTCCAAAACGTATACAATTGTAGGATTTACACCAAAAGCCGAAATAAACATTGCTCCAATTGTTTATGGAAAACTTTCTGCTTGGAAAACTCTAAATAGTACTCAACCCAATATTGCAGCAAGCGCCATTGTTTCTAAAAATAAAAACGTTAAAACCACTTCACCGTTAAAATCTTATGGAATTAACACCTTTATTCAAAAGTTACCAGGATACTCCGCACAAAATTTAACGTTTTCTTTAATGATTGGATTTCTAATGATTATTTCACTAATTGTTATCGCCGTTTTTTTGTACATCATTACCATTCAAAAACTACCCAACTATGCAGTACTCCGCGCCCAAGGGATTCCTGGTAAGGTTCTAGTAATCAGTACCTTCGCGCAGTCAGTTATTCTGGTTATTAGCGGGGTAAGTTATCAGCAGTATTTTAACAATGCTTACAGCCCTGGTGTTACCTTCCGCCGTTCCGATTGCCTTTGATCTTCCGGTTTTATTCGGAGTTGGTTTGGGCATCATTTTGACATCCCTGCTTGGCGGACTCTTACCAATTCGAAGCGTCATTAAAGTCGATCCCATAAGTGTAATTGGAGGATAATTATGACAAATATTAAAATAGAAAATGTAAATCAAATTTATGGCAAAGGCAGTGCCGAGGTTAAAGTTCTACATGATGTAAACTTTGAAGCACATTCTGGTTCATTAAATTTAATTTTAGGGCCCAGTGGCTCAGGAAAAAGTACCTTTTTAACAATCGCTGGAGGGTTGCGAACACCAACTAGCGGAAATATAATTGTTGATGATATAAACTATAGGCAGAGTTCGAAAAAAAGCCTAGAAAAATTACGACTCAACGAAATCGGCTTCGTACTTCAAAATTATCGTTTGCTTCCTTTCCTAAACGTTCTCGAACAATTTAAACTTGTGGACAAAGTAAAATCTACTGGTAATATTAGCTCTAAGGAACTGGAATCTTTATTAGAAAGTCTCGGTATCAAAGATTTAACAAACAAATACCCTACCGAACTATCTGGTGGGCAGCAACAACGCGTTGCAATTGCACGAGCACTATATCCTAACCCATCAATCATTCTGGCCGACGAACCAACAGCGTCTCTAGATAGTAAGCGCGTTAAAGAGGTTGGGCGCCAATTAGCAGATCTAGCTCATCAGCAAAATAAAATTGTTATTGTAGTTACACATGACCTACGCTTGAAAGAATTTGCCGACCAAAAATTTGAAATCAATGACGGATACCTCACAAAAATTAATTAATACCAACACGAGGAAGATCACTTTGGAATGGACTTATCACCGCATACTAAACGAAAGATACA
This sequence comes from Pediococcus claussenii ATCC BAA-344, assembly GCF_000237995.1. Classification (NCBI taxonomy): domain Bacteria; kingdom Bacillati; phylum Bacillota; class Bacilli; order Lactobacillales; family Lactobacillaceae; genus Pediococcus; species Pediococcus claussenii. The sequence continues at coordinate 1,442,446 of NC_016605.1, forward strand.
AGGTCACACCTTTACGGACTCTGCTAAAGGAAAACTGGTGGCTAACGAAAAAACAAATCCATTTTTTACGAATAAATCATAATGTACTCGTCAATGGAAATTATGTTCCCATCAATAATTTAGTTCGTCCTGGAGACCGGATTGAACTAAAATTCGACAGTCAAACCATTGATACACCAATTCCACCGTTTCTAGCCGATGATAGTGTCAAACTTGATATTATTTTTGAAATGAATGATTTCTTGGTTGTTAATAAGCCTGCCGGGTATAAAACGCATTCTAATCAACCTGGGGAACTAAATAGCATAATGAATTTTTTAACAAGCTATCTTGATCCAGTTATTCCTTACAACGTTCATAGGTTGGATCAGGCGACAAGTGGTGCATTGCTAGTCGCCAAAAACCCGGTTGTTCTACCAATTTTAAATCAACAAATTTCAAAAAAAATAATCAAGAGATCATATTTGGCACTCGTTGAAGGTGGTTTAACGCAAACTAGTGGCACCATCGATTTTCCTATTGGGATTGACCCTAAAGACCAACGTAAAAGAAAAATCGGTGGCCCACACTCCTTGTCAGCCATTACACATTATCAGGTTCTTAGTTCCACTAATAATAGATCCCTTGTTCAATTAGATTTGGAAACCGGTCGAACACATCAAATTCGACTTCACTTAGCTGCAATAGGTCATCCAATAATTGGCGATCCACTGTATTCGAACATAAAATCCGAACATATGTTATTACATTCATGGAAGATTAAAGTCCCCATCCCTTTTACATTGGATTGCATTCAACTATCCGCAGGGCTTCCCCAATATTTCAAATCCCATATTAAGTAATTCTCTAGCTATTCAAAAAGCGTTGACTCTTTTCAGAATCAACGCTTTTTTCTATTAAAATTATTATTTTAAATCTTTCCAAACCCAGTTCTTAACTTCTGGAAGATCATCACCGTTATCACGGATGTATTGGTAATGTTTTTCAAGCTCATTGTCCATTTCTTGAACAAATTCTGAGCCCTTTTCGTCGTAGTCAGGAATTGAATTAATAGCATCCTGAGCTAAGTGGAAACGATCCAATTCATTCAACACACGCATATCGAATGGAGTTGTAATGTCACCCTCTTCACGATAACCATGCACATGTAAGTTATGGTTATGACGATCAAAGAAGATTGAACGAATTAGGTCTTCAAAACCATGGAATGCGAAGATAACTGGCTTATCTTTTGTAAAGTAATGATCAAATTCTTCATCACTTATACCATGTGAATTAAGTTTTGGACTTTGAAGCTTCAATAAATCAATAACATTGATAAAGCGAATCTTCAAATCAGGGAATTGGTCATGCAAAATGTTAATTGCTGCCAAACTTTCCATATTAGGTTCGGTACCAGCTGCAGCAAACACAACATCCGGTTCCTTACCATTATCAGTACTTGCCCAATCAATAATACCAAGCCCCTTGTCAACCAACTCTTCAGCTTCATCAATTGAATAGAACTGTGGACGAGGTTGTTTTGAAGTGATTAACAAGTTAACCTTTTGACGATCATTCATGATCTTAGGACTGACAGCTAACAATGAGTTGGCATCAGCTGGTAAATATTCACGAATGAACTCTGGCTTCTTTTCAGCCAAGTGAGTCAAGATACCTGGATCTTGATGAGTGTAACCATTATGATCTTGTTGGAAACTAGTTGACGTTGAAACAATATTCAATGAAGGATAGTCATGGCGCCACTCTAGTTCGTCGGCCTTACGAATCCACTTGAAGTGTTGCGTGATCATTGAATCAACTACGCGCAAGAAGGCCTCATAACTAGTAAAGATTCCATGACGACCAGTTAAAGTATATGCTTCAAGCCACGCTTCAGCTGAGTGTTCTGACAATTGTGAATCCAAAATACGACCCGCTGGTGCCAATGCTTCATCCCAATCTTTCTTGATTGGATCTAACCACTGGCGATTTGTTGCTTCAAACAAACCATAAAGCCGGTTGGACATTGTCTCATCAGGGCCAAACATTCTAAAGTTTGTTGGATTCTTCTTAACAACATCACGAAGATAATCTGACCAAACAATCATATCCTGCTTTTCAGTTACACCACGTTTAGAAACATCAACCGCATAGTCTCGATAATCAGGTAGCGACAAATCTTTAGGATCAATTCCGCCATTAGTGATTGGGTTAGCGGCCATTCGTTTCTTACCCTTTGGTGCAATAGCTGCAATTTCAGCCTTTACGCTACCATCTTCATTAAAGAGGTCATCTGGACCGTATGAGCGCAACCATTTAACCAATGAATCAGAATGCTGCATATCAGCTTGATCTACTGGAATTGGAATTTGGTGGGCACGGAATGTACCTTCAATTACCTTGCCATCCCAAGTCTTTGGACCAGTCCAGCCCTTAGGTGAACGAAATACAATTACGGGCCAATCAGGAAGGGTTGTATCGTTATTATCACGGGCGTTCTTCTGAATAGCCTGAATCTTCTCTACAGTCTTATCCATTACCTTAGCCATTTCAGGATTCATCTTTTCAGCATCATCACCCTCAACAAACATTGGATCCCAGTGAAGACTCTTGAAAAATTCAGCCAAGTCTCCATCCGACATCCGACTTGTAAGAGTTGGGTTACTTAACTTATAACCATTAATATCCAAAATTGGAAGGACAGCTCCATCATTAATTGGATTAATGAATCGATTGTGATTCCACGAAGCAGCTAATGGACCAGTTTCAGCTTCACCATCACCGATCACAACTGCAGCGATCTGGTCTGGATTATCAAGAATAGCTCCAACGCCATGAGCAAGTGAATACCCAAGTTCGCCACCCTCATGGATTGAACCTGGTGTAACAGGAGCAGCATGTGATGCAACCCCGCCTGGCCATGAAAATTGCTTAAATAGCTTCTTCATACCTTCTTCATCCTGTGTAATTGCAGGATATGTTTCTGTGTAAGAACCATCAAGATATGAGTTTGACACCATAACTTGTCCACCGTGACCTGGTCCTTCAATATAGAACATGTTTACATTGTACTTGTTAATCACACGGTTAAGGTGTGCATATAAGAAGTTTTGTCCAGGAATAGTTCCCCAATGTCCAATTGGATGTACTTTTACATCGTTTTCTTCCAAATCGCGCTTAAGTAGCGGGTTGTCTTTCAAATATAATTGTCCAACTGATAAGTAATTAGCAGCACGCCAAAACTTAGTCAAGTTATCAAAATACTCTTTAGATGAATAGTCTGTCATGATCTGATCCTTCCCTCGTTTAAGTAGTATTTAATTTACAAAAAGAATTATAACACCAATTTTAAATTGGTTCAATCATTTTTATAATTGGTACGTTCCAATTATAAAAGCATTACTAAATAAGCCTTGTACGCGCTTAGAATATATCAATTTTAAAGTTAATTCTACTAATTTGTTTTAAACATTGAAATAAAAAAACGAACGATAAATATCATTCGTTTAATAGCAGAGAAATGTCTCTTTGCCTACATAAAAATAAGAACCATGACCTAACCCGTCATAATTCTTATTTCCTGTTGCCAGTTCCTATGAGGCGGGCTTCGCCCATAGGAATGGACAGCGTACGAGTATCTTGGTTTTGTGCAACAAAACCTACTCTACTAGACGAGCTAGCAATCCTCACAAGCTAGCGCCTTGTTTCGCTCTCTCTATTTAATCTACCGACACAAACGTCGTATATTTCATCTGTTTATAATGCATTCGCATATTTGAAATCTCAAATGGTGTCCCATCCGCCATGAAAAAAATACCTGCCATCACCCCAACTGGTTCATTAGGCTTTAATCCTAATAATCTTTGATCCTCTTCATTAGATGGATCTGCGGTAATTGATAGGAATGACTTTGTGATTTCCTGCCCCTTAGCTTTCTCAACATAGTTAAAGATTGATTTTCCCACAATATCCCTTGTTAACTCAGGAACAATCTTAATTGGAATATAGCCTGTTTCAATCATAATGGGTTCATCATCTAACAGACGTAGTCTCCGAATCTGATATACAAAATCGTCTGGGTTCAGAAATAAATCTGTTTGCATCTCAGCGGTTGCGGGCACGACAGAAAAATCTAACACCCTAATTCCGGGCTTTTTCCCCTCAGACTTTAAGCTATCCGTAACACCTAGATTAGATCCTTCATCATAATTAAAAGATGATTTACTTTTTAGATACAGGGGATTGATAAACGTTCCAGACCCTCGTTTCTTAAACACAATGCCTTCACGTGCCATCCTACTCAAAGCTCTTTTTATTGAACTTCGACTAACATCATACTCTGTTGAAAGAGAACGTTCATCCGGTAATCGCATTGCCGGAAATTCATTATTGAAAATACGTTTTTCTAAATCACGAATAATTTGTTTATAAATAAGATCGTCCATTCTCTTCACTCCACCGTTATTTGTCATCATTATAGCATAGAGAGTTGATCGAAACGGAACCGCTATCCATCAAACACCATTGTTACCAACTTACTAATTAATTTTATGCTAAAATATTTTTGAAGAAGGTGGACGTTATCGCAAAGAAAAAGAAAAAAGATAAAATCACGAAAACATTAGTAGAACAAATCCTAGAAAAACATAATATTGGATATGAACAGTTCATTTTTCCAACTTACCAAGAAGGCGACGTTAAACAGCTATCTGTAGACCACTTGGATGCAGATGAACACACCATTTACAAAACATTGGCACTGATTGGAAACAAAACTGGCCCTCTCATTGGCGTAGTACCAATTGACGAACATCTAAGTTATAAAAAGCTTGCTAGTGTATCTGGAAATAAAAAAGTGGGCATGATTCCCCTAAAAGATTTAGTGGCAACAACCGGTTATGAACACGGGGCAAATACCCCAATCGGGATTTATGAGACTAAACACTTCCCTATTTACGTTTCAGAAATCGCCAAAAAGCAGGGTAAAATAATCGTTTCATCAGGTAAAATTGGACGTTCAGTAAAAATAGACTCAAATGACCTTATCAAGTTAGTCCGCGGAACCTTCGCTGATATAACCGAATAAAAAACTAATTATCATCTGATTCAGAGTTATTTTCTTTTTCCCTTAATTCACTAACTTGTCGCTCGATTGATGCTAACATCTCAGTTTGAATTCTCTGAATTTCAAGTAAATTAGGTTGGTCTTGCTGAATTAGATGGTCCAGTTTTGAGTGTAACATTCTGATTTCCTCTTCAGATTTTAAATTCACGTGATAATCGTTTTGTGATTGCATTTGCTCATATTCATCTGATCTATTTTGGCTCATCAAAATTAATGGTGCCTGTATCGCTGCAACCATACTCAAAAAAAGATTTAACAAAATGAATGGGTAAGGATCAAAGCTTACCCCAAAAACATGTAAAAGATTAATAATAATCCAAATGATCATGATCAAAATGAAGGAAATAATGAACGTCCAACTACCGCCAAAGTGCGCAACAGCGTCTGCAACACGTTGCCCAAAAGTTAGTGATTTTTGCAGTTTTTCACTTACATCAATAATCTGGTATTTATCATTTTCCATTACACCTGTAAGTTTGTTGTTTAATTTTGCATTTTGGTGCATATCTCTTTTGTACATGTTATCAATGTTTACTAAACGATAATGAATTAGATGCTCACTACAAATAAAATCAGTATCCTTTACTCGTGGATAATCCTTCTTGATCAGCCTTTTGATGCCCGAACTTAAGTCGTTAAAAAACATGCCATTCAAGAGTTCTGTTTCCTTATTATCAACTAAGCATTTATATTGTTGCTTTTTCTTCATGATGTTCCCCCCGTAATAAGTTATTAATATTGCTATATTAAGCCTTCATATGAATAATCAACAAGTAAAAAAATTCAGAAATAAGTTAAATAATCTTGGTTAAAAAACAAGTTTCACAGGTTAACTTTTTTGCAGATAACAGAGAACAGAGCCTTGGCTAACCCCGCCAAGGCTCTGTTCTCTGTTATTTTAAAAACTAATTGGCTTTTTCACTCTCTACTTTAACTTAGTTGGTTGATGTTCCTTTGATGATTCTATAATTTTTACAAGTTGATTTGATTCTAGTTGATTGACAATCCCGTTTGCCGTCACTTCCATCAAACGATCCGTTAAATTATCAGTGAATGCAATCATATGTTCAGTGCCAATTTGTTGTAACTTGGCGTTAATTAAATCAATATACTTATCGAAAGCCTGTTTAGGAAAATCAGTTGCCGTAATTCGATCAATTCCAATTCTAATATCTTCGGTTGAAAAGTTCTGTTTCAGCAACATAACCAGTAGAATATCTGCAATTTGCATAACTTGATACTTCTTTTTAACTGGAGCCACAATGATGTTATGCTTTACATAATTATTAACCATCGATGGTGTCACTGGTTCCAATCCCAACGGTGTCAAATAACCATTCACCAGCGCAATCATCTGATCCATATAAAGATCAAACTTTGGTAATTCATCCCAATGCGGTAGTTTTACATCATGAACCCTTTTTATCCATTTTTCAAATGATTGATAGTCACTCATAATAAAGCACCTCCGCTTTTCATAATCATGATACTATCATTATCTAGTTTTGTAAACCAGATAACCTCGAAGGAGAATTAAAAACGATTATATGGTATTCTATTGGCAAACGAATTTATGAGGAGAAGTTAATTATGTTTGATGCTCAAAAGAAACGTCGGGTTTCCGACGAAGTTAAGGAAGAATTCCCCGAGGCCGTTATTAATGGCTTGTGGAGTACACTACGTCAGATGAAAAAGGATCAGATTGTTGTCACGCCCGTAATTGCATTTGCCTTCAGTGATGATACAACTGACGATGAAATTTATGTGATGGGAATCCAAAATTCCGGAGCAGTTGCCCAAGAATATCCAATTGCATATACTGGTCCGAAGGATTTTCTTGGAAAAGGTACAATTGTAATTATTCAAGATAAGCCTAAAACAATCACAATGAAGATTAGCGAGTTAAACACAGCGGGACAAAAATAATGAAGAAAATTGTATATAGCATTTTATTAGTGTTTATCAGTGTCATAATGGTCGGTTGCTCAACACAGTCGAAAAGCAAGTCTAATAAAACTGCATCGTCCCGAAGTTCCAAAACCTCGGCTCCGACTCAAATATCTGATGCCAGTTTTAAAAATGGACTATTTACAATCGAAAACATTACCTTTGATTTAAACAAGTTCAAAACTGGTCCTTCCGCCACCGAGGGTAAGGATGTTATCATTCAGTACTTCACTGTCACCAATCATGGCAGTAAAAAGATTATGCCTTCTGACCTCTGGTACAAGTACGTTGTAGCTACTCAGAACATCAATGGACGTAATAAAAAACTCGAAAAGGGATCTTTACCCTTTTCAACTGCTGCAACTAAGGACAATAATCTTGAAAATGCATCAGTATCCGAAATGAAGCCTCATGATCAGATTGATTCACTAGGGTCATGGCAAATGATTAGTTCAACTGCAGATGTCGAGTTAACTTTCTATGATCAAAACCATAAGCAAGTTGGTACAAGGAATTTAAATGTAAACAATTAGATTTAAAAAACTATTATTTAAAATTAAAAACAGGGATCACAGCAAAAAATGTTGTGATCCCTGTTTTTAACTTTATATTGATATAATCGTTGTTACTTTCTTCGACTCATTGACAAAGCAATTCTTTCACCCATCAGAGTAATTACCGAACCCAGTAAAATAATAATAATTCCAACGACTGTGTTAACGTAAATAGGCTCTGCTAAAACTAATAATGCCAAAACGGGTGCCAATGCTGGTTTAATGAAAAATATCAATGAAGCAACTGGAATGCCTGCTTCATCCATAACAATAAAATACAAACCAAAGGCTAATCCAGTAACCAAAAAGCTTATATATGCAATTAACGGTAATGTATGAAGGTTAATTCCTGCAAAAAAAGGAATATTACTAAAACCAGGCATCCCCTTGAGTGCCTTACTAAGCGGAGTAACGTGGGATAATCCCATTAAAATTGCAAGTTCAAACGCACCAGCAATAAATGAAAAACAGGTCATCGTTAGTCCACCTAGACTTAGCTTATTTGAACTGACTCGTGTGAAGACACCATACAACCCAAAAGTGATAGAACACAGTAATCCAAGAGCAATTCCTAATGGATTAGTTAACTTAAAAGGATTAATAATCACTAATAGCCCCACAATTGTTAATAAAATGGCAATTGTATTGGTTCGCGACATCTTTTCACCCATAAAAACAAGTCCAATTAGCATTCCAAATACAGGATTAGCACTTAATAAAATTGCAATAATCGCCGGTTCTGTAACTTGAATCGCCAATTGATATAACGTCATGCTCACTACCACACAAGTAAACCCTGTTAAAGCAAACGCCCTTATTTCACGCCAGCCTAGCTTACGGTGATCCTTGTGTAACTTCAAAATTGCAAATGGTAACAATACCAGTCCACCCAGCAAAAAACGAATAAAATTTAGTTCAATTGGATTAAAACTGCTCCCTGCAATTTTAAGGGCAATTTCCATTGAACTAAATAAAAATGTAGAAACTAATACATTAATCAAGGTCTTAACTTTCAAATCAAAACTTCTTTCTTTTTTATACTTGTATATTAATCATACCACTGTAAATCACCCTATTATAATGGAAACGTTTCCACTATAATTGAGCTAATGAGCGCTTTTACTCAACTAAATTATTGCATAAATACATTGGAGGAAGCCTAATGAAATTTAGTAAGCAAGGGTTTGGCAAAACAAAATGGTACACCCTAACAAATGATAACCAGATCTCAATCACTATCAGTAACATCGGAGCTACCGTAGTTGCGATCAACACGCCTGATAAAAATGGTAACGTTGAAAATATCACACTCGGATTTAAAACACCTGAAGAATATACCAAACATCACGATTATTTTGGTGCAACCGTTGCACGCTCTGCAGGACGTATTGGAAACGCTGAATGGCGCGATTTTAAGCTAGACAATGATAGTGAGGGCAACAATATTCACGGAGGAAATAATCCGTCTATCAGTTATGAACGCTGGACTCGGATCAGCTCGTTTACACGTCTGCATGAAGTTGGACTAGTCTTAAAATATTTAAGTCACGACGGTGAAAATGGATTTCCCGGTAATTTAACGATCAACGCAATTTTCAGACTTAATAATCAAAACCAATTTTCAGTTACCTATATTGGTCACACATCAAAACAAACCATCTTTAATCCTACTACTCATATTTATTTCAACCTAAGTGGTAATAACAAGCGAACTATTGATGATGAACTACTAACCGTTGACAGCAGTTCAATTACCGAACTTGACAAACAAAAGGTTCCAACCGGAAACCTATTAAATGTAGACAACACGCCCTTTAATTTTCAATCCCGTCAGCAATTAGCTGGTGCCCTCTCAAAAATTGAGAACGGTCTTGATACCCCCTATATAGTCCAACCTAGTAAAGAGCATCCCCAATTACAGCTAAACGACCCAACGTCCGGTCGTAAACTTAAAGTACAAACCTCTGCCAATTCCTTGGTATTGTTCTCTTCAACCGGATTTAATGGTGAATTCATAGTTAATGGCACCAGAGAAATGACCTCTCAGCTTGGTTTAGCAATTGAGCCACAAATGTTACCAGATGCAGTTCATCATTCTGGCTTCGGTAACGTTATTATTTCACCGTCTAAACCAATGATGTACCAAAACGTTTATTATTTAAATTAATCGGAGGAAATTATGAGTATAAAATTAGTTGCAATTGATATAGATGATACGTTGTTAAATTCAGATCACGCTATCACAGATAAAACTGTTTCGACAATCAAAAGAGCTATTCAACAGGGTACTCATATTGTGCTCTGTACGGGACGTCCCTTAGCAGGTGTTGCAGAATATTTAAAGCAACTTGAAATTGATGGGGATAACCAATACGTCATTACGTACAATGGTGCACTATCTCAATCTGTCGATGGTAAAATATTAAAATCACATATTTTGAATCTTGATGATTTCAAACGGATTAAAAATTTTTGTGATCGTAACAATGTCCAATTTAATGTCTTAGATGATCAAAGTAATATTTACACAACCAACCATTCAATTAATCGTTTCACTGTAGTTCAGGCCTACGAAAACTTTGCGGGCATCCAGCAGATTGAATCTATTGCTGAACTTGCTTCGGATTTTGTTATGACCAAGGCTGTCTTAGTTGGCGAAATTGATCAAATTAACTTAGTTGAAAACCAATTTAAAATTGACTTTGCTAACCAGTATTATCAGATTCGTTCCACACCTAACTTCTTTGAAATTTTAAATAAGAATGCCAATAAGGGTAATGCTCTGCAGGATTTACGTAGATACCTACACCTAGATCTCAGCGAAGTTATGTCCATTGGCGATGAACGAAACGATTTAACAATGTTTGAAAATAGTGGCACCTCAGTAGCTATGGGAAACTCGTCTGATTTTATTAAAAAGCATACCGATCTAGTGACCACAGATAATGATCATGATGGTGTAGCAGAGGCAATCGAAAAGTTCGTCCTCAATCATTAGTCAAGTGTTCGAATAACACGAGCAGGATTCCCAGCAATCACTACATTATCTGGGAATGATTTTGTTACTGTACTATTGGCACCCACAACGACGTTATTGCCTAAGGTAACGTTAGGTAACAATACAGCACTTCCGCCTATCCTGACATCGTTACCAATTGTGCTGATTCCAGTCATTTCAACACCAGTTCGCCTTAATTTCACATCGAGCGGGTGGTTTGGCGTATAAAAAGAAAACCGGGGTCCGATTTTACAATTTGATCCAATCGTAATAGTACCCTCATCACAGAGTAGGACTTCCTTATTGGCATAAAAATTGGCTCCAATTGTGATATTATGTCCAAAACTAAAATTGAAGCCAGTTTCAACAAAAAGTCAGGTTGCACGTGGGGCAAGAACGATCGATACTCCTTCATACGTTGCTCATTATCAGCTAAACTCAGCAGCCCCTCTAATTGTTTTCGTATTTCATTTCTATGAAAAATTATCTCTGGTGTATCCGAGTACCATGATGAAGATTGCATTATCCAACGACCTTTGTTCCATTAAAAATTACCTCTTTTTTCTAATTACAAAGCATAAATAAGAGTCATGACTAACCTGCCATAACTCTTATTTTTGTTGCTACTTCCTATGAGGCATACTTCGTCCATAGGAATGGACAGCATACGAGTATCTTGGTTTTGTGCAACAAAACCTACTCTACTAGACGAGCTAGTAATCCTCACAAGCTATTCGGGTTGTTTTGCTCTCTGTTTGAAACGAACTACTCAACCCAGCTTCTTCCGGTTAACTAAGAACAGCGCCTTGACCTAACCCGTCAAAGCGCTGTTCCCTGTTAATCCTCACAAGCTATTCGGGTTGTTTCGTTCTCTGTTTTATATAAATTGAATCAACGTCATTACAATTGGTACAACTATAATGAATAGAATTGTACTTGTTGTTACCAGGTTAGTTGCGTACTCAACATCACCATGTGCTTCGTTAGCTAAAATTGGCATAACAGCTAGACCAGGTGCTGAAGCTTGTACGATCAATGTTTGCATTTCCATAGATGGTAATGCGTGACCAATGTGCGCTCCAAACAAAATCAACAACGTTATTACAACTGGTGCTAATACAAAACGACCTAATAATGCAAGAATTGTATCACGATCAAACTTAATACTCTTCAAACCGGCATCATATAGAACAATACCAATGTAAATTAATGATAATGGTGTTACCAAGCCACCAATATAGGTTAAAGTGTTTCCGGCCCAATCAGGGACTGGTAATCTTAGTAATAACCATACTAGTGATACAAGGAATCCAAGTAGTGGAGGCGGTAAAAGCTTCTTCCAATTGAATGCTTGAGCTGATTTGGCACCCTTTTCCTTAGTAGGATCATCATTTTGAATTAAGAATACCCCAAATGCCCATGTTGAAACTGTGTTAGTTACGTAGTATACCAAGAAATATGGCAAACTCTTTGTTCCAAATAGAGCAAGGTTCAATGGCAAACCAATAAAAATTGTGTTGGCATTAACCACTGTATTCATGAACAAACCACGACGTCCAGGACGAATCTTCAATGCTTTAACAGCAATCCAAGCAATAATATATCCAATAATTACCCCACCAAATGAATAAATCAATCCACTTGATAAACTAACTAACTTAGGTAAAGTTAGATTTTTCATTACTGACATAAAAATTGATGCTGGTAACGCAACATTCATGATTAATTTTGAAATACTTCCACTAAATTTGTCGTCAAACCAACCTAATCCGCGTAGGCCAAATCCCAATGCCATCATGATTAGGATCGTGACGATACTTCCAACTGACGTAATAAATGCAGTCATAATTTCCCACTCTTCCTACTTTCGTTTTTTCTCAATCTCTCTCCAAAGATTAATTCTTATTTATATTCCGGCGTCCAACGAGTATCCTCAATAGCCTTTGCAACATCAGAAATTGTCTCTTTTGTTAAATTCTGTTCAACGGCACTATCTGCAACAGCCTTTGCAACAGTATTTGAAAATTGATCAAGTTTTGATACTGGAGGTAATACTGCTGCACCAGGCTTTTCGCTATCCACAATTCCACCTAATGAATGAGCTGCCTTTGAAATCATTTCATCGTTCAATAATTTTGCAGTTGAAGCAATAACGCCTAAACCAAGACCTGGGTAAACAAGTGCGTTATTTGCCTGTCCAATCTGATAAGTAACACCCTTGTATTCAACATCAGCAGCTGGAATTCCTGTAGCTACTAAAGCTTTACCATCAGTCCACTTGATTAAATCTTCCGCCTTTGCTTCTGCAAGTTTAGTTGGATTCGATAGTGGGAAAATAATTGGACGTTCAGTATGAGCAGCCATCTCCTTCACGATATCTTCAGTAAAGGTGCCTGGTTGAGTCGAAGTACCAACTAATACAGTTGGATGAATTGTTTTAACAACAGCTTCCAAATTAGTTAGCTCATCAGCGTTATCAAACTCTGACCGACTACGTGCAAATGGCTTTTGTTCTGGAGTCAATGTTTCATCGTCATCAAATAGCAATCCTTGCTTATCAACCATGTAGAAGTGTTTACGTGCTTCTTCGGGGGCCATTCCTTCTTGCACGAATTCATCAAAGATTCGTTTAGCAATTCCTGCACCAGCGGTCCCTGCACCATATGTTAGGTACACTTGATCAGTGAATTTTTGTTTAGAAATATTCAAAGCTCCTAGCATTCCTGCTAAAACAATAATCCCGGTACCTTGAATATCATCATTGAATGTCGTGATTTGGCCTTTATACTTGTTCAAGATATTGGCAGCATTGTCGCGTCCAAAATCTTCAAAGTGAAGGTACAAATTAGGAAATAGTCGTTCAGCTGTTTCCACAAATCGATCAACAAATTTGTAGTAGGTATCGCCCTTAATGCGTTCATGCCGATTTCCAAGATAAAGAGGATCTTTTAAAAGTTCCTGGTTATTTGTACCTGCATCTAAAACAACGGGAAGAACTTGACTTGGATCAATGCCTGCTGCGGCTGTGTATACCATTAATTTACCAACTGAAATATCAACACCATTGGTACCCCAGTCTCCAATACCTAAAATTCCCTCTGCATCAGTAACAACAATTAAACGGATGTCACGACCATCAGCAGAATTCTTAAGAGCAGCTTCCATTGAATCCGGATCATCAATTGAAAGGTATGTTGCATTTTGTGACTGAACATAGAGTTCACTATAGTTTTCAATAGTATCCGCGATAGTTGGATCATAAACGATTGGCATAAATTCAACAATGTGTTGGCTAAACAGCTTATAAAAAAGCACACGATTTTCGTTAAAAATTTGCATTAAGAACAAACGTTTCTCCAAATCGTTGGCCTTTGTTTGCAACTGTGCATAAGTTTGGGTAACTTGTTCATCTAAAGTTTGAACGAAAGGTGGAATAAGGCCAGCTAATCCAAGACTCTTACGTTCTTCTTCGGTAAAGGCAGTTCCCTTATTTAAATATGGGTTATTAATAATTGACATAGGATTTTTGTCCATGGTGTCGCCTCCTAAATTTTTTTACGGCGCTAGTATAAAACCATGAAAAAACTATAGTCAAATGTTAAGATAGTTATAAATTAAATTTATAGAGTGCGTAACAAACCGGGAGTTTTTGAGCATCAACAGGAAACGGAAATTATGACGGGCTTAGTCATTGGTTCAGTTTTGGTTTGAGCGGAGAGAACTGGTTTGTGGAGCGCGTTTCAGAATAGAAAGTTCTAAATCAACTCAAACAGAAGGAAAAGCCATGAACATCAAAGACTTAAACTATTTTCACGAACTAGTCCACACGCGCAACTTTTCAGAAGTTGCTAAAAAATTTAAAGTAAGCCAACCCACAATTAGTCTGTCTATCCGCCGCTTAGAAGAAGAATTTCAAACAACCCTTTTTTCACGTGATCAGGGACAGCACCATTTAGAAGTCACAATTAGTGGTCAACAGCTAGATGAACACGTGATCACCATTTTAGACCAGATTAATATTGCTCATAATGAAATAAATAATGTTAATACAAAAAAAGTCACGTTAGGCTTGCCACCAATTATGACTTCTATTTTCTTTCCATCAATTGCCGCTAACCTAAATAAAAATGGCTTATTAGATTCCATCATCCCATTTGCAAAGGGCTCCGCTGATCTAATTAAAATGTTACTGAATGGCCAGCTAGACATGACTTTAATTGGATCAATTGAGGAACTAGATCGTAATCAACTTTTCGTTGAACAATTGGCACAGTCGCCATTTAAAATAATAGTTGGAAAGGAATCTCCTCATTTTGGAAAAGATCATATCTATTTTTCTGAATTAAGTGATGACAACTTCATCAGTTTAGATACTAGTTTTATACATTCAAAGGCCCTAAAGGTGTTCAGTCACAACAGTCATTTCAGACCAAATATTATTTATCAAAGTAATGAAGCACAGGTTATTCAAGAAATGGTCCAAAATAATGTGGGTGTTGGATTCTTAGTCGATGCGGCCATCAAACCTAATTCTGACATGAAGGTTCTAAATTTACTGGATGAAGATCAACCCACTTTCCATATGAATTTAGCTTACCGAAACGATCATATTTTAAATCCTTTACAAAAACAGGTTATGGATTTGATTTTAGAGGCAACAAAAAACAGAGAGTGAAACAAGCTGATTAGCTTGTGAGGATTACTAGCTCGTCTAGTAGAGTTGGTTTTGTTGCACAAAACCAAGATACTCGTACGTTGACCATTCCTATGGGCAAAATTCGCCTCATAGGAACTGGCAACAGAGAACAGCGCTTTGACGGTTTTAGTCAAGGCGCTGTTCTTGGTTAACCGGAAGAAGCTGGCTTGTGCAACTTATTTCAAAAATACACAGCCAAGCCGCCTATATAATTTACTAAATCAAAAAAGATGGAAATGACACCCTTATGGCATCATTTCCATCTTTTTTAACTATATGTCTATTCAACCGTAATTGATTCAATCACAACATCTTCATTTGGCTTGTCCGCATAGTCAGTTGCAACATTTTCAATTTCACTAACCACGTCCATGCCCTCAACAACTTGTCCAAATACAGTATGATGGTGATCAAGCCAGGGTGTTCCACCTTTTTTATATTCTTCAATTACTTCTTCAGGATAACCGGCATCTGCCAACTGGCGTAACATTTTCTTAGGAACATTGCTATTTGTGACAATAAAGAACTGACTTCCGTTAGTGTTAGGACCAGCATTGGCCATTGAAAGTGCGCCCTTTAGATTAAATAATTCATCTGAAAATTCATCTTCAAATGATTTGCCATAGATGCTTTCGCCACCCATTCCAGTGCCTGTGGGGTCCCCACCTTGAATCATGAAATCAGCAATAACTCGATGGAAAATAACACCATCGTAGTAACCTTTTTTAGCTAATTCGATAAAGTTTTTAACCGTCTTTGGGGCAATATCATCAAAAAGTTGGATCTTAACATCACCATGGTTTGTTTTAATCGTTACTTTAGAGCCCTTTTCATTTTTTAAATCTAATTGTGGATATGCCATTTATACTCACCTATTTCTAAAATTTTATTGCTCGAAAAGACATTATACCTTACATTGGCTCATGTGTATCTCATGTTGAAACTTTCATCAAATATCTTTATTACTATCCAAGAGCTTCTACCGCATCAACCAAGGATTCTACCGTTCCATCAGCAAGGACGTCATCTCTATTAATCGTAATAGTTTCCCAGCCTTGGCGTCGTGCTGGATCAAGGTCCTTAACTTGGTCAACGGCAATATGAACGTGCTTTTCAGTCTTGCCCAATTGTTGTTCGACATAGTCAAAGAATTTTTTATTAGGTTTATAAGCCTCTACATCTTCTGAAGTTACTACTAAATCAAACTCATGATCTAAGTTAATAATATTGGCCCCAATTAAATCTCGTGAATGATTTGTCATTAAAACCGTTTTGTAGCCCTTTCTTTTCGCCTCATATAAGGCAGTCGGTGCATCTGGAAATGGCCTTATGGTAGCAGTATGTGCAATCAATAAATCACTAAAATCACTTGGACTTACCTTAAATCCTAAATTTTTTGCCGTTTTGTTCAAAGCAGCCTCAATTAGAGCCGAATATTTTTGATAATCATCACTCATCAACTCTTTTTCAATCTTTTTAAATTCGTTTTTTGCAGTATCCTCATCTACATCATATCGTTTTCCGATTTTACCAACCGCATCATAGAAAGGGTTGATGTTAAACAACGTATCAAAGCCTGCAAAACTAGCAACTTTATCCATTTTCACACCTCATTTATTTAATTACCTATTATACAATGTGTGGCGGATAAAATTGAAATTAATTTTTCTACAAAAATGGAAATTAAAATAATTTAGCTAAAATGTGCGAATCGAACAATCCTCGCCATTTCTCAATTATCTTCCACTTCCTACTCTGAAATAAGTTCCACAGGGCAACCTCTCCCTGTCACTAGTTCCTATCAGAACGTATTTTTCCATATGCATGTCCACGTACGAGCATCTGATTTTGTGCAACAGAATCCCTATTACCTAGCGACAGCAATCTTTTCGAACACAACTGGTATGACCCTATATTGAGGTTAAAATATAAATATCTGACCGTTACTTAATTTTAATTGCCAAGTATCACGCTATGTAACTATTGGATGATTGCATCAATCTAAAAAACGCGTGTGCTATTATAGATAATACTAAATGAAAAGGACCTGATATTTTGCAATCCAAGTTTCAAAACACCCGTTTTCTCGCACTAGTTCACGCCATAATTATTGGAACCCTAATTGGATTAGTCGTCAGTTGTTTTCGACTAGCTATTGAAAAAATGCTTACTATTTTTACGAGTTTATACCAACAAGCCTCATCACATCTACTGATTTTAGGATTAATCATTGTACTCAATGTTTTAATCGCTCTAATTGTAAGTATGTGGGTAAAACAGACTCCTGCCATCTCTGGATCTGGTATTCCTCAGGTTGAAGGTCAGCTAGCTGGAGAATATGATTCAAAGTGGTTCCCAGTACTCTGGAAGAAAACCATTGGAGGAATTCTTGCCATCGGTTCTGGACTAATGCTAGGTCGTGAAGGTCCATCCATCCAGTTAGGCGCCGCAATTGGCCAAGGCTGGAGTGATTTCCGCCACTTCGAGGGTAGCGATAAACGTGTTTTAATTGCTAGTGGTTCTGCCGCCGGACTTTCTGCTGCTTTTAACGCTCCAATCGCCAGTACTTTATTCGTACTTGAAGAAATTTATCATAATTTTTCACCATTGGTATGGATCAGCGCACTTACCAGCGCCGTTATGTCAAACTTCATTTCACTCAACTTCTTTGGGCTGAAACCTGTTCTTGCTATCCGTTATGCGCATGCCTTACCACTATCGATGTATTGGCAGCTACTGGTACTTGGAATATTATTAGGTTTAGCAGGTCGCTTCTACCAAATCGTTTTATTACAACTAACAAAATGGTACGCTGCCATTTCTTTCCTTCCACGTTGGATGGATGGCCTCGTACCACTACTAGTTGTTATTCCACTTGGTCTATTTTCACCTCATATTCTAGGAGGCGGCAATAGCTTGGTCCCCCAAATCGCTCAACAAAGTCATCTATTATTGCCAATCATTTCATTACTAGTAATTCGTTTCGTTTTTTCAATGATTTCCTATGGTTCCGGGTTACCTGGTGGAATTTTCCTGCCAATTCTGACATTAGGTGCCATTATTGGCGCACTTTACGTCACAGTAATGGCACAATTAAATCTCATTAATCCAGTGTATCTTCCGAACTTCGTAATTTATGCAATGGCTGGATACTTCGCCTGTATTGGTAAAGCCCCATTTACAGCCATTCTCTTAGTAACCGAAATGGTCGGCTCTCTTCAACACTTAATGCCACTGGCAGTTGTTAGTTTAACAGCCTATATAATCGTTGATTTACTTGGTGGTGAGCCCATTTACGAATCTCTTTTACACCAATTAGTTCCGGAATTAATTCAGAATCCATCCGGGTTGCAGGATCATATTGAATTCCCTATTTTTGAAGGATCGGACCTAGATGGAATCACCGTGAGGGAAGTCAAATGGCCTGAAAATAGCCTGTTAATAGCTATTCGTCGTGGCAAACGAGAAATCATTCCAAATGGTGACTCAATTTTAAAAACTGGAGATACGTTAATTGTTTCAACACAACGCTCCAATCGTGCTTTCGTAAAACAACACTTAACAAATCTATATTAAACTGTCAGTTCTAGTGTGTTCCCCTCTGGGTCTTCAAATACTGATTCATAATAACCGTCGCCGGTTGTTCGTGGCCCGTTTGTACGTTTATATCCATCGGCTTGCAAGCGGTTTGTCATTTGATTAACGGCATCTTTACTACCTAAAGACAAAGCAATATGGGCATATCCATATTGCTTTTTTGGTTTCTCCAAAGCTTCATCTTGATGCATAACTTCTAAACGCGCACCTCCATCGGGAAAACTAAGAAAATATGAATAAAACCCTGTTTTTTCATTATGATACATTTCACTGCTACTTACTCGGAAATACTTTAGGTAAAAATTACGTATTTTTTCGATGTCTTGAACCCAGATTGCTGCATGTTCTATTTTCATTTTATTTACCTCGTTTTATTTTATAGGTTAAGTATAAAACAGGTTGTGGGTAAAGATGATGATTTAGCGGAAGGAAAAATATGTTTTTTGGAGGGAACAAAAGATTAGCAAGGCAACCCCCTCCGCTTGCCAGTTCCTATGAGGCGCCCTTCGCCCATAGGAATGGACAACGTACGAGTATTAAAGCTTTGTGAAACAAAGCTCTCCTTACTTGATGAGCTAGCATTCCTCAAAAGCTACCCGGGTTGTTCCATGCTCTGTTTTAGTTGTTTAACTTCTTTTTCAAAAACACGGAACGCCTTATCTAAATATTCACGATTTGTAACATCAATTCCCGCCTTTTTTATAATATTAACCGGGTAATCACTTGCTCCTGCCGATAGGAACTCTTTATATCGTTCAACTGCTCCGGGCTTTTGTTCTAAGATATCAGCACCAAGTGAAGTTGCAATAGCTTTAGATGTTGCATACTGGTAAACATAGTAGTTGTAGTAAAAATGCGGAATGCGCGCCCATGTATCATCTGGCCAGGGAGTTTTTTCTACTGCTGGGCCGTTATATTCCTCAAACAAACCATTGAACTTTTCAGCCAATAGATCTGGTGTCAAGGTAATCCCCTTAGCATCTTCAGTATAAATAAAGTGTTCAAATTCAGCAAAAAGTGTTTGGCGATAAATCGTTCCAATAAAATTATCAATATCTTGCGTCAAAATAAAGGCTTGAATCTTAGGCTGTTTTTCATATTTTTTCAGCATATAATTATTTAGCAATCCTTCGTTCAACGTAGATGCAATTTCAGCCGTAAAAATTGGATAGTGTGAATACCAGTATGGTTGTGCCTTATCAGTATAAACACTTTGCAATGCATGCCCAGATTCATGAACTAAGGTTGAAGTACTATCATAGACATCACTCCAATTGAGCAAAATATACGGATGAACACCATAAACATCATCTTCATAGCCACCACTTCGTTTACCTTTGTTTTCAGCAGCGTCAATCCAGCGGTTAGAAAATTCTTCACTCAGATATCCCAGGTAATCCTTTCCAAGTGGTGCCAGGGATTCACTAGCAATTTTCTTACCCTCATCAAATGTAAAATCTAACTTAGCATCTGAAACTAGCGGAACATGTCGGTCATGCTGATACATCTTATCTAGGCCAAGAACTTTTTTTCTAAATGCATAATAATCATGTAGAAGATCTAAATGCTCGTGTGTCACAGAAACTAATGTATCGTAAACCGACTCCGGAATGTTATTTTCAGATAAATTCATTTGCCGTGCGCTATCAAAATGTCGAATTCCAGAAACAATATTTTGGGCATGAACATGGCCTCGCAATGTGGCAGCAAAAGTATTTCGTACCGAATAGTACGCAGCATCAAGCTGTTTTGCAGCACGCATTCGCATATCTGGATCACTTGAAGTAGCGAAAATACTTGCCGTTGCATTAGTTAATTGAACTTCTTCACCTTCTTCATTTTTGATCATCCCAAAGTTCAAATCAGTGTCATCAAGTTTAGTAGAAATATCGGCTGCATCATCAATTGCAGGTTCTAACTGTGCCAATAATTTTTCCTCATTAAATTCCAACGTATGTGCCGATTGGCTTTGAATTCTCTCCAAGTTAAAATGATATTTCTGTAATTCTGGTTCGTCTTCCAAAAAATCATTCAGTTTTTCTTTTCCCAATGCTGCCACAGCCGGATCATAAAATGCCATCGTTGCAGAAAAGCGATTATAAATTAATAATGCACTATTCAACAATTGGTTTCCCCTTGCATTAGCAGTATCACTATCGTTGGATCTAGCTGCGTATCCGTAAATTTTGTCAAGTTCCTCACCTGCTAATGCTGCCAAATCAGTGACTTTAAGTAGATTACTTGCGCCATCTGTGACCTTATCCGAATATGGTTCAATTTGAGCAATATAGCCCTCTACCCGTTTAATTGCATCCTCAAACTCCTGATCTGATTTAAAAATATCTTTAATATTCCAGGTTAGATCTTCAGGAACATCTTCTCGTTTCAATTGTTCTTTGGTCATTTAAATTACCTCCAGCGTTGTTAATTGAGTTGATTATACCCTATTTTTCGTGAGTTACTAGCTACTTTACGTTATATTCGTCCTAGTGATGTTAATCCAGCTACAACTTGCGCTCTTAAACGACTAAATTCCAGTTGATCATCCTCATATAACGTTTCACAAAATAGTAAATGAACACGCGTAAGGAAATCAATAAAAGCATCTTCTGGTAACTTGAACTCCATCATTTCCTTCTTTAGTCTATCGTCAATTTTAAACTTCGTTCTACTGGGTTCAGATTTATCCGCCAATCCAAACTTTTCACTAATTCCATCAAAAATCAGCTGCATTACCTGTCTCATTTTAATTGTTTGTTGCAATTTTATATGTAGTGCCTTGCATTTAATTGGAACATGCAACTGACAGCCCTTAAATTTGATAATTGTGTTCCTTGAATTTTCTGAATCAAAATGCAGATCTAGTAAATGGTGAACCGAAACCCAGTGCGTGGAAGAACGAGACGTCCCTGCTAAAGGTGCTAGTCCTGCTGATCCAACAATTAGAGGAATCGCTTGTTTAATTCCAATTTGTTCTCCCAAAATTCTATTTATCATTGCTTCTATTGATTTATCTTGCAAGAATTTATTAATTAAGCTACGCGTTGATAAGTCCGTTCTATGGATTCCCCTAATCGAATCAAAAACAATTGTTTTGTTGCCATCATCATTCCAAGCTGTTATATCGTGGATATAATATGTAGATTCTTCACAAATCTCTGAATCCTGAATTACTGGCAAATCATATAGAGCGTCACTCGATTTTTTAAACTCCATACTTGCAGTAACCTCTAAATTATCATTTAATCTATCAAAACCAACTACCATGTAAACCCCTCCGTTTTATGTTATTAAGGTACATCCGATCCATCGTACCTTAAATTTCAAAACTTCATACATTGATTTTCGATCTTGGAACTAAAAAATTCCAAAACAGGTTATTACCCAATTCGGAATTTTAATTCAATAAATTAATGTCCACTAGTTACTTTAATACCAATGATTCCGACCACTAATAACGTAATGAAAGCCCATGTAATTGGAGGTACTTGGTCTTTAAAAAAGACTACCCCAATAATGATCGAACCAACAGCCCCCACTCCCGTCCAAATAGGATATGCTAGGCTTAAGGGTAAATGTTTTACAGCAAGTGCTAGAAAGCTAAAACTCACTATCATACCAACTATCGTTAAGCCACCGTACATTAAATTACTAAAACCATTACTTAGTTTCATCGTGGTTGCCCAGACTACCTCAAAAATTCCTGCCACAATCAGATAAAGCCAACTCATGTAAAATCACTCCCTTGAATGTTCGTCCTATCTCGAATGATAGCAACTATCATTTGCTATGGTCAACCAGCTTAATAAAACTTCAATACTAAACTTAACTTTAATTACCAGTTTCAGGCTATATAAAATGAGGTAGAAAGATGAAATCATCATTCTACCTCATTCGTTTAGAAATTTTCGCTTGCGTAAGCAATATTTAATCTCAGACCAGGTGGAGCAAGCCAGTTTTATTCAAAACATAACCAACTCCACACAATGTTACTATTAATCAAAATCAACGCTATCTGGGAAATGTGCTAGTCGAGTACTATTTTCACCCAATTCTTCTTCAATTCGAAGCAATTGGTTATATTTTTCAACACGTTCTGAACGAGCCGGAGCACCCGCCTTAAGTTGTGCCGAGTTCGTTGCAACTGTGAAATCTGCGACGAACGTATCACCAGTTTCACCAGAACGATGTGACATCATAGTTGTATATCCGTTCTTACGAGCAATCCGAATAGCTTCAAGGGTTTCAGTAACAGTTCCGATTTGGTTTAGCTTAATTAAAATAGAATTGGCCATGCCTTCCTTGATCGCCTTGCGTATCAAGATTGGGTTAGTACATACTGGATCATCGGCAACGATTTGAACTTTATCGCCCATTTGTGCCGTGAACTTTTCAAAGTTGTCCCAGTCATCTTCGCTATAAGGATCCTCAATCGAAATGATTTCAGGGAATTTCTTTAAAAGCTCTTCGTAGTAATCTGCCATTTCATCTGGTGTCTTATGAGTCCCCTCAAAATCATACATTTTTGTATCCGTGTTGTAGAAGTATGAAGCAGCTGCATCAAAAGCAATTGCAATTTCTTTACCAGGTGTATATCCTGCTTTGATAATTGCATCATGGAGCATTTGCAAAGCTTCCTCTGAAGACTTCAAATCAGGTGCAAATCCACCTTCATCACCAAGTCCCGATTGATAGCCAGCATCCTCAATAACTTTTTTCAAAGTATGGTAAGTGTTCACAATTTTTTCAAATCCATCACGAAAACTGGTTCTTTCAACTGGTGTGATCATAAATTCTTGCATGTCAATTCCGTTGTCAGCATGCTCCCCACCGTTGATAACATTATGAAAAGTTTGTGGCAATTCAAGGTCAGCACCACCTAAATAACGATACAAAGGAACCTTTTGGTAATTTGCGGCAGCTCGTGCCGTTGCCATCGAAACACCCAAAATTGCGTTAGCACCTAAACGACCTTTATTCTTTGTGCCATCAAGGTCAATCATCACTTGGTCAATATTGCCTTGGTTAAATGGATCTAAGCCATGCAAAGCATTATTAATTTCAGTATTTACATTATTAACTGCCTTGCTCACACCCTTACCTTGTAACCGGTCGCCGCCATCACGAAGTTCAACAGCCTCTAACTCACCTGTTGATGCCCCTGATGGTACTTCCGCGCGCCCTAAGGTTCCATCAGACAAAATCACATCTGCTTCAACGGTTGGATTGCCACGAGAATCAAACACCTCACGTGCTTTTACCTTTTCAATATATACTGACATAACAAATTCCTCCATTCTTTTACAACAAAAAAAGATGACACCTGCCCCCTCAGAAGCAGGTGTCATCAATCGTCAGATATTTACAGCGAACACCATCGCTGGTTGTTATTTAATTTGAACAACTAAATTCTAGCACTCAACTAAATATTCTGCAAACGCTTTTTTAATCCGTTTTTAAACCAAGTGTTTCCTCCTGATTTTTTCTCTTAATATTAATCATCAATCCAATGACAAACAATATAATCCAAATTGCTGACATTCCTTTATTACCCAGCACACCATTGTGAAAACTGTAACCAAAATAATCTGCAAAGCTCGCTCCAACCGGTCTAGTGAGCACGTATGCTAACCAAAATGTAGTAATTTCACTTCTACTATTCAACTTAGGGTTTATCACTATCCGATACGCTAATATCGCCACAAATACTCCGCCAAAAACTAATCCGGCATCTAAATAACCTAGCCCTAGTCCACCCTTAATGAAATCAGTTGCTCTTTTACTTGCAAACCAATCTCCTGTTGCAGTTCCCAAAATAAATGACGAAGCCACCGTCAACCAATAAAAGATTTCTTTTTTAATTGTTGTTATACGATGGACCGATAAATCATTAGTTGCCACATACCATCCTACAAAGCTTATTATCATTAAAATTGTAAATAAGGTTGTCGTTTCCATGTAACTTAAACCTGTAACGGCGCGAACTGCATCTACAATAAACGTCCCAAAAACCGCAAGCAAAGCAACAGACATCCAATAATATAATGGACGATAACGATCAGAACGAATCTGTAACGTCAAAAAGACTGCAAATAATACAAAAGACCAGCTGATTGTAAAAAATGCTCCCATAACTAAATTTTGCTTTCCAAAAATTCCATTTGAAAAATCAGAAACTGACTCACCCAATCCTGTGCTTATTAGTTTTGTGATCCAAAATAATAGCGAAACTGCTGGAACTTTATTTAAATTATGTTGTAATTTATCTTCTCCATTTCTCATATGTACTGCCTCCACTAATTAAAGATAGTTAACAGTATAATCTTTTTTGTCTAACTAACCTCCTTTAATCAACGGTGTATAAAAACTTTAACTTTTAAAAGGCAACAAAAGTAAACCAGTTATTTTAAACACGATTCTAATCATTAAGAAGTAGCATATGACAAAAGTCATTTATTTTTAAAACCATTATTCAAAATAAAAACGGAATTGCAGTAACCCTAGGCTTTGCTGCAATTCCATATATTTTTACTTACTTCTTATTGCCATTCTTTTTAATAATCCAACATTAAATACAAGCCCAAGAGCCGTCACTACCGCAGCAATTATAATTAAGCCAACTATTAAAATATTCCAGCCAACGAACTGATGTAACATCCCAATAATTAATGGACTCACTGCGGCAATCAAGTATCCAACAGTCTGCGTCATACCAGATATATCGGCAACTTCCGCGGTACTCCGCGCTGAAATAGTTATCATGCTTAACGCATACACGAATGCACCACCAAAAGCAAAACCAAGAATAACTGTATCCAAAACCAATAGAATTCCAGCCTGTAAAAACATCAGTCCAATGAAACCAATTAAATAGGTTAAACCAAAAGTAATAACTAACGGTTTTCTCAATTGAACTTTTTCAGCCCAAATCGGAACAAAGAATGAGCCAGGTAGTCCTGCCAATTGAACCAGTCCAACGATTGCTCCGGCATCCGCTACACTAAAGCCACGACTAACCAAGATTGCAGGCATCCATGTTAGCATTCCGTAGTAGATAAACGATTGTAACCCGGTAAAAATTGCTAAAATCCATATTAATGGTTGCCTCCATGTTGTACCAGTGATAATTGCTTTTTCAGTTTCAACATTATCATAGCCTTTTGTACTATTCTTAGTAGTCGTTAGTAATAGAGCTGTAACCAATGAAACCACTGCCAAAGCCTGAATCGCCATTTGCCAGCCCACTGCGTTAGCAATCGGAACCACAACTGCACTTCCTAGTGCAGCCCAAACCCCCATTGACACTGAGTATACCCCCGTCATTTGACGAACTTGATTAGTATTTTCTATTAAAAATAACGGTAGTAACACGTTCAAAATCGTAATTGTTAAGCCAACAATAATCGTTCCTAGAATCATCAACCAATCAGAGTAAACTCTCAGCAAATCTCCAATTGTCATTAATCCTAGGGCTGCCAACATCATATTTTTAGATCCAAATTTTTTACCTAAACTACCAGAAAAAGCGGAAAAAACGCCAAAACAAATTAATGGAATTGACATTAAAACCCCACTAATCGAGCTGGGAATATTAAGTGACTTCTGAATCGTACTCAGGATTGGTGGGATAGCTACAATCATCAATCTCAAATTAGCGCCGAGTAAGACGACTAGTGTTCCAAAATAAATTTTATTCTTAGTCATAATTTTTAATAAACCTTCCCCACAATTGGGTCACAGGACTGACACTTACAAACGCCTGCGGATCACGTTTTAAAATATTAGATTTAAGTGTGTTCAATTCATACTTCGATACAATGGTCACTACTACTTTGACGGGATCATTAGTATAAATACCCGTTCCGTCCATAAACGGTGCCCCTCGACTATTTTTTGAAAGATATTCATGCATTTCTTCCAGTTGTTTAGTAAAAATCGTAACCGTAACTCGTTGTTGTTGGATATAAACATAGTCCATGATTAATCCGTTGACAAAAATTCCAATCAAACTGTAGAGAGCAGACGGCCAACCAAAGAGCAATCCTGCCACCATCAAGATACTGCCATTAATTGCAAAATTAATTGGTCCGATATTCTTATCTAACTTATCACCAACGATTGAAAGAACAATATCGGTTCCACCAGTTGAGAAGCCGTAACGAAAACAGAGTCCAACGCCCATTCCGATTAATGCACCACCAAAAATAACCGCAGCCAATGGATCACCTAAAATACGATGAACGGGAATCAGATGCAAAAATATTGCATTTGCCAAAACACTCACTACACTCAAAATCGTGTAACGATGATTAATGCTAATCCAAGATAATACCAATAATGGTAAATTCAAAATCACAACCAGAATTGCCACGCTTAAATTTAGATGAATCTGCTGTCCAATCGTTGATAGCAACTGTGCAACACCGGTAACTCCCGATGAATAGGTTTTGGCGGGAATTAAAAAGAAATTCAATCCTACTGCGGAAAGAAATCCATAAATAATTGCCGCAACAACTTGATTGGGCAAAGTTTGTTTTCTTAACATGCTAGTTCCTCGTTTAGGTCTTTTTCTCTATCATACTTTAATTTCCTAATTGATGTGAGAAATTGCGAGCCAAATTAAATTTTTCTATCAAAAACGATTTACTTCCAGAGAGAATACAATTTTTAAATTCCTTTTTTCAACAATTCTTGTACTTCAAAAGATAAAGTTAGACAATTTAAATTCTGGGATTAAACAGTTATAATATTATTGTAAGCGTGGCAGAGCTTAGTTGCGCTCAAAACAGGTAATCATTAGTGGTGATTACCTGTTTTTTTGTGCAAAAAGCCTGTTATCCGACCACTAATCGAATAACAGGTTTGGGCTACCTAATCACAATCATCGTGATTATCAAGTCATTTTTTTGGTTTCCTTTTGCCAGTTCCTATGAGGCGTACTTCGCCCATAGGAATGGACAGCGTATGAGTATTAGGTTTTGTGGAACAAAACATTCCTTACTTGACGAGCTAGCGCCAGTTCCTATGAGGCCGTAACTTCGCCCATAGGAATGGACAGCGTATGAGTATTAGGTTTTGTGGAACAAAACATTCCTTACTTGACGAGCTAGCGCCAGTTCCTATGAGGCGTACTTCGCCCATAGGAATGGACAGCGTATGAGTATTAGGTTTTGTGGAACAAAACATTCCTTACTTGACGAGCTAGCGCCAGTTCCTATGAGGCGTACTTCGCCCATAGGAATGGACAGCGTACGAGTATCTCGGCTTTGTGCAACAAAGCCTGCCTTACTTGACGAGCTAGCATTCCTCAAAAGCTAAACGGGTTGATTCACTCTCTATCTGAAATGAGTTACTCAACCCAACTTTCTGTGGATAACCAAGAACGGAGCCTTGACTAACCCCGTCAAAGCCCCGTTCTCTGTTGCCAGTTCCTATGAGGCGTACTTCGCCCATAGGAATGGACAGCGTACGAGTATCCGGCTTTGTGAAACAAAGCCTGCCTTACTTGACGAGCTAGCATTCCTCAAATTGATTCACTCTCTATTTGAAACGAATTCCACAAACCAGCTTCCTCCGCTCAATCAAAAACGATAACTATGACCTAAACCGTCATAATTCTCGTTTTCTGTTGATGCTCAGAAGCTATTCGGTTTGTTCCATTCTCTATAAATCTTCCCCGTTACTTTCCAACACTTTTTTATACCATTCAAATGAATCTTTTCTAATTCTCTTTAAAGATCCGTTGCCATCATCATCTTGATCCACATAGATAAATCCATAACGTTTCGACATTTCAGAAGTTGACGCGCTAATTAAATCAATTGGTCCCCACATTGTATACCCCATCAAATCAACACCATCTTCGATCGCTTCTTTCATTTGCTCAATATGGCGTTTAAGGTAGTCAATTCGATACGAATCATGAACATGTCCGTCCGCCTCTAATTCATCATGAGCACCTAACCCATTTTCAACGACAAATAACGGCACTCTGTAGCGGTCCCATAATTCATTCAAGGTAATACGTAATCCAATTGGGTCAATTTGCCAACCCCAATCGCTTGTTTCAAGATATGGATTCTGTTCACCCAAAATCATATTACCTGCTCCATCAGCTTTGCCAGACGCTGAAGTAACGTTTGACATATAGTAACTAAAGCTCAAGTAATCGACGGTTCCCTCTTTCAAAATCTGTTCATCATCTTCGTTCATTTCGATCACAATATTGTGTTCAGCAAAATATCTGTTCATATACTCTGGATATTCGCCCCGAACCTGGATATCTGTAAAAAAGAGATTTTGTTGATCAACCACTTGTGCAGCCCGAACATCGACCGGATTAGAAGTTTTTGGATAACTAACTCCTCGCGCCAACATACTGCCGATTTTAAAGTTTGAATTAATCTCATGTCCCTGTTTGACTGCAAGTGCACTTGCTACAAATTGGTGGTGAACAGACTGATAACGAATTTGTAACTGCTCTTCAGTTGTTTTATCAGTATCAACGGCTCCTGTTCCTACAAATCCCCATGTAGCAGCATTAATTTCATTAAAAGTCATCCAGTACTTCACTTTAGTTCGATAGCGACTAAATACCACTTTAGTAAAGCGCAAAAAATTATCAATCGTAGCTCGACTCTCCCAGCCATTTTGCTTGAGAGTTAATCCCAGTGGCATTTCATAATGTGATAAAGTCACCACGGGTTCAATTCCATATTTAGCCAATTCATCAAAAACATCGTCATAAAATTTTAAACCTGCCTCGTTAGGCTCAGCTTCATCGCCTTGTGGAAAAATTCGCGCCCAAGCAATCGACAAACGAAACGCCTTGAATCCCATTTCAGCAAACAGTTTAATATCTTCTTTATAATGGTCATAGAAATCAATTCCACGACGTTTCGGATAATTTTTGGTGGAATGATCATTTATAGCTTCTTGAATACTTTCATCTGAAACACTACTCAACGTGATATCAGCGTGATTTTTGGCTTTCTTAACAACTTCCGCGGTTGTTAATCCCTTATCAGCAACGTTCCAAGCTCCTTCAATCTGGTTAGCAGCAGTTGCACCTCCCCATAAAAAGCCTTTTGGAAATGCCTTTGGAAATTCTTTTGAGTACATGAAAATTCCTCCTTGTTATTGTAAGCGCTCACAACAACATCATAACAAATATTCAAATAAATTGTTATTAAAAAAATAACCATGAATTAAATTGTCATGGTTATTTTTGTTTGCCCGCTTAATTTATTTGGATTCGGCTAATTCTTTTACTGCTAACAATAATGCTCCCTTAATTCCAGCATCATCATCTAGCGCAATTCTAACAATGTATTTATCAATATCAGGAGTTGTTACGTAACCGTTCAAATATTTTTCAAATTTGACACGAATCTTTTTAATCAAATGCTCCTGGTGAATAACTCCCCCGCCAAAGATAATAATATCTGGCCGCAAAAACAAAGTTGCATTTACACACGCTTGGGCAGCATAGTCCGCTACATAATCCCAAATTGGATCATCACTAGCAAGTTCAATAGCCTTCTTTCCAGCACGTTCCTCAATTGCTGGTCCAGCAGCCAATCCTTCAAAGCATTGATTAGCATGATAGGGACATTTTCCCTTATAATTATCTCCCTTAACTTGTCTAAGCAGAATATGACCCATTTCTGGGTGCGAAATTCCCTGTAAAAACTCACCATTTTGGATATAACCAGCACCAACACCAGTACCAATTGTCCAGTAAAGCACATTACTTTTGCCAACACCTGCTCCTTGCATAGCTTCTGCATATCCAGCGACATTTACATCAGTTGTAAAACTAACCGGAATGTTTAACTTTTGCTTTAAAAAGCCCACCATATTGTAGTCTTTCCAGCCTGGTTTAGGTGTACTAGTAATATAACCATACGTTTTCGAATTTTTATTTACATCAATGGGACCAAAAGAACCCACTCCAATGGCATCAACTTCATTTGCCAAAAAGAAATCCGTTACCGATTCCATTGTTTCGCCTGGCTCTGTGGTTGGAATTCTAACCTGTTGTTCAACGTTTCCTTTTTCATCACCTATCGCACAAACAAATTTTGTACCGCCTGCTTCAATTGCACCAATTTTCATTTTCGTAAACCTCTACTCTTATTTTTTAAAAGTATATACTTTTTACGACTTAATATTAGCACATTTGTTTGTTATAGAAAACGTTTTCTTCAAAAATACTTAGTTTGCGTCGTCCCAAACAGTTTCAGCAATTGTCTTAACCAATGCTAGCTTCTTCCACTGTTCATCTTCAGTTAATTTATTACCTTCTTCGGTTGAAGCAAAACCACACTGCGTTGATAGCGCCAAATTTGCTAATGGAACCTGGGTTGTTGCGTCTTTAATACGAGCCTTGACTTCTTCAATATCTTCCAATTCAGGAAACTTAGAAGTAATCAATCCTAGTACTAGGCGCTTGTTTCGATCTCCATTCCAAATTCGACTCAGCGGTTTAAAATCACCCGATCGCACATTATCATATTCCAAAAACAGTCCATCGTAATTCAGTTGACCTAAATAATCAGCAACATCATCATAACCACCCTCGAAAAGATAAGTTGATTTAAAGTTTCCACGACAAATGTGCGTAGTTACAGTTAGATCATCTGGTAATCCCTTTAACAACTGATTAATCACCCGAACTGAATCTTCTGCCACCTGAACATATTTTTGATGTTCTTCTGGTTGGCCTGCTGTTTCATTTAGTTTACTAATCAGGAACGCCCATGTGGTATCATCCAGCTGAACATAACGACATCCTAGATCATAAAAATGTTGAATCGTTTCATGATAGGCCGCTGCTAGATCGTCCAAATATTCGTCCCACGTTTGATAATATTCATTCCAACGGTCACTACGATTATCACGAAAAAGCATTGTTGGAGAAGGAATTGTTTGTTTTGCAAATACCTCATCATCGACTATTTCATTTAGATATTGGAAGCTTTTAAAGAAAGGATGTTCTGGATTATATGCTATCTTTCCAACCAATTCAGCGTTATCCGTTCTTGTTTTATCGCCGTGAAACTTATAACTTTTTTCGTAATCGTAATGTCCAACACCTGTTAATCCCCATAAGAAGTCGAGATGCCACCAACTACGGTTAAACTCGCCGTCCGTTACATCGTGGAATCCTAATTTTTCCTGTTCTTCAACTACTCGTTTTGTTTCAAGACGTTGAATTCGTGTTAACTCTTCCTGATCAATCGTCCCATCAGCAAAATCCTTATGCGCTTTCTTCAATATTTCTGGTCGTAGCAAGCTACCTACGAGGTCGTAACGGAATGGTTTTCTTAATGCTGTTTGTGTATTTGACATAATATAATCTCCTTATTTTTCCAAATATGATAATGGTTTTCGTACTTCAATTTTAGTTCCAAAATACTTCTTTTTAATGTACTTTTGAATATCTTTTTTGTGATACAGTTCGACTAATTTCTTAAAATTCTTATTGTTTTTATTTTTTTCAGCAGTTGCCAGCACATTAATATTATTTTTGGTACTTTGATTAACTTGTTCGTGATAAATTGAATCGGTTAAAACATGTAATCCACCCTCCAAAGCAATTGTATTTGAAATCAACACTGCGTCAACCTGATGTAATACTCGTGGCCCAGTATGATCATCAATCGTTTTAAAGTTCAAATGCTTTGGATTATCCTTAATATCTGAGGTACCACTCAAGGCACCGAACCCTGCTTTGAGTTTGATTAAACCAGCTTTTTGCAAAAGTAACAAGTCACGTGACTCATCCGCTGGATCATTGGCAATTGCTATTGTTGCACCATTTGGAATATCATCAACACTACTATATTTTTTGGAATAAATTCCAAGCGGTTCAAGATAGGTTGTTCCAAGGGCAGCCAGTTTTCCTTGTGGATTTTGTTTATTATAGGCAACTAAATATGTCCAAGATTGAAATGCGTTAACGTCTACATCTCCAGCAGAAGTTGCTTTATTCATTTGGACTCCGTCGGTAATCTGCTGTACATTAATTTTTAATCCTAGTTCTTTTGCATCATTACTCTTTGCAATATGCTGCCAAATATCATAATCCGACCCCACGGAAGCTACTGTAATTGTCTTTTGCTGGCTTGCATTGCTCCGTAATCCACTGGTGGCTACATGAATTCCCAGGATAATCAGTGAACAAACAATTAAAACACCCAATATCCAGCTGATACTTCTGACCGTTTTTCTCATGCGCACCACCCCCTAAAATCGTTGAAATCGCTTGGCAAGCCAGTCGCCAGTAATCTGAATCAAAAAAATAATAACTAAAATAATTAACATTGCTACAATTGTTACATCATTTTCAAACCGCGCGTAGCCCACACTAATTGCAATATCGCCCAAACCACCAGATCCAATCGCACCGGCAACCGTTGTCAAACTAACCAAACTTATGATAGTAAAAGTAGAGGCACGAATCACATCTGGCAATCCTTCACGTAAATAAACCGAAAAAATAATTTCGATTGGACTAGATCCCATTGCTTGCGCTGCTTCGATCACACCTGGTTCAATCTCAAGTAAGGCATTTTGAACCTGCCTAGCATAAAATGGAAATATTCCAAATATCAACGGAATTAATGCAGCAGTTGTACCAACTGTTGTTCCAATCAGATACTGGGTTAATGGTGCAATCACTGCCAGTAAGATAATAAATGGAATCGAGCGTAAAACGTTCACCACTTTATCTGTGAAGGAATAAATAATTGAATCTTCTAATATCCCGTTGGGTTGGGTAACAACCAGCACTATTCCCACTGCTAATCCAATTATTCCAGCAATTAAAGCTGATACAATCGTCATATACAGGGTGGACCACGTTGCAGAAATAAACTGCTGTTTCATATTTATTACGTTAGGAATCCATGCTGCCATACTATGCTTCCTCCTCCGTTATTTTAGTTAAATCTATGATGCTTGTTTTAACTCCATTTTGTTGTAAAACACTGATCGATTCTTCAATAGCCTCATCTGGCCCAGTCAAAACAGCAATCATATATCCAACGCTAACTCCATCAATTTGATCCACATTTGCAAACAAAATATTTGCATCCACATGGTAATCTCGCGCAAGTTCTGAAATCAAGCTCTGCTTAGATGAGTTCCCAATAAAGTTTAATTGCACCAACTTTTGACCACCTGACAGATTTCTAACTTGAACATCATTTTTTATACGAACCAGAGCTGAACGTATATTGGTTGAGGTATCCACAAAATCAGCAGTTAGTTTTTTCTTAGGTTGGGTAAATACTTTTGAAACTGGACCTTGTTCAATAATTGAACCATTTTCAATTACCGCAACGTTATGACAAATCGTCTTTATCACGTTCATTTCATGGGTAATTAATACAATTGTTAAATTCAATTCTTGCTTCAATCGTTTCAATAGCTTTAGAATCGAATCAGTTGTTTTGGGATCCAATGCACTGGTTGCTTCATCAGAAATTAGTACATCAGGGTTACTAGCTAAGGCACGTGCAATCGCGACTCGTTGCTTTTGCCCTCCTGATAGTTGATCAGGGTATGATTTTGCATAAGTGCTTAATCCAACAGTTTCAAGTAATTCACTAACCCTTTTTTGACGATCCACTTTACTAATTTTTTCATGAAGTAACGGATATTCCACATTGTTGAAAACGGTTCTTGAATCCATAAGGTTAAAATGTTGAAAAATCATACCGATTTTCTTTCTTGATGCTCGTAACTGCTTGGCTGGTAGATCCAATAAGGACTCATTGTTAACGATTACCTGTCCAGATGTCGGTCGTTGTAATAAATTAATCACTCTTACCAGAGTACTTTTACCGGCACCAGAGTAACCAATAATTCCGTAAATATCGCCCCGATCAATCTGTAAATCAACCTTATCAACTGCTTTAATTGCAGCTTCATCTTTATGAAAAACAACCGAAATATTTTTTAAATCAATAATTGCATCTTTTTGTATTTGTTCACTCATACCCTAACCCTCCCGTTTATATCTATTTTTAAAACAAAAAAGCATCCGACCTCTAACAAAATTGTTAAAGGACGAATGCTTTCGCGGTACCACCTTACTTTGTCTATTTCTCACAAAATAGACCTCACTGGTACCCTAATAAGAGCGATACCCGGCAATGTAACGGTTGCTACCGTCCAACCAGCGTGAACCAGTTAGCTTTCTCTGAGCTCATCTTCATCAGTCTTCTCAATATCCGGTCTCACCATTCGGACTCTCTTTATCAGAGTTAACTAATTACTCTTCTCATCTTCGTTTTAATTAGATTAAAGTTAAATGTTGATTAGAGTATACAAACTAGTTTCTGCTTTGTCAAATTAATTTTTCAAAATTCTATGCTACAATTTTAAATAAATAATTAAAACGAGGTCATCATCATGAATATTGGTCCCCTATCCGAGTGGGTTACCGCAATCGCCGAAACAATCGCCGTTTGCGTGGCACTTTTTTTACCAATGATTACGCAATCCCGCGAAAGGCATCGTCGTGAGATTAAATTTAAACGCATGATTACAAAATTAACAAACGAAACTTTAGCTGGAGATGACGAAGCTAGACAAGAACTAGCTTCATTCCTTCGTATTTCTTTATACATAGTACAATCTTCCAAAGAAGACGATATTATGGATATTGGTTCTCGCATTAACGATATCCTCAGCAAGCCTAACCTTGAACCCACTGATAAAAAGCATATTCAAGAACTTTTAACACAACTGTCCTAAACAATATGAATAATGGATTTCAATTAAGCTCAGTGAGCGCTGTTTTCAAACCATTTTCAATGTATTTTGTCGCGCCATCTTACTTTTGAAAACACTGTAGTTAAGATACAAATCAGTCTCACTTTGCATTATTGGCCCATAATTACCAACCTGGGTTTCTTAAGGGTATCTTTGTAATCTTGGCATACCCATGTAGAAACATTAATACAATATTTCAAAGGCTTGGAATGCTCTGCCAATAATGTGCACTTTATTAAATCCCTTTTCCCTCAATAAAATTCATCAATGTATTCATTGATCTCACGTCTAATTCTTAAAGCCCCGCAACCTGTTTTGAAATTATATTACGCGTGTGCATTGAAAATTCGAGTGTCCTGTCTTCGCAAATCATTCTATATGATGAATGTTTTTAATTAAATCGTTTGCCAATGTATATCTAGATGTTGTAATAATTTCAGCCACTTTTTCTGGGCTTTCTGGATTTTTCTTGGAGACCCAATATTGAATAATTGTTAAAATATCACTAAAGAAAATTCGCATCACATAATCTGTTGGAATTTCTTTATAAAACTCCATGTTTTCAGAATCCTCATCGAGCGTCTCAAATAAAATCTGTACAAATTCACTTTCCATTTTATTAGCAAAATTAGCATCGCCATTCATACTGAGCAATACTTGATAACTTTCAAAATCATCCCTAATAATTCTCATCATTTCAAGAAAAATTGGATATATAATTCTAGCGCTCGCACTTTGAGAAGTTAATTTAATTGCTTCTTTCAGTTTTTGATTTCCTTCAATTTCAAATTTACTCAGCAAATAATTTTCAAACTTCTGCACTAAGTCATCCTTTCCCTTAAAGTATAAGTAGAAGGTTGCCCTACTAATTTCTGCTAACCTGACTAACTCTGTAACTTCAATCTGGTTAAGTGGTTTTATCTTAATTAATTTTACCAATGCCCCATAAATCGCAATTTGTGACTTCGTATTATTCTTCATAATAAACTTCCAACTGCTTTCTAAACACATTTTAAAATCTGTATATAAACAAATATATCTTTTACCTCTAAAATGTTCCTTAAAACAAGGAGGCAAAATATGTATACTAATAAAATTGATTTTCACACCCATTATCTACCACAAAGTTACAAAAATGCATTAAAGAAGCATATTCCTGGGGATCCTGATGGATGGCCTACTCCCGACACGTGGACGATAGCGACCACTCTGGAGTTCATGCAACAAAACGGAATTAATTATTCGGTTTTATCTCTTTCATCACCCCATATCAATTTTGGTAACCGGGAAGAAACATTTGAATTAGCCCATGATGCTAATTTACAAGGTTACCAACTTTACCAACAACATCCTGACAAGTTAGGATTTCTTGCTACCTTACCAATACCATATGAGGAAGATTCGATTGAAGAG
Organism: Pediococcus claussenii ATCC BAA-344; assembly: GCF_000237995.1. Lineage (NCBI taxonomy): Bacteria > Bacillati > Bacillota > Bacilli > Lactobacillales > Lactobacillaceae > Pediococcus > Pediococcus claussenii. The sequence goes on from NC_016605.1 coordinate 1,479,543, forward strand.
TACCAAAATGCTACTGAAAATTATGGTGCGTTAGGGGTAACTGTTCCCACCAACAGTCGCGGCGTATATTTTGGAACGCCTTTATTAGAGAACTTATACAAGAAATTAAATAAGGACAACGCAATCGTTGCTTTGCATCCTAACGAACCCTCAATTTTACCAAAAAATGTTGATATTGATCTTCCGGCTCCGTTGCTCGGATTCTTCATGGATACTACAATGACATTTGTAAATCTACTGCAACATCATTTCTTTGAAAAGTATCCAGATATTCGTTTAATCATACCTCATGCCGGTGCGTTTCTAGGAATTCTAGATGATCGAATTGCACAATTTATGAAGGTCAAATATCAAGTTGACGTATACGAAATCATGCAACAAGTTTATTTTGATCTAGCTGGCGCTGTGTTGCCACGCCAATTACCAACTATTCTCAGTCTTGCAAATGAATCACATATTCTTTACGGAAGTGATATTCCTTATACCCCTCTTAATGGAGCAAACCAACTGCGTGTCGCATTAGAAAACTCAAAGCAAATTTCAAAAGCTCAAAAGCAGAAGTTCTTTACAGATAATGCTAAAGAACTCTTGACTATGGCTAAATAAAATATTCACAATAAAAAACGCTGAACTTTAACCAGTACATGTCTGATTTTCTGTCTTCAGCGTTTTTTTGTTTAGATCTTCTTCCCATTTTCTAGCAAATACTTCAAATCATCAATTTGTCCCTTTAGTTCAGTACCAATAGTAGTATCAGCAATTTTCCGTCGTGGTAAATCACGATCAATAATCCGCTTCAAACTAGTAGATTGGGTCTTTGATTTATATAGATCTTCCACACCTTTAAAGGGCATATGGGTTACGATCTGAAACCCAAAAGAATTGTTAATCAACGTATAACCGGCAATTCCAGTTTCTTTACGGTATGCTTTTGACAATCCGCCATCAATCACGATAATTTGACCACCACCTTTTATTGGTGATTCCCCTTTTCCCGCTTTAACTGGTGTATGTCCATTAATAATATAGCTAGTACGTTTGTCTAGTCCAAACTTATTCAAAATGTAGTACGCCGTTGATAACTGATTACGTAATCTAAAATAGGGATTGTCACCTTCTACATGTGTTTTCTCATCACTAATAAAATACCGTTCAAATGTCTTCATTGCATTTCGACCAAACAATGGTGATTTTTTTCCAATCCAGCAGTACCATATCAAATCTGTATCGTCGTTTTCAGATCCACCTTGTTTGGCAACAGCAGCCCGAATGTGATGTTCAAAAAAGTTTAATAATTCTTTACCTTCGTACTTTTTGCCGTGATATTTAAAATTATCAAAATCTCCGTCTTCTGTCAGTGGAATACAACCATGATATAAAAGATTATTATTGTAAATCAAATACATGCTTCCCTTTTCTAAAATAAAATTCATGTGAACTTTTATTTTGGGTGAGTGACGGAAAGAATAGCTTAAGATTTGCATTACTTGACGTTCTTCATCTGTTAGTTCAGAAGGGTGCACAGGATCTACAGTCTGAAAACAAGGATGTTCTAAATTATAACTTTGGGAATTCAACTGAATTTTTCCACTTTGGACTTGATCTAAAAAGAATCGATCATTCATCTCAAAATCTGGTTGCCGCTTGATAATCTGCCCTTCCAATTTAAACTGGATTGTAATTAGCGCCTGATGTACTTTTGATAATAGATCTAAATCCTTTTGTGTAAAATCTCCCGCCTTAGGATAAAAATAAGGATCCGCATCATAATGTTGATCAGCAAAGGTAAACAGCGGCCGTAAATTAATTCCATATTCTCTCTCTAAATCAAAAATATAACCATAACGAGTTGCGATTCGAAAAAGAGTCGCAATACAAGCTTATGATCCAGCAAAACCACCTACCCACAATACATCATGATTTCCCCACTGGAAATCTAGTGAATGCGCATTTTCAAGTAGTTCTAACACTTTATTAGAATTTTTCCCTCGATCGAAAACATCACCTACAATGTGGATATGGTCAATCACTAACTTTTGGATTGTTTCTGCCAAACTCTGAATGAAGTCCTGAGCACGATTCAATTCGATTACCTTACTAATAATCTGTTCATAATATTTTTGTTTATTTTTGGGATTTCCTTCGACGTAAAGTAATTCCTCAATGATATACGCATATTTTGGGGGCAAGCTTTTTCGTACTTTTGAACGTGAATATTTGCTAGCACAATATTGTGTTACCTCAATCAAATGTGAAATCATTGTAAAATACCATTTGGTTAAATCTTCTGGTCGTAATTTTAACTGTATTTTTTCTAGCGCATACTTTGGATAAGCAATAATAAAATTTAACTCAGTTTTATCATTGTCATCCATTTCTGGAAAACGTAAATTAATCTTTTCACTAATAATACCAGCACCTGTTTTTAAAATGTGATTTAGGCCGTCGTACTCTCCGTGAATATCACTAACAAAATATTCGGTCCCTTTTGGAAGATTTAAAATTGCCTCCAAGTTGACGATTTCTGTGACAACCTCATCTTCATCATTAAACTCTTTTCTTAGTTCATCAAAATATTTTTCTTTGTACATTGGTACATACCCCTTTTAGGTAAAATTACAAATCGATAACTTGATAATAGCACAAATTAAACCGCTTACAAAAACTTCCAAACCTCAATATATTAGTGACGTATTTACAGTTTTTCGGCGTCCGTCAAAAAATACTCCATGACACTAGATCAACATCTAACATCGTGGAGTACTTATTTATACACATTATTAATACTTCTAAATCACGTTACGTTCAAAAGGCTGATCGCTAATTCCCTCTGATAAAATCTTCTTAGACCATTCTTTAGCAGAGAATAGTGAATGATCACGATAATTTCCGCAACTATAAATATCGGTTCCTGGTACGTCTTCCCACTTAATATCGTTGGCGATTGCTTCAAGCGAACTCTTTAACGCCTTGGCAACTTCAGTTGTAGAATGTTCGCCCCATGTAATCAAATGGAAACCAGTTCGGCAACCAAATGGTGAACAATCAATAACACCATCCATACGATCGCGTAATAAACCTGCTAATAAATGTTCAATTGTGTGTAATCCGGCCGTTGGAATTGCATTCTCGTTTGGTTGAACTAAGCGTAAGTCAAAGTTAGAAATTTTGTCTCCCTTTGATCCCTCTTCAACCGTGATCAAACGCACATATGGTGCCTTAACCTTAGTATGATCTAATTCAAAACTTTCAACTTCTGTTTCAATTTTTGCCATTTATATGTACCTTCCTTTCAATCAACTCTTTCTCATTGTAATACGTTTTCCTCAAAAAGCGAATGTTTTACTATTTACGATACTGGCCAGCAAATTTGACGATATTCTGCACAGCATTTTCTATGAATTGTGGTTCTGTTGCCAAGTTCAGTCGAATACAACCAAGCTTATCTTCACCAAACCATTCGCCGTAATCAACCGCAATTCCAACTTTATCTTGAACAAATTGTCTTACTTGTTCAGGTGCAACTAGTCCCCTCAAATCTACCCAGAGTAAATACGTCCCTTGTAAATCTGCTACTTTAATTTCTGGTACATTTGCTGCCAATTGATTTTTAACATACTGATAGTTGGTCCTGATAACTTCAAGAACTGCTTCAAGCCATTCTTCGCCATCTCGATAAGCAGCCTCAGCAGCTATTTGGCCTAAAATACTCTCATCAGTATGATTAAATCGATTCTTTCCAATCTTAAACTGTTCTCGAATTTTTTCATTCGGAATTATGACATGTGAATTAAGTAAACCGGCCATGTTAAATGTTTTGGAGGGGGAAGTAACCACAATTAAATCATTATGAAACTTTTCATCTTCAACACTGAGTGCCGAAATAAACTTACGCTTTCCAATTTCAATATCCTGATGAATTTCATCAGAGACAACCAAAACATGATGCTTCCGACAAATTTCGAGGACTGTAGCAAGTTCTTTTTCGGTCCAAATTCTTCCAACTGGATTATGTGGTGAGCACTGGATAAATAATTTAACATCGTTTTCAACGATTTTACGTTCAATATCTGCAAAATCCATGTTGAACTGGCCATCTTCTTCAACCAACTGTGAAGCAATTAGTCTTCTGCCGTTATCCTTAATTGCGTCATGGAATGGGTAATAAACTGGCGTTAAAATAAGCACAGCGTCGTTGGGTTGCGTAAAGGTATTAACTAACGTATACAATGAAGAAACCACCCCATTATCAAAGAGTAGCCATTCTGATTCTAATCTGATATTATGGCGTTTCTTTTGCCAAGCCTGATATGTTTTAAAGTATCCCTCCGGTACCACCGAATAACCGTAAACATTATTTTCAACACGTTTTTTTAGTGCTTCCGTGGCTGCTTTGGGCTCCTTAAACTCCATATCTGCGACCCACATTGGTGTTAAATCTGCATTCCCAAAACGTTCTTCTAGTGCATCCCACTTTAAAGAACTAGTGTTATGGCGATCAACCGCGTACTTTGAAATGAATTCTTCCTGCTCCATCAAATCTCCTCCTTAACGGTCGCAAAACGTCCATCCCACATATTGGCATAATATGAATTTGTTGTAGCGGCGTCTATAAACTCATTGTCAACTGTGGTGTACGCATCCCGATAAATTTCAATTGGATATTCTCGGTCATGTGCAATCCGAATTGTTGTATCTATGCAATATTGAGTCTGTGCTCCACATACTTCTAAATCTGTGACGGCCAATCGATTCAAAACATCCTGCAAGCGAGTTCGATAGAATGAATTAGGATGTGTCTTTGCCACTACAATGTCATCATCTTTAACGTTCAGCATCGAATCGAATTGCCATCCATTACTGCCTCGGATCAGCTCTTCATCCTCGTGTTGAATAAAGATCAATGCACTGGAATCGTCCTTACGATACCGACTAATCCGCTCATTAATTTTTCGAATAATTTGGTCATGTTGATAAGCCTCCTTAACAACATCCGTTTGAACATCAATGACTAACAATGCTTTTTTCATTAATCCCACGCCCCCGTAGTTTAAATAACTTTACGTCAATGATTTCCAATCACGTTCCCAAATCAAGGCCATTGTTTTTTCTCCGGTATGAACGCTAATAGCAGGTCCCAAATGGCGCTGATCAAAACGAACATTTGGAAATTCCTGTTGCAATTCTTCCAACCATTTATCAGATAATTCCGCATAGTTTGCATCCAAAATGGTTCCCAAAACAGGATAGTCGTTCTCTTCTAAAGTCTTCCTCAAATCTGACTTAATCACTCCGAATGCTCTCTTCATTGTGCGTTCTCTTCCAACTGCCACAATTTTTCCGTCTTCAAAAGTTAGCATCGGTTTAATTCTTAATAGGTTTCCAATAATCGCAGAACGGTTACTTAATCGACCTGTTCGTGTTAAGTGTTTTAAATCATCTACTACGAAATCAACGTTTAATGTCTCCGTTAACCTAGCCAACTGGGGCATAATCTCATTAGCATGTTTCCCATCCAAAACCATTGTTGCTGCTAACAAACACAAATCTGCTTCGCCGGCTGCGGCAATTGTAGAATCATATGGATATACCTTAATCTTATTGTACGTTTTTAAGAAACCCTCCAAGGAATCAAGAAACGATGTTATTCCCTTGGAAAGATGAATTGAGATAACCTCATCGTATCCTTCGTCCGCAAGTTGATTATATAATTCTTCCGCAGCTCCAATTGAAACCTGTGCGGTCGTTGGTAACGCCGACTCATTTCGCATGTAGTCAAAGAAAGTTTCCGCATCTAATTCTTCGGTTTCCTTATATTGACTATCACCCATGATAACTGTCAAAGGTAGAACTCTAATATTATATTTTTTGATCTCTTCTGGTTTTAAATAGGCTCCAGTATCCGTTACAATTGCTGTTTTCATATTTCTTTTCCCATTCTTCCCACTAGTTGGTTTGATTATATCGCAAATCAGGGCTCAACAAAATAATGTATGAAGTAAACCATCAGTGCCTCAAGTAGTATAAATGCTTCAGTTCCTTAAATTGAAAAATTAATCCGTCATATCGGCTACGATTGAATCAACCTCATCTAAAATATGTTTACCACAATTTCCAACTAGTTTTAAATGGCGAGCCATTAAATCAATCGAAATCAACTGATCAACCATTATTACACCCCTAATATTATCCGTTTTATTATCGATTCGAACGTGTAGCGGATAATTTTTGTCGTGTGATGTTATCGGTATAACCACAGCAAACCCACTAACAGTTTGTGCTTCTTGATTAGTCCATACTAAGGCAGGACGATACCCTTTTTGTTCGTGACCTTTAGAAGGATTAAAATTCATAAGAACAATATCCCCTCTTTTAAAAGTTTGAAACATTCTAATTCTCCTCCGGTTTTAAAAAAGTTCTCTTCCTTGTGATGTACCTTTTTCAATAACTCTATCCTGATCTTCTAAGTATTCTTGATAATCATAGTCTTCAAACCTTTTCATCAAATTGGACTTACTAATATTTTTTTCAATAATCAATTTTTGACCCTCTACTTTCATATTTAGTTCAATATCATCAAACTTTGTGATTCCGATTTGCTTCAAAATATCTTTTGAAATTCGGATTCCTTGTGAGTTTCCCCACTTAGATAATTTCGCTAAAACCATGTCATTACTCCTAATTTTTATTTACTTAAGTATATACAAGTATATACTATGTTGACAATTAAAAAGCATACCCTAATTTGGTATGCTCCCTAATTTTATGTTTAGTCATCCAATTCCCCGTTTACAAAGGTTCTTCTGGGTGAAAAGATTTCTGAAAAAATCACTACTAATCCAACGCTCATTACAATTAACAGACCACTAACCGAATTATTCCATAAATGTTGTCCATAATACAGAATCCCTCTTGAGCCATCAAACAAGAACCTCATTGGAAGCCATGGTGTTACCCAAACCCTGTAAAAATGTGGGATCATCTGTGGCGCCAATTGCATAAGTGGTGCTGAGAAGAATAACAATATACCAAATATGGCAACGCCTGGTACGCCAAGCCATGATACGAATCCTAGTATCAGCATGATAAAAGCAAATCCAGCAATTGATAGGAACCACCCCACTGTAACCGGAGTCGGTAGATTGTAGCCCAAAATCCACTCCGAATACACGGTTGTCAAAAATCCCATCGTTATCGCTAATAATGCTGCTACCGATACTTGACCCAACTTAAACCATGCTAGATGTTTCCTTGATTTAAACTCACGCCCTTTTCCTGCGTAGAATAACATCAATGCAGAAACTAGGCTTGCAATCCAAATTGGTTGGAAAAATCCTGAACTGGCGGTCATAAGATGTTTAGTCGAATGGACTGTTTCCGTCTTTTCTGTAACGATATTCATCATTTTTGCTGAAGTCTCTGCGGGCAACTTAACCTGTGCAATCGCTAGTTGTTTAAACATTTGTGCTTGTACTTCACCATTAATCTTTCCTACCATTGTTGTAAGCAAGGTGCTCACTGAACCTGCTAAGGTTGGATTTACACCTTGATTAATAACAATCTTCAACTGTGTTCCATCACTTTTATTCTGTAGGACACCAGCGATATCTTTCGTAAAATTCTTAGGTACTACAATTGTTGCATAATACTCTTGTTGATTCATACCCTTACGAGCCGAATCCTCATCCTTTTTATATGTCCAATCAACTGTTGGAGTATTCTCATTGGTACTCTTTTTTGCTCCAGTTATCTTTGAAAAAATAGTCTTACCCATTTTCCCCTGATCAAGATTTACTACCGCAATTGGAATATTTTTAGGAACGGGGTTAGCAGACGGAATCTGCGTTACCACAAAAAATAAAGTTAAAAATATTGCTGCTGCAAATGCTAATACAAAAAATTTGTTTTTCTTAAACATTTCTCTTTCCTCCTATTTTTAAACACCGTGTTTAAACACACTATTTAATTTTGGAACCATAAACAGTATAATCAGGGTAGAAGAAAAATGGTATGGACAAAACTAAACAAAATGTTCAATTTTCATATGGAGGTATATTTTGGTTTACGAAAAGAAATCTACAGAAACAAAAAACGCCATTAAAATGGCGTTACTAAGTATTCTAGAGGAAAAACCTTTCTCATCAATTTCAATTAATGATATTGCAACCGCTGCGCATATCAATCGCGGAACTTTCTATTATCACTATGCAGACAAGTTCGAATTGATTGAAAATATCGAGAATGATTTTTTTAATGAATTAAATAATGTCCACGATGCAATTTTAGCAAAAAGTTCTGCCAACCCGCTCAAAGACTTTGAGAGCTATCGTTTCTTACCAGACTTTTTTGGGCTAGTTGAGAATAACTCGTATGTGCTTAAGCAATTACTGGGTGCAAACGGTGACCCGATGTTTGAGCGACATATAAGAAACAATCTTAAAAATATTATTTCAGAGTCTATTGAAACCACTGATATCAGCAAACATTCCCAACAAACCACTTTAGTTTTTGACTTCATCACATCAGCTTGTTTGACAGTTATTAATTTTTGGCTAGAACACCCTGAAATTTCAAAGGAATCAATCATTACAACTCTCACAATGTTGCTCACACAGGGACCAGTTAATACATTGCTAGATAATAATGAACTTTAGGTGTTAATACTTTCACTACTATCTTAGTTATTTACAAACTCAACTTATACTTAGTTGAGCGACCCTGACCTACTACCTCAATTTTTTCTTGATCACGCAGCTTGCGTAAAGCCCTCTCAATGGATTTTTGACTATACTGAGGAACCAATTGTATTAATTCTGACTTTGCTAAAGGACAAAGTTGATCCGATAAGGCTCAAATAATTAGTTGTTCAGCGTTAATATTTATTCCCCACACTTGGTAATTCAATACTTGACGAGCTAGCATTCCTCAAAAGCTATTCAGGTTGCTCCACTCTCTATCTGAAACGAGTTACTCAACCCAGCTTCTTCCGGTTAGCCAAAAATAAGAACTATGACCTAACCCGTCATAATTCTTATTTCCTGCTGCCAGTTCCTATGAGACGGGTTGCGTCCATAGGAATGGTCAACGTATGAGTATCTTGGTTTTGTGCAACAAAACCTACTTTACTTGCCGAGTTAGTAATCCTCAAAAGCTATTCGGGTTGCTCCACTCTCTATCTGAAATGAGTTACTCAACCCAGCTTTCTGCGGATAACCAAGAACGGAGCCTTGACCTAACCCGTCAAAGCTCCGTTCTCTGTTATTCCTCAAAAGCTATTCGGGTTGCTCCACTCTCTTTTTTTAAAAATAATCCCACAACATTGGTACTTCTTTTCTTAATGCCCGATCCAGTTCATTAATTGCTTCAAAGCTACCATTAATTTGCCCTAAACGTGATTGTCGCATTGCACTTCTGTATCCCATCAGAACCTTTGTTGCCGTCTGAATATTCATTTTGATATCTGCCATGTTTTGATAATTGTTGCTTAGCTTTTCAAAATTGGTGCCATTACTGCTAACTCGTAATCGCCAAATACCATTATTCTGTGTAATCATATCATCTTGAATCGCAATCCGAATGCTGTGAACCTTTTGCACAAATGGATAATCGTTTACAAACTTCTTCAAATCAATAATTCTTGCCATCATGTACGGCTTTATTCTTACATCGATCGCTTCCGGATTATTTAATATGTCTGGATAGCCGTTTGGATCCCCACTCTTATATTCGAAATTAAAATACATTGACTCATGTTGGCAAATAAAACTCATAATACTCTGGTAGCTAGCATGATTTGTATACATCAATTCTTGAATATGAAAAGTTTCGTTTGAGCCTTCATATATTACGTAACTAGCTGCACTTTCATTTTCCAAATAAACACCGACCATCCAGTCAGGATGCTTCAAGGTAAGATAGTTCCACCACCAATCCTCTCGCACTAATCCAGCATTACGCGTTTGAATATTTTCATCGTAGACTTCTTTAATCTGTTTAATGGCATCCTTCAATGGTAAACGTTTTATAACTCCGTCATTGCTTTCAACCCTTATTCGAGGCAGATCCGTATTTTTCACTTGATACTCTGCTCGATCAAACACTTCTTCATAACCAAAGCGGCGGTAAAAGTCGTAAGAAAACGGAGCTAAATATGAAAGAGAAACACCTTCTTGTAGCATGTCTTCAAAAGCACTTTTCATCAACGCAGTTATTGCTCCGCGTCCTCCAAATTCGGGGTAACTCATCACATCGCAAATACCATTCATTTTATATTTAACACCATGAAAATTAATTTTCATCGGAATACTTAGCATTCCACTACCTAAACTGTTATCCTGCCTTATCCCGTAAGCCAAAGAGTGGTTAAACCGATCATCAAAGAACTGACGACGTTCCTTACTATCCTTATTTGTAAATGCATATAAGTATAATTGATAAAAATCACTTAAATCTGCCTTTGTTAATCGGTCTACTTCCCACATAAAAAATCGCTCCAGTTTATTTCATATTTTTTCTGACACTTTTTGTAAATAAAATTCCTAAAACAAGAAAAATCACCATTCCAACACTACTTACTAAAATGTCACTAGTTTGTTTTGTAACATCACTATCAGTAATCGTAATAGCCAATATTCCAATAAAGATGGCCCCAAGAATACCGTATTTAAAAAGACTCTTCATATTCATTAGTTTTCACCTTTTTGTTCATCAATCACCATTTGCTTCTCAGCAGTCTTAAAGAATGGGTAATAAGCAGCACCAGCAATAACAAGTTCAATCGCTGACCATACTCCTGCGCGCCAATCCCAACCGGTTGCCATTAACGGTCCAATAATTGGTGGCATTGTCCATGGCACCATCGTTACTGCGGGACGAATCCAATTAATGGCCATTAAAATGTATGTCAAAACCACTAAAATTTGTGGGAGTATTATGAACGGAATCATTGTGATTGGATTCATAACGATTGGGAACCCAAAGATAACTGGCTCATTAATTTCAAACAGGGCACTTGGAAAGGCCACTCGTCCTAAACTACGATAGGTTTCACTCTTAGATGATAACATCCAGAAAACAAGCATAATGGTTGCTCCAGTACCACCGACATTAACAAACAAACTCGAAAAACCAGATGAAGTGATATACGGAATCGCCTGATGATGAGCATATGCGAGCCCATTAGCGGTTAAGAATTGCAGAAAAATCGGATCCGAAATACCTTCAAGTGTCATATCACCATGGATACCACCAACCCACAATAAGCTGACCAATAAAGTATAGAACATAATTCCTGGAAGACTATTCATCGCAAATAGTAAGGGATGAAAAATACTTTGAATGAATAAGTTAATATCAAAATGAAGTGGTACTCGCAATGTCCAGAAGAATAGCAAAACAATAAAACCTGGAATTAATGAAACAAAAGAATGGCTAACTGCCGCAGGAACACCAGCGGGTAACTTAATAACCCAATTACGCTTTACAAAGAGGTTCAAAATCAAAACAGATATAAAAGCACAAATAATTGCTGTAAATAACCCCGAAGACGCAAAATTGGTTGTATCAAGTGTTAGTTTACTGCTAAAGGATGCAACAACGAATGCCATTGTCGAGAGTCCAGCACCATTAATTGCATCCAATTCTAATGATTTAGCCAGCTCATAACCAATCCCAATCGCTGCAAGTAACGAAATAATTCCAAAAGAACCGTTAACAGCAACTCCAATTGCATTCATATATGGTTTCATAAAATTAGTCCAAGCTGGAATTGGAATATTACCAATAATCAAGAATACTGAACCACTAATTACTGCTGGTAAAGTCATAACTAACCCATTACGAACAGACACTAAATACTTGTTATTTCCTACTTTAGCAAGGGGTGGCATCAAAACATTTTGAATCCAGTTCATAAACTTATCCATAATTAACAAGCCTCCTATATATTTATAACAATTTAAGTATATGCGGAGTTATCAGCTATGTAAACCCTTACATTATTGTTTTTTACACATTTTTGGTATTCTATGTGATATTTTTTACATTTTTAATTATTGGTCTATTCCATTTCAATACAAATAATTAACATTTGAATTATCGTTTACACGGACTTTTCGTAAAGACATTTCTACAGAGCACATTTAGGCCATCTTTTCTAACTATAAATTTCATGAAAGTTATCTAATTTGCTTATATAAAAAAGAGACTGACTAAAGACCCTTGCTTTAAGCTAAGATCTTTAAACAGTCCCTCTTACTTAATTTTTAAAATAAACCTAAACCACTCGTATTACTTATTTTTCCGAAATCACAATCTGATCCTCAACCAAATCGGCCTTCAAATCCTTTGCATCCAAGTGATCAAGGTAGAAATCAGTTACCTTATCACGGATCTCTTGTTCAATAACTCGACGAAGTGGACGTGCTCCCATTGCCTCATCGTAGCCTTGATCAATCAGCCAATCTTTTGCATCACTCGAAACCTCAAGCTTGATACCCTTCTTATCCAAAGTTCTATTAACATCATCGATCATCAGGTCAACAATCTGATGTAAATCATCTTTGGTAAGGTGGCTGAACTCAACAATTCCGTTGAAACGATTCAAGAATTCTGGGCGGAAGTATGGTGCTAGTTTATCCATTAAGCTCTTATCTTTGCCATCATTACCAGTGATACTCTCGTTACCAAATCCGGCGTTAGATGTCGCAATAATAATCGTGTTCTTAAAATCAACCACGTTTCCTTGTCCATCTGTTAAACGTCCATCATCCATAACTTGCAATAATAATGTTAGAACTTGTGGATTTGCCTTTTCAATCTCGTCTAATAGTACTATTGAATATGGATTACGACGAACTCGCTCGGTTAAAGTATTAGAGTTGTCTTCGTAACCAACATATCCAGCTGTAGTACCAATTAGCTTAGAAACTGCAGTTGTATCTGTATATTCACTCATATCGAGTCGGACAATTGCATCTTTACTACCAAACATGTCAAGTGCCAACTGTTTAGCAAGCTCTGTCTTACCGACACCAGTTGGTCCAACAAATAGGAAACTACCAATTGGTCGGTTGCCTTCATCAAAACCAGCTCGATTACGGCGAATTGCCTTCGCAACCATATCAACTGCTTCGTCTTGACCAATTACTTTACCCTTCAATCGGTCATTTATCTTCTTCAAGCGTTCAATATCACTCGCACCCATTTGAGAAACTGGAATTCCTGTCAATCTTTCAACAGAATCAGCAACATCCGAGGCCGTTGCAACTGGTCGTTCTTCCTTAGTTGCTTCATCTAATTTCTTCTGAATACGAATCATCTTAGTTTTAGCTGTTGCAGCACCTTCATAATCCTCTTTTTCGGCTGCCTCGTCTTTTTCCTTTTCAGCTTCTTTTAATTCTGCTTCCAAGCTAACCTTGTCTGTAACTGGATGTTGAGCTGCTAAATGTGCTGCAGTCATATCCAATAAATCAATCGCTTTATCTGGTAAAGAGCGTTGTGGAATATATTGAATTGAATAATCAACTGCCGCTTTTAAAACGTCATCTGGTAATTCAACGCGATGATGTTCTTGATATAATTTGCGAATTCCTTTCAAAATTGCAAATGTATCATCGGCACTTGGTGCGTTCACTGTTACGTCATTAAAACGACGAGCCAGCGCAGCGTTCTTCATAATTGTGTTACGGTACTCATCTTGAGTTGTTGCACCAATTACACTGATTTCGCCACGGCTCAATGCTGGTTTAATAATATCAGCCATACCTTTGCCGCCGTCTTCTCCACCAGTAGAACCGGCACCCAAGATTTGATGAATTTCGTCAAAGAATAAAATTACATTTCCAGCTTTTTTAACTTCTTTGATCAAGTTTTGAATATTTTCTTCAAAAGCACCACGGAACTGTGTACCAGCTTCTAATGAAGAAATATCAATTGAATAAATCTCCTTGCCCTTAATTGCAGCTGGTACATCACCGCTGATGATCGATTGAGCCAAGCCCTCAACAACCGCGGTCTTACCGACACCAGCGTCTCCAACAAGAATTGGATTATTCTTCGTGCGTCGACTCAAAATCTCAGCTGTTTCTTGGATTTCCTTATTCCTTCCAATAACAGGATCAAGTAATCCCTTGCGAGCTTCATCAGTTAAATTGCGGCCCAAACGTGCTAGAATTCCTTTTTCATTTACAGCTTGTCCTTGTTGTCCATTCTGCTGTTGAGCTTGTTCACCATTGCCACTTGGTATTTTGCCAGTTTGACGATACTGTGCAAACTCCTCAGGCGTTAACTCCTGTCCATTAACTAAATAACGTGATTCTGAGTTGATACCGTTCATTCTTCCCATTAGTTGATTAAAAATATCATCCATGTTGCGATCAAATGGATCATTTGAAAAATTATTGTTATTGTTAGCCATCGTAAAAATCCCCCTTTTATACTCTTAGCTGTCTTGTGTTTAGTTATCCGTTTAAACTACAAATCCATAAAATGCGATTCCAATTCACGTAACACTTCCCACATTTGAAGATGCTGGGCGCGTGCCAAAGCATCCAAATCTCGGATGTTCAGTGGCGTAGCACTCGTCTGTTGTTTGTTAAACGACTTATGCAACGTTGTGTAACCATAACCACTACGCTTCGCCACTTCATAAATCGTCAACCCGTTTTTACTTAAATAGGTTTTAATGTCAATGTTCATAAGACTTCCCCGCCTCCTCGATTATTAATATAGCACATATGTGAATGTTTTACAAATGTAAAGCATTCACATTTGTAAAATAATTTCCATATAAAAAAGCGACTAAAAAATTTCCTTCTAGTCGCTCACTATAATTAATTATTTTTCATCTGGAAACCAAATTTTAATTTCGCGTTCAGCACTCTCAATACTGTCTGAGCTGTGCACTACATTTTGGATTGGCCCATCTCCCCACCCACGGGCAAAATCTCCACGGATAGTTCCAGCCGGGGCCTCTGCTGGATCGGTTGGCCCTGTCATTTTTCGGATGCTTTCAACAACATCCGATCCCGATATTATCATTGCTACAATTGGTCCTGAAGTCATAAAATCCTCAATACCTGAATAAAATGATTTGCCTACTAATTGTTGATAATGAACTCGTAATTCTTCGGGTGATGCAGTTAAAGTCCGAATTGCTGTAATCTTAAAACGGCGGTTTTCAATCCTAGTAATCACATCACCAACATGCCCGCTTGCCACTCCATCAGGTTTTACTAACATTAAAGTACGTTCTTCAGTCATCAAAAATAGCCTCCTTTTTAATTTCGTATAATTATAACATTTCTAAATTTTAGCTTATACAAAAACAGAAAAGAGGTTATTTAATTTTACTAATTAATTTAGCATACAATGTCTAAAAAGATCATACTATTGCGTTTCGCAAAACAAATCCTTTTTCTATTTTTAAATTACTGGTAATATATATTCAAGGAGAAAATATAATGAATGATATGCAGTACACTGAAATTTATAATTTACTAAAACGCATCAATAGAGATACTCAAATTAATCGTTTGTCCGAATTTATTGGAGGTCGTATCAATGATAATGTGTTAACCCATCTTCAGGATCGATTAACACATAATGACCTAGACATCCTTTCTACAATCGGCAAAGATGAACTTACTGTTAGTGAAGTTGTTGATCAAATGGCAATCTCACAGGGTGGAACATCCCGTCGTATTAATCATTTAGAACGTTTAGACCTATTATCCAAATTTCACAAGGCTCCTAACCGTAAATCCGTTTTCTTAAAATTAACAACAAACGGTCTGATACTCGCCAACGCCCACAATGAATTGCACCAAGCTTTACGGCAAGAAGCGTTTGAGTCTGTCTCTGATTTTTCAGATCAAGATATCAACACTGTTATTAAATTCCTAAAACGACTAAGTTAACTTGTTTACGCTATAATATTCAACATACTATTTTAAGAGGTAAAAACATGATTCATTCAATCAATAAAGACATTACGATTTTAAAACGTAAGTCATCGCCTGCAAATAGGCAGAATCAGGTAACAGTTCAAGACCTAACCGAAACGTTGGAAGCAAATCGCGAAATATGTGCTGGTATGGCTGCTAACATGATTGGTATAAATAAGCGAATCATAGCTATCCAGATGGGGCCCTTTAGCGTTCCGATGATCAACCCAATCATTACAAAAAAAGAGGACATGTACCAAACCCAGGAGGGATGTTTATCCCTCACGGGGCAACGGTCAACTCAACGTTTCAAAAAAATTAGCATTACCTACTTGGATTCACAATGGCAGCAGCATTCCCAAGAATTTACCGACTGGACGGCGCAAGTTATTCAACACGAAATTGATCACTGCAACGGTATTCTTATCTAAGGAGACATCTTGAAAACACTAATTTTAATAGCACATCCAGAAATTGAAAATTCAACAACTCAAAAATTTTTCCAAACATCTTTAGTTAATTTTGAAAACATTACCTACCATCCAATATCAATTCCTATCAATATTGAAGAGGAACAGCAATTGTTGCGGTCAAACGATCGGATCATTCTTCAGTTCCCTCTTTTTTGGTACAGCGCCCCTGCACTTTTAAAAACCTGGCAAGACACGGTATTGTCAACCTCTTTTATCAACAGGGCGAGCTTAAAAGGTAAAGAACTTGGTATCGTAGTAACCACCGGCAGTGCAAAAAAAGATTTTGGTGCGGGTAATCCTGAAAGATTTACCATTTCAGAAATACTTCGGCCTTATGAAGCGATGGCAAATAAGGCAATGATGTCTTATCTTCCACCATTGCCAGTTTATCAATTCTTATATATGAAACCCATCAACCAACAACGTTTACTAGTTGATTATCAACAATACGTTACTAACCCTAATTTTTCGCATTTTAACGGTCAAGTTAGTTGGTTTAAAAAGCAAATTCAGAAAAAAATTACCACACAGGATTCCAAGAATACTTCTACTTTGGAAACTATTTTAGATACAATTTCTCAAAACCAGGAAGAACTAGATGACTTGCGATGGAATTTAGATCAGATAAAAAAGGACGATGATAACTAATGGATACAACCGAATGGTTACAACAGCAAATTAAAGAGCTTGAAGAACAAGCTGATGAGTATATTGATAAAGCCTTTTGGGTTGCACTAAACGATATGGTTATTGAACAAGCTAAGCGAATCGAACAAGCTCAAGGAGAACTAGATGGTCGTATGTGGAGTACTGGTAAGTGGTAACACCTATCTGGTCACTCCTATTTAGATTGCGTTAATCTTTGAACACCACTAATTATTCCGTTCGCATTATTCGAATCTGTCACAAACTCCGCATATTCTTTTACTTCGTCCGTAGCATTTTCCATTGCAATCGGATGTCCTACCACTTTAAACATTTCAATATCATTTTCTCCATCTCCAAATGCCGCCAGTTCATTTGTTTTCAATTGATCACGTTGTTTTAAATACTCGATTGCATTTCGTTTGATAGCCTTGGCATTCGTGATTTCGTAATATTCAATACCAGTTGATTTTGTTGCAATCTCCGCAATATTTAACGCATTAATTGCCTTTACCATCTTTTCTCTAACATCTGCATCAAAAGAAATCAACATAATCTTAAACATTTCAGTGTTTTCCGTTTTAAAGTCATCGAAGTTCACAAGTGTTGGGGTTTGATGTGTAATACTCGTCTCATATTCAATTCCCCTATCTATTCTTTCAGCAAACCATTCGTTTTTTGTATACCAACATAATGACACACTCGGAAATTCCTTTCGCACTAACTTAATAATCCGTACTGCATCCCTTGTTTCAAGAGGAATCGACTTGATCTCCTCCATTTGATTATTTTGTGAAGGTTTATAAATCAAGCCACCATTAAACGAAAATTGCTCATCAACCAGGTTCAATTCTTCAATTGCAAACTGCATTTCTAATGGTGCCCTAGCTGACACCAGAGTGATGGGAATATCTAATCCATTCAAAAAAGTCCTCGTTTCAGAACTAATACTTCCATCCGATTGTAAAAGCGTGTTGTCCATATCAAGAAAAATGTGTTTAATCATTGCAGTCCCTCCGTTATTCAATGTCTAGTATACAGTAATGCATAAATCTTGAAACCCTTTCCATTTTACTGTTAACATTACTTATAGATACAATAAGGAGGAAATGCTCATGGAAATTACTTACCCTAAGCCTTTAACGGAAATACTAAATACAACTTCTGATACTCCATTTATTTCAATCTATATGCCCGTTGAAAAAAATCAATCGGCAGATAAGTCACAGATTTCATTAAAAAACCTCGGAAAGCATGCCATCGAGGTTCTACAAGATGTTTGGCCCAATACAAGTATCGAAAATTACAAACAAATTCTAAATAAATATGTAACAGATAGTTCATTTTGGACAGATTTTTCAGATCGCGGTTTTGCCTTAATAACAAATGGACATGAAACGTTTACCCAGTCAATTGATACATCAGTTCCTGAAATTGCAATGGCAACTAATATGCCAATGATATTACCCCTGCTTAATGATGAGCAACATGAGTTTGATTTTGACTTATTAGCTTTAAACGCAGACCGAATTGAATGTTACTCTTTCATTAATGGTGAATTGGCTGTTTACGATCTACCAGAAGATGCACCAACAACTTTAAAAGGAACATTGGGCAGTGAATTACGGGGCGGTGAATTAAACTCAGTATCCGTTGGTCAGAATGTTAGTGTCCACGGACATAACGAAACTTCTACGGAAAAACAAATTGATCAAGAACGCTTTTATCAAGCAGTTGATAAATATATTGAGGAATATGTTTCTCAGGAATCCAAACACGAATTGCTATTATTTGGGTTGCCACAAAATATTGCCGTATTCCGTAAGATAAGTAAAAACGCGTCGCTTTCGCTCGACTATCAAATTGAAACTAGTCCCGCTGACTTATCAATTTCGGAAATTGATAACGTTTTGAAACCTATCGCCAAACAGTATAAAGAAAGTAAATATGATAAAAGTTTGCGTCGTATCAGTGATGCCAAAAGCAAATCATTACTTTCTTATTTCTTAGACGAAATTATTAGTGCTATCCAAAACGGACAAGTTGATACTCTCTATATCCAGCAAGACGCACGCATTAATGGTATTTTACAAGACGACTCTGTTATCACTAATACAAAACAGGCCAAACACAATAATTTACTGAATGATCTCGCAGATCTTACTATTGTCCACAACGGTAAAGTTAGACAGTTACCCGATGACAAATTAAGTGAACCGGTAGTTGCTGTATTACGTTACAAGGACATATAATACACAGAACCGGAAGGAATTATTATGCTTGGCTGGTTTATGGTCATTAATCGTTGGGGGGTATCATTGGAGTCATTGCAGGTGCAGTTACCAGCAAAAACGTTCCAGGCAGTTGGCTTGGTAATATTGTTGCTGGGCTCATTGGTAGTTGGCTTGGTCAAACCATGCTAGGATCCTGGGGACCATATCTAGCTGGCATAGCACTTGTCCCGTCAATTTTAGGAGCTGTTATTTTAGTTTTAGTTGCTTCATTTTTTCTATCCCGTTCTGCCAAAAATAGATAGTCCATTTATTCAAAAAGCAGGAACCAAGTTAAGTGATGTTAAATGCCACTTAAAACTCGGTCCCTGTTTTTAATATTGGTAATAACTATGCAAGATTTTTCCATGATAGCTTTCTTCAAAATTAATTACTATTTTTAAAATGCCAATCTTTTTGATAGAATGCTTGCTCCCAAAACTCCCATTCCAACTCACAGCTTTTCAAAAATCGTTGCTCCACTTGGTCCAACTCCTCATCAGAATATTTACCAGCTTCACGATCAATCATTGTAAACATTTGTTCGACTGAATCATCTTCTCCATAAAATTCAATCCAATTTTTGAAGGGATTTAATGTACTATTCGCATTTTCACTTATCATTTTTTTGCCAATTTCGTTGTAAGTCCATGGACATGGTGCCAGTGCTGCCAAGACGTCTATTAAATCACCTGTCCGCATTGCATTGTACATATGTTCATTATATAAATACGTCATGGGAGCTTGATCCGCACGTTGGTGTTCCTCATATTTTTCTCCTGCAACATCACAAAAGATTTGATGTGCTAAGACTTCATCATCAAGCGTAAAACCAAGTTGTTGATAAAAAAAGCGCATATCGTCTCTAGATGCACACTTTTGAATCGCCCCTGCGTATACTTTTGCAAAAGCAGTTAAATAGTTAAAATCCTGTTCAACATAAAACACCAGTGCCTTATTAGGTACTTTCCCCGCAGCTATTCCCGTTACAAAAGGATGATTCTCAATCCTATTTAAAATACCGGTCGCATTATTCTTTAAGCGTTCTGAAAACATACTCTTCCTCCGTTTGCGAGCGAGACATTTCTCGCATTTTTGCTACTTAGTTAGAAAAATTAGTTATGTCCTAGTCACCCTTACCACGGCCGTATCCCAAATGCACCATAACCATAACTAATAATCAATATTAACCCAATTAACCATTGAATAATGGGAATCTTGTACGCCCTTATTCTCGTTCTTGGAGCCCCTTCCGTGAAACCATTAGATGTCATCGCTTCAGCTATATCATTAGACCAGCTCAGTGCTACGACAATACACTTAAAATAGAGTTTTGGACTCCACACGTAATAATTTTGTCCCTTCAAACGGGCAGCATAGCGAATTTTTTTAAACTCATTTTTTAACCTATAAAATAGATTAAACACAGCCAAAAAGCCGTATATAAAAGTTGAGGGGATTTTCAAATTTTGTTGAGTACTAAATAAAATATCGGGTACTGTATTAGTTAAAGTCAGCATACAACCCAACACTAGATATGCATACAAACGGATCGAATATATCAGTGCATTATGAACGTTGTCACCCGTACTAAACGCCAAAAAAGACCAGGCCGTTCCAATTGCTAACGGCAAACTCACTAGTATCGCAATTAGCAGATAGTTTAATTTTTGACGATGTACAAGAACATATATTAATCCAACAACGATAACAATCAGATTCATATAAACACTTTTCGTAAAAGCAATTTGAAATCCCACTCCTAAAACAATTAAGATTTCAACCGATGGATCAAGTATTTTTCTCATTACCATTGTCCCTAAACTCAATTTTTTTATTTTTTAGTATTAATTCATAGTCAACCTGATCTATAACCCCAGTTCGTTGGTGTGAAACTATCAAAAAGCTTATGTTTAACGCCTGTTTTACTTCATTAATCAATTTCATTAATTCTTGAATTGAATCATAATCTAATCCAGCAAAAGGTTCATCTAATAACTGGACATCTTGAGCCATTATTAACATCGAAAGTACTTGAACTTTCTTCTGTTGTCCACCTGATATTTGATATACGATACCATTATCATATATTGAATCAACATTAAGTTGCTTCAGCGCCTGTTGAATTCGTGTATCCGTCCAATAGTCAGCCCTCAAACTATTTTTCTTAGCAATTTCGATTTCGTCTTTAACAGATATTTCCACAAACTGGTCACTACTATTTTGAAAAATTAATGCCAACCTTTTAGCCCATTGACGTTGCTTAATTTTTTTAATGTTTTTTCCTGCATACGTTATGGAACCTGTGTATTTACTTTGCTGTGATAAAGCATTTAGAAAACTTGATTTACCAACGCCGTTTTCCCCTGACAATATTCCAACTTTTCCTTTTGGCAGAAACAATGAAGTATGAACAAGTAACTTTTTTCTAGGAACTTCCATACTTAATTGGTCCCAGTTCAACATGAATTCCTTTTGAACAGGCTTCATTTTGATCGATTTCAGTTTTGGAACATTCGCAAAGATTCCCTTATCAGCCTGCACAATTTTTTTATCCTTGATAGCATAAACATAATCCGCCAGTTCACCATAACCAGCCCAATCATGATCAGATAAAATAATTGTTTTATGCTGACTAGTCTGTAATTTTTTCAAAACTTCCAAAATTTTAACTTTTGAATCACTGTCAATATTAGCAAAGGGTTCATCTAACAAAATAATCTCACTGTCCATCGCTAGAATTGTTGCCAATGCTACTTTTTGCTGTTCTCCACCTGATAAGGTCTGTATTATTTCATTAGATAAATTCATAATACCTACTCTATTTAGTGATTCTTCAACCTTTTTTTTAATTGTACCTTTATCCACCTGTAAATTTTCCAGTGCAAATGAAAGCTGTTCAGAAACCGTTCGCATTGTAAATTGTCGACTAGGATTTTGAAATAAAACTGCGGTTTTTTTAGCACGAATATTAGGTTCAATTTGATCAATCAATTCACCATCTAAATTGACACTTCCGCCAACTCGAATTCCGCCAAACATAGGATATAATCCGGCCATATTTTTCAATAAGGTTGATTTTCCAGTCCCTGAACTACCGACTAGTAAATTAAACGTTCCCTCATTTGGTTGGAAATCCACTGATTCTAAAACCGTTTCGCCGTTCTCTTTATATTTAAAAGTTAAATTATTTACCCTTAAATTTGCCATGCTATCCCATAATTCCCGACTTGTTTACCATTTTCTGAATCTGATAAACCAAAAAGCCTGCAAAAAAGCCAACTGAAATGAATCTAATAATTAATAAACTTATTAACAAACCAAAGCTATACGCACTATACCCACTCTGGAAATAATCCCAACCAAATGTGACAACCGTTGCTATGATTGAGGATAACAGTAGGCCTAATTTATTCCAATTTTTATAGCCCGTTACCGCAAATCCTAATTCACTACCAATTCCTTGGACAAATCCAGATATTAAATCCGAGGCACCCCAACTTGAGAACAACAACATTTCAACAATGGCTGCTAATACCTCTGCAATTGTTGTTGCACCAGCTTTTTTTAGTAACACACCAGCAAGTGGTCCTGCCATTAACCAGACTCCTAAGGTCATATCAGAGGCAAACGGTTTAAGTGGTGTCGCAGCCAAACCGTAATATGCAAAACTCCAAAGCTCATATATCAAACCAAACAAAACTCCAATAATTGCTAGAAAAACAACATCTTTTAGTCTAAATCCCTTATTTTTATTCTCCATTATGTCTCTCCTTATGCATTCACAATTTTTTGAATCTTTTTCATATTAATTTCCGGGTCTTTCATTTGAGTAAATAAGCTAATAGCCGCAAATCCCTTAACTCCCGTTCGCATTGTTTGTGCCAAATTGCTCATTGTAATTCCGCCAATGGCAACAACTGGATATCGACTCTTTTCAACCAATTTATGCAGTTCATTAACTCCAATAGCTTCTCCAGCATCTGATTTAGATGTAGTTTCAAAAACCGTTCCACTTCCAATATAATCAATTCCAACTAAACCATTGGCTTGCTCAACCTGAGTCATCCTATTACATGAAAGACCGACAATCATCTCATTACCAACCCTATTTAAAACTGATCCAATTTGTTCATCTTTTTGCCCAACATGAATTCCCTCAGCACCAACTTGAATCGCAAGGTCGACATCATCATCAATTATTAATGGAATATGATATTTTTGAGTTAATTCATGACATTGTTTCGCAAGTATGACTAGTTCCGAACGATTTTGAATGCTATTAATTCCTTTTTCGCGTAACTGAAAGGCGGTTATCCCATTTTTTAAGAGCTCTTCTACCTTTTGTAAAAACTGTCCCTTATCTTTAACATCTTGCGTTCCAGCGACTAGATAAATTTTTAATATTTTTTCATCAAACTTCATTTATTTTCCTCACTAAATGCCCAATGATTCAGAGGACCATGGCCATGGCCAACTTCAATACCATGTTCAATCGAGGCGTTAATAAATTGCTTGCCAGTCTTAATGGCCTTTCTTAAATCTCGTCCTTTGGCTAACTCCGATACAATTACAGAAGAAATAGTATCACCTGTACCATGGGTATTATTCGTTTCAAAACGTTGTCCAACTAATTCCAATTCTTCGCCATTTTCAAACAAAACATAGTCTCTACTTTCACTGGAATTATCAAAGTGTCCACCCTTAATTAGAACATTCTTTGCTCCCAACTCTTGTAGTTTCTGTGCAGCAAGCTTAACCTCATCAATTGAGTTAATAGTAATGCCAGATAGTTTTTCTGCCTCAGGTAAGTTAGGTGTTATCAAGTATGCAAGTGGAATTAGTTCATTTTGAACCGCATCAATTGCATTATCACTCAACAACTTTGCTCCACCTTTTGCAATCATAACGGGATCAACAACCAATGGACCAAAATTGTATTTTTTATAATTTTCAACCACAGTATGAACAACTTCAGCATTTGCTAACATACCTGTTTTAGCAGCTTTAATATCAAAATCATCTGCCAACGCCTCAAACTGTTTGTCAATAATCCGCTTAGGCATTACCTCTACATCTAAAACTCCCAACGTGTTTTGTGCCGTAACTGCAACTACTACACATGTCGAAAAAACATGACGTTCCTGCATAGTTTTCATATCTGCTTGGATGCCCGCACCGCCACCGCTATCTGTGCCAGCAATCGTTAATACTTGTGCAACTCTTGTACTCATTAAGCTTCCTCCACCTTCGCCGTTTCAGTCACTTGTTTTGATGTGATGTTTGCCATTTGATCTAATAATTCTGACATAAACTTACCTGGTAAAGTCTGCTTTTCTAGTACTTGCGCTGCAGCTTCACCCGAACAAGAAACCACTAAACTAGCAATTTGAGCAGCCTCCAATGGTGTTTTTACGACCGCACAAAACGCACCAGCAACGCTTGAAAGTAGGTCACCCGATCCGACAATTAGTGGTAATAAATCCGTGTTATTTAAAATTTTAACAACTCTATTTCCATCTGAAATATAATCTACTTTTCCACTGGCAATGACCGTCGTTTCATATCTTTGCGCGCATTTTTGAACAACTTCTTTTGCCTTGTCAGTAGAGTCTCCAGCATCAATCCCATGTGTTTGCCAATCAATGCCTGCCAATACCGCAATTTCACCAATGTTTCCACGAATAATGTCAAAGTGATATTTTTTCAATAATTCCAATCCCAATTTTTTCCGATATTTAGTTGCTCCTATTGCTACAGGATCCAATACCAATGGAATTTTTCGTTGATTCGCTGTCTGACACAATTGGTTAATAAATTCTTCGTCTTCTTTCCGAGCAGTTCCTAAATTAACTACTACAGCCGAAGCAATCGTTGCCAATTCTGTGGCCTCATCACCTTCGTTACTCATAATTGGTGATGCACCAATCGCATTCAATCCATTTGCGACTAGAAAAGGTGTTACAAAATTAGAATAGTTAACCACAATCGGATTTTTACTTCTTAATCCCTCAATATCACTTAAATTCATTTCAGTCCTCCTAATTATGGAAGGCAGGAAGTACTGCGTGTTTTAAAAATAAAAAAGCCATCCTAAAAGAAGGATGGCGTACACCAGTACAAACACTTTCCTTCGCAAGTATCAACTTACAGGTTCAAAGGGATCACGCTGCTCAAGCGTATCTCAGTTCTTCTAAGAACACCCCTAGTGTAATGTTATTATTGTATTCGCTTTTATGTTACCGCATGAAACATTGAAAAGCAAAAGATTTTTTACCCGTACATTATTATTTTTCAAAAAGAACAATTGTCAAAATGTATATTCATTACATCTTACTAAAGAATAGATGGATTCCACCTTAAACGCTCTACTGAAAGCAGTAAACTGAGATTGTCCACTGAAAAATGTTCCTCAATTGCTGATTATGTTTAGAGTATTTATTATTTCACTCATTAGCCTAGTCATTGAGTCGATTAAATTCTCAATCTACAATCATATCTCTACATCAGCAAATCACGATAGTCGCTCTGCACGATTGCGTGGTAACACATATCTACCATTTCGCCTCGAAATTCCACTTCCTGTCGAGCAATCCCCTCTCGAACCATCCCTCCGCGCTCCATCAAACTTTCGGATCTTCGATTGTCCAATGTATGCCTAGCGTATAACCTCACAAAATTCATTTCTCTAAAAAAAATATTTTCTAAAGCACGAACTGCTTCAATCGCATATCCTTGTTCTTCAAAGTTATGGTTCAAAACGTAACTTAATTCAGCATTACGATTTGGTTCATCAATGTTTAGTAAATAAATAGTACCAATCATTTTCCCTGTACTCTTCAATTCAATTCCATATTTTCCGATCGGATTTTTAAGAAATATATTATTAATATTCTCCCTAGTCTCCTCAATCGATTTATTAGTTGGAAATACATAGTATGCATTTTGCGGATCACTAGCATACTCATACATATCCATAGCGTCTTCCAGAGTAACCGGTCGTAGAAGCAACCGATTCGTTTTAATTCTTTTTCTTATTTTTACCACACTTGGCAGCTCCCTTTTTTGCATTTTTATAATAATTTCTAGTTGGCTAGTGGTGAGATGGTCTTATTGTCAGAGCCTGCTCCACACTCTTTTTTGTCGAAACGTGTTCCTCACCCCAACTTCCTCCGGTTATCCTGCAAACCGAACCATGACCTAACCCGTCATAATTCAATTTGCCTGATAATCCTCAGAAGCTGCCCCGGTGTGCTCTACACTCTTTTTTGTTGAAACGTGTTCCTCACCCCAACTTCCTCCGGTTATCCTGCAAACTGAACCATGACCTAACCCGTCATAATTCAATTTGCCTGATAATCCTCAGAAGCTACCCCGGTGTGCTCCACACTCTTTTTTTAAAATGCTCCCCCTCCTGATCCTCCTCCGAATCCACCGGAACTGCCACCTGAAAATCCACCTGAGCTTCCGATTACACTTGCA
Source organism: Pediococcus claussenii ATCC BAA-344 (assembly GCF_000237995.1). Taxonomy (NCBI): domain Bacteria; kingdom Bacillati; phylum Bacillota; class Bacilli; order Lactobacillales; family Lactobacillaceae; genus Pediococcus; species Pediococcus claussenii. The sequence continues at coordinate 1,506,357 of NC_016605.1, forward strand.
TTCGCAGCAGTTGCACTTGCCATTACCTGACCAAGCGAACTAGAGATTGAAGCATTTAATACTGCACCATATCCGGCATAGTAATATCCGTAGAATGGCACCGATTCATTCAACTGATTTCCAAAATCAACTTTTAACTTATTTGCAACTTTTTCCGCTAATCCGAACGCTGTTGCATACGGCAAAATTTCTTCCCATAATAACAAGTCACCAATCTCTGCTGTATTAAAATGCCCAATGTCATTAAGCATTTTTCGGAAACCTTTGATTTGATTTTCAAGTTCCAATCCTTTTTGGTTATAAATGCTATCAACACGCCAAATTCTAAATAACCAGATTCCTAAAACTAAAGTAATCAATAATCCAATAACTAAGGTAATAATTACCGCTGTCACTGCAAATTGGGCAGCTAAAAAAGCACTGACTACCATAAAACCAAAAGCAATTAACGTAATTCTACATAACCTATTCCGAAATTCTATATTTGAATTGTCTTTATAAGGTGAAACCTTTTTTTCAATACCATCTTGCCAATCCTCAAACCAAGACAGTATTTCATCATCCGTATCATTATTAGCGTATCGCTTAATTTGTTCTAACGTCACACTCTTACCATTACCAATGATTCTCACACAGCTGTCTAAAAATACCATAATGCCTTTTTTCAAAACAGTAATTTTTATCGTCTTTTTCTTGGATCGCTTTCCATCAACCGTTTCGAATCCTACTTCTTTTCGATTAGCTAAAACTAACATTTCTGCCGACAGAGCATCCGTATTAGCTTTTTTTCTACTCCAAATAGCTTCTGCTACAGCAGGCGATACCGATGGAATCTCAAAACTATGATCAATTGGAGTTGGTCTTGGATAATTTTTAAACCTATGTGTTAAAAGCCAATGCACATTAACCCCCACCATCAATAATCCAATTAATCCGCTTACAACTGTCGCAATTAAGAAAAATAAATTGCGATGTTCTTTTTGATTATTGGTTTTCTGAGCTAGCTTAGCTTCAAATGCCTGCTCCTTTTTTAAATGATTCTTTTTAACTAAGTTCGTATTTTGTGGGGTTACCAATGTTGGAAACAGTAAATGAGCACCCACAAAATCATTTGGTTTATCTTCAGCCATCGTAATCCTAACATTACCATTCTTTTTATCAACCGTAGTATATCCGGAAGAATCGGAATGGATCCAAGCCTGCAACCGACTAATTTTACTGGCGGGTAGATTAATTCTAATTTTTACATTCTTAAGTGGAACATCCCATCCTTCGCCAATTATTTTCCAATTCACTTCAGCAGTATCAAGATAATTAGTAACGACCCCATATAGCTTGTAACGATATGTAACATCAAATTCATTTCCATACTTAGTTGTATGATAGACTTTAACTTTTATTTGTTTCCCACTCTGAGTTAACTTATATGTATTTTCAGCTCCAGAATTAGCAGCCTTTACTATTTGCGTATTGTTCCCACTTGTAATCGTCACATTTTGTAACTTACCACCCTTTATTCCCCGTAAATCTTGAGTAGCAAATACCCCGTGGTACTCACCGTCGAACAAATAGCCAACCGATTGCTTAACATCTGCGTTACCCCTCTTATCAACATCAGCTGTCACTTGATACCTATTAATCTCATAGTCCGCATGTACAAGAGTTGTTTTCCAAAAAATAAAAATCAGAAAAAAGCTTCCCAGAAATATGATAAATTGCCTTCTAGAGTTCTTCATTGTGCCTCCTACCTATTTTTTCATCTAAATCATTTTTAATTTTAGTTGCCATTCTACTTGTTAGTTCATCAACCGATACATGGTATCCATTGGCCCTCCAATACAGCAATATCGAAAAGACAGCACCTGAATAATACGCAATATCGTAATCTTGAAATGAGATCTTCTCGGTAATTCCTGATTCAAAAAATTCACGAAAATATTCAGTCTGTTTTCGTAAAACGATTCCTTCGATCCCAGCGTTTACAATAGCATTTAAAATATTTACATTGTCTTTAAAATAACTAAAATAAACGTTCAATAGTTGTTCTAACTGACTCAACTGATGATTTGAAATGTCAGAAATAAACTGATCATATTCAGTCTGAATAAATCCATCTAAGACATCATCTTTCAACCGATAATTTCGATAAAATGCCATCCGTGAAACTCCTGCTTTTTCAGTGATTTCTTTAACGGATATATCATCATATTTTTGCTCCTGCATTAGTGCAAATAGAGCCTCTTCAATTTTTTGTTTTGTTCGTGCACTTTTTTTATTCATAATAATCTCCTACTGCGATTATATCATTGATAAATGAAACCGTTTGCACTACAATATAAATATAGTTACATATGTAACTATTATATCGCAGACAAACCATATTTTCTATGCGCTTGCCTAGCATTGGGAGGGTTCTTTATGTATTACAGTAATGGTAACTACGAAGCATTTGCACGACCAAAAAAGCCGGCAAATGTTGATCAAAAATCTGCATATCTAGTTGGGTCCGGATTGGCCTCATTGGCTGCTGCTACATTTTTAGTTCGTGACGGTCAGATGGCTGGTGATCGTATCCATGTCCTCGAAGAGTTAGGCCTTCCTGGGGGCAGTATGGATGGAATATGGAATGAACAGAAGGGATATATTATACGTGGTGGTCGTGAAATGGAACCTCATTTTGAAACATTATGGGACCTATTTCGCTCAATTCCATCTCTTGAAAATGAAGACGTATCAGTTCTTGATGAATACTACTGGCTCAATAAAGAAGATCCAAGTTTTTCTAAGGCACGAGTTATTGAAAACCGTGGTCAACGCATGGCAAGTGATGGTAAGTTAACTTTATCCAGAAAGGCAATTAACGAAATTATTAAGGTTGCTTTAACTCCCGAAGATCAACTTCAAGATAAACAAATTGACGAGGTATTTTCACAGGAATTCTTTGATTCAAACTTCTGGTTATACTGGTCAACTATGTTTGCTTTTGAACCTTGGGCGAGCGCGCTGGAAATGCGTCGTTATTTACTTCGCTTCGTACATCATATCGCAACTTTATCAGATCTATCTTCGTTACGATTTACAAAATATAACCAATATGAATCTCTTATTATACCAATGGTTAAGTTCTTGGAATCAAAGGGTGTTCATTTCCAGTACAATACAACAGTTGATAACATACTAGTTAATCGAGTCGGAACTGGTAAAGTTGCTACTAAGCTTGAAATGACCGTTGATGGCAAACACGAAAGCAAAAAATTAACAGCCGATGATCTAGTATTTGTAACAAACGGCTCAATCACAGAAAGCACAACATATGGTGATAATACACATGCTGCTCCAGTAGAACATGAACTAGGAGCAACTTGGCAACTTTGGAAAAATTTGGCCGCCCAGGATCCGGATTTTGGACATCCAGAAAAATTCTATGACAATATTCCAGATGCTAACTGGACCATATCTGGAACCATCACCTTTAACGATGATCGTGTAACTCCATACATTGAAAAAATCAGTCAAAAGGACCCACATAGTGGATCTATCGTAACCAGTGGACCAGTCTCGATCAAAGATTCAAACTGGTTATTAGGGTATTCAATCAGTCGTCAACCACATTTTAAAGCGCAAAAGCCTAATGAACTAGTCGTTTGGGTCTACGGACTATTTTCAGATAAACCTGGCAACTTTGTAGATAAGAAAATCACTGAGTGTACCGGTATAGAACTCTGTGAAGAATGGCTCTATCATATTGGCGTACCGGAAGATCAGATTGTGGATATTGCAACTAATTCAGCAAGTACAATTCCAGCACACATGCCATATATCACTTCGTACTTCATGCCCCGTGCCCTCGGAGATCGTCCATTAGTAGTACCTGAAGGATCGGTCAACTTAGCATTCATAGGTAATTTTGCCGAAACAGAACGTGACACAGTGTTTACAACGGAATATTCCGTTCGTACCGCGATGGAAGCAGTTTACACACTGCTTAATGTAGACCGTGGAGTTCCGGAGGTATTCGATTCCGCCTTTGACGCACGAGTTTTGATGAATGCAATTTACTATCTTAATGACAAGAAGAAACTAGAAGATATCCAACTTCCATTTGCTGAAAAAGCAATCGAAAAACAGGTCTTAAGGAAAATCAAAGGGACATACATTGAAGAACTGCTAAAAAACGCACATTTATTGTAAAAGCGCTAGCGCCTTTGAAAACAAGGGATTAATCAAATTATATTTAAGTACTATACAGTGACCTGCTCTCAATAATTCGACCGAGAGTAGGTTATTTTATTCATTCAAATTCGTTTGATATTGTACCAAATCGTAATTTCAAAATTTAGTTGTAAAAATACCCCAGAAACTTTTCATTCCAGTTTCTGGGGTACAAATTAATTATGCGATTTTTTATTTATATACAACATCTTGAAAGTCGAGGGCTCCGTTTAGACCGATTATTTTCCAACTGGTAAATTTAAAAAGACAACCGCTAAAGTTGGTATTGCAAACAGGAAGTTCCAAATGAAATGGCCTAACAAAGTGACCCAAATATTTTTAGTCTTATAGTATATCCCTGTTAGAGCAAGTCCCGTAATCCCAAGAGCGATCATTGAAGAAAGCTGGTCACCTGAAATAAAATGCGCTAGCCCAAATAATAATGAAGAAACAACCGCCATCAGGATAAAGGTTCCTCTGCCACTCTTAACAAACTTATAAAAAAGCTCATAGCGAAAAACGACTTCCTCCGTAAAGGGGGCCATTAAGGGAACAAAGAAAGACAGCAATACCGCAAAACGAAATTCAGGCGAACCTGGTACCAAGCTAACTGATCCCGGAGTAAATGCTTTATTTACTACTTCTTGAACCAGTTCAAAAACAGCAATAACCAGTATCACATACAAAAGGTTTCGTCCTAAATGCTCTCTAAACTTTACCCACTCTTCTTTTAAAAATTTACCACGAACTCCTAAAACAACAATAAAGGCTATAACTGCAACCGCAAACCCAATTATTGACAACAGTAAAGGCCGATCCTTTAAGAATTGTGGCTTGAACAATCCAATTAATATTTCAATTGGAAGTAATGATAAGATTATATAATCCGACTTATTCCACCCTTGATTTTCCATAGTTACTCCCACGATATTAAATTTGCTTAATCTTACCCTTTCTTAAAAAATATTGTCAAATATTTTTTCTACTGTTAGCTTTTAAATTCATATTTTCACTTCAATTAGTTTTTATATTAGAACCTATCTTTTTTGCCTAATTTTTTGAAATTTCCCTTCAATTTTTCTCCGAATTTGATAAACCGTCTGCCTTGAAATTTTTTCTTTCTTAGCAATCTCTCCGCCAGTTAAATTTTCTTCATAACATAAACGTATAAACCTTCGTTCTCTTTCCGTGCAGCATTCCATAAGTCGCTCTATCAGATCAATAGTTGCTGTCTTTTCAAACAAATAATTCGATTCAGGATTGGGTATTTCCACTAAAAGGTCGTTTACCTCACCTTCATTGTGTGAATTAATCACTTGCGACTTTCGCAATAAATCTAAAATGCGCCAATAAACTGCCTGATACGCATAACAACTAAATTTTTGATTTTCTCTTGGATTATCCGGATAGCTTACAAAAGCTTTTGCAAACGCAAGTCTTCCCTCCTGAACTAAATCATCAAACTCAGCAGACCAGTTATTAACGTTTAGACGCTTTAAGACACCGTAAATAATCCCTTCTTGTTCCTCTTTAATTAAGTAGTTAAGTCCCTCAGTTAAATTTCTTTTTTTATCCATCATTTGAATCCCCACTATTGTCAAAAGATCCAAAGGCCTTTGGTCACCTACTACTATAAAAACTTAGGCAAACAAAACATATACTACATTTTTGCCACTTTTATGCAGGAAATATCATGTAACCGCAATTTGAAAGCAAAAAGCTAAAAACAAGCATAAAATCATACGAAAAAATTAAAGATTAACTCTTATTTATAAAGTCGGAAAATTTCGTTTAACCCGTTTTCGTTTTAATTAACATAACCTTTTATCCATAAGAATTAGGACTTCAGGTATTTACCAGAACGGTCCATACTTGAGAGACCGACTACAATAAGTTCAACAGATTTAAGCTATTAGCATAGTACCAACAAAAAAACGCTACTGCGAATAAAACCGCGTAACGTCTTTTTTATTCAGTCTTATCTTCCAATAAGCCTTAGTGGTAGCGAACCGAGTTCTTATATTCCTACTTTTTATCTTCCGCCCATCTCTCCGCCTGCTTGATACCAATTGGAATCGCTCGATCTTCTTTATATCCCTCTTTTAAAAGAGCATTCGCAATTTCGATAGCCTTGTTTCGTACCTCAGTTGATAAATTCTTCATCGAAGTTGGATAGTTTTTACTATTCCACGGCATAATAATCTCCTTCTTTTATTTTATAGTATTGTTTATCAAATGCTAATATATAAAACACTATTTTTCCAACAAAACGCTTAACGTTTAACTTCATATTATTTGGATAAACCATGATTATTAAGGATAATTTCCTTTATTACTTACTAATAATAACCATAAGCATTTATTTTGATAAAAATAACCATTACATGTTATTTTTTAGATAGCAATAACAAGTTGTTATTGACTAATACACTTATTTTTGAAAGGAGTCTTTATTATGCTTGGATGGTTATGGTCGATGATTGTTGGTGGAATTATTGGTGCGATCGCTGGGATGATTACAAGTCGCGACCTCCCAGCAGGGATTATTGGAAATATTATTGCTGGATTAGTGGGTGCTTGGATTGGTCAATCACTGCTAGGTACTTGGGGTCCTGTCTTGGCTGGTATGGCAATTATCCCTTCACTAATTGGTGCTATAGTCTTAGTTTTAATCGTTTCAGCCGTTTTCGGAATGCGTAAACGAAATCAGGGGTGATTGAAATGAATCGAGTCACCAAATCGCTTATCGGAATTATATCGATTATTGTTGTCTTACAAGTTTTGTGGTTTATTTCTCTTCTAATTAGAGTTCCAAAGCTAAACGAATTCACCGAACAAATATTGCCGGTTGGTGCTCAAGCTACGAGTATCACTGCAATCGTTTTTGCAGCTTGTACTCTATTGTTTGCAATATGCGCTTTACTTTTAATAACAGTTACTCGTACAGCCGAAAAAGACCTTACTGTAAAAAACAATCAGGGTCGCATGACCGTTTCGCGAAAAGCGATTGAAAAAATGGTTAATCAGGCGGCATCCAGTAACGCCGACTTAAGTAATATCCATTCTTCAATTAAGCTACATAGCAACGGAAAGCAGGCCCATGTATACGTAGAAGCAATATCGTTATCCGATAGGGACTTTCAAGCCAAAGCACGAGAACTGCAGAGCAACGTCAATGATAGTTTACAAAAATATTTAGGCGTTAAAAGCAAAACGAAGGTGCATATTATTCCAAGAAGAGCATCTTCTGAAAACTTGAAAGTCACATAGGAAGGATGAGGATGGAGCGTATGAGTAAAGAATTGATTGGTGTCATCATTGCGATGATCATAGGAACTGTCTGGGTGTTTAGTAGCTTTAGCGGAGCACTGTTAGTTGCCTTAATGGGAATTCTAGGTTTTGTTCTAGTAAAGTACGGAACCCTGTTAATCAGCCAAATTCTGGCAGAGCTGCGTTCAGCACTTAACCTAGATGACAAAAGATGAATGGAGGAAACCACATGGCAAAAGACGTTAATCCGAGAAAGCCTTTAAAAACTCTTGGTGGCATGCTAATTGCCGCCGGATTGATTGGATTATTTATTTATCGTAAGTCAATCAAGGAGGTCTTAAACGATGCAAACTAAACCGGTAGAGCAAGCCCACCTAACTTTTGAAACAAACGTTATCGAAAAAATAGTGGGCGTTACAGCTCGTAAAATCAATGGAATCTTATCTTTTGAAGGTGGAATGTTAAGTAATATAACTGACCGCCTACGTACTAAGTCCGACCCAACTCAAGGGATCACTGCTGAGGTTGGCGAACACCAAACTAGAATAGAAATGAATGTTGTAATCGAATACGGATATGAGATGCAATCAGTTTTTGAACAAGTTTGTAAAGATACCGCCGACGCTATTAAACAATTGACTGGTTTAACCGTAATTGAATTAGACTTTAATGTCGTTGACGTAATGACGCAAAGCGAATGGAAAAACGCTAATACTGGGAAACCTAATTCTACTTTAGATCCCAATAAAAATTTAAAATAGAAAGGAATTTTTAATCATGGAACCTAATACACCTACTACTACTCTTACTTTTGACGAAAACGTTTTAGCGAAAATAACCGGAAAAACGGCCGAAAACATTGACGGGGTCCTCTCACTGGAAGGCAACTTAATCGACAAAGTTACAAACCAATTCTCCAATGGCGATGATCCCACTCAGGGCGTTAACGTAGATATTGACGAAGATGATCATGTTGTCAAATTGGAATTAGATGCAATTTTGGAATATGGCAAAAATGCACAAAGTATTTTTGATAAATTAACCAATAAGGTTTCCACTGCCATCAATGAAATGACTAATATGAAAGTCACTGAGATTAAACTCAACGTTAAAGATATGCTAACGCGTGAAGAATGGGCAGAACAGAATAAGAAAAAGGAACAGAACAAAAAAAAGGAACGGGATTCTAAAACTGGTAACGAACCAACTCCAGACCCAAAACCTTAGTTTGAGGGCCAACTGTGGCTAGGAAAGTTTTCAAAATTCCAGTCCAATTAACTATAGCCCTTTACAGATTCACGTTCTCAATACCTGAAATAAAATAACACTCTTAGAACCTTGGAACGTCAGAACTTTTACTGACAATCCGTGGTTCTTTTTTTAGTTAAAGTAATATAGAATAAACATTAATCATATAAAAAGGAGTTCAGCCTTGACTAAAGAACGCTTATCCGCTTTCACCGACGCCATTATTGCAATCATTATGACTATTTTAGTGTTAGACATTCCACAACCAACCAGTGCCACGTGGGTGGCTATTTGGAATCTACATACTCATTTTATTGCTTATACAATCTCTTTTAGCGGACTGGCAATTATGTGGAACAATATTCACAACATCACTCAAATTGTTCGTAGGATTAATGGGCACGTGCTGTGGAGTAATATTTCCATGCTTTTCTTTGCCTCCTTATTTCCATACACAACACTTTTTGTTGCTGACCATTTTAGCTCCTTTGTTGCAGAGTTATCATATACATTAATTTTCACATTGCTATCAATATCTTATTTTGTTACCACTGGACTATTACTAATTGCAGATCCTTCCAATGAGGGACTTCGCTACACGGTTAATCGCCCATCACGAATCATATTAGACATGTCATTCAAAGCTTTGGGTATCTTCATCGGAATTTGGTATCCTCCAATCATGCTATTTAGTACCCTTGCAAACATGCTAATCTGGATTATTCCTGACAGACGCGCCGAAAAAGTTGCCAATAAGATCAATAAAATTAATAAACTGGAATAATTAATCAACTTCACAGCAACCCTAGTTCTATAGTCTATTTCAAATACTTCATCATGTTTTTTAGAACAATTTCATACCCTTTAGGATACATATGTGTACCGTCAAAAGTAAGGTCATCCCGCAATAAACCATTTTTATCTGTCAGCCCCTGATTAACATTGATATACTGGTATCCATTCTTCAAAGTTAACTGTTTAATCTTGGAACTAGCTTCTTCTAACGCACGGTTACTTCTATCATCAATTGCAGTTACCGCTTTGTCATTTACTGGATAAAAAGCCATTACGAACACTTCGGTATCTGGTAATTCCCTTTTAATCCGTTTCAAAATTTGATCGTAATTGCCTAAAAATTCTTCCTCTGGAACATGAAACCCAATATCATTAGAACCAATATTAATAAACACCTTGCTTGGTTTTAAATCCAAAATTTGTGTGTTCATATTTTCCAAAAGGTATTTCGTTGTTGTGGCCCGAATTCCTCGATTATAAATTATTTTACCTAATTTCAAATCATGTTCTTCTTGCATTTTTTCAATAGGAAAAATCTCCATCAAAGATGAACCAACGAAAACAATCTGGCCCTTTTGAGCCTTTTGATTGGCTTCCCTATATTTCTTTAATAAGCCCTCTTGAAAATTTTTAATTTTAGGATCTAATCTAGTTAGTTTTTTTGACTCATCTTTCATATGCGTAACTTCCTTATATTTATTGTTAGACCATCTAACATTTGGTATATTATACCCATATTGTTAGATAGTCAAACTGTTTTATAAACTAACTTTTTTTGGTAAAATAAATATACGAGGTGATCATGTGCATAAAGCTAATCCAGATACCATTATTACTTTAATAGATGAAATAAGCGTCACGGAACAAACTCAGCTCAATCAAATCTTAAAAAGCAGCAAAGTTACGGTTCAGCAAGCCATGCTTTTAAGGTACATTGATAAAAATCCAAAAACAATTCAAGCTGATATTGTTAAAATAACACAGCGAAAAGCGGCTACTGTTTCTACTTTGCTTGGAAAAATGGAAAAAAACGGACTGATAATAAGAACTATTCCTGTATACAACACTCGTAACAAAGAACTTAGCTTAACTGATCAAGGACGACGTGTCCTTGCATTTTTCTCCGATTCACAAAAAGAGGTTAGGCAGCAACTTGTGGCGGGCCTAACAGAGGCTCAACAACAGGATTTAATTAAACTGCTACAACAAATGCGCTAAAATTTTTACGGTCACTAAAACAAATACTGAATCCTCTTCAACCTCTTTAATATGGCCTCAATATTTATTGTTGTCCATTATTTACCTTATATTTAGAATACTCATGGGTACTCTAAATTTTCCCCCAAGCTATCTGAATAACCAATTTATACATTTTATGTAATTTCACCACAGATGCTATATTAATTGTAAACAAAAAATCGCAGCTACAATTATTTTGTAACTGCGATTCTTATCTAAAATATTTTCTAATTTCTCTTAATCTTCAACGTCATAGCGTTCAAAGCTACAATAATAGTTGAAAACGACATAATTAATGCTCCCATAGCAGGATTTAGCATAAATCCAAAGGGCGCCAGAATACCAGCTGCAAGGGGCATCGCTATAATATTATAGCCTGCTCCCCACCACAGATTTTGAACCATTTTTCGTTTAGTAGCATTGGATAACTCTAAGAATTGAATAATGTCCTGCGGATTACTATTGACCAAAACCACATCAGCAGCATCAATTGCAACATCAGTTCCGGCCCCAATAGCTACACCAATATCGGCCGAAACTAAACTAGGCGCATCATTAACTCCGTCACCAACCATCATAACTCTATGTCCCTGTGACTTATATTTTTTCACAACATCTTGCTTATTCTCTGGTAACAAATGGGCCTGCACTTCTTCAATTCCAACCTCATGTGCAACTTTTTCAGCGGTTGCATGATTATCACCAGTTAACATTACAGGTGTGATTCCCATTGATTTTAGTCGGGTGATAAAGCTCTTCGATTCTGATTTTATTTGATCACCAGTCCCGACAATTCCTAAAACATTTTTATCGTCAATCAGATAACTAACTGAAAGTCCTTGATTCGCTAATGCTTCGTATTGCTCAACATTGTAACCAATTTTTTGCTTATCCAGGTAGGTCTTAGTTACAATCAAATAATTTTGATTGTTAACTTTGCCGCTTAGACCAACACCTTTTATAGTCTCTACCTTTTCGGCTGTCGGAATCTCGATTTTTAATTTTTCCGCGTATTGAGTAATACTCTTGGCAATTGGATGACTTGAATTCTTCTCCAAACCAGCCATGATGGTTGTTACCTGTTTATCCGTTATTGCATCATTAACTGACTTTAATTCAGCCACTTTGAAGTTTCCATTTGTGAGGGTACCAGTTTTATCCAAAAGTACCATATCAATCTTAGTTGCAGCTTCTGTAGCATTTCGATCGCGAATCAATAATCCATTAACTGCCGCAATTGAAGTCGATCTTGCAACTACCAGTGGGATCGCTAATCCAAGCGCGTGAGGACACGCAATTACAAAAACCGTTACCATAACGGAAAAAGCCTCTGAAACGCCACTAATTGGTAACCAAATAACAAACGCCAAAATACCAACCGCTGAAGCTGAATAGAACAACCAGCCAGCCACTTTGTCAGCTAGGGTTTCTGCCTTCGATTGTGAATTTTGAGCTTCACTAACCATTGCAGTCACTTTAGATAAATACCCACTATCACCGGCCCCCGTCACTTCAACCGTAATTGCACCATCGTTGTTGATAGAACCACCAATCACTTGGTCGCTAATTTTCTTCTCAACTGACTTCGACTCCCCTGTTACCAATGATTCATTTACAAAAGTCTGACCTGAAACTATTTTACCATCAGCTGGTATACTTTCTCCCGCTAATATCAGTACCTGATCACCGACTTTAATTTGGTTGGTTGGCACATCACTTGTCTGTCCATCGCTCCCCACTAAATGGGCCGTTGCAGGTAACAGGGCGGATAGTTTATCAACAGCATTACCGGCCGCCATAACTGAATTCATTTCAATCCAGTGACCCAACAGCATGATAACAATCAACGTTGCTAGTTCCCAAAAAAAGTCCATGACACGCATTTCACCATGATTATAAAAATTATTAACATAAAAAGCATATAAACTATAAAAATACGCAACGGAAATTGCCATTGTAATTAAAGTCATCATAGCAGGTTTACGTTCTTTTAGCTCTTCGCCGGCCCCTCCAATAAAGGGATATCCACCATAAAAATATAATCCCGTTGCAAGTAACAACACAAGCCAATTAGAGCCAGGAAAACTGATATGAAAAATATCAATCCCCATTAGTGGAGAAATCATGATGACGGGAATCGCCATAATCGTTGAAATAATCAACCGTTGTTTGATATTGCCCATGTGTCCCATCCCGCTCATGTGGCTCATAGTACCTCCATGATGCATATCACTCATATCCATTCCTGACATATTCATGTCGTCGTGACTCATATGACCCATATCATGTTTCATCATTTGATTATTCTTCTCATTATTTTTCATGGCAACCCTCCGGCAAACAATCACATTCAACTTCTTCCGGCGCACTAACCATCCTATCTGTTAGTGCGTTTTGAATTTGTTGAATATCGCTCTTACTAATTTCAACGTTCTCAAGAACATTTTCCAAGACTTTCCCAACCTTATGGGCACAAAAGTTTTTAAAGATTACGGTTGCTTGCTGATCCATAGTATCCAGCTCAGAAACCGTTGCCGTATACAGATACGTACCAGTATCTCGGTTACGTTCCAAAAATTCTTTCTTGGTCAATCTAGCAATAAGCGTTTTTATAGTAGAATCTGACCAATCAGCCTTCTTTTTCATAATTTCAATAATTTGCTTACTAATGACCTCTCCTAGTGTCCAAACTATTCGCATGATCTGCCACTCGGCTCCTGAAATATCTGGTTGTTTGTTTACCATTTTTGAATCTCCTTGTTTACATTTGTAGATTACTTATAATATACATTCACAGTCTACACATGTCAACTAAAAAACTTACCAATGCAAACTATTCATAGTCAACTGATATTTTCAACAAAACAAAAAGATAGTGTTAATCTTTTTTGGTGGGCCCGCTTAACCAATATTCGGAAAAGCAATATGCATCATTTGTAACTAAGTATTCCTTAATTTAAAAGGTCCCCCGTATAAACATCATCAAGATAATCAAAAATCACTTCTCGCATTTTAACTACTGATGGCGATTCTTTAGTTGTTAGATTAGTTAATAAACAGATTGTCCTAGCAAACTTTGCAGAAAATGGGTATACCTTGTAATCACCTGACATTTTTTGCAGGGCTAACTCCGGTAAAACCCCCAATCCTAATCCTGACTCAACCATCGAAAGAATTGAAGCATCATCAATTGAATAACTAATTGCATTAGCTGAAACATTGTAACGATCTATCGCTTTTTTTGTATCTCGATCATAATCGACCTCTTGCAATATAAAATTTTTTCTTCCAATATCACTTGCAGTTATCCACTTTTGATTGCGGGGGATAAAATCAGCGGGCGCAACACAGAAAATAGGATCTTCAATTAGAGGTTCAACAAGAATGTTTTCACTGATTGGTAAAAGTGAAAATCCAATATCGATTGTTCCTAATCGTACCCGTTCTGCAATGTCATTAAAGCCTCCCTGAACTAGTTCAATTTCGATTTCTGGATACTCTTTTTTAAAACGTTGGATAATTTCAGGCAACCAATTTGTTGAGACTGATGAAAATGCTCCAATTCTTATTTTTCCAGTGTTTACACCGATAATATTATTAGCAACTTGTCGCAACCGATCTTCAGTGTTAAGAATCGACTGAATAATAGGCAAAATCTTTCTCCCGTCTGGCGTCAGTGACACACCCGTCCGATTTCTTATAAAAATTGGGAATCCCAGTTCTATTTCCAATTGGTTAATACTGTGACTAACTGCACTTGGCGTAACATTTAAAAGTGCTGCTGCCTGATTAAAAGTGCCCTGTTCAACAACCGTTGTAAATACTTCATAGCTGAAATTTGCCATTATATCTCCCGTTCTATATTAAACATGAATTATATTCATCTATAAATGAAATAGTTGAGTTTTACTTAACATCAATATGAGTTTACCATAAAGTTATCATAACCAAACGGGAGGGAATTACTTTATGAAATTAGCAAATCGAACTAAAAAAACTTCTAACTCCGGACTAGACGAAATATTTGCAGCATCGGGTCCCGGTGTAATTTCATTTGCCGGTGGATATCCTGATCAACAGTTGTTCCCAAAACAAGAACTTGAAAAAGCATTTTCTAGTTCCTTTCAAAGTTCCAACTCAAACTTACTACAGTACAACAGCAGTCTCGGTTACTTACCACTTCGTGATAAGCTGGCACAGCGCCTCCAAGATGACGGAATTGTTGTCAACGCAGATTCTATTATGCTAACCCAAGGTGCACAGCAGGGGATCGACCTAGCTGCCCGCTTATTGTTGGACAAGGGTGATGGAATTGTTGTTGAGGCACCCACCTATCTTGGTGCATTAGCTGCTTTCGATGTTTATGAACCAACCTACTACGAAGTTTCAATGGATAACGACGGAATGAATATCGAAGCACTCCGCAAAGTTTTAATGTCTCACCAAGTTAAAATGATTTATACGGTTCCTGATTTTCAAAATCCAACTGGAACAGTTATGTCACTTGAAAAAAGAAAGGCACTTATCAAATTAGCTAATGACTATGATGTAGTTATTTTGGAAGATGGTCCCTATCGAAATCTTCGCTATAAAGGTGAATCATTACCGCCTATTAAGCATTTCGACACCCAGGGCCGTGTGATTTTCCTTGGTAGCTTTAGTAAAATTCTTGCTCCGGGGTTACGTTTAGGTTGGTTAACTGCTGGCCCAGAACTCTTTTCAGGGCTCGTCGCCTTAAAAGGGGGCTCCGATGTTGAATCAAGTAATCTTACAATGGCTAGCGTGAATGTTTACTTAGAAGAAAATGATCTTGATGAGCATATTGCAACTGTCCGATCTACTTATAAGAGACGTAAAGATGTTATGATCGAATCTCTTCAACATTTTTTACCTTCGGGGGTCAGTTATACTAACCCTGATGGTGGTTTCTTCTTATGGCTTACTATGCCAGCTGGGTTTGATTCAACCGAATTTTTAAAAAATAACTTAATTCCAAATAAAGTTTCATTTGTCCCTTCAGCAAACTTAATGCCTTCAAAAAAGCTAAAAAATGCAGCACGTTTGAGTTTCAGTAATGTGAGTGAAGAAGATATTCGATCTGGAATTCAGACTATGAGTCAGTTGCTATCTGCAAAGCTTATTTCAATGAAGGGGATAAAAAAGCACGTAAAGCAATAAAAAGTCCCATAATGATAAGACTATTTTGGTCTAATCATTGCGGGACTTTTTTATAATTAAATGCTGTACACAAAAAGTGACTTCGTCTAAAAGTTTAATACGTGTTATTTCTACAAATCATTGTTGTTATTTACTAATACTTTGCAGATTATTTTTATTAAAATGTTCAAATACATT
Source organism: Pediococcus claussenii ATCC BAA-344 (assembly GCF_000237995.1). Classification (NCBI taxonomy): domain Bacteria; kingdom Bacillati; phylum Bacillota; class Bacilli; order Lactobacillales; family Lactobacillaceae; genus Pediococcus; species Pediococcus claussenii. The sequence continues at coordinate 1,522,476 of NC_016605.1, forward strand.
TTCATGATAAAATTTAAATTAAAAAGCGATCTGATTTCTTTAAAAAAGAAGTCAATCGCCTTGCTTTATAAAAATAATGATGTAATTAACAGATACTTCATCAAAAAATACTCAAACTACAACTAAAACCTAAATTAAGTTTATTTATTTTGCATCTCTTTCTTATTATTTAAGTAAATAATATCTCAAAGATCACTCATTGATCTTATCATCCCGCGCGTGAATTTTCTTCTCAACCTCATGTTCTCTCTCACGCATCTCAAACGTTGCCGAATGAATAATACTGCTAGAACGGTTGACCTTATTGTACAAACTTTCACTCAAAAATTTAAACTTAGGATACTTTGCCTCAAACACGTAATCGGCTGTAAATAAAAGGTCTTCAGCCATCTCTAATGATTCATCAAATTGGATATTATTTTGAATAATCACACTACGACGAAACATCTTATTCCAAACGTATCCACCAATTGGATCACCGTGTCTAGTTGATCTGCTATACATATCGCTTCTTGAAATGTTGCTCCAACCGCTGTGCGTCACTTCTTGTCTACTCCAACGACCGCCCCAAGAATAGCCAACAACCGTCATCGCGGTCTCTTCATCAAATCCATTCACCAAAGTTTCAATAAAATTCGGCTCAATAATGTCGTCTCCATCAACAAAACTAATGAACTCACCTTTACTTTCGATAATTCCTCGGTTACGTGAAACGGATACTCCCTCATGACCTTCTAGCTCAACTAATTTAATTCGGGAATCTTTAGCAACCCAACTTTTTTCAATATCTTTTGTGTTTACGTTACTGCCGTCATCAACAACAATGATTTCAATCTTCTGATAACTTTGTGCAACAATACTTTGCAAACTTCGATTCAAATAATCTGCTAGATTATAAACCGGAACAATAACACTAACTAACTCACTGTTTGCCATATAATTCACCTAATTTCGAATAGTTGTTACATTTTCAAAGGCATCCGAAGTAGCAGCCTTTACCTTTTGACGCAAAATTGTACGCCATTGTTCGCGGGGTGTTGTAGTCACATTATCAAGGTAAAGCTCGCGATGCCATCCGTCGTCCTCTTCGGCTTCAAATGGAATTGAGTTAATATACTCTTTTAATTTATTTTGAACAGCACTATTGTTTTCAATTTCTCCGACGTTTCCAATCTGTGCTTCGGTTCCCTCTTCAAAATGAATAAACTTAATTCGCTCTGGATCAACTGTTAATTGGTCCTTTAAATTATTAATTGCTTGATAAACCGCTTCTTCTGGCATAAAGTTTGGGTGCTTCATTAACATCCAATATTTAATAGTTCCATCTGCCATCACCTTTTTATTAACGTTTAAGGGATAATGTACATAGTTTTTAAATCCGGCAATTTCAACACCATTCTCTGGTGCCTTTGTGAGATAATCAGCAATTAAGTACATGTTCTTTGCATTTTCGATGAAGGCCTCATCCTTATCACTACCACTATCTTCAATGGCTAGATACTGCCTTTTTCCTAAAACAACTACTGAGCCATCCTTTGTATCAGTTGTATATTCATCTGCCTCAAAAGTATGCCAATCAAATAAAAATGCCATGTTAATTCCTCCCCACACTATTTTTCAGAAATTATACTGCTATTATTGTTGAAAGTGTATAAATTTCACTTTTGCTTGATTCCACTAATTAAATAAAAAAATAGTTTCAAATATCTTGAAAGCTGTTGAAAATATTTCTTAGCTAACTCAATTTGAAACTATTTTGTAGTGCTTACTAACAACTAATTAGATTGTTCTACTTTTTCTTTGATATATTCTGCTGACTTTTGCAGCTTATCCAATTCTTCGCTTGTTAATTTAAGTTGAATCTGCTCGATAATTCCGTCTCTTCCAACTACAGCTGGATATGATAAGTATGTTCCATAGTCTTCTCTGTAATTTGAAACTGGCAACACCTGACGCGCGTCACTCAAAACAACGATTGCTAAACGAACCGCTGCAGCTGCAACACCATAGTTCGTATAGTGCTTACCCCTCATAACGTAATAGCCACCAACTCTAGCATCCTCATTAATTTGATCTAAATCAAGATCTCGTTCCTTAGCCAATTGTTCAATTGGTGTATCAAACACCTTGACCGTTGACCATGCTGTAAACTGTGAATTTCCGTGTTCACCCAAGTTATACCCGCTAACTGAACGTGGATCAATATCCAATCCCTTAGCAACAGCTCGTTTCATACGTGCTGAATCCAATAAAGTTCCTGTGCCAATCACATGCTTTTTAGGAAGACCAGTAACTTTTTGATAAATTGAGGTAATAACATCAACTGGATTAGTAATCGCAATAATTACACCATTAAATCCAGACTCTTTAATTTTCTCTGCTACCTTAGTGACTTGTTCACGATTAAATGGCAATTCAGCAAAACGATCACCATTTGGGTTATCTGACAGCTTAATCTTGCCCAGTGCCGAAATAATGACGTCCGCATCCTTAAGGGCAGCATAATCATTCACAATAATATTGGTATGTGTTGGTAAGTTTTCCATTGCATCTTCGAAATCTAATGCATCAGCCGAAACCTTATCCACATTTTCATCAATTAAAACAATATCATCAGTGTACCCATTTGTAATAATTTGTTGCGCAACGGCTGAGCCAACATTGCCCAAACCGATAACTCCTACTTTTCTTGTCATATTAATCACCTCACCACAATTTTAATGTTATTCACATCAATTGCCAACCTAAATTTTAAAAGAACATTTTACTTGCCCCTGCAACGAAGACCAATAACACTGTAGATGCAAGGATTGCTGCGGAAAAAGGTTCCTTTCCACGTTTAAAAATCACACGAAAATTAACCGACATCCCCAAAGCCGCCATTGCCATTCCAAGTGTTATGTAAGCTAATTTAACTAAGCCAGCTAATAGTCCAGCACTCATCGGCACAAATGTACCGATAACACTTGCTAAAATAAATCCGCCCATGAACCATGGAATTGGTAACTTTTGAATTGGTCCATTAATAGCAGATTCATTCTTTCTAACGTACTTACGGTGCCAGAATCCGATAATTAATGCTGCAGGTGCTAATAATAAAACTCGTGACAACTTAGTAATAATCGCATTATCTAAACTAACTGGTCCCCCAGAACTTCCAACAGCCACTGCATGCGCAATTTCATGTAATGACCCTCCCGCCATAACTCCAAACTGAGTAGGTGTCATGTGCAAAAGCGGTTTAATTCCAATCTCAATAAAAGTAAACACTGTACCTAAAATTGCTACAATTGCGATTGCTAAAACCTCATTTTCTTTTTGTTCTTCTTGTTTTGACTCTGGAACTTCGATTTGAGGAGAAATACCCATAACGGCAGCGGCTCCACAAATTCCTGTACCACTTGCTACTAAAATTGCTAAATTAGGATCCACTCCAAATCTACGACTTAATAAATATGTTCCGATGATTGTACATGTAACAACTATTATTGCTAATAAAATGGTTTTAATTCCGGCATGTGCAAGACTGATTAAGTTTAATTTAAAACCTAATAAAATAATTCCTAAACGTAAAAACTTATTAGAGATGAACCCCGTACCTGGCTCTGCAGCTTTTTTAACTGTTGGTGTCACTTGAACTAGCATTCCTAAAATCAATGAAATTACCAAAGCCCCTACTAAAGTTAACATTGGCAATTGCGCTAAAAGCGAACCTAAAGTCGCACAAACCAGGGTAACCAAAAACGAAACCCAAAACCCACTTGTTCTAAATCTATTCATTATAATATTTGCTCCTTATTTTTTTCGTTAAATTAATTCTATCAAAGCACTTGTATTAATAATAATTATGATTTTTAATTAACCTATTAATGCTACTTATATACAGGAGAAATATAATGTTAGACAATCGTTATTTAACCTTGAGTATCCTTGAGCAAACAAAATCTTACACTAAAACTGCTCAACAACTTTTTATAACCCAACCAGCTGTTTCTCAACAAATCAAAAGTTTAGAAACCGAACTTGACCTTAAATTAGTTGAATACCACCACCCACAACTTAAAATTACTCACGCTGGAAAACAATTAGCAGAATTTGCTGCACAGAGTAATTATCAACAACAAAAGTTACTTTCTCAGCTGCAGGACTCTAAAAGTCGAAAACATATTAAGTTTGGTGCAACCCACTCTATCAGTGTTTTTTACATTCCTGATTTAATCCAGAATTTGCAAAAAAAATTCACTCATATCAACTGCATAGTGGATAATACAAGCTCATTATTGGAAAAAATAGATAATGGAACCTTGGACTTTGCAATTTTGGAAGGCAATTTTGATAAGCAACACTACGATAGCATTGTGTTGCAAAACGAAGATTTTGTTGCTGTTACTCGCTTTGATAACTCAATCATATCCACCAAAAATTTGGAGTTAACCAGTCTATTACATGAACCGCTTCTTTTACGTGAGAATGGCTCAGGAACTCGATCAATTTTTATTAATTGGGCCAAAACATTTAACATTCAAGTTGAAGATTTTTCTAATATAATCGAAATTGGAAGTTCTGCCGGGTTACTCAAAGTTTTGCAGCAAACCGGTATTAGCTTCATGTATCAATCACTAATTACTGAACAACTCCAAAATAACATTTTTAAAATTTTAGACATTGACGGGCTAACAATCAACCGCCCGATTTCGCTAGTTTATGCTAAAGATAGCTTTTTCAAGGACGAATACTCTGCCCTAATATAATTTTTTACTTTTAGTCTCAAGAGGCATAGAATTACACATACCAATAACACAACGGGGGCAGAAGTATGACAAACGTACTAATTATCGGTGCAACTGGAACCATCGCTCAATTCACGCGAGAATTTTTAGAAGACGATCCATCAGTTCAGGTTTTCCCGTATGTTCGCAACATAAATAAACTTGAAAACCAAACTAATGCAATCATTGGCGACGCAACTGACCAAGCTCAGCTCGTATCTGCAATTAAGGAACATCATATTGATCTTGTTTACTCTAATCTTGGCCCATACAACATGGTTCAAATGGCTACTAGCGTCCTTAATGCCATTCAAGAAACAAATGTAAAACGCATAATTTGGATGGCAACTTCTGGAATATATGATGAGCTTCCGGAAAGTCACAAAGAACGTGCCAAAGAAATGCTCGGCGAAACTAATGATCCTAGCAGTTACATGGGTGATCAAAGAGCTGCTGCTGATATGGTTGCTGAAAGTGGTTTGGAATATACCATCATCAGACCTAACTGGCTTCAAAATGGTTCCGAAGTGGAAGAAGTCCGAATCACTCATCAAGATGAAAAACTTTCTGGTGGACCTATCAATCGTATTACAGTTGGAAGTTTCATTGCAGATCTAATTAGACAGCCTAATCAATACATCGACGATTCAATAGCGGTTAGTACTGACAGTGATAAAAATTATTAGAGCGTGAAACAAGGCGGTTAACCACCGAGTATTAGCAGAGGCTAGCATTATGATGGGTTGAGTCATGGTGCTGGACTTGGCTAAACGGAGGAGGTTGCCTGGGTGAACGCGTTTCAAATCCAGAGCGTGAATCAAGGCGGTTAACCACCGAGTATTAGCAGAGGCCAGCATTATGACGGGTTGGGTCATGGTGCTGGACTTGGCTAAACGGAGGAGGTTGCCTGGGTGAACGCGTTTCAAATCCAGAGCGTGAATCAAGGCGGTTAACCACCGAGTATTAGCGGAGGCTAGCATTATGACGGGTTGAGTCATGGTGCTGGACTTGGCTAAACGGAGGAGGTTGCCTGGGTGAACGCATAGCTGAACAAACCATTATGTATTCCAAACCAAAAAGGTGTTCTGACGGTCATTTCGTCAGAACACCTTTTTATTTAGAACCACTGCCCTACTCGTGTAGATTCAACAAAAATCCGACACGTTCTGCCATATTAGTTAAGTTAACAATGCCTTCATTCATCGCTTCTTCTAAAGTTGAAATCTTAGAAATAATCGGAAATACGCTCGTGAATCCACTTGCTCGCAATGCTGTTAAACTGCTTGTTTGTTGCCCCACTAATGCTACACACGGTACATTATTTGAATATGCCAATTTAGCAATACCAACTGGTGCCTTGCCATGGACACTTTTAGCGTCAATCCTTCCTTCTCCAGTAATTACTATATCTGCGCTCTTTATTTTTTCTTCCAAATTGGATAAATTTGCAATCACTTTAAACCCACTAACCAAATCTCCACCAAGCATTCGCAAAGCAAATCCGATTCCGCCGGCAGCACCGTCACCTGAAACATTTCCTCTTTTTTTAGGGTCAAGTACTTCTGCATAAGAAGTAAGTTCACGATCTCTTTGTTTAATTTCTTCTCTCCTCAGTCCCTTTTGTGGACCAAAAATTTCACTTGCACCATTTGCCCCAAGCAATGAATTATCAACATCAGCAGCCGCAATAATTTGGACATGATTTAAGTTAACCTCTTCTAAATCAACATTCCTAATTGTTCCAATTTGACTAACATTGGTCACATTTTCCCCATTCGCATCATAAAATTTACCACCTAAAGCACTTAGTATTCCCATTCCTCCGTCTGTTGTAGCACTACCGCCCAAACCAACTATGATTTTACTAGCACCCATATTAATTGCATTTTTAATTAGTTCACCAGTACCAATTGAACTATACTTCATAGCTGATATTTTTGAATAACTCCTACTCAGTTGAATACCGGATGCAGCGGCACACTCAATAACTGCTACTTTTTCTTCAGCGAACCAAGCATACTTACCCTCAATTTCATGCTTTAAAATATCATGCACCACAACCGAAACTAGTTGACCACCATCCTTATTATGTAAAAACGCTTCAACTGTGCCCTCGCCGCCATCAGCAATTGCCACTTTTTCACACATTATATTTGATGACTCAAAGCCAGCTTCAACCGCATTGTTCGCTTCAATACTACTCATTGATTCCTTAAATGAATCCAGTGCCACTACTGCTTTCATACAATTCCTCCGTTGTTACATCTATAAACTAATCATAGCAATATAAAAACATTTGTAAAATAGCCCAAGAAACCGCTATCAATAGAAGACAAAATCGATTAGAATATCCTTGTAAAAGAGTATTGCTATTCTCAATCAAAAGAATTATACTTACAAAAAGTAAGTAAATAACAGGAGGCTTGAAACACATGGTAGACGTAGATAAATTAGAATTTGGAATTGAAACCTTTGGTGATATTGTTGCTAATGAGGATGGTAGTTTAAAATCCGCAGCTGAATCAATTCGCCAAATTGTTCACGAAGGTGAATTAGCTGATAAATATGGAATAGATGTAATTGGAGTTGGTGAACATCATCGCCCTGATTACAGTGTATCTAGTCCCGAGACTGTTTTAGCAACAATTGCCGGCAAAACAAATAACATTAAATTAGCTACAGCAGTTACAGTACTTAGTTCTGATGATCCAGTTCGAGTTTATGAACGTTTTGCTACACTCGACGGTCTCTCAAACGGACGTGCACAAGTTATGTTAGGACGTGGTTCCTTTACAGAATCATTTCCACTGTTTGGCTATGATTTAACTGATTATGATGATTTATTTAATGAAAAACTTAAATTGTATGATTTACTACGTACTGAAAAACCAGTTACTTGGTCTGGAAAGTTTCGTGCATCACTTGAAAACCAAGAAGTTTATCCCAAAACAGAACATGGCGAATTGGAAACTTACATCGGTATTGGTGGATCTCCTGAATCAATTATTAGAGCAGCTCGCTTCGGTTACAAAGTAATTATTGCGATCATCGGTGGTCAAGCCGATCGCTTTAAACCATATATTAATTTATACCATGAAGCAGCTAAACGCCTTGAAATGCCAGAATTTCCAGTTGCTGTTCACTCTCATGGCTTTATCGCAGACGATGAAGATGAGGCCATTGAAGTAGCATACAAAAATATTAAGGCTAACTTTGATCGGATTGGTCTAACACGAGGTTGGGCACCAATGAGTCGCGAACAGTTCGATGAAGAAACTAAGGTCGGCTCTTTCTATGTCGGCAATCCTGAAAAAGTTGCACAACGAATGGCGCGTACTATCGATTTACTAGGACTTGGTCGCTTTGATTTGGTTTATGGTGCTGGTAATCAGACAGCTGCTCAACGCGAGCGTATGATTGAGCTTTATGCTACTAAAGTTATTCCTCGCGTCAAAGAAATTTTACGTGAAAAGGAGGCTTCAAAATAATGGACATTAAAAGAGTTGGAATTCTAGGCGCTGGAAAAGTTGGAATTGTACTAGCTGACCTAGCTTTGCGCGCTGGATATGAAGTCAGAATTTCCGGTTCTGGTTCCGTGGAAAAAATTGATTTAACAATTAAAACACTAGTACCAGGTGCCATTGCTTCTGAAAATTCAGATGTTGTTGCGAATAGCGATATTATTATCCTCGCTATTCCCCTAAGTCGTTATAAGAATATTGACCCTGAATTGCTGAGTGGCAAGTTAGTAATTGATGCAATGAACTATTGGTGGGAAACAGATGGAATTCGAGAAGAAGTTCTTAATCCAGAATCTACTTCCAGTGAACAGGTTCAGGACTACTTTAAAAACAGTACAATTGTTAAAACATTCAACCACATGGGATATCATAACCTGCAAGAAGAAGCACATCCAGAGGGAGATCCTAAACGTAAAGCACTCTTTGTAACTGGCGACAATAAAGAAGCTGTTGATGAAGTTGCAAAATTTGTCAATACAATGGGATTTGATCAAGTAATCCATTACAATATCGCCGATGGAATTATGACTGAACCTGGAAGCCCACTTTTCGGTGCTAGTTTGAGACTTAACGAATTACGTCGAGTCATTGATAACTTTGATCATACTGAATTTGGACGTAAGATTGCTGCTTCAAAAAAGAACGCCTAATAAAAGATAAAAGCTAAACACAATAAAATAACCCCTTCAGACGATGAAAGTATTCATCATCTAAAGGGGTTATTTGTTTAACGAGATAGTTGTTACACAAAACAAAGTCTGCTAACATCCAAACTTATTTTGATCTCTGTTTTAGTATGGTACTTAATGCTGGCTGGTCGCCCAACTCGTATTGATCACGAAAGGCTTGAATTGTTTTTTCATCAAATTGGTCTGGATCTAATGGCATAAACCCTGTATCAACTGGATCAACGTTACGAATTTTAGCATCAAGGACAATTGGCTTAGTATTACCTGATGCTTCCAGTTCCTTTATCTTCTTGAATGCTGCTTGAAGTGAAGGAAGGTCTGTAGCTGTAAAACCAATGGCACCCATGTCATCCGCAATATGAGCCCAGTTGGCACCAATTAAATCAATTCCATATGGTGCTTGATTTGCAACCAACTTTTCGTGTTGAATAAAACCAAATGATTGATTTTCTAACACCACGTTAATTACTGGCAAATTATATTTTACCTCTGTCAATAGGTCTTGCATTACCATTGCATATCCTCCGTCACCAGAAATACTAAACACCTGACGATCTGGATAACTTAACTTGGCTGCTAGACCCGCTGGTAATCCATAACCCATAGTAGCAAACCAACCAGATAACGTGAATTTTTGATCACGATTTAACGGTAATTGGCGCATTGCCCACTCTGTATTATTCCCGACATCAAGTCCAAATACTGAAGAATCCGTTGAGTTTTCCTTGATAGCCTTAATAACACTCTCAGCACGCAATCCTTTACTGTCATCATTTGCTAGGCCATCTAGCCATTGGTCCCAGTTAGCTTTATCTTCTTGAGCCGCTTTCAACCAATCACTAGCAGTCAACTTAACATTACGTGATAATAAATCATCTAGAAAAATTTTAGCATCTGCCAAGATTGCTAAATCCGCATCATGCTGTTTACCTAAATCTTCAGCATTATTATTAACTTGAATTACTTTCACATTAGATGGCCAAAAACGAGCAAAAGGAAAGTTAGTTCCAACAAATAATACTAAATCTGCTGCCTGCGCTACTTCGAAGGCTGGCTTAGTACCCAGACGCCCCATTGATCCCATAAAACTAGGATTATCTGTGGGCATAATGCCAGTTCCTGGTATGGCCGTTACCACTGGCATCTGAAAATCGGCTGATACTTGAACTACTTCGTCTCGAGCGCCTGCAACACCTTTCCCAATCCATAAAACAGGGTGTTTAGCTTCTTTTATCATCGCAATTGTACGGTCAATTGAATCCGTACTAATTGCTGAAATCATTGCCTTTTCATATACTTTATCAGTTTTAAGCGGTGAATAATCAATTTCTTGACCTGACAAATTATCAGGAATAATTACAACCGCTGGTCCTTTATTGGCATATGCTGCTCGAATTGCTGCATCAACAACGTATGGTATTTGTTGTGCACTTACAACTTGTTTATTAAAAACTGCTACATCAGTAAACATCGGATCTTGATTCATTTCTTGGAAGAAATTAGTATTCATCACTTCAGTACTCGATTGTCCAACAATCGCTAACACCGGAGCGTGATCCATTTTTGCATCATAAAGTCCGTTAAATAAGTGGGTTGCACCAGGTCCTGCTGAACCAAAACTAACCCCAATTTTACCAGTTAATTTAGCATCCGCTGCCGCTGCCAGCGCACCAACCTCTTCATGACGAACCTGAATATACTTCAAGTTTTCCCGTTCTTGATATAATCCATCAACCGTATTATTAATTGAGTCTGCCGTAATTCCGTATAAATGGTCAACGTCCCAGCTTTCCAAAACCTTAGCTAAAGCTTGACCAGCCTTCATCTTTGTCATAAAAATTCGCCTCTACTATTTATAAGATCAATTCTTTTCTCTAATACTTACTTTTTGTAAGCAAATAATAGAATACTCCTCTTATTTCGTTTGTCAAATTATTTATTATTTAGATAACCAAAACAGTCGCTAAAATTAAGATCAACATAAAAATAGGAAATGTACCAAAAATCTTTGGCACACTTCCTTTAATTTTGTTTAAACTTATTTCATTTACTAACTTTGGGGGATAGTTGATGAAATTTGTATTTTACATAATCCGATTCATTAATACTATTTGGGGGATAGTTTTATGAACGTTTGTACTTTACTTTTAATTCGTTTTACTATTCTTAGGGGGGAAGTATAAAACAAATTAATGCACTCAATCATACTCTGTTATGATCCGGAATCTGCATGGTTCCGTCACACTTGGATTAGGTTAGCCACAATTGTTACGGATCATTCCCTCGTATGATGGGTTTTTCAAATTTAACTTTCATAAGTCGAAAATTGATGATCTTTTAACTGAATTTTAATATCACCCTGTTCCGCAACGTTAACATCATGAGTAATAATGATAACGGTTTTCCCACTTTCGTGCGCTAATCCCTGAAACATTTTTACAATACCCATAGAATTTTCGCTATCTAAATTACCAGTAGGCTCATCTGCAATTACAATTGGTGCGTCCACCAGCATTGCTCTTACAATTGCAACCCTTTGTTGTTGTCCACCAGATAACAATTGTACATTTTTCCTAGCGTCAAGTTCGTTTATTCCGACCTTATTCAGCATATCCAAGACATATTGCCGATCACCACGATGTTTTGACTTTGTAATACTCAATGCTGTCAAAATATTGTCTAATGCTGACATATAATTTAGAAGATTAAACTGTTGGAAAACTATTGCTACATCCCGTTTTCGATAATTAGTAAGTCCAATCTTTCTTATATTAATATCCTCAAGGTAAACGCCGCCTTTTTGTGGAACATCAAGTCCCGCTAAAAATGATAACAGTGTTGTCTTTCCTGAACCAGATTCACCTACAATTGTGTACAACTTACCTGAATCAAATTTTAAATTAACGTTCTCATATAATGGTTGACCTCCATCATATGCATGTGTTAATTCTTTAACCTGTAATTTCAATAGAATGTCCTCCTTCTTTCTATGGTCTTATTCTGTCGCAAGAATTTCCTTGGGGCGTAGTCTTAGAATACTGATTGAACCAATGCCAACTGCTAAAGCAATAATTACAAGCCCTAATCCACCAAGTTTAACCATTGAACTAGGCGAAATCTTCACATTCAGCTTCTTCAATGCTTTCACTTTAGTACCCGCTTTCGTACCCATATGATGTTGTCCCATCATTCCACCACCATTATTACCACCTTGGAATCCGCCACGCTGTCCACCAGGAGCACCTTGCATTCCTCCTGTTGAATTAGTAGTTTGTGATTGTTGAGTTAATAGTTGATTTCCCACTTTATTACCAATCACATTACCCAGTGCACCAGCAACAAACAATGAAACAACCATAACTACAAACAACTCGATAAACAGCTGACCAACAATCTTAAGTTTTGTTTCTCCTAATGAGACAAGGGTACCAATTTCGTGTTGGCGACTCCTTACTGCAAGGATCACAATCAACGCTAGGATAATGGTACCTGCTATAGCTACAATCCAGACAATCTTATTTGCAAACGATTCAACGTTCTTCATTGGCTGAAGTAGTTGGGCATACGTTTGACTATCAGAAGTAACCGAAAACTTACTATTATTAATAAGCTTTTTGATTTGTTTTTGAGTGCTACTTTCTTTATTAGAATTATTTAAAGTATAGGTAACGCTACTTGCTTTTCCTGTGGTTCCATTGATTTGACTAGGCAAAGTATAACTAGTGTAAATCGTATTACTTGGATCCATTCCCGGGAAATTTGATGTACTAGTCTTGGCCGTATATATGCCTACCACTTTCAAGCTGATATTTTTAGCCTTACTTGCAGTTGTTTTAACCTTGATTGTGCTACCAACCTTTATGTTATTCTGTTTTGCAAGTTCACTTTCAACCATAACGTTATTTGTGTTAGCATCTGCCGAGGTTAGCTGTCTTCCAGATTTCAAAACTGAATCCTTATCCTCAAAGTTTGCGGATAAATTAGTAGCAGTTACACCAGAAAGCTGTGTATCACCTTGATTACCACGATTACCACCAAACATCATGCCGCCTGATGAACCACTAGTAGTCGATACTGTATCAAACGATTCAGCATTAACTGAGGCATTAGTAGTGATGTTATAACTTGCAACTGTGCTAAGCTTAGCGGCCTTTTTAAGGGTGTTCACATCTAAAGTTGGCTGCTTAAAGCTCTTTATTGAGGATGGAGTTCCACCACTATTACGCATTTGTTCGAACATTTTTTGCCGATCAACTGATACCGTAATGGTTGAACCTGCGTTCTTAGTAACCGACTGTGTCGCCGAAATTGCCGCATTTTTGATAATAATTCCACTTAGTACGAAGGTTAGAACCGTTGACATAATTAAGATCAATAGTGCTGACTGACCTTTTTTTTGCCAAATATATGCAAAAGCTCGCTTGATGTAATTCACAACTTCATCTCCTCTTTGTTGATGCTATTAGAATATACGCCCAACCTTAAACGAACATTAAAACGAAAAAATTATTAAATTTGACTTTTGGAGTATATTAATATTACATTGTGTGAATATTGGTACTTCTAAAAATTGTAGATATTAGGAAAGAAGCATTCGTTATGACCGAGAATCGACTCAAAATTTTAATAGTTGAAGATGACCGTAATTTATCCGATAGTATCAAGGACTTTATTAGTGATGAATTTGTTGTTACTCAGGCTTTTGATGGAATTGATGGGGAATTTGAAGCTACGCAAAACATTCACGATCTGATCATCCTTGATCTTCAACTTCCCGGGCAAAACGGTTTAGACTTACTTAAAAAGGTACGTTCTGAAGGAATCACCACACCCGTTTTAATCCTTACAGCCAAGGATTCATTAGATGATAAAGTCCGTGGCTTTAATGTTGGTGCTGATGATTATTTAGTCAAACCCTTTCATCGTGAAGAATTAATTGTTCGCATAAAATCCCTACTAAAACGCTCAGGAAAATTACTGGTCAGCGATTCACTAACAATCGGAAATATTCAAATTAATACTAATGATCACACAATTCATGATGGTGATCGTTCTGAAACATTGAACGGAAAAGAATATGAATTAATTGCCTACCTGCTACAAAATAAGGGCACAATTATTACTAAAAACCAGATCTTTGATCGACTGTGGGGGTATGACTCTGACACCAATTCATCTGTTGTCGAAGTCTATATGAGTATGCTTCGTAAAAAGCTCAAATTGTTTGGTGTATCCGAATATATCAAAACTATTCGTAACGTTGGGTATCTTGTGGAGAATACAGATGGAAAATAATATTAATCGTAGTCAACAAAATCGCTTTTTTATCAGTTCTTTAGTCAGCTTCGCTCTACTTTTTGCAATATTAGGTTTGGTTGTCCTCACATTATTTAAAACCGTCATCTACAATAATGTTGATCACGATCTTACGTTAAATAAAACTATGCTTACCCAAGCTTCTGAGGCTCCTTCAATCAATCAGCCTGATCAGAGCCAATTCTCTACAATGATGCCTCGTCGCTTCATTGGTGCTAATAATGCTCCATTCAGGACTAATCTATTAGTGTTCAATGCCAATGGAAAGTTACTTAACAAGGCTAGTCTAGGAGATCGTTTTGACCTTCTCTCAAATATAAAACTAAATAAAAAGCACCTGAATCAGATTCAAAACTATTACGCCAATCAAGGAAGTTCATTTCGAGCGTTACTTATAAAAGTACCCAAAAGCAGTCCTAACTTTATATACGCCGGAAAATATGTTTTGATTTTAGAAAACACAGATTCTGAAAGAATTGCGGTTCAAAGCTTCCAAACCGTGCTCATCATTGCCATGTTAATTTTTTGGGTAATTTCGATCTTACTTAGTTATTTTCTTTCTAAACGTAATATGCGTCCTATTTTAAAATCTTGGAATCAACAAAAAGAGTTCGTATATGATGCTGCACACGAACTCCGAACTCCACTAACAATTATTCAAAATAAAATGGAATATATGCTCACTAAGCCTAACAGTAAAATCATCGATGAAAGTGAGTCCATTGCAACTTCACTGTCAGAAATCACCCGTCTGGAACAACTTACAAATAATCTATTAGTTTTAGCGCGCTCGGACTCTAACACAAACGTTTTAAAGCCTGAAACAATTAATCCTCAGACTTTTTTCCGAACTATCTTGGAACCATTTAGAGCAATCGCACTCAGTCAAAATAAAGAATTTAATTTCCAAAATGATTTAAAATCAGAACTTTATTTTGATCCAAATCAAATTAAAGAACTCATAATTATCCTAATTGATAATAGTCTTAAATACACTGATACAGGGGATTCAATCAATATAAGAATTAAAAAGCACAAAAATAACTGGCTATTTAGCATTATCGATACCGGAACTGGTATTAAAGATAAAAATCAAGTTTTTGATCGATTCTTTCGGGAAGAAAAATCACGAAATCGTAAAACTGGTGGAAGTGGTTTAGGGCTTTCAATTGCAAGTGTTATCGTTAAAAATCATCACGGACGGATTTGGATTGAAGATAACCAGCCTAAGGGAAGCATTGTTAATATTGAAATACCACTTAGGAGTGTTAAACCTTAGTTCATAAAAAGCAGGAAATAAATTGGTGAGTAAACTATGCCATTTAATTTCCTGCTTTTTTAAATTTTAAATAACTACTTACTACCATCGAATTCGTAGGAAATTTCATTTTTAGTTTTGTGCACATTAAAGTAAATTTTCCCATTCTTTTCAACAATCGATTTCATACCACCATTGGCGTACCCAACACCACCTAGTATTGATCCTAATACAACCAAAATTAAACCAGCTATCAACGTTTTTTTCATTTATTCCATCTCCACTTTCCTATGTCCAAAAGCCCTTCGGTAAATTCTGACAGCCAATTTTTTCAAAGAATTCAGTCCTAAAGTGGCCGCTGGAACAATAAATAACATGACGCCTAATGAAGCCAGTCCAATTCCAATGTAAAACAATCCAACTGCCCATTCCATAAATAAAACTCTAAAACCAATGTAAATACTTACCAGCCCAATCATCAATGGAATCGCAACAACTGTCAGCAGCATTAGTACAATTACCAGTACTATGCTTCCCAACAAAATTGCTAAGGGAATGGTTACCGGCGAAGATAGTAACGCTAATATTACTAACCAAACAACCATTGCTGGATTCGTATTTTTAGACTTTTTCAAAAATCTGCTTTCATTGCCAGTACTCTCAACCGCTCGATCCGCCTGAACTTTATTTGCAGTTCTACGCGCTGACCCCAGTTTTTGCACTGCGTCATCATAATTTCTAACACCCGCATCCATTAAATATTCTTGATAATATTCAATTGCATCATCACGATCTGACTCTGGTAAAGCTTTTAAATACCCTTTTAGTTCTTCTAAATACCTATCCATGTCACTTCTTTCCCCCTAGTAATAAGTTATTTACATTTTCACTAAATTGAATCCACTCTTGTCTAGTTTCATCTAACTTAGTTCTCCCCTCATTGGTGATTCGGTAATACCTGCGATTCCTACCATTAGTGGGCTCATCATACGTGGTTACCAAGCCTTGTTTTTTTACACGTCTCAAAACTGGATACAAAGTTGACTCTGATACATCCGCATATTTAAGCACATGTTGTGTGATTGCATAACCATATGAATCACCTTCTGCCAATATAGATAGTACAAAACCATCTAAAACAACCGTTGGAATTTGAATAGACATTTTATGCCTCCTATAATACTATATATTGTATAATATTATACCTAAAAAATCAAAAAACAAATACACAAAAAAAGACCGCAGCCAAGTGCAGTCCCATTTATAGTATCCTAGTCCAATTTTTCTGGATGAGTTAGCCATTTCTTTATACTTGGCCAACTATTGCTATTTACGATAATTCGTGGTGTATTCTTCAAATCAGAATGACGGCGTACAATACCAGTATTTAACGTGTAAATCACCTTTAGTGGTTGCTCTTGTAAAAAAGATTGAACCTGTGTATCACCACTACCGTAGGGGTAAGTAAAAATATTAGTTTTTGAACCAATCTCTTTTTTAAGAACTTTTTGGCTCAACGCATAGTCACCTTTAAATCTACTAAAGTTACTTGGAACGTTAAATACTGGGGTACCATTGGAAGTTAAATAATGCATATTATTTGTGTGTACCCCAAAATCAATCAGATCGCCGGCTTTTTTCTTCATCTGTATTATTTGAGACCAAGTAGCTAATTTTGTACCTGCACGATATTCACCGGTATTTCCAGTAATAATAGATACAGTAAAAGGATAATGGAATTTAAGCATAACTGGTAAAGCATTATCAACAGTTGTCCTATCAATATCATCAAAGGTCAAAACCACATAACGATGATGTAAAGGTCTATGCGAGCTGATAAGTTGAATCATTTTTTTAGTTGAGATCACTTCAATATGATGTTGGTGGAGATAAGTCATCTGATTTTTAAAATCATTAGAATTTACATTAAAATCATGAAACTGACTATTTGAAGACAAGTCCTCACTAAGACGCACTGTGCGCGTATCTTTAAGAACCCGATGATAACAAAACACCATAATACCACTTGGTACTCGCTGATATCGGGAGGGAACCTCATAACTTACTTTGTTTCCAAGTTCAAATTTAATACTACTTCGCACACTGATTGCTAAAAAAATGCCAATCACAACTAAAACAATTGCTAAAATCCATTTACGCGTTATCTTTTTCACGTTGTTTAGCCCTCCGCTGTAAATTTTTAATATGCAAAGTACCAATTATAGAAATTAGAATCGTCACTATAACTAATAACAATCCAAGAACTTTGTATAGATGGAGCGATAGATTAAGAACAAGGTATTCTGAGACTAAATTATCAGAATAAATATTTAGTAAAAAGCAAATATTGATATAAACAATATAAAAAGTTCCAACCCATAAAGCTATCAAGATAATGAAACGACGAATTGAAGAAAGAACACTTGAATGCTTCCGAATAATTAAATTATTATTTACTGTTTTAGATGTTTTCATTTATAAGCCTCGATCTGGACTGTTCCAAGTCCCTTTATGATTTGTATCCAAAAAGAACGATGCTAGTGCAGCTAAGCAACTCGCTAAATTAATAAACCAGTAAAAAATAATATACACCGGTAACAATAAAAGGTCTTGCCAAGAGATGAAATCTGATTTTTTAGAATCTATAAACCCAATTATAAATTGTACTAAACTGATCAAAAGTAATACAAATAGGATCACGCCATCCAATATAAGCTTTTGCGTAAATCCGATCGTGATGACGTAAAATAAAAGTACAAACGTACAAGAAAGTGCCCACATATCACTAAGAATCATATCAACTAACAATCCTTGTGCACTCAGTGATCCGTGGACAAACATCCCCTTATTCCGCCATAAAACTTCAAAACCGCCTCGTGCCCAACGTTGTCGTTGGTGAATAAGTGCGCCTATATGTTCGGGAACTAAAATCCACGCAACAGCTTGTGGGGCGTAGCGAACCGACCAATTATGCCGATACAAACGCCAAGTCATATCAATATCTTCTGTTAAAGAGTTCTTATTCCACCATCCGACATCTGCTAGAGCCTCCTTACGATATGCAACGACAACTCCAGATACAGTTGTAATATGTCCAGTAATAAAGGCTTGCCCGCGCTTAATAATATCAATGACCCCTATGTATTCAAGTAATTCTAGACGGCCCAATAAGCTTGTTCGATTGCGCACAATCGGTTTCCCAGCAACAGCACCAACCTTCTCATCGTCGTAAAAATTCGCTAAGATTGGTTTAAGAGCCTCCTTATCCACATAACAGTCAGCATCTAGGCACAACAAAAATTCACCTTGTGCATGTTGTGCCCCGACATTCAGTGCGTTGGCTTTTCCCTGGTTAGGGGTTACAGTAACCACTTTAATTGGACAGCGGGAATTATATTTTTCTGCAAGATTATTCATAACAGAAAGAGTATCATCATCACTGCCATCATTGATTAAAATCAGTTCAATGTTTTGGTAACTCAGTTCAGTGGCGGATTCGACAGTTCCAAGAAGAGTGGCGCTTTCATTATGGGCCGGGATCAATACTGATACTAGGTCATCTGGTTTACCATGATGAGAATTAACTAGTGGAACCACATGCTGCTGAATTGAGAAAAAAATGGAACTCACGATCCAAATAATTGATACAATCATTGGATACAAAATAACGTAAGAGCTAATTATATTCATAAGTACTCCCCCAAAGTTTAATTAATTGGTTGCTTTGCTAGTTTCAAAAAACTTTTAATAAATGTTTTAGAGCTATTATAAATTTCCTGATCGGTTATTTTTTTATCTTGATCCGACCATATAGAAACACTGCTACCAACGATATTATGAAGCGAATCTAAGTTAGAATCATTATCGTTATCCCAAATAGTAGGATCCCAATTTTGTTTCATATCAGAATTCATATATTTCACATTCTTAGCTGTTATATTTTGCGGACTAACATTGAAATATAAATAATAATCATTGTAATTCAATACCTTAAATCCATCATGAATAAGTCGTGGCATAGACGCCCAAGTCTTACGTCGCTTAGCTCCAGCGGAACCTGTCTCATCAGCCGTCCAATTCCAGTAAGTAACCTGAATATCATGATTGATACCTTTAAGATTGGACTTCAGGAAGCCATCATTCCAAGCTTCCGGAATAAAGCCAAGGCCCTTAACGTGGGCGGCTAAAGCATTTAAGTATTTAACATAAGCCGGATTCTTTTTTGTTGAATTCGTAAATTCGTCCCCACCTAGATGAAACCTAGCATTTTTCTGACCACCAAAAGATTGTGCTACTTCGGTATCAATTGAGCTTACAAACTTTATACTGTCTGAGGATAGTCGAAATTCGTCACCATAATAAGAGGAACGACAGATTAGTTTTTTAACCATACTTTGTTTTCCAGCTGCTTTCATAGTAGCCACTAATCCGTCAATATGGGCAGGTGTATCAATTTCTGGAATTAAGGTAACATGTTGTTGTTTCGCATAAGATACTAAATCTGCAATTTGAGCTTTACTATAAAATTCTTGATGAGTGGTATTATTTTGCCATGCCCCATTTGTTTCGGTTGCATTCGCAAGTGTCTGCCCAACAGTACTATTTTCAATGGCAAACGATTGCATGTCACTCAAGTGAAGTTGCACAAATTGGCCATTATCAATACTTACCTGATGAATAAAACCTTTAAGCGTTTTAACCTGATAATAATGCCGAGCAACGTCAATGGTTAGCCCATTAAAGGAGCCATTTTTGGAGGTAGCGTGTGTTATTGCAACATTTGTTATCGCACCGATTATCAACGTTATTGCTATGATGAGTAATCCATATATTCTTTTTTTCACTTGTCTACCTCTTCGATTGAATTTGCGTTTCTAATCATACACCCTTGGGTACAAGCTGAATATCCCTTTCTAGGGTCAAAGGTAGAAACTTTAGATTTTTAATAAAAAATTAAAGTTATACCCAAAAAGGTCTCTATGAAAATGACTTTAATTTTTCTGTACATGGCCTGTTTTCCAAAATAGCCACACGGTTCAAGGTTTACATATATTGTTACTTTCCTAGCATAATCAATATCATTCAACTGATTTAATGCGTCGGCATCTATATTGTTCCCCTCTCTTTTAACCAATTCAGTTGCTAAATCCATAAATTGCTGATCCGTAGTTTAAATCCCACCACAAAAAGCCCGCAACTTTTCGAGATGCGGGCAGTAATATTGATAGCGAAATAAAACGCTGGGTTACCTGAATCAGAATAACATCAACGAAAAATAACCATTCGTGTCAATGCAAATCTGATCAATTTAATCACTCTATTCTTGAGTTTTACCTTTTTCCATCCAAACTTTACTATCGTTCTAGACTCCCACTAGATCAACCGCTTAACGAAGACCTCGGGCTTCAATTTCTAACAACTGTTACCACTGGTCGTGCATTACACCTTGACCCAAAGAATCTATTCAGCTTTCAGTTCTTAAGGCAGCCTAATCCTTGCTTTTTACAAAAATCAATGATTATTACCCTTCATTATCCACGCAGTCGAAACATCCATTGCTGCACGGGTTGCCCTCGTTTGATCCAGCGAGTTTACCATTACAAAATCATGGATCATACCCTGAAATCTCATTTGAGTAGTATCAACATTGGCTTCCCTTAACTTATTCGCATATGCTTCACCTTCATCGCGTAAAACATCCGCTTCACCATTTAAAATCATAGCTGGTGGCAAACCTGTTAATTGATCAATTGACGCACGTAATGGTGACGCCGTAATTTCGGTACGCTCCTTGGGATCAGTTGTATATTGATCCCAAAACCACTCCATTCCCTCCTTAGTAAGGAAATAGTTTTCTGCAAACTGTTGGTATGATTCCGTATCAAAATTAGCATCAGTAACTGGATAGTAAAGAAGTTGTTGTTTAATTGGAATCCCATTTCTTTGTTTTGTTAGGATCGTCATAACGGTTGCCATATTCCCACCAACTGAATCACCTGCGACTGTTAAACGTTCTAAATCCAAGTGTTGCTCTTCAGAAACTTTTTTTAATTGCTGCAAAACCGAAAAATTTTGTTCAACTGCGGTTGGATATTTAGCTTCTGGAGAACGACTATACTCTGGAAAAACAACGATTGAGTTTGTTCTGACTGCCAATTCACGAATCAGCTTATCATGTGTTTTAGAACTACCAAATACCCATCCCGCACCATGAATATAAAAAATAACCGGAAGTTTAGCATAATTTCCAGCCGGTCTTACAAATCTAACCGAAATATCACCCCATTTTCCAGCTGAAAATATGGTATCTTCGATATCAACGTTATACTTATTTACTGGTGAGCTCTGAACTGTTTCTAATAGTTTTCTACCCTCAGTTGGTTCTAACTCATAAATTCGAGGGTGCGGTTTATTTGCATTACTAAAATCCTGTGCTTCGGTCTCCAATACTACTTCGTTTGACATTGCCAATTCCTCCTTATGTTGAACAAATAACCAATTCTACCGATAATTAAGCCCTTACATTGCTTAATTATCGGTAGAATATCGTGTCTACAACCTCAAGTCAAAGAATTGGCTTATAACATCAATTCGAATTGTTCTATATATAACCTATTTTTTAAAATTATTGAAAATAATTACTATTAGACTTCCTCTTCTAACAACCACGCGGTATCTTAAACTTAAGATAAAACTAGAAGGGATATTTATACTAAATGAAAAATGTTTACATTGTTAGTGCTGGTCGTACCCCGATTGGAAAGATGGGGGGAGTTTTAGCAGACCTTTCTGCCGTTAACCTAGGAACTCTGATGATTGCAGAGCTATTAAAGCGAGCGCACGTATCTGCTGACGACGTTGACGAAGTATTGCTGGGAAATGTCCTTCAGGCTGGTAACGGACAAAACCCAGCAAGGCAAGCCGCCTTAAACGCAGGGTTACCTAACAGTGTTGTTGCTCTTACCCTAAATGCCGTTTGTGGATCAGGACTAGAAAGTATCAATCAAGCTGCCAAATTGATCGCAATGGGTGACATTAAAGTTGCAATTGCTGGTGGAATGGAGAGCATGTCAAATGCACCTTATTTGTTACGCAAAGCACGTTTTGGATATCGTCTGGGAAATGACGAATTGGTTGATTCAATGATGAACGATGCGTTAACAGATGCTTTTAATAACTATCCCATGGGAATTACAGCCGAAAATGTTGCCACATTAAAAAAAGTATCTAAGCATGAGATGGATATTTTCGCAATTAATAGTCAAAACAAAGCAGTTCTGGCTCAAACTAATGGAAGCTTTTCCGAAGAAATTATTCCCGTTAAAATTTCCAATAAAACAATTAATTTAGACGAGGCTCCGCGTCCACATTTGGATATTAATAAACTTGATAATATGAAACCAGCTTTCAAACCTGATGGAGTCGTAACTGCTGCTAACTCCGCTGGAATCAATGACGGGGCTGCAGGCGTCTTACTAATGGATGAAGATACAATGCATCACCTAGGTCTTACTCCAATTGCTAAATGGAATTATGGTACCATGGCAGGAATTGATCCAACTATAATGGGACTTGGCCCAATTAACTCCACCCAAAAACTAATGGAACACGAGAGCATAAGCATTAATGATATTGACCTTTTTGAGGTAAATGAGGCTTTTGCTGCCCAAGCTATCCCCGTAATTAGCACCCTCAAGATTCCAACCAACAAAGTCAATATTCATGGTGGATCCATTGCCTTAGGCCATCCCGTTGGGGCATCTGGCGCTCGCATACTGGTTTCTCTAATTTACGCAATGAAACAAAAAAACGCCAAAACTGGCGTTGCTACACTCTGTATTGGTGGTGGAATGGGGTGTTCTACCTTAATATCTAGATGACCTTATCTAATCGACCGATACACTATATCTTTAACCGCAAAATACAATATTGGAACAATAATTACTGTTGATATTGAATTAATAACAGTGGCAGGTAGGCTTAAAAAAGATGCTACAACCGCTGCTTTAAACGTTGTACCGTACATTAATGCTGTAATAAGTGAGCTAAAATATGAAGTGAAAACTTTGGTAATCCCTGCCACAACACTGATGATTATAACATTGCCAGTCCGGTCATTATCATGAAAAAAATGAACCATTCCGCTGACAACCAATGCCATGATAATGACTTCTAACACCGTTAACCACGAGGTGGCAGCGTACCCATTGAGCAAGTCAAAACCACCAAGTCCAATCGCTCCAGCAATTGCTCCTAGGCGCCCTCCCAAAATCAAAATAGCTAAAACCGTCAAACTATTTCCAAAATGGACAAACGGTCGTCCAACCAAAGCTGGAATTGGAATCCTAAGAACTGAGATTCCAATAAAAATAATAGCGGCAAAAAGTGCTGTGTAAGTAATCGCACGTATTCCTTTAATCCGATATTTAACTTGCATAATAAAGCTCCTTTTCCTGAGTTAAAAACCTCTGCTGTTATTTTAACAATTTATTAACCATAATTAACAACAAAACGAACACCCCTTCACTTCGGGATGCTCGTTTTTTATTGCATTATTTTACCATTAACGTACTTTCTTTTGTTATTATCTTACGTTGTTACAGCAAATACAACATAATTCCAGTTGTACCAGCCCTACTTATTTACTATAAATATATCTCAACGCCTCTAAATCACCTTTGGACAACATTACAACTCCTTGGTCAATAGGATACATAACTGAAGCTTCATTTTTACTATGATCTAATCCTAATGCATGACCTAATTCATGGAGAGCCACCGATTTAGAGATTGATTTTGAATAAGCTACATTTAAACTAGCAGATGCATTATTAGTATCTGTCGTTCCTGATATTCCAGTTCTCTCAGTAATTTTGGGGCCGCCTTTACCCAATTCCAACGTATTCGGGCCACTCGAGCTATTATAAGTTTCATAAACTCCAAAAGTAATTGAATTCTGTTGTGGATCTGCACTTCCTGGCATTAATTTTACTATTCCCGTGGCATTATATTCCTGAATTGCGGCACCAAATACGCTTTTAACCTGCTTTGAAGCTTGATCACTAAAATGATAATAGTACGTATTCTTAAGAGTCCCAGGTGTAACAATTGATTCGAGTGGGGTTGCTCCCTCCGGTTCAGTTGATTTGTCTGCTTTACTACTTGTATTTTTCTTTGTCTCAGTTTGAATTAACTGTTCTGCATTTGTTTGAATATTCCCAATTACATCTTTTATACCATTCTGAATATTATCCCTTTGTATTGCAGGTAATGGGCTGTTATTGTTAGTTATCATAAAAAAAGTTCCACCAATTATGAAAAGCCAGCCAAGTGGTCGTAAAAATCGAAATTGCATTAGTATCCTCCAATCTCTGTTAGTTGCTTAATTCTACTCGTAACTCGCTACTAGGTACAATTTCAAAACTCAAATTTAAGAACGTGTTAATAAATTTTAAACATTTAAAAGCCTAATTTGGTTTGTCTATCCTATTTTTAGGGATAGTTTTAATTAACCATTAAAGGCCAAATTCCCACCATAACCGGAA
This sequence comes from Pediococcus claussenii ATCC BAA-344, assembly GCF_000237995.1. NCBI lineage: Bacteria > Bacillati > Bacillota > Bacilli > Lactobacillales > Lactobacillaceae > Pediococcus > Pediococcus claussenii. The sequence goes on from NC_016605.1 coordinate 1,547,574, forward strand.
TTTGACCTTTTCAATAACTAAGCATTCATATAGATTATTTATCATCAATTTGAAAGTCCATTCGCTGTTTTCTTCGTCTAAGTCCATCACAACCTGGTGGATCTTCTGAATACTATTAATTACCAACGGAAAGCCGATGTATGGTAGCAAATAAATCACGGACTAGACTAACTCAGATTCGGAGTTACCAGCTTTTAAGCTTCCTTTGGAATGTGCCATAAAGTCTCCGGCATGTTTTGGTAATTCTTTCAATAAATTTGCAATTTTGTTTCCATATAGCTGCTTTTGAACATTGGCCCCAAAACTATCCCCATCGTTCATCCTATTCATATCTGAAACCACAAAAAGTATGCCTTCCAAAATCGATTTGAAATGGAGGATTAATACGCAAATCTTTGACAAAATTTTTCCAGTTTTTTTTGAAAATGATTGTTCTCTTATCGATTTTACTTTCACTATTGAATTCCATTAAAAGTTTGGCGTTCTCTTCAACAATCTGATGTACTTTATAAAAGTCTTTATCATCGGCTCTGACAAGGTTACCTTCCAATAATCTTTTGAAAATATCAATCTGATCAGAATTCATCGCTATAGATCTCTTTTGCTACGTTAAAAGCACTCCACGCTTTAGGCCAACCAGTATAAAATGCTAAATGGGTAATTAACTCGACCATTTCTTCTTTAGTAACCCCGTTTGCTTTAGCAATTTTCATATGTGCCTCTAATTGGGGAACTCCTTGCGTCAATAAGCTTGAAACTGTAATTAAACTTCTATCGTGGGATGATAATTGTTTTTCTCTTGACCAGACCTCACCAAATAAAACATCATCATTTAATTCAGCGAATTGTGGAGCAAAACTACCCAGATTATCCCGTCCTGCTGTTTGTTTTTTTACCATTATTTTGCGTTCTCCTCTGCTTTTCGATATTCACTATCACTAACTTTTTCTAGCCACTCTGGCGTTCCTGCTGTTATTGCTATGTGCGAAAACCAACTATCATTAGTTGCCCCATGCCAGTGTTTTACTCCATCATGTGTCACAACAACATCTCCAGCCTTCAAACGTTGTGCCGGCTTTCCCTCTTCTTGATAAAGGCCTTCTCCACCCGTAACAAGCAAAATTTGATATCCATTATGATGGATGTGCCAATTATTACGACACCCTGGTTCAAACGTTACATTTCCAACGCTTACACTAACATCGGGATCTTCCACCAATCCCTGTAAATAGCTTTGACCAACAAAGTATTTTGCAAACGCATTATTTTTGGGACCCTTCGAAAATATAATTCCCTGTTCGACTTCTTTATTTTTTGCCATTTCCACTATCTCCTTAAAAAATATATTAGTGCGATATTATTTTAACCATGGCTTGCATTAGGTCTTCTTCAAGAATGGAACTCAAATAAACGCTATTTTGGTGCTTTATTCATATTCATCGCTAATCTTTTGAGACAGATTTGAGTCATGAACGGTAGCAAATTATATTTCAAAATTCCGTTCATCAATATAAATACGACCCGCCTTTTGAGCAGCTGCCTATTGGTACCATCTGGAATTAATACCATCCCACGTTCTAACGTATACTTACCGTCGACTACTACTAAATCTTTCTAGTTGTACTTTATCCAGTTATTTTTTCATAGCCTTGGCCCTCAAACTCTCAATACTTATAATATATGGCTTGACGATATCCATGTCTAATGCTTATATTGAATTGATAACTATAACCAAATTGTATATTGAGGTGCTCAATCATGGAGTTACGTGTCCTTAAATATTTTCAGACAGTCGTTGTGGAAAAAAACATAACTAGGGCTGCTTTACAGTTACATGTATCTCAGCCCACTATCTCACGACAACTTCAGTCATTAGAATCAGAACTTGAAACTTCTTTATTTGAAAGGGGTCATAAAAATATTCAGCTGACCTCCGCCGGTGAATATTTTTACAATCAAGTCAATCAAATTTTGTCTTTAGCTGATAAAACCATTGAAAATCTACAGCAAGATACGGTAATATCTGGGATTATTAATATTGGAAGTGCAGAAGCGAGATCTTTTCTCCTCGTCGCGCAAACTATTCGCAATGTACAAAGAAAATATCCCAATATCAACTTTGAAATAACCAGCACAAACGCTGACGTGGCACACCACAATCTTACATCTGGTATTTTTGATTTTGGCATTGTTTTAGACATCAATATAGGCGATGATTTTGATTTTATTAGTTTGCCAGGAGCAAGTCGCTGGGGGATTCTTGCCCCTATCAATTCTAAAATTGCCCAGCAAGATACTGTTTCTTTACAAGACTTACTGTCTTTAAAACTAATAATTTCCAGTCAAACTAAGATTAAAGTGGCAATTAACGAATGGTTTGAAACTAACATAGCTGACGATTTAAATATTGTGGCAACTTATAATCTTTTGTATAACGCATCTTTATTAGTAGCAGCCGGAGTTGGTTACGCCCTTTGCATTGATGGTATTGTCAATACAAATCAATCCCAATTACGCTTTATTCCCTTATCACCAAACATTACAAGTACTTCAAGTCTCATATGGGTTAAAAATCGAGATTTATCACCTACTGCTAAGGTATTCCTCGATCAACTAACCCATGATTTAAGCATGAATAATAGTTAATTAAGCACTGCAATTAAAAATAACCTAACACTAGTTCCAAATTAACTCGTTTGGCACAAAACTAATGTTAGGTTATTTTTATGTTTTACTTTCGCTATCCGTTTTTGTCTCTTCGTTTTTCTTTGTATGCAAGTCCTGCCAAGTAGCGTTTATAACTCCTCCCAATAAAGCAATCATTGAAAGAAAATTAAGCCAAAACAGTACAATAATAAATGTTCCTAAAGCCTTATAACTACTTACAGAACGGGCAAAGTACTGTACGTAGAGTGAAAATAGTTGAGATAACAGCAATAGTCCAATCGTTGCAACTAGAGCACCCGGAATTGTATATCTGAATTTAATCTTCTTATGTGGAGCTAAATAATATAAAAGTGTTAAACAAATGAATGTTCCGATTAACATAATTGGCCACTTAATCTGACCAATCAAGTTGAATAAATCCCCCGGCAATTTAAAAATCGGTGTCAGATAGTACACTATTGTTTGTCCAAAACTAAAAAAGAATATCAGTGCCGCAATTATTGCAATAATCAAAAGTGTTAGTACAAATGCTAATATTCGACTAATAATCATGTTAGGACGCTTACTAATACCATAGGCCTGATTGATTGTATTCTGAAAAGCAACCATCGCCTTACTAGCTGAGTACAACGTTAAAAGCGCTCCAATTGATAGCAACCCACCATTTCCTCTGCCAAGAAAATCCCTAATAAACGGAGCGGCAACATCATAAATCGTATTTGGAATAGCGGTTTTTATATACTCTAAAACCGTTGCAATATCGATGTTTAAAATTGGTAGTAAACTTCCAAAAAACATTAAGGCCGGAAAAATTGATAATAACAAATAATATGATAAAACAATCGAGTTATTTGATATTTGCGAAGCACTATATCTTTTAATAAAGACCTGCATAAAAATTTTTGATTTTTGTACAATCGGTTTAAAATCCATCGGCAACCTCCGTTTCTAATATAGAAGTTTCTCAAAAGTTTCGCATCAATAACCAGTATCTTTATCTATCAGTATGCCAGAAAATACACTGAAATCGCTAACATTTTGATTGTAATATTAATTTTTGATCCTATGACGAATTCGACTTAACGAAACAGGTGTTATTCCCAAATACGACGCTAAATACATATCTGGCACCCTATCAACTAGCTCAGGGTTTACTCGTTCCAATCTCAAAAACCGTTCTTGAGGTGAATCTTCAATCCGTGACAAAAAATACTTTGTATAATCAATAAATCTCTTTGTTATTTGTTGTAACATAATATCTTTAAAAGACGGATATTGGCTAAATAAAAGTTGTAAATTACTCTTACTTATTATGCTGACACTTGTTTCTTCTACGCATTCAATTGAAAAATCACTCTGTATATCTTGTGTAAAACTCTCAAATGATGAAACCATCTGATTCTCTAGGAAAAACTGCAGAGTGATATCTTTTCCGTCGTGATTATGCCATAGTCGGACCATTCCTCTGTTCACAAAGAAAAGCTGATCCGCTATGTCTCCTTCATATAATAGATTTGTTTTGGCGGGAACTGTTTTTTCATAAAAGAAGTGCTGTATTCTGCTCCACTCCTTAGTTGATATATTGAATCGGTCTATGAAAGCCCTGTTCATCCTTTTTACCTCTTTACTTAACATATGTTAATGCACTTATTTTCAATCCAACCTAAAATATTATTAATATTTTTGATAGGAGAACTTAAATTTGAAAACTGTAATAATATTTGACCATCCATACACCGCAAGAGCCTCGGAAAACATTCCACATCATAGGTCGTTTTTAGCAGCACTCTTAAAAAGGGTTACGTCCACGCTAATAGAGAGGGGAGTTCAAGTTGATCTAATTGATTTGCATGCAGACCATTTCAATCCGACTATGACAGCTCAAGATTTATCTCATTGGCGTCAAGGAATCCCTTGTAATAGCCAAGTTGCCGATTATCAACAAAGAATCGCAGCCGCCGACCAAGTGATCTTCATGTTCCCGGTATGGTGGGAATTAATGCCTGCAATGACTAAGGGATTCATTGATAAAGTATATGCCAAAAACATTCTTTATACTGCTAAAAACATGAAAACTAAACTAAACCAACCAAAAATTGAAGTTATCACCACCATGACAACTCCTAACTGGCTTTATCGAATTTTTTTTGGATCACCACTAAAAAAAGCACTGTTCCGCGGAATGTTTTTAAAAACACGTTTGATTCATTTTAAATGGCATAACATTGCTGGATTGGACCAGAAAAGTTCTAGACAAAAAGAACGTATATTGCAATCATTTTCAATATAAAGACTAACCCAAACAATAATAAAACTGGATCAAAATTAAAATCTAAACGATTAAAAAACGGGACACAAGTCAAGTAACTCCGCTTAAAAGCAAACTTTGAATAACAATACCATCATCATTCTAAGTTTAACTTTAGCATTCGTCACTTATTGACTTGTGTCCCGCTCTCAATTTATTTTTGTGTTTTAGGCCTTCTGGTCGTCGGCCTGATAAATATATTCGCGTGTCATTGGCAAACCTGTACCGCTTGGAGCCTTGGTCAAAAGATATTGCATAACGTCAATATTTCCTGCCTCAAACGAACCCGCACATGCTTCAAGATATAGCGTCCACATTCTAGCAAATCGCATGCCATACTTTTCAATAACCTGATCTTTAACCTGATTATAGTTATCATTCCAAATTTCCAAAGTCTTTTGGTAATGACGACGCAATGGTTCAATATCTGAGAATTGGAGCTTAGCATCCATGATATGTTCAAGATTTTCAGCGGCGTTAGGAATATATCCACCAGGGAAAATATACTTAGTAATAAACGGATCAACACCAGCCCCTTGATGTTGCCCAGTAATCCCATGAATAAGTGCGCGACCTTCTGGCACCAAAAACTCCTGTACACGCTGGAAGTATAATCCTAGATTTTCTTTACCAACATGTTCAAACATTCCAACTGACGTCACATAGTCAAACTGATCATGAACTTCACGATAATCTTCTAATAGAATATCAACTTTTCCTTCTAAATGACGCTCTTTGATTTGTTGCTTGGTGTAATCATACTGCTCCTGACTAAGAGTAATACCAGTGGCATTCAAGCCGTATTCTTCAGCAGCAGTAAATAACAAAGTCCCCCAACCACTACCAATGTCTAAAAGACGCTTTCCAGCCTGTGGTTCTAGTTTGTTTAAAATATGACGGATCTTATTCATTTGAGCCTGTTCCAAGGTGTCATCATCATTTTCAAAATAGGCACAGGAATACGTCATAGTCTTATCTAACCAAAGTCGATAGAAATCATTCCCGATATCATAGTGACTCTGAACATCCTTTTGGCTGGCCTTTTCAGAATGTGATTGCTTAGGCAAGAACTTCAAGAATGAATTTTTTGTTAAAAAACTATCGGCTTGTCGATACGCCGACGTTACCAGCTCTTGAATACTCCCATCAATCTCAATGTCACCATCCATATATGCTTCAGCAAGAACCAAAGTAGGTTGATCAGTTAACGATTTTAATGGTATCGACTTTTTTATTTGAATCTTAACGACTGGCTCACCATCGCCATAAGATTCTTCCTTGCCATCCCAATAAGTAACCGAAACCGGAATATCAAACGCTCTACTCAATAATTGTCGATACGCTGTTTTTTCTAACACCAGAATTTCCCTCTCTCTAAGTTAAATAACTGAATTTTATCTGTGCAAGTATTTTACTACTTTTTAGTTAAAAATGTCAGTTAAAAGGCACTTTTAAATATAATAAATATTAAGGGGTTTTAATCAGAAAAAAATGATGTCATTTTTTACAAAACCACATAATATAACCTCAACTCGCCATTATAGCCGTTAGCATCTACATTGTTCAGATTAATCTTCCATAAATTTATTTTGGTGGCAATTCATTCTTATAACTCGGAATTAAAACTAAATTAATCAAATCATTAATTTTTTGTTGGTCAATTCCACCACCAATAAAAACGTGATAGCGTAACCATTCAAACGGCAATAATTGCAATGTTTCTGGAAGATCTCCCGGTCCAAGCTCACCGCGGTGCTGTGCTCGCAAAATAACTTTATCTATAGAATTTTTATCAGTTTTTGTTGCATCATTAATCATTTTTCGAAGAATTTCGCTCTGCTGCTGGGACACTTCCCCAATTAGATTGCCAACAGATAGTGCCCCAAAGGAACTCAAGCTAATGTTTAGGCGCTTAAATAACTGTGACAAATCTGCTTCAAGTGTTTTACCATTCAATGTTAATTGATCTAAACGCCCGTTATTCTCGGAAATTATTTGTGCTTGAACTGCCGAGATAATTAATTCAAACGGTGTATTCCAACGACGATAAATTACTGATTTACTCGTGTTTGCCCGCGTTGCAATTTTCCCAAAACTAAGCGCCGAAAAACCATCTTCTTTTAATAGTTCAAGAGCTGCCGTATAAATTGCTGCTTCTAGCTCTGAGCCATGCCGTCGCATCTTCACCATACTTTTACCTCCAACATAATTGTATTTCCATTATATCAGCATTTTTAAGAAACAAAAAGTTTCTTGTTGACTTTTTAAAGAACTAATAGTATCGTAAATATCGTTTTAAAGAACTATTAGTTTCTAAAAGGAGAAGTTATGGCAAAAAATAAAATTTCAAAAGAAACCATGTTAGTCGCATGGGTTGTTGTGTTCGGCGCAATGGCGCCCCTACTAGATTCAACAATGATGAATATTGTTATCAATAGTTTAGTACGAGATCTAAATAGTACTGTTACAACCGTCCAATGGACAATTACCGGTTATTTGTTGGCCACTGGTGTGGCTGTTCCATTTTCCAGTTGGCTAATAAATAAATTTGATGGTAAATATGTTTTTTTGACTGGTGAAATCCTATTTGCACTTGGATCCATCCTCTCGGCGATATCTCCAGGCATTAACTTTCTAATTGTTGCCCGCTTAGTTCAAGGATTTGCAGGTGGACTAATTATGCCATTGCTAACAACCCTGCTAGTTCAAACTGCTGGTGCAGACTCCATGGGACAGATGATGGCAACAGTTGGTCTACCAATTATTTTGGGACCTTTATTGGGACCAGTTATTGGCGGAATTATCATTAAATTTTTAAGCTGGCGTTGGATTTTTTGGGTAAACATTCCAGTTGCTATTGTGTCCATCGCTCTTATCCTTTGGAAAATGCCTAACTATCCCGCTCAAAACAAGCATGCCAAACTAGACATAGTGGGCATTAGCTTACTAGTTGCTTCTAGTAGTAGCATTATTTATGGGATGGTAAAGGCTGCCCATCAGGCTACTTTTACCAACGATACAACTATTACTTTCTTAATTATTGGGTTATTATCACTGCTTCTTTACATCGGATGGGCGATGTTACGTCGAAAATACGCCGTTATCCCCCTTAAACTTTTTGGCTTTGCTTCCTTTGATGGAGCGGCGGTCGGACTATTCATTGCAGGAACCTTGCTAAACGGGGCAATGTTGCTTTTGCCACTTTATTTTCAAAACGTTGAACACATGAGTGTAATTATGGCAGCATTAGCACTCTTCCCACAGGGATTAGGAATGCTAATTGCCCGCCCCTTAACCGGCCGTTTAACGGATAGCATCGGTGCAAAATATGTTGTTTTAGTCAGTACCATTATTACATTTGTCGGAACAATTCCATTTTATTGGATCAACCAAAGCACTAATTACTGGCTTGTGGCCTTAATACTGCTAATTCGTGGTATTGGTGCTGGTGGTATCTTTACACCACTAATGGCTGATTCATACACAGGAATGCAAAAAAATGATGTTCCAAGTGCCACGGTTGGCACAAGAATTATTCAAAATATCGGAAGTGCGTTTGGATCGGCTCTAATAACAACCCTTGTCACTTCATATTCAAAAACACAGGTTAAACTTTTTGAAAAGCACCTGACTGATGGTAAATATCATATTGCCGCCAGCCATTTAACCGAGTTTGTTCACACACACTTAGTAAATATCCGACTAGAATCTTTTCAATATGGATTTTTAATGATTTCGTTTGCAGCACTAATCATGTTAATTCCAACCATTTTCTTATCAAATAAAAGAAAATCAGTGTAACTAACCTATCATTATTTGTAACTTACAGATCGCAAAAGAACGCGAGCCATAAGTCGAAAAACAACGAGCACTACTAACGGCAATAATAAATGTTTTGTTCCACAAAATTCTGTTTCTCACACGTGGTGTATTTCTATAAGTAAAGACTACCCCCGTAGAAACTTACAAATGCAAAGGCCGAACGGTGAATGGTTTTATTCATCGTTCGGCCTTTGCATTTAAGTAGAAACATCTACCTTATCTCATGCATTTTTGTTATTTAATTCAAAAAATTAAATTCAGATTTTAGTTATACCTCATGTCCATCTTAATTCATAGCTGTTCTTTAAGCGTTTCAGCAAACCCTTCTGGCTTTTGTGCATAACCTAAGTGTCCGCCCGGAATGGAGGTAATCGACACATTAATTTTAAGTGAAAGGTCATTCATTACCATTTTGGGAAATGAATCTCCAGAATCACTACCGGTAAATAATACGATTTTATCGCGATTTTCTTTAAGTACATTAATATCAATCTCACGACTCGTATATTGTCGAATTTCATATTCAATCCAAAACAAACGTGACTGCAAAGATTTTTTTGCCCGTTCTGACGTTTGTTCCACGGGCTGTTGAAGCATCATCTGACGATCTAACTCTCCAATATGCATATCCTTTGCAAAGTTTTCCATCGCTTTTTTCATGTTTCCTTGCCCAGCTAGTTCGGCAATCTTATTGTTATTCATCTGCGCTTGCTTTTTAGCGTCTATAAATACTGTAATTGGAGATTCATGTAATAAGACCCTTTTAAATACTTCTGGATGATCTTGTAAAGTTTCCATAACTACTATTGACCCAGAACTAGATCCTAGAATGTAGGCTGGCTCTTTTGCAACTTCATTCACTAAAGCTGCAACATCATCGGCATCCTTTTTAATACGATACGTGCTATTCGGATTTTTTGCTTCTACTGGTAGTGGAACTGTTAGTTGACTTAACCCATAGTCTCGACGATCATACGTAATTACTGTGAACGTATCCTTTAATAATTCTGCTGTTTTTCTAAAAATATCCCCTGTCCCATTTGCTCCTGGAACAAATATCAACGCAGGCCCTTTTCCAATAACATTATATGAAAGTTTAGCGCCATTAACTGTCAAAAACGACATAATAAAATCCCCCTTTAAATAAGTTGTCTGATTTATGTCCACATCATAACCCCTTATTTAAAATGAATGAAGCACACTTTTAACATATTATGTCCCGTATCTGGAAAAATTACTTAGGTAAATTAATAACTGAATCAATACCTAATCCAGCTAATAGGCCGTCACGAGTCAGAGCCGTCAGTAGTTCTGCCATTTGTTCAGGAGATCGCGGATTATCCTCTAAAAGCCAGACACGTGTGACATGAACATGGGCACCAACAATATAGGTTGCAAGATCTTTCACAGGAATATTAGACTTATTACCTTTTAATAAACGTTCATAGCTATTAGTGGCAACAAGATACATTCTATCAACCAATGTAGGCCAACTTATTGTATTTACAAAAGCCGTATAAAGATACCTATTTTGATTTAAATAGTTAAAATAGTTTTGAAAGGGATTCTCCACTTCATCTCCAAAGTTAACCCGTGACGCGTTAAGGATTCCCTCTTCTAATTGAACACTTACCCAGCTCAAAAAATCTTCTTTGTTATCAAAGTTTCGATAAAAAGTAGATCGTGAAACCTTAGCTTTTTTTACCAATTGGCTAATAGATACATCGGAAATGTCTTTACCGCCCTTCACTAAATTAGCCAATGCTCCCATTAAGTAATTTGTACTTTTGATTTGCCGTCTGTCCAAGTTTAGCCCTACCAATCATTTTTAATTTCTTCAACCATAGTTTATACTATCCAGCATTTGAGACTCACATATTAATTTTGAATACAATTAAGAGACTGTAAAAATTAGGTATAGTTCCTTATGCAAATGGCACCTATTAGGATGTCTAAAGTTAGCGCCTAATTTGCGTTTTTGAGCGACCTTTCATATCTGCCCTCTAAAAACAGCTAGACTTCACAACATATTCTTATTAAATTTTCTAGGCTCTGTCAATTCAAAATAATTCTTTGTTTAAAGTCCCACAGAAATTTTTAATCACATCACTAAGCGTACAAGATTTTTTAAACAAGTTGGCTAATGTATCTAAGTCTTATTGAAATAACCTTTGAATTGTTTTGCATTATTGATTATTCATAATCGTCTTCTTTTAAACTTAATTCAAAAAAAGTTAATGAATAGTATAATTGATGTATTTAAGTTAGGAAGGGAGTATTTATGGCTGATTTTTATTTAATTGCACTACTATTGGTTGGAGTTATTAGTGCCAACGTTATTAAGCAGTTTATTCCTAAGGTACCCGAAACTTTCATTTTAATTTTAACCGGAGTAGTTCTATCATTCGTACCATTATTTCGTCATTTTGAGCTTGAACCAGAATTTTTTCTAATGATGATTATTGCCCCACTAATGTTTGTTGATGGGCAAAAACAATCCTTTGAAAAAATTCGTTCTAAATTTTCAGGGATTTTTTTACTTTCTGTATTCTTAGCTGTAGTTACTGCGATCGTCGTTGGCGTTACTGCTAATTGGATTGAAAAACAATGGACCTTACCACTCGCGATTGCACTAGCCGCGATTATCACCCCAACTGACGCAGTAGCTGTAAAATCACTAACTAGCGACAGTGAGATGCCCTCAGGCGTTGGCGAAGCACTAGAGCTAGAGTCCTTATTTAATGATGCGACTGGGCTAGTCCTGTTGGACCTTGCTTTATCTGTTTTATCAACTGGAACCTTTTCAATTATAAATGGCATTGTGCACTTTTTATTTGTCGCAGTGGGTGGCATTCTAGTTGGATTGATTGCGGGATTCGCCTTAGTTGCGCTGCGATTCAACCTAAACACTCGTGGTAAAAACCCTGAAATTACCACAATTCCAATCAGTTTATTAACTCCATTTGCCGTCTATCTTTTGGCTGAACATCTCGGAATGTCGGGCATTCTAGCCGTTGTTGCAACCGGAATTGAGCATAATTGGGAAGCAAATCGCTTGCGACTTTCTTCAACTAGCGTTCAACTAACCAATAATACCATTTGGAATGTTATTACCGATGTTCTAAATGACTTCGTATTTCTAATACTAGGTCTAGCTTTACCAACAATCTATGCCGACATCGTGGCTATGGGTTGGTCAGGAACTCTTCATTTACTATTAATTAGCGTTTTAGTTTATGTGATAATGCTTGTCCTTCGATACGTCTGGGCCGTGCGTGAAAAAAACGAAAGCATCGCTGAATTTTTCGGAAAGCCTAGTGATGAGCATCATCAATTTAATTCCGGTTTATTCGCCATTAGTGGAATCCACGGAACTGTGACGTTGGCAATGGCATTATCTTTACCTAATCACATTGGTGGTCATAATTTCCCATACCGTAATGAATTAATCATTATTGCCATGTTTGTGATTTTAATCAGTATGATAGTCAGTGCGGTTGTCTTAAATATCAAATTACCAAAAAAAGTTGTCGACTATGGTGAATTTGATTTAAATCAAGTCCGTAATAAGATGATTGATCAAACAATCTTAAAAATGCGTGTTTCAATTGATGATCGATCTATCCGCGATGCTTTAACCAACCAACTACAATCCCAAAAAACAATGGAAATGGATAATCGAAACAACTTATCGGATAACTACTACCTACTATTATCAGAAACTAAAGGTGTCATTGATAACTATCTTCACAGTCCTGAAGTAAGTCAACAATACAACAAGAAAACCATTGATATCTATGATAGTATGATGAATCGGATGTTAGTTGAAAAACGCCGAGTTAGTTGGAAACATATGCTCCGTCATTTATTCAAGGAAATTCTTTGGCATGCTCGATATCGTCCTAAACTAAATCGTGACAATTATAAAGTAGCGTACCAGCAAAAAATAGCTACTGATCCTAAATTCGCTAAGAAAGCTAAGCAAATTAAACAAGTTCGTCAAGAGCTGTTAGACTTAAATCAGGCCGTAGTTAGCTTAGTTGATCAATATTTAGATGACATTTTGCGGTCCCGTCTCACACAACAACGTGATGATAATAATTATATTTATATAGTTCAACATAACTTAAATCGATTTTTTGACGAAATCAACCATGAATATCGTGCTACTACTCAACCGATTGATGCTAAATATTATGCTGAAGCTTTTCAATATGAATATGATTTTATTCAACAAGGCCTTGCTAACGGAAGCATCTCGCAACCAATTGCCGGTACGTTGTACACCGAAATCAATCAAGCTCAGTTACTTCAATTACAACAGTTGCCAGTAGAATAATTAATAAAGACCAGCAAACTACGAATAGTTTACTGGTCTTTTTGAATGAAATGAGTTAGCCATCAAGTTTGATACTTGTTAATAAGTTCCCAATTAAACTATATTAGTTTACTTAAATCATTAACACACGTGCCTGCCATGGATAAATTTCGGAAAAATTAGTTTTATTATCATAATTATCGATAAGTACTTCCGCGTTTTTAAATTCAGTTGGAATGTTTATTTTTAATTTTTCACTAGTGAAGTTTCCCATAACCAATAGTTTATGTTTCCCAGCTGATCGGACATAACTATACACTTTTGAATTATCCGGCTCTAATAACTCATACGAGCCTGTCGTTATGATTGGCAATGTGTGGCGTAACTTTATCAATCTTTGATAATAGTAAAATACCGAATCTGGATCATTTAATACCTGTTTCACATTAATATCCTTATAATTGGGGTTCAGATCAATCCACGGTTTAGCTTCACTGAACCCAGCATACTTACTATCATTCCACTGCATTGGTGTTCTTGCATTATCACGAGATTTTAAATAAATATAGCGCATTACTGTTTTTGAATCTAAATTATGATGTTCAGTTAATTCCTTATAAATATTCTTAGTTTCCAAATCTTGGTAATCAGTAATATCAGTGAACTTGGCGTTCGACATCCCCAGCTCTTCACCTTCAAAAATATAGGGAGTTCCTTGCAACATATGTAGAATTGTTCCTAACATTTTGGCTGCTTTAATTCGATAATTTTCACTGTCCACTCCAAATCTGGTCACTGCTCTGGGCTGATCATGATTGCTCCAATACAAGCTATTCCAACCATTAGCATTGGCCATTTTTTCTTGCCATTCACTTAAAACTCGCTTTAAATCCTGCAATCTAAATCGCTTATCAGAAAATTTACCATACTTTCCATAATCTAAATGCATATGATCAAAATGAAATACCATATCTAATTCATGAATCCGAGACCCGTTGGCCGCGCCAATATAAAATAACTTCCAAAAGGTTTCCCCTTTGCCTCAAGCACCATTTAAAATCAGCGTTAATAACGATTAGTTCGCTGTATTCCACTAATCACAGCCAAGAAATTAATAATAAGATTGATCAAATTATGTGTACCAGCAAATCCTGTTGCATTTCAATTTATTGAATTTCCTACAAAGTATCACTCCAATAAACTAATTGTAGTCACCATCAAAATGAGTGTTCCATCATTACCTATTAAATATTTTCCGAACACCTTCTTCAAAAGAAGTAACCTTAAATTCTGGGAACTGCTGTTTAAATTTATCAGATGAAAAATTATTATCATCGCGATAGCGTGGTAAAAGTTCCAATAATTCTTTTGACTTCTGGCTAAACAAACTTCCAATTTTAAACACGACCATTTTAACTACCTTATAGCGAATCTTACGTCCTAAAACATCTTCACAAAGTCTAATTAAATTTTGATAAGTGATGCTTTCACTTGGTAGATGCCAAGTTCGACTGTACGCCGATTTGGTATTACCAATTAAAGCCATTGCTCGACTTGCATCTGGTGTCCAAATCAACGTTCTCAAAGCCTTGGCACTGATCGGAACAAATGGAGTTTTACCATTCTTAATTCGGTTAAAAATCATCGTATTAGTAATACTTTGGGTATTGTCAGGTCCATAAAATTCCGGTGCTCGACAAATCACTGCTTCAAGTTCCCCACGTTCCATAGCATTTAATACTTTAGTCGCGACTTTAGCACGAACGGTTGATTTACGACCCGTTGGAACAAATGGGCTGCTCTCCACCTGTAGATCAGAATTCTTTGCATACATGTAGGTATTATCAAAAAACACTAGTTTACTATCACTTACTTCACAGGCACGGATAACATTATCAATAATTGTTGAAAATTGAGACTCCCACATATCCGAATTCATGGGTAATCCGACTGTAAAATATACAATTTCACTACCTGAAATTGCTTGCAGTGTTTCGTCATAATTCAGTAAATTAGCTGGTTTAATTTCATCCGTATCATGAATCTTTTTAGGATTACGACTAACCAATCGCAAATTTTTAGTATAATTTTGATACAGTTCTTCAGCCAATTCATGTCCAATTTGACCGTTACTTCCTAAAATTGTTTGCATCATTTACTCCTTAACTCGTTTCTCAGTTTAATCTTTTAAATCAAATTTTCTAAAAAAATATGTTTATTTCAAATTTTGAATTAGCAATTTAGCTACCGCATGCGCTGAAAAAGGATTTTGACCAGTTATCAGTTGATCATCCTGCAACGCGAACTCTTTATAAGCACGCTTTTCTTTAAAGTTAGCTCCACGCTTTTCTGCCTCAACCTTATTCAAAAATGGTACAACTGAGCGTTTACCTGCCAATATTTCCTCTGACCTAGTAAAACCAGTGATTGTTTTGCCAGCAATTAAGTAATTGCCTTTGTTGTCCTTAATATTTAGCAATCCAGCGATTCCATGACAGACAGAAGTGACGTAGCCGTTGTTTTGGTAAATATCTATTGTAATTTTTTGTAACGCTTCATCTTCCGGAAAATCCCACATTGTGCCGTGACCGCCAGCATAGTATATCGCAACATAATCATCTGGATTAACCTCTGATGGACTAAGTGAATTTGCCAAAGCTCTGTTCTGAAAATCTTTAGTTGCATAAAAGTTCATGATTGATTCATCAACGTACTTCATACTTCGGGGATCAAGTGGCACGAAGCCTCCTTTAGGACTAACATAATCAACTTCAAAACCCGCTTTTTGAACATCTTCAGCAAATTCCGTGGCTTCTCCTAACCATAATCCTGTAGCGTCTTTTGTATCGCCATAACTTGTTACATTGGTTTCAACAATCAAAATTTTTTTCATTTTCGATTACTTCCTTCAATTACTTTATTAACATTTACCAATAAATTTTGTAATTTTTTTATACTACTCAAGTCATGTGATAGATAATAATAGTTTTTGGTGCCTTCACTGCGATACTCGATTAATTTTGCCTGGCGTAACACCTTTAAATGATGTGAAACAGCGGGTCTTGAAAGTCCTGTAACCTCAGTTAAGTCGTTAACTCTGAGACCCTTGCATACGTTTTCAGTTGCCATTAATTCAATGATAATTGATTGTCGCTTTTCATCACCTAAAGCAATCAAAAAATCACTAATGTCATTAAATTCTGCTTGTAATTCTTTTAAGTTTTCCATTTTCGTTTCCTTTGGTTTAATGTTTTAAACCATTAAACCATCATCATGAAAAATTGTCAATTATTAATGTTCAAAAGTCGAATTTCCTATAGATTCCAACTCCAGCCTAGTAAAAATTAATTACTTGTTCATTGTTAGTATTAATCATTTATCCGGGTAAAAAAGGAGAAAAAGAGAGGTTATTCTCCTTTTCTCCTAAATATATTATTGTGTAAATACTAACTCACATTAGCCATTGTAAATGCTATAATCATTAAATTGATATGTTATAGAACTGCATGGTAGCGCCGAAATTTGAAAGTGGAGGTGTTTGCCAATGCAAAAAGAATTTTGTTTTCACTTTTCATCGAATTCTGGGGGATATCAGCGTCCATGTTTTCCGGGTTCGACTGGATCGCCAAGTTTGTCAAAAATTTGAGTTTAATAAACTCACCTTTTGTCCAACTGGTGTGTATCTTTGCGACTGTTGTTATCGTCATAGTAATATGCGTTACTGTAGTTGTAATTTTAGCATGATAAAACAAAAAAACGCTTTGCTTGACCGGCAGCGTTTTTTGAAATAGTAATTCTGTTTTAAAATCATCGGTGCTATTAGGCTGTTTCTATAAGTAGCAAGCCTTATCAACACTGGAAGTCATGAATTCCCGTTCATGGCTTCTTTTCATACCCAATTGTATAACGTTAATTTTTTTTGGCAATATTTTGAGCAAAAAAAAAGAAACATTTCACTTTATTTTCTTCTACTAACCTATTTCTTTTTTCAGCAAAGGTATACCTTTCTTCTTTCATTTCATTATATTTCTCACTTATTGATTCGTTTCTAATAGCTAATTTTAAAATCCTAATTTATTTTTCTATGAACTTCAGCATGCTCTCGGTGCGTTCTAATAAGTGATTTAAAATCCGTAACCTGCATTCCGAGGTAAACTTGAAATTCGAGTAATTTTTGAAGATCACACTTAGCCTTCTCAAAATCTTCAAAATAAAGTTTAAACAATAAAACACTGGTTTTTCTGTAAAGCAAAGCATCAATTGGATCATTTTTTTCCAAATTATCTTTGCCAATTAAATCAAATATATCGTGTGCTTCTTTATAATCTTGATTCACTAATAGGGTCTGCAAACAATTTAAATTAATCTGTTCTCGAAGAATTACAACCTTTTCTCTATCAAAATCCATATATTCATTAAGAACCTTGTACGACTGTTTAAAAACATTTATTAAATCTTGTACGTCGTCCTGAAACAAAAAAATGGTGTGCACAAACAATTGAACATCAACTAATGTCCAATTTTTCATCAAAGTAAGGTGGAATTTAAGAGGAATTAGCGGCTCATATGTCATTTTAAATTTTCTTGAACCAGCAATATAGTAATATAAATATGCCTGAGCACTAAGAAGGCGAACACGCTCATTTTTCGAATTTCTAAATGTTTCATAGAAACTTTTGACAAATTTAATATCACCGGCATAGTAATGCTTAAATAACTCTTTTTGTATCTCAATTGATTGAGGACTTTTATACTCATTTTGAATATATTTAAATTCTTCTAATGAAATTTCTAATCTTTCTAAAAATGTTAAAAAGGCGCTTGCCTTTATTTCATATTTTCCGTGTTCAAATGCTGAATAAAATGACCGTGACACTACCCCATCATATATTTCATACTGTGTAATTCCCTTTAACCGACGAATTTTACGAATAGTTTCTCCTAATTTTTTCATAATTATGTCCAGTATTCAGGACTTTTTCCCTCTTTTCAATCTGTATACTGTATTATATACTTTATTCATTTCAAAAATAACAAAACAATTAAAATTAAATAAGCGTTTATCTAATTTTAAAAAATCAATTTTGAATAAAAGGAAAATTAATGGAACTTTCAACAAATCATTTAACCCAAACAATAAAAGCCGTAAGTTCTGATTTTATTGGATCCATCAGTAGCACCATGCTCTCGTTTATTTTGGGACTATATATTCTGAATCATTATTCATCAGGAATTATTTTTTCCGTATCTCAAATACTTGGGCCATTTATCGGTTTTCTTCTATGGCCTCTAATTGGAACAATTATTGATAGGTTTAATCACAAAAAAATAATTTTACTTTCTCAACTAATCAGCATCTTTGGAATAATTATTTTCGCACAACAAATTGGAAAACAAAATAATCTAGTTAGTTTATTCAGTCTTATTATTCTGATACAAACGAGTCTTTATTTTATCAACATTAGTTATGCTTCCTCTGTTTCATCAATGGTTGAAAAACGTTACATTGGAAGATTAAACTCACTAGAAAATATAGCTAAATCTTTATCCAACATTTTAGGCCCGATTTTAGGTGGAGTTTTATTTTCTAAAGTTTCGATCACATATTTTCTTTGGATTGAATGTTTCTCAGAAATAATCTCTTTACTAATTACTATGTCAATTAATTTCAATATATTTTCTAATAAGTCAATTAATTCTTCCAGACCAGACACCTCTATCTTTTCAGGATTTAGATATTTGAAGTCCAATCGAACCATTCGTCTATTAATATTTGAAAATACATTAAGCAACGTTTTCACACCCGTTATTAGTATTGGAATTCCAATAGTTGCTATTCAATTGTTAAACATCAATAGTTCAAGTTTTGGAAGCATTGAAGGAATATCCGGTTTAGGACTAATTTTAGGTGGAATATTATCTTTTTTATCAAAAAAGAAGATCTCAATTCGCCATATTCAATTTCCTTTACTTTTTCAAAGTTTAACATTTTTAATTCCAACAACTTTGTTCTTTAGCAATTCACATTGGATTAATTTCTTAATCTTAAGCATGACCTATTCATTGTTTGCAGCAAGCATTAACTATTTTAATATTCAATTTAATACCTATCAGCAAACACATGTAAAGACACATTTACAGGGAAGAGTTTTTACTATCTCACTTGTTCTTTCACAACTGTTTTCCCCAATTGGAAAAATTATCTTTGGAATTTTATTTACCCACCCAACGATGTCAAAAACAGTTGCTATTTATATAAGTACTTTCAGTCTTCAGCTTCTAGTTGTATCCATATTTACGATTTTTCTTCTTAAATTCCACACCACACTGGCCCCAAAAGAGTATAAATAAAAAACAAGCCCAAAAACCAAATAAGATTTTTGAGCTTGTTCTACATTATATTTTGAGTTTATCCCAAGTACTAAGGGGCAAATCTTTCTCGAAATTCGATGTTATCAATTAAAAACAGAATATTTTTAAGACTGTTTTCCAGAATCAGGCGTTAACCCTCGCAACAAGAACTCCATAATCTCATCAACTGTTTCTGTAATATCCAATTGAACTTCTGGTGTGGTCAATACAGCCGGTAAAATATATCCTAATAGTGTTGAAAAAATATATCTCAAAATTCGTCCCGGTTGCCACTTAACCAGCTGTCCTTTTGCTTGGTAAAAAGCCAACGTTTGCCCTAATGGTCCTTGAATTAAGTCAATAATTTGTCTATCCAGTCCTTCCAGAACTTTGCGATTCGTAAAAGCCTCTTGCGCCATAATCAGTATTTGCTTTTGATTATCAAGTGCAAACATAAGTCGGTCAGTTACCATATTTCGTAATAAATCGCTAAATTCAGCATAGTCGGTATTGATAACCGATCCAGTAAATTCATTTGCAATCTTAGGAAATACTTGTTCGATGAACGGTTTTAAAATTGCTTGTAAAATTTCATCTTTTGTCTTAAAACGTTTATAAACCGTTCCTTCCGAAACTCCAGCCATTCTAGCAATATCACGAGTACTGGTCTGTGTGAAGCCCTTACTAGAAAACAACTCCAAGCTAGCTAATAGAACACCCTTTTGCTTCTCAGTTACACCCATCTCGTTTAAACTTTCGGCAAATAACACTGAAACATTATTGTTAGCCATCACTACAACCTCCTAAACCTGACGATAACGTCGCATAAACGTTAAGTTAAGAATTAAGAAAATCGCTGCAAAGATTACCAAAGCTAGCAGATCTGGTGCAATCTGACCAATGGTATATCCCTTTTCAATTACGTTAGACATTGCGCCGGCACCGTAGTACAGTGGGAAAATTTTAGCAATTGGTTGAAGCCATCCTGCCATTGAGCTGATTGGAATGATTCCTGAGAAGAAGACTTGTGGAATTACAACAATCGGAATGAACTGTACCATTTGAAATTCTGAGGCCGCAAATGTTGAAATGAATAACCCCAGTGCTAATGCCACAAATGCTAACAGGATGTTAATCAAGAAAACGTTCCAAATACTACCCAGAATTTGAATTTTAAATACAAAGAAACTATAGCCAACAATCAACGTTGTTTGCACCAAAGCAAAGATTCCATAACCCGTTAGGTATCCGGTGATAATTTCGCCACGTTTAATTGGCGTTGCTAACAAACGATATAACGTTCCGGTGGTTCGCTCCCGTAATAGTGCGATTCCTGAAATTAAGAATACAAAGAAGAAAACTACAAATCCAATCATAATTGGTAACAATGTATCAAAGAAAGTTGAATTACTACTACCATATAGATAATGTGTTTTAACAGTATAGTTGGTGTTATTAGTTTTAGGTGCCTTCATCTCCGGCATCTTTGCCATCGCAGTGGAACCAGTTGCTGCACCTGATTTAGCAGACGGGTTTGCTGCTGCCATTGTTTTTTGGAGCTTTTCAATGACGGCTGCTTGGGCTTTTAGCGCCGTTGCTTGAGCCTTAATTGCCTTACTCTGGGTTTTAATCGCCATACCAGCTGCTTCACCCTTTAGCTTAGCTTCTGCACCAGTCAAACTCTGCTTAATAATAGTACTCTTGCTTTGGTCACTATTTGCTAACGTCAAAGTCAATTTGTCGCCGTCTTGTTTTAGATAACCATCATAATTATGTTCCCGAATAACGGTTTTAGCTTTATCATCATTTGAAACTTTATGAAACTTCATATGATCATTTTTCATCGCACCAAAAAAGGTTAGATTCTCACGTGCCGTTAAAGTTGTGTATAAGGCATCATTTTGTGCCATAAATCCAATTTTTGCTAACAACTCCCGATTTGGCATCGTCTTACCCAATACCGTAACGGAACCGTGTTTGGGTTTTAACATCCCCATAATTGTGCTAACTAAAGTTGTTTTACCAGCTCCACTTGGCCCGATTAGTCCTAGGATTTCGCCGCTGTTAACTTTTAAATTAATATTTTTCAAAACAATGGTTTTACCATAACCCTGTTGCAGATCCGTAACCTTAATTGTTTCAGTCATTTTATCCACCCCAAATTCTTTTAGTGAGTATGTGCTCACTCACTATATTAAACAAATAAAAAAGAATTGCAAGTTTAAACTCACAATTCTTAATTAAAATCCCTAGTAAAATATTAGATTAGGCGGTTCGTTGAAGATATACAATCAATGATCTAAACCAACATGTTCCATTCTTCGTCTTACCTTGTCTATGACTGGCACAAGCGGTATTGCTACTAAGCCACCTATAAAGCCTTGAAATAAATTTGTAGGCACTCCAATTAACCCCGTTGCTCGACTGTATAATAAGCTGTCTGCAATAAAATATCCTAATACCATTAGCAACCCACCAGCGATGACACTGAGAATTTTAGCTCTTAAACTATTTCGATTTTGAAACAACCATCCTGTGATAACTCCTTCTAACCCATGAACAATTAGAGAAAAAAACATGTACTGGGCATAGCCCGAGATTAAATCTAGCAAAAATCCACTTAAAGCTCCAATCACGCCACCTTTTTTAGGTCCGAGGCAGAGTGCACCAATAAATACGCCGGCGTCACTCAAGTTCACATTTCCGTGTGTAAGGGGAATTGGAATAATAAAGACTCGACTGATTACTACCGTACAAGCAATCAACATGGCCGTCATCGTTAAATCACGGACTGCCAAACGATTTGCCATGTTATTCATAGAACTTCCTCCTACTCACTTTAAATCTTGTAAGTTTTTTTCTGTAAATTCATACTGGGCACGCTGACCCCCAATTAGTTTAGGTCGTGATGATAGACCAACCACACGCGCTTCTCCAACATCTCGTTTTTCTAAACGAACCGGAATTTGGACAAATTTAACGTGCATTCCAATTTCCGTTCCGCCAATATCAATTCCTCCAGCTGCAACAATGTGCTCCACTTCAACTGGATTCTCAAAGTTCTGATAAGCTGCAACCTGAGTACCACCGCCTGCATGCATAGCCGGAACCACTGAAACTTGTTCAAAATCATGGGATTCTGCAACTTGCCGTTCTAGCAATAAAGCTCGGTTAATATGTTCACAACCTTGAACTGCTAAGTTTAATCTTCTTGGTTTCAAAAAACTTTGCACAGTTTCTACAACTATTTTACCAACTTCAAGGCTTGAACCAGTTCCTTTCCAGCTTCCTAAAATCTCACTAGTACTGCAACCTACTACAAATACTGAACCAACTGGCAATGTTACTTTATTAAAATAATCTTCTAAAACTTCTGACAATTCTTGCTTAATCTGTTCGTTATTCAAGATTTTCACCCAATCCTTCAATTTGTTTTTGTAACTCATTAATCGCACAACCCACGTTTAATCCATAATGAGAGCTTTGATCCTTGCGACTGGTTTTTAAGATTGTACTTCGGACAACTTTAGAAGCCACTTCAATGGATTTTTCCAGTAAACTATTACTAGCTAAACATCCTGTTAAAACGGCCGCAAATAAATCGCCCGTTCCATCAAAATGCCCCGTCACCTTTGGTTGCTCAAACCGCTTAACATGTCCATTTACTAACCAAACTGTACTAATAGTTTCTGTATCATGAACACCAGTTATAATTAATTGGCTATTCGGTTTCATAACTGTCTGTAATGCGTCGAAAAGTTGGATCAGTTCATCATTTGTTGGATAGTGTCCCACTTTAATATCTGCTAGCAATTGTGCTTCCGTGATATTGGGCGTAACAATATTGGCCTTGCCTAATAAACCGCGCATCGCATCAACATAGTTCGCATCAAAACCCGCATATAACTTTCCAGAGTCTGCCATTGCAGGATCTAAAACGACCATTCCAACTAAGTCTCTATCTAAAAACTCTTGCATCACCTTAATCATTTCAACTGATCCAAGATAGCCTAACAAACCAGCGTTTAGTTTAAGATTACCCAGCTTATTCCATGATTGAACAGAATTTTTCCACCAGCAGTGTAAATCTAAGATTTCAGGTTTACCAAACCCCTCTGTTTGTGCCGACAATAACATTGTTGGCACAGGTACTACTGTAAATCCAAATGTAGCTAAAATTGGCAAAGCAATCCCCATCGAAATTGAGCCCAACGAAGATAAGTCCTCCGCTACGATTACTTTTTTTTCTTGATTTTGTTCAACGTGTGCCATTATCATCGACCCTTCATGTGAATTAGCATTTAAAATTATAATCAGACCATTAAAATACTAAATTACAATAAATGGTCAAAACTAAATTTAACACAAATCTTTTAAATAAACGATTGAATTAAATGCTTAAATTAGATTTCAAAATTTAAATTTTCTGTCTTATAGCAATTAATCGTAATTTTAAAAAAATCACTATGCATCATAAAATGAAAAAGCCTCCAATTTGAGATAGTATCCTAAAGACTTTCTGGTTTTCATTCAGGATTTGTCCGTGAAAAGCAGTAATTATCTTAATATTTATTCCAATAAAAAAAAACTCAAAACCACATCAAGGTGAGTTTGAGCTTTTTTACTTTTTAAATCTAAATCATTTTACAAATACTTATTAAAGAATTCAGTTAATTTTTCGACGGCTGGATTAACTGCCTTTGGTTGATCATACAGATCATAGTGTGAAATACCTGGTAGCACCGTTAATTCTTTTTCCTTAGAGCCAGCTCGATTGTACACTTCATAACCTAAACGATATGAACCAAAGCTGCCTGGTTTATCACCAACAATTAATGTCAATGGTTGAGTTAACAACTTTTCAATTAGTAAAGTTGGATCATAGCCTAACATCAGGGGCAAGCTAGTATAACGAACTTTATTTGGTGAAAATTGATCTGCGCCACGCGATGTTCGGTAGTAGTCGACAGCTTCAATAACATCGATATCAGTAATTCCAGCTGCTTTAACTTCTTCAGCATTACTTGGAATCCAGGGAGTAATCATTGGTTCACCGCCGCGAGCCTCAATAGTTCTCTGACGTCCCATTTGTTCCAAAGTTTCAATTAACTTATCGTCTGGTCCAAAAGCCTCGCGATAAGCCTGTCCGGATGAAGCCGCAGCAACCCCAGCAACCGCTTTAATCCGTTTATCTACCTTAGCAGCGTTTATAGTATAACCACCACCCGCACAAATTCCCATTGCGCCAATTCTTTCGGCATCAACGTATGGCAATGTTACTAGATAGTCAATCGCGTACATGATATCCTCAGTTCGATTAGCTGGATCTTCGATATAACGTGGTTCTCCTTCACTTTGTCCTTGATAAGCAGCGTCAAAGGCTAATGCAAGAAATCCATTTTCAGCTAACTTACTAGCGTAAATACTTGAAGTTTGATTCATATCCGCACTTGTTGGGTGTGATACAACTAGCGCTGGATGTTGAGTATTCTCATCAAAATTTTCTGGGAAAAATAAACGGCCAGCTAATTTAAAATGACGGGCATTAAATTTTACATCTTTAGTATTAATCATCTATTAAATCTCCTTATTAACTTTTTGGTATGAAGATAGTATATGGCGATTTAAAATGGAAATTAACACCAACTTGTTAACAAGTGTGTAGTAAGTTACACTTGGGTATAAATTGGGTAGAAACAGGAGTAAATTATTATGGATCGCCGTTCTAAACGAACTATTCAAAATTTAAAAGATGCCTTCGCTAAGCTATTATCGGAAAAAAGCTTTGATGAAATCACGGTCACTGAAATTACCAGCTTAGCCGACGTTTCACGGAAAACTTTTTACATACATTACACAGATAAATATGAATTAATCGATGAATTGTCTGAACAATATTTAAAAGAACTAGATACAGTCAGTCATTCTCCCAAAGAGATATCATCGAAAGAACGCTTAAATCTCTGGCTGAACTACATTACACAAAACAAATTCATCTTTAATCAGCTACTTACAAGCGATAACTCGTATTCATTTCGAAATAAATTTTTACAATATTTATTTAAAGGCCTGCAACGTAACCCTAAAATAAAAAACGAATCTACCGAACTTTACTTCCTGTGCTATGGAATACTAGGCGTGGTTGAGGGTTTTATTACTAATCAAATTAAAGAAACGCCCGCCCAAATTGCTAAGCGGGTGGACGATTTGACTGAGGGTAAATTGGAGCATTAAAAAAGCATCAATCCCAGACCACTTGGAATTGATGCTTTTTATAATTAAAGGTTTAAACTAGTTAAGCTTTGTCTTATTTTGTACTTCAAGCTTGTCGTTGAAGTCATAAACAACTGGTTCACCAGTAGCCATTTCAAGGTTGATGATATCTTCGTCTGAAATGTTTTCGATGTACTTGCTCAAAGCACGAAGTGAGTTACCATGTGCTGCAATGATAACGTTCTTGCCGTCAAGTAACTTAGGAGCGATTTCGTCTTCCCAGAATGGAATAACACGTTCCAAAGTAACCTTAAGATTTTCACCACCAGGGATGATGCGTGGGTCTAAGTTTGCGTAACGACGATCGTTAGCTGCTGATCCTTCGTCACTTGCATCCAACAATGGAGGAAGAACATCGTATGAACGACGCCATATATGTACTTGGTCATCGCCCCATTTTTTAGCTGCTTCAGCCTTGTTTTGGCCTTGAAGCGCACCATAATGACGTTCGTTCAAACGCCATGTCTTTGTTTCAGGGATCCAAAGTTGGTCTGAGCCTTCAAGAGCATAGTGCAATGTTTTGATAGCACGAGTTAATACTGAAGTATAAGCGTAGTCAAATTCAAGTCCTGCATCTTTGATTAACTTTCCAGCGTTTTGTGCTTGTTTTACACCTTCATCACTAAGGTCAACATCAACCCAACCAGTAAATTGGTTAGATAAATTCCATTGACTTTGTCCGTGACGAATCAATACTAATTTTGCCATGTTCAAAAATCCTCTTTTCTTATTTTCGTTCATCATATTATACAATTAATGAAGTATTTTCACAATATAGCATAGCTTGAAATCCATTTACTACTTTGCTTTTTGACTGATCTCACCGCTCGAATTGTCAGCCCTACTATTCTCGATTTTACTATTCTGAGCACGTTGTGATGAACTTGTACTTTGGTTTCCATTATTGGGGGCCGGTTGAACAACTTTTCCATTATCCGGTGGCTGAACTGCTTCTCTCGTACTTTGACTATATCCACCTTGCTCTTGATTTCCAGATGTTCCAGCGGTATCCGAGCTACCAATTGAATTGTTAGAATTTATCATCCCGCTATTATTAGCATCCTGTAATTTGGTTGCCTGATCATAAAGTGTTGAATAATAACTGTCTTTAAAACTACCATCGTTGAACAACAAATCAAGCTGAGCATTGGATTGCATAAACATCTGCGACGCATTCAGCTCTTTAGCAACTTTTAGTTGTTCACTAAAATCTTTAAACTTTTTTTGAACTTTAATAACCAAACTATATTGCTTTTTACCTAATCTAGTCAGAGTTTTAGAGCCCATGGGGTAATCACGGCTAACTACCTTGTATTCTCGCTTGGCGTTGTTGAATTCTTGTCCCTTAAAAGCCGAATCTGCTTTAACAATTCTTTGCGTCTGATGTAATAAATCATTGGCCGCCTTGTCGTTACGTTTTTTTAATAAGGCATCTGAAAAATAATTTTGTGCCGCTGCGTAATTTTTATTTTCAATCGCTAATCTACCACTCACTAAATCTTGATTATATTGTCGATTATTTTCACGATAGTGAGCAATCGAATATCCACTTACGCTACCTGCAACTATAACGATTAAAATAATCCAAATCCATCGTTTCAAGGAATATGTCCCCCTATAAAAATATGCTTCCATTATAACATGCTGTGTTCGTTTAAGTGGACTAAAGAAGAGGTCTAAAGAGAACTCTGCCGCTCAACAGAACTTAACCTAAGCTATACCATTGGGCACATTTTTCATATTACTTTGTTTGAGATGTTTCCAAAATTGGCGTATAACTGAATCTGTGATTCTTATTAATAATATAGAAAGGTATTTATAATGCTTGAAAAACAATTCTATAAACAATTTTTAAAACGTTCCTTCAATATCCCCATAAAAGTTAACTATTGGGATGGTAGCAGTGACGTGTACGGTGATGGAGAACCTGAAATAACAATAACTTTCAATGAGATTATTCCTGTAAAAAGCATCACTAAAAATGCTTCGATCGCCCTGGGAGAAGCTTACATGGATAAAAAAATCGAAATTGACGGTAGCATTCAGGAGCTACTAACGGCAGCGTATGAAAGTGCTGACAGCTTTTTTCACAACAAAAAGTTTATCCACTTTCTTCCTAAGCAAGGTCATGGTGAAAAAGAAAGTCTTAATGATATTCAAACTCACTATGATTTAGGTAATGATTTTTACCAAAAATGGTTAGATCCGACTATGACATATTCATGCGCTTATTTTGAATCACCTAATGATGATTTAGAAACCGCACAAATGAATAAAGTTCGCCATATTTTGCGTAAATTGGACCCTCAACCTGGCAAGCGCCTTCTGGATATTGGTTGTGGTTGGGGCACCCTCATGCTAACTGCAGCTAAAGAATTCAATTTAAAAGTAGTGGGTGTTACGCTCAGCCGTGAACAATATAACATGGTTCAAAAGCGAATTGTCGATCAAGGACTTAGCGGTGTCGCGGAAGTTCGTCTAGAAGACTATCGTGAATTGGGCGACGAAAAATTTGATTATATTACTAGCGTTGGTATGTTTGAACACGTTGGTAAAGAAAATCTTAGTATTTATTTTGATAATGTCGCTAAGTATCTTAAAAAAGATGGTGTTGCCTTGATTCATGGTATCACTCGTCAGCAAGGTGGTGCTAACAACGGTTGGCTAAACAAGTGGATTTTCCCAGGCGGTTATGTTCCTGGCCTCGTAGAAAACACTGAACACATCATTAATGCTGGTCTCCAAATTGACGATTTAGAACCGCTCCGCCGTCACTATCAAAAAACAACTGAGCTCTGGGACCTAAACTTCAATAAGCATCGTAGTGAAATTGCAGAAATGTTTGATGAACGATTTGTTCGCATGTGGGATCTATATCTTCAAGCTAGTGCTGCTTCCTTTGAGTCAGGAAACATTGATGTTATACAGTTCTTATTGACCAAGGGCGCAAGCGGCCGCGTTCTTCCGATGACTCGTGATTATATATACGAGAAATAGGTAAAACATATTTTTTAAACACAATAAACTCTTGTATACAACAAATATCGGCTAGATTCTTTTGAAGTCAGCCGATATTTGTTGTTTTTTATGTGGATCATTAAACCTTTTTTCGATCACTGCTACTACGCTGGTACCACTTTTTTACAATCGGTTCAAACCTACGCCATAATTTTATTGCGCTTTGCATATTCAACGAATATTCAGCCACACCATAGGAACCAGAATTCCCAGTATTAGCTATTACCTCATTGGAATTTTCAAAATAACGGCCACTTACCCCATTTAATAGTGGGGATGTCGCAACAAATATTGTTGTAGCAGCTCCCTGTGACATTGTTTTCCAACCGTTTGATGTATTAATAAGTGTACCCTCTTTTTCAGTAGCTCCCATCTTCTCCAAAACTATTTTAGGCACATAACGCTGCAAATTAGTCATTATTCCACCAGGCATCAATGCATTAGCAGTAATGCCATCTTTTTCCCAAAAATGAGATACTCCAACTGTAAATAAATTAACGGCAGTTTTGGATTGGGCGTAAGCAATTTCTGGCTGATATTCTCTGAGTTTAAAATTGATATCATTCCAATCAATATCGCTGTGTAGATGAGCCGAAGAACTGACTGAAACAATTCGTCCGTGCACACGTGCTAAAGCATTATGCAGTCCGTATGCCAATGCAAAGTGCCCTAAATAATTGGTTGAAAATTGCATTTCATAACCACTGGGACTTAGTTTCAAAGTTGGAACATTCATAACGCCTGCATTATTAATTAAAATATCTAGCGGTTCTTTCCAACTTTTAACAAAATCTACGATACTATTTGGATCATTTAAATCTAATTCAGCAACATATACGTTTTTATTTTTTGTTTCTGAGCTTAACTTTCGGGCCACGACTTGCCCTTTTTCTATGTCTCGAACCGCCAAGGTAACTTTGGCACCATGGAGTAACATAACTCGCGCAGTTTCTGTACCAATTCCAGATGCAGCACCAGTAATAATTACTTGTTTCCCACTTAGATCAATTCCATTTGCAACTTCTTCAGCAGTGGAATCAGCATTAAAATCACTTATAATTCGAGTTGACATTGAATAATCCTCCTAGACTAATTTTCATCACTATCTTTAGGACCCGGCATCAAGGCATTCCAAAGAGTCGTTTGTTCACCAATATTTCGTTTGCTAAATTCTTCCCAAAGCCAGTCTTGTCCAAGCAATTTTTTTGCACGTGGGATTGCCTGTCCGTCTGGGCCACTGTAGTAACGAACCTTAGAAGTATTTCCATCATTAACCATATTAAACATCACATCAGCAGTTAATTGCGGATTAGAACGAACTGTATTTAGTGAATTAAATTTATTCCACGAAGCCATGTAGGATTCTGGCACATTTTCGGCTCGATCAACTTTATCAGGTCTAAAAATCGAAGTATTCATATTTCCTGGAAATAACGCCTTAACAACTATTCCGAATTCTGCAAGTTCAGCATGTAATCCCTCACTAAGCATTGCAACGGCTCCCTTCGATGCTTCGTAGGTCGAAGTATAAGGAAATCCAATTTCGGCGCTAATGGAACTAACGTTAATGATGATTCCTGAGTGTTGTTCTCTAAAAATTGGAATAAATGCTTTATTTAAAGCTATTAATCCAAAAACATTGGTTTGAAATTGCCGATGAATCTGATCCATGGAGCTACCTTCTAATGGCCCGGCCTGAAAATATCCTGCATTGTTAATCAAAGCATCAACATTTCCAAATTGTCTTTTTGCAAGATCTCCAAAAGCCAAATCCGCCTTTTCATCATTTACATCTAGGAGTAATGTTTTAACTCCGTCGATCTCATCATGAACATGTAAATCACTTTCCTTTCGAACTGTTGCCACAACATTCCAACCAGAATTAGCAAACATTTTAACGACTAAATTTCCAAATCCACTTGAAGTTCCAGTAATTACAACCACTTTTTTATTTGTCATGTTTTTATCTCCTCATAAACAATTTTTTAAATTGTTTGTAGTATACTTGGTTAAAGTAACTTTAAGTAAAGCGTTATGCTTTTTATGTTAAGGAGAAATAATGACAATCACAGAATTAGCAAAAAAGTTAAATATTACAACATCAGCTCTGCGTTATTATGAATCAATTGGTTTAACAATTGCCGACAGAGACGAGAAGGGAAATCGAAATTATACCGGCATACAAGTCGAGCGAGCTCAACGCGTGGCATATTTCCGTCATGCTGGAGTTCAAATTAGCGATCTAAAGGTTCTGTTTGCAGATGAAATGAGTGATAAAGAAGCTATTGCAATGATGGAAAAAGCTCATTCTAATTTAGAAGATCAACAAAGGAACATCTCAGAAACTCTAGCTTTTTTAGATTACAAACTTAATTATCATAAAAAACGTCTTAAACAAAATTAATTTGATAATAGTATGGCGATCGGTAGGAATATTAATTCTATATGTTTTCTGACTGTTTATTTTTATGCAAAACACTAATAACATAGCGTGCGATTGGTTGTGCAATAAATGCCTCAACAATTAATGCAATCGTAAAATTGCGTGGCCATTTATAAAAGAATTGCGTGACGGGTTTCATGCTTATGTTGCTTGTTCCTATCCAAGAACCCACGATAGTTAGTACTAAAGACATCAAAAATACGTTACAAATTGCAGTAATTAGCATAGTTGATCGAAAATTAGAATTTTCATCCAAAAACCATGAGCTGAGTTTTGTAGCTGGCCCTTGCGTGAGAGTCGTGAGTATTATTATAACGACCCATAATAAGGGAACCTGATGCAATACAAGTAGCCAATTATGTACCGAAAAGCCAACTTCAAATCCTGTTATAACGGGTGCAATGATGTTGACGGAAAGAATCGAAATAATTAGCATGAATAAAATAGTTTCTCTAAAACTTTGTGGTAAGCGTTGTTCAAATTCCAAAATATAAACCTCTCTTTTTGTTAATCAATAAAAAAACAGCACACCCTTCACGAATACTGAAAGGGTGTGCTGATTTCTTATACGCACTTTATTGATTTGTTTAAGTTTAACATTTTTAAAAATTCGTCGCAAAGACAAAATACAATAAATTAATTATGACCTTTGTTATGTATCCAACTCATAAATAGTAATATCTATCGTGATCAATGCAACCTGCTCTAATAATTCCTTCTTTTAGTACAACATCAAACTAAACTAATAGTAAGTACAAGTCCTTAAATATCCCATTTCTTACTTAATCTGCTACAATTTCTTTGAAGATAATAATCAAGTTGGGGGTTGAGAGTATGGATTTTGACGTTCTATTTATTGGAAGTGGACAAGGTGCCTGGAATGGTGCGATACCGATGGCACAACACGGCTTAAAGGTGGCTGTTATTGAAGAAGGTAAGTTTGGTGGAGTATGTACGAACCGCGGGTGTAATGCAAAAATAACTCTGGATCGACCTGTTGAAATTTTGCGCCAGGTTGAACAATTGCAGGGACGTGGATTTGATACTTTACCAACTTTGAACTGGCACGCTTTAATGATACATAAACACGAGGTGATTGATGGGCTTGCATACGGTAACGAGATGAAATTACAAAATGCAGGTGTCACAAACATTAAAGGGCATGCTAAATTCATAGATGTTCACACTATTGAAGTGAACGGCAAACAATATTCTAGCGATAAAATTGTTATTGATTCTGGACGTCGCCCCCATCGCTTGAACATTCCTGGCAATCAATTGTTCCATGATAGTACCGATTTTTTAGTTTTAGAAAATCTTCCAAAGCGTCTAGCGATAATCGGTGGTGGATACGTTGGAATGGAATTTGCCACAATTGCCAACGCCTTTGGTAGCGACGTAACTGTTATCCTTCGTGGAAACCGAATCCTAAGATCATTTCATAAGCCTTATGTTGACCGACTCGTAACTGATCTAAAACAAAGGGGCATCAAATTTCAATTTGATGAACAACTTGAAAGCGCCGTTCAGGTCGATGATGGTATCCAATTATTAGGAAAAGATGGTTACCAACTCACAACCGACTATGTTTTAGACGCAACCGGTCGAGTTCCAAATGTTGAAAATATGAATTGGGATGGTATTGGATTAAAATATGACACATTGCGCGGAATTCCGGTCAATGATCACTTAGAAACAAACATTCCGGGGATTTACGCATCAGGTGATATTTTAGATAAATCACTTCCTAGGATCACACCAACTGCCATTTTTGAATCGCAATATCTTTCGCGACTTTTCACAGGTATGACAACCGACGCAATTGACTATCCAGCAGTTGCTTATACGGTATTTACCTCTCCAAGAATTGCTTCAGTAGGCGTCACTCCAGAATTTGCCAATGCCCATTCAACCGAATATTCAGTTGAAACCTTTGATTATTATGATGACTGGTTCCGGCAAGTTGGAAACGAAAACAATGGTGGAGTTACAATCATATTTAATAAACAGCATATTATCGTTGGCGCTACAAGTATTGGAAACGACGCCGTTGAAACAATCAACGGATTAACCGACTTAATTGAAAATAAGGTCAGCCACAGTGATGTCGAACGTTTGATTTATATTTTCCCCAGCATTGCTCATAGTTATATGCGTAAAATTTAAGACTCAAAAAGGCTACCAAACAGTATTGTTTGGTAGCCTTTTATGTATATGATTAATCATAGAACAAACGACAATACCAATACAGTAATCAAACCGACAATTACTGACATTGCCATCGAACGAGTCCAGTAAGAGATGATAATTACTACTACTGCCCCAATAATTAAGTCTAGATTTCCATGAATAACAAAAGTATATGTTTTAGAAATAAAAATTCCTTTTACCACCAAAGCCGTGAATAAGGAAATTGGTACATATTTCATCCAATCATTAAACCATTCAGGAATTTCTCGTTTAGAAAAAAATAATAACGGGATATACCGTGGCGCAAGGGCGACACAGAAACCTAATATGATAATCATTAAATGATCCATTGCGTTATATTGCATCGTTATTTCTCCCAACTACCTACAGAATATCCGAATCCTTATCAAATTCCTCGACGACTGGCCCATTACTACGAGATCCAATATCTCTTAACAAGAAACTATTTTTATTCCGCTTTTTCAAGAGTTCCTCAATTGCAAATCCTGTAAACGAAGCCAGCAAAGTTGATGCAACCAGACCTAGCGTGCTCTTTGTGAAAATTAAACAAACCGCTGCTAATACGCCTGACAATATGCAAACTAAGAGTGATAAACGTGACTTAACTTGCATAACAATCATATAGATAAACAATGCTGTTAGAGCAAAATCAACCACTTCTAGATTGATTGACAGTGCACTACCAATCAACGCGCCTATCATGTTAGAAATTGTCCAAAAGAGTAACGACCAGTGTTCAACTTGCCGGGCGTCATTTGGCGTCCAATTTTTATCAGTAGCAAATTTCAAATAGTTTACCGCATAATTTTCGTCATTAAGTGACAAAGCAAACGTGAAAATAAAGCGATGATTTTGACCTTGCAAATACTTTGACAAACTCGATCCCAATAACGCATATCGAAGTTCAAGAAAAAACAACATCAAAATGATGGTTAAAATCGGAGCATTAACGGTTAACATCTGTGCAATTAAAAATTGCGCACCACCTGAAAATACCATCAAAGAAACCATTCCCGTTAATAAAAAGTTAAACCCGCCCGCATGAAGCAAAATTCCACACGCCAAGCCAATTGGTGTATAACTCAAACAAAGTGGCCACGCCACTTTAAAGGTTTCCTTCCAACGTGGTGTATCAACTGTTTCTTTCAAATTTCTTCCTCCAAAGCTAAGAAAAAAAGAAAATATCTCAATCTTAAGAATGTAAATACTGCGAAACTATTTTACCATGTAATTTTAACATTTTATAGGGGTCAGTAAAATTGTCACATTTACGCCCAAATCAACCCTGTTCCAAATAAACCATGAAGCCATCTTAAAAACATTGTAAGATAGCCAGCCTTTTGAACTTTATTTTGTGGTTTAACCTTAACCTGAACGCCATATTTAGTCGTTAAAAAGTGATTTTCCTGCCCGGGTTGGCTTAATTGCAAGGTCGCTATAACTTTATTTTTACTAATCGTGCCACTTATCTTATCATCTTTTACTATCTTAGGATTAAACTTATTTTCACGTAAAATCAAATCGCTATTTTTGCCCGCAAACCAATAGTTAAAATCCGAAGCGGTGCGAACTTGAACATTCTGCACCTTAGCATTTTTTATAGTTACATTTGCATCATCAATTTTAGAATCCTTATCAAAGTGGTGTACTTTATACTTTTTGCTGACCATATTCCATAAAGTTTTCGTGTCTGTGAAACGAGCCACTCCATTGTTTGCCGCGTTAGACCCCAAGACAACACTAATTACTCGTTCATTTTGAATCCAACCGGTTCCAACAAAACACGCACCCGCCTTATTTGATGTTCCGGTTTTTAACCCATCAACCTCTAATCGCTGGTCGTAATCCGACCCACCTTTTAGCAACAAGTTATGATTAGTGATTGGCATCTTATCCTTACCATTATTAAACGTATCTTTGTACTTAGAAGTGATTTGTAAAATCTCCGGAAAATTATTCAACAGTTGTTGAGTTACTACTGCCATGTCTTTAGCTGACATCTCATTTTCAGAGTTGGCTGGTGTATTAGGTAATCCATCGCTGCCAACCTGGTCCTGCAATAAACCTGCTGCATTATATATTTTGGCATTTTTGATTTTCCATGCCGCTAACTGCGCTTTCATCTCACTAACAAACGCCTTCGATGAGCCTGCCTGTGCTACGCCTAAAGCCATAATGGCAGCGTTCGCGGAGTAGATTAATGACGCGTTCATCAATTCCCGAACTGTATACTCCTTTTTATCATCTAATGGAACATTTGTTAATTCAGAATTCTTACTAACTTTCGCTAAATTCGGACTAATCTTTACTTTTTGGTTCCAATTCATTGTTCCATTTTTAATACTTCTATAAATTATGTACGCAGACAATAGCTTACTTGTTGATGCAATTGCCAATGGTTTATTAATGTTTTTTTGGTACAAAATTTGTCCCGTTTCTTGGTCAATCACTAACCCCGCTTTAGCTGAAATAGTCGGTTCCTGCTTTCCGACCGCGGCCTGCGCAATACCAGCCGTACACAGTTGTATGCTTAAAATTAGCATACCTACGATTGCAAATATTTTTTTCATGAAATCCCCCCGCAAAGCATTCTATTTTCTAATATAAGTTAAAATAACTTGTTTAGCAATAACATTTTTAGAACACAAAAAAAGGAACTATGCCATTTAAAATACCTCAATTCAAATGACAAGTTCACTCTAATAAATATCCATTGTCACACTTCTTTATACTGGATTGGAATTCTAACTATAAAACTGGTCAGCTTATCTGTTGAAATCACCTTGATTGATCCACGGTGCATCTCAACAATACTTTGGGCAATCGCTAAGCCAAGTCCAGTTCCTCCAGTTGCTTTAGATCTTGAAGTTTCCACACGATAAAAACGATCAAAGAGTTTATTTATTGCAGATTGTGGAATTGCTTCTCCGTCATTAGAAACCTCAAATACCACTTCACTATCTTCTTTTTTAGCCTTCAAATAAATATTATGTCCGCCATGGCCATATTTTAGCGCATTGGAAATTAAGTTGTTAAATAGCCTACCCAGTTTTTCAGCATCACCAGTAATCTTCAAATTTTCTGGATCACAACTTGAGGAAATCTCCATTCCTTTTTGGCTTGCTTCTAACTCAAAACTAGCCGCTAGCTGTTCCAACATGGGATTAACACTAATAGCATTAATTTTCATATGAGGATCGGATTGGCTCACTTTTGTATATTCAAATAAATCGTCTACTAAGGACTTCATTTGAATCGATTTTAAATATGCTGTATGTGTATATTTAAAAACATCATCCATTTTACGATATTGGTGGTCCTCAATTAATCGTAGATACCCAATAATTGAGGTTAGTGGCGTCCTAATATCGTGTGATACATTGGTAATCAAATCATCCTTGGACTGCTTTAATTGGTGTTCCTCGTTCATCGAACGAATAACACTATCAACCAAAGAATTAACACTATCAACAACCTTTTGATGATCTCCACTTAATTCAAAGGGGATTCGGTGATCAAAATGTCCATCAGCAATGTAATGCAATTCAGAGATAATGTGGCGTAATTGCATTTGCTTATAACGCCTTTCCAGTCGCCAGTACACTACCCACACATCGATAATCCCCATTAATACGATGAAAACATTTTGGTAACTCCATAACTGGAAACGTCCCACATGAACTGAGCTCTTAATAATATACACTGCACTAGATAAACCTGGATTGGACTTTAACGCCCCATTTAATAAAATAAAAATAGACAAATTAAGGAGTAACAACAGAATAACTGTTAATACTCCTTCACCAATTAATTCAGATTTTTCACGACCCGTCAACTTCATATCTAACCATACTCCTAATTAGAGAGCGAAACATAAGTCAGGAAATGACGAGCATTACTAGCTCGTAAACAGCAGATGTTTTGTTACACAAAACTTAATACTCGTACGCTGTCCATTCCTATGGGCACCTATGGGCGAAAAGCGCCTCATAGGAGCTGGCAAGGGCGGAATCATTTGACTTATTTCTCGTATTTTTGCTTTTCAGTTCGGAAAATAAATTCAGATTTTAATTATGTCACAGACCTAATTAATGCTGAACAATTTTGTATCCAACGCCCCAAACAGTTTCGATAACTTGATCTCCACCTGTTGCTTCTTCAATCTTATCTCTTAAATGACTTACATGAACCATAACTGTCTTAGCTGAGATGATACTTTCTTGTTGCCAAACTCGCTCAAAAATTTCATCGGCTGAGAAAACCCGATTGGGGTGACTTGCAAGTAAATAAAGAATTCCAAACTCCAACGCCGTTAACTGAATAGAATCCCCCGTCAAAGTTTTAACTTCATGTGAATCACTATTAATCGTTAATGGTCCAACATCAAGAATCTCTGGTCCCTCGCTAGTTACATCATTTTCACTACGGCGTAGCAAAGACTTAACTCGAGCCATAACCTCCAACGGATTAAAAGGCTTAGCCACATAATCATCAGCACCGCTCAATAATCCTTTAATTTTATCCATATCATCTGTTTTTGCCGATAACATTAAGATTGGTATTTTAGAATCCTTGCGAACTTCTTTAACAACTTCCATTCCGTTCATCTCAGGCATCATCACATCTAGTATCATTAAACTAATATCTGGTTCTGTGTGCAAACGCGTCAATGCTTCCTTACCATCATAAGCCGAAATTGGTTCATAACCTTCGTTCTTAACATAGATATCAAGTAATTCAACAATTTCTTTATCATCATCCACAACTAAAATTTTCATAGGCGCTCCTCTATATAACTATTTTCTATTAGTTTAGCAAAGTCCTCTTAGATTGCGGTAAAAACCAATCTGATTTTAGTAATCTTTAAAGTTTAGTGCCAGATTCCATTGCAAGTAAACGTCGTTTCATAGCTGAACCACCACGATATTCACCCACTGAGCCATCTTTTCGAATAACCCGATGACAAGGAATCACAACCATTAAAGGATTTTTCCCAACTGCAGAAGCTACAGCTCTTACTGCATCCGGATGTCCAACTCGCTTAGCCAGCTCAGTGTACGTAACCGTGGTGCCGCGAGGAATAAGTTGTAAGTTATTCCAAACCTCTTGTTGAAGCTTCGTTCCACTTTCGATGTCTAATTTCAAATTAAAGTTATCCCGTTTACCATTTAAATAATCAATAATTTGAGTCGCAGCATCTTGATTAAATTCATCACTTTCAATTAGATCAATATCCGGATAAAACTTTTCAACTTCTTTAAGATCGGCATTAGGAGATCCCACAAATAGTAATCCCTTTTGAGTTGAAATAAGATAGTACTCACTCTGATTAGCAAAAATTCTTGTGTAATAAGCTTCCATAAGCATTCTCCTCTAACTATTCTTTTTATCCAATTCTATTCCAACAATGAAAGTTAGTCATCTATATTTGCTTCATTATATTTTCAAAATCTAACATTAAAGTGTTAGTGCCTATCAAAAAAACTTACCCATTAAACACTTGTTAAGCGTTATAGATAAGTTTTAGTGAAATTCAGTTTAGCTTATCCACTCATATATCGAGCCAAAGTCCACTGATTTCTTATTTATGGTAATTTGGGGCTTGCTTTGTCATCTGAACATCATGTGGATGGGACTCAACTAATCCTGCATTAGTAATTTGAATAAACTGTGCCTTATCAGCAAGTTCTTTAATTGTTGCAGCACCCACATATCCCATTCCAGAACGCAAGCCACCTAACATCTGGAAAATAATATCAGATACGGGCCCCTTATAAGCAACTCTCGCTTCGATACCTTCTGGTACCAACTTATTGGCCTCATTAACACCACCTTGGAAATAGCGGTCTGCTGATCCTTTTTCCATTGCACCAATTGACCCCATGCCACGGTAGGACTTAAACTTTTGTCCACCATCAGCAATAACATCTCCTGGAGTTTCATCAGTACCAGATAACATGCTACCCAACATAACAGCATTTCCGCCAGCCACCAAAGCTTTCACGATGTCTCCTGAAAATTTAATCCCGCCATCAGCGATAATTGTCTTCCCATATTCACGTGCGATGCCAGCAGCATCATAAATTGCCGTGATTTGCGGAACACCAACACCTGCTACGACTCTAGTTGTACAAATTGAGCCAGGACCAATTCCAACCTTAACAACATCAACTCCGGCATCGAATAAAGCCCGAGTTCCATCAGCAGTAGCAACGTTACCCGCAATCAACGTTTGATCAGGAAATTCTTTGCGAATTTCAGCAATTTTTCTCAAAACACCTGCCGAATGTCCATGAGCTGTATCAATAACAATCGCATCAACCCCAGCATCAATTAACGCATTAGCTCGTTCAAACGTATCGCTTGTTACTCCGACAGCTGCGGCAACAATCAATCGTCCTTGCTGGTCAAGAGCGGCTTGGGGAGTCTGCTTTAAGTCAACTTTGGTTTCTTTAACAGTTTTAACTTCGTTAGCTTGTGCATCGCGGCTCATATTCTTATGCACAACTCCAAGTCCACCTTGTCTAGCCATTGAAATCGCCATAGCAGACTCAGTAACTGAATCCATCCCAGCACTAATAATTGGAATATTAAGTTGTAAATTATCTGTTAACTTAGTTGTAAGATCTACCTCATTGGGAAGCACATGGCTTTCAGCTGGAATTAAAAGTACATCATCAAATGTTAAACCTTGTTTAGTAAATTTATTGTTCCAATTATTCAATGTTAGAATTCTCCTTTTTGTTTTCTTTTATCGTGACGCTTTTTCTTTGGATCAAATTATACAATACTATAGTAAAAACGAGTTATATAAGTTCTTTTTTTCTGGCATGTGCGAGGTTGGAAAGCTTACTAGTCCGCCATCCATAAGCTCTGTTCAAGCCTTATAGTCGAAATGAACCACACAAACCAGTTCCCTCCGTTCAACAGCCTGTGAAAACTTTGACCTAACCCGTCATAAGCTCTGTCCAAGGCCTTATAGCCGAAATGAGCTACATAAGCCAGCCCCTTCCGGTTAGCCTGCAACATGAACCATGACCAAGCCCGTCATAATTCATGTCCCTTGCTAATTCTCAGGGACTAAACGGCTTACTTCACTCTCTCTTTTTTAAATAAATCCCCCGGTAATTCCGTACCTTCTCCTTAAGTACCAACGAGCCCCAAACGTTACTACCGCAATAGCAATATATCCAGCGGGTGGTAATAGTGGGTTAATTGAACTTGGTAGTGCCGCAAACAGTGTGTAACATGAAATCCAAACCAAAACAGCCAAAACCGTCATACCAATTTGTTTCCATAATGAAGGACGTGGTGCCTTCTTATCCGGATAAAGAACTCGGTACACATATCCCATCCCTAATCCACCTACAGCAGAAGTTAAAATAATTGCCAAAAATCCGGCAGGCCCAGGGGTTTTAGCAATAGTTTGTGGCTGAAACATGCTCATAACCGCATACATTGCTGAGAACAACGCAGCAAAAATCAGTGCATTATCTAATGATCTAAACCAATAATTATCATTTTGCGATATCGCTTCTTTTTTGGGGCCCCGAACAATCTCTTCAACGCGCTCGCTAGGCGTTCCAAAAATTTGACGTGCAGTTTGACCGCTTTTTTGTCCATCTAGTAATTGCTTCTCAGTATCATGGATTGCTTCTTCTTGTTTTTCATTATTCAAACCCGAATTGGCGATTTCTTTACGTAACTTAAACATGAAATCAGCATTACGCTTAGTCAATCCCGTTTTGGATGCAGTCACACCTGTATCTTGTTCTTTATTTTCCACTTGTTCCTCTTGTTTATCCGCGTTACGTGGCTTATTATCGCTCATCTTTTAACCTCTCCTTTAAACATTGAAACGGAATTCAATAATGTCCCCATCTTGAACTAAATAATCTTTACCTTCCAAACGAAGTCGTCCCGCTTCTTTAACACCCTGCATGCTTCCATATTTATCCAAATCATCAAATGAAACAGTTTCAGCACGAATAAATCCACGTTCAAAGTCTGAATGAATAACTCCAGCAGTTTGAGGAGCTGTCATTCCCTTTTTAAAAGTCCAAGCGCGGGTTTCTTTTCCACCAGCCGTAAAGAAAGTTTGTAATCCTAGCAAATGGTAAGAAGCGCGAATCAAACGATTCAATCCAGGTTCTTCAATTCCTTCGGCCTCGAGAAAATCGGCTTTATCTTCATCTTCTAATTCAGCAATTTCTTGCTCCGTTTCAGCCGAAATACCCAATACTTCAGCCTCAGGATCTTCTTGTGCAACATAATCCTTAATAGTATTAAAATATTTTGAACTTTCGGGCTCTGCCATATCGTCTTCAGCAATGTTAGCAACATACAACACTGGCTTCGATGTAAGTAAGAACAATCCCTTAACGATTGATTGCTCCATTTCGTCAAACTCAATTGTTCGGACGGCTTTACCCTCTTCTAGAACTGGCTTGATTTTTTCTAAAACAGCCAACTCAGCCACAGCGTCTTTATCTCGTCCTTTTGCCGCTCTTTGCACCTTTGAAATCCGTTTATCAATAGCATCCAAGTCCGCTAGGCTCAGTTCCATATTAATTGTTTGAATATCTTCAATGGGATCTACTTTTCCAGAAACAGTTGTAATATTATCATCATCAAAAGCTCGCACAACGTGGACAATTGCATCTACTTGGCGAATATTTTCAAGGAATTTATTACCTAATCCTTCACCTTTGCTTGCCCCTTTAACAATTCCAGCAATATCGGTAAATTCAAAGGTTGTATGCACAATCTTATCGGCAGGAATAATCTCCTGAATTCTATCCAATCGGGCGTCAGGGACTTCAACCATCCCAACATTAGGATCAATTGTGGCGAACGGATAATTCGCCATTTCAGCCCCAGCCTTCGTAATTGCGTTAAATAGTGTTGACTTACCAACATTAGGTAATCCAACGATACCAGCGGTTAATGCCATTTTTACACACTTTCCTTCCAAAATTAATTCTAACTAATATTCTAGCAAAGAAACGCTCTAATTCCTATGCAATAACCAATTAAAAGTGATAGACATCCTTAAAAAAATACTTTAATCTTAAATATGATTAAGCAATTTTGAGGGGAGAAGTTTTATGAAAAAAGGAGCATGGGGTTCAATTTTTGTTACTTGGATTGTTGCACTCATTGCAGTTATACTGCTCAGCCTAGTAGGTGGATCATCAATTAGGCCAACTTCTTGGATGGTAATTTTAATTCGAGAGTTAATCTTAATAGCTATTGCCTATTGGCTAAATAAAAACTGGGTTGGTGAAAAAGTTTTATTTGATTCCACAGTAAGCATCAAAACAGTATTTGTTTTAAACATCCCCACATGGTTTCTTCTGATTAGTGCAATTAGTAATGTGGTTGCTGGATCTGGTCACATAGATCGCATACCACTTGCGTTAGCCGTCGGTATTGGTGCCGGTGTTTTTGAAGAGTATTTATTCCGTGGAGTCATTCTACGAGGTATACTCAAACTTAGCAGCGGACCCCATCAAGTATGGAATGCCGTACTAATCTCCAGCTTTATGTTTGGCGTCAGCCATATGGTAAACATTGGCCACCAAGCGCTAGAACCAACCGTCGTTCAAGGCGCGAGTGCTATGATACTTGGATTATTTTTGGCAGCTCTTTACCTCCGAACAAAAAATATTATTTGGCCGATGCTGTTCCACGGGCTAAATGACTTTGGAGCTGTATATGTAATTGGATCGGCAAGTTGCACTAGTAATTTAGATCCAACACGTCTAATTGGAGAATTCATTGTTTTAGGTGGATTAGCTATTATTTTCTTAAGAAAATCACAACGATCTAAAATTCTAGATCCTGATTATTTCCATTAGAGTTGTTTGCTATTATTACAACTTCATAAGTGAAAATGGCGACCTTAAGTTAAAAATAACGTAAATTAATTTATACTTGTCTAAAAAATTTATATAATATTTACATAGAGCATGCTTTACAACACTTTTGATTTGGCTTTGTTTACCAACAATTGTAGTGTAAAAGGGTATGCTTTTTTAATTATAAGAGAGGGCACCGAACTACACCAATGAACAGAAAAAAAGACTACTGAATTCAGTAGTCCACAACATTATCATCATAATCTCCACGTTTCATCCATAGTAAAATTAAACTGAAAATTCCAAACAAATAACCTATTACTGAAATTACCAATAGTCCGATATGTTTCGAGCTATCCGCAACAGAAACCAATATCTTACTGCTACCTGCTGGTAACTTTGTCTTCAACTGACCTTCTGATCTCCAAAACACAGTCTTTTTACCATTAACTTTCACAGAAAAATCAACGTTTTTATAGCCAACAACCGGAATTTTAACAACTCTAGCGTGCTTTTGCTTAAATCCAAAAACAGCCTCTTGATCGGTCGCTTTGAGATTTTTGAAACTCTCTGCACCCTTAAAATCAAAATTTGCACGTAAATTGTTAAGATGAATTAACTCAGCCCCGCTTGTTTTATAACTAACTTTTCCAACGCTATTACTTTTTTCTAAATGATATTCATATAACTGCCGATCACCAGTATTGGCTTCATAATTATTAGACGTTAGATAATGCAATTTATCCGTTTTAACCTTAATGCTGGGCTTCGTATGTTTTTTAGCCCATAAATAATTTTCTCTAAACCTTTGATGAAGTTGATATGTACCCATTGTTCCAATAAAAAAGATAAACATCGACATAACTACCATGAAAGGACGCACTGCAGTACTTGTTCGATTAAAGAATAATATCAGTCCAACCGTAAAGCATATTGCAACAAGCACTAAAAAACGCATTAAAAATTGGAAAAGTTGAACCGGAGTTCCAATCAACCTAGACCACGGGAACCAATCTTGTAATAATATCAACATAACCACACTGCTGAGAATCCAAGGACTCCAATTCTCAGGCTTGCTAATCTGGGACATTGAGATCAGCAGAATACCTAACAACATCATAATTGCAAAACCCATGTTTGCTCCGTTACCACTTTGCGTAAAATCATTAGACATCATTTTGGAAAAAGAAATCCCCGGGTCAAGCGCAATCACTGAAGGTGCAGGTGATACCATCTTATTATAGAAAGTAAAAACAATAATATTGTAAATTGAATAAATTGACATCACAATAGCTAGCAAAGCACTATACATCAAAAACCTGACTTCACTCCAACTCGCTTTAATTTGTAAAATACGTATTATTTCAACCACTAAAATAAACATTGCTGCCATAACTAATGACAAAACATGAGAATTAGCAATCAAACTCATTCCGAATGC
Organism: Pediococcus claussenii ATCC BAA-344; assembly: GCF_000237995.1. Taxonomy (NCBI): domain Bacteria; kingdom Bacillati; phylum Bacillota; class Bacilli; order Lactobacillales; family Lactobacillaceae; genus Pediococcus; species Pediococcus claussenii. Next base: position 1,592,286 of record NC_016605.1, read on the forward strand.
AACGTATAAAATGCCACTCTTTTCATGATTCCAAATCTTGAATAATCCTAGTAAAACTAACGGTAAAAAAGCATATCCAAATGCCTCTCCCAGAGCTACCCTTGCGTACATAACTTGCAAATGATACGCGTTAAACTGATACGCAAAAACACCCAACCATTGTACCCAGCTATCATCAGATAAATACTTAGCTAACAAATATGTATTAAAAATCGTTATCAAGTTTAAAATAAAAAAGCCTGAAGCAAATGCCAATATCACATTATGTAAAATCACCTTAGGAATCACAAAAATAAGCAAAGTTATCCAAGGATACATGGCATTCAGCGCCAATCCTTGATGACCAAATCCAATAAAATTAATCAGGCTTGGCACTCTAAAGTTTTTTACAGCTTGAAACACAGATTCAATTCTAGCAATATGCACCATACCATCATAACTATTAGCAAAAAAATGGCCGGAAAAAGCTGAATAAACCGATAAAAAAGCTAATATTACAATAAATAATAATGAAAAAAGGGTATGCCCACTAAATCGCACAATATTTCTAGTTGGCACGCTATGTCTACCAACTCTATTCATAAATAACTCCTCCTAATTAAAAAAACAACCCACACAAGCATTAAACAACGCTTATACAATGATACTTTAATTTGAGTTATCGTGGTAGTGTTTTTTAAATTCCTTGTACATGCATCAACGAGGGTAAAATTTCTTTCCCTAATAAAAAAGCTGAGAACCAAGCACTTCAGATTCCCAACATAGCAAGTTAACATTTTATCCAAAAAACAGCGACAGCTTATAGAACATAGCTTATCGATACAGTCAGGTTACCTACTGACTTCAACCACTTTTTATGCCCCCCACTATCTAGTTTAGATCGTCTCATCTCCTATACTATCTTAAAGTAGAACAGCATTTGAGTTATAAAAAAAACAATCTAAGTTTAGATTGTTTTTTTAGCTCGAAGGCACATAGACCATTCGCTTTACTATTCTTCTACATTCTCTTTTAAAATTTTCTTAAGCTTTCGTTCAAAATCTCGCCTCGGCAACATAACAATGTGTCCGCAACCCAAACATTTAAGCTTAATATCCATTCCCATCCGAACGATTTCCCATTCATTCGTACCGCAGGGATGTGGCTTTTTCATTTGTACAATTGTGTGTAGTTGGTATTCTTTATTCATACTATCCACCTCTTAGTCCAACGAGATATTTAAAACCTCTAAAATACGGTCCAAATCCTCCATTGATTCATACTCGATTTCAATTTTACCGTGTTGTCGTGATTTTGTAATAATATTTGCCTTGGCACCCATTTTATCTTGAATTCGTTCTTCTAATTCAACAATAAATGGTGATTTTTTTTCTTGCTTGTTCACTTCAGTGCTAAACGTTTTTTCTTTAACATTTAAATTATTAACAATCTCTTCTAGTTGGCGAACCGTCAATCCATCTCGAATAGTTTTCTCTGCTAATCGCTGAATTTGAGAAAGTTGTTTCAACCCTAACAACGTTCGCGCTTGGCCCATCGAAAGTTCCCCACTTTGAAGCTCCTTTTTTACTTGAAGTGGCAATCCCAACAACCTTAAATAATTTGCAATGTAAGGTCTACTTTTTCCGAGACGTTCTGAAATTTGTGCTTGAGTTAAATGCAAATTTTGGATCAGGCTTTGATATGCTTCCGCTTCTTCCAAAGGTGATAAGTCTTCACGTTGTAAATTTTCAATCACAGCGGCTTCCATCGTATCTTCGTCCGAAAAATTGCGAATAATTGCCGGTACTTTTTTCAATCCTGCGATAATACTAGCACGGTAACGCCGCTCACCAGCGATTATTTCATATCGGTCAATCCCTGGTACAGGTTGTCGTAAAATTAAAGGCTGATAGATCCCAGACTTCTTAATTGAACTTGCTAAATCGTTTAGTTTAGCCGTATCAAAAGTTTGCCTCGGTTGAAAGGGATTCGGACTAATTAGATCAGTATCGATCAACTCATATTGCCCCTGTGACGCATTTTCGATTAATTTGTTAATACTCTTCTGCTCCATTTTAAATATTACCCTCGATTGCTTTAGCTTCCAATTGGTTCCTTATTCGGTGTTCCAGGCTTACGTGGATATTTATTTGGCGTTTGGCGTGTTTTATTAACCACGATCAAATTACGAATATCGCCATCTACTGGTAACTCAAATTGCCGATTTTCGATAACTTTTCCTCCCAAAACAGAGATAGCTTCCTCTCCCTCGGATAGTTCTGTTTCAGAATTAGCAGCCTTCAGTGCAATGAAGTAGCCATCTATCTTGGCCAGTGGAATGCAAAGTTCACTCAACACGCTGAGGCGGGCAACAGCTCGGGCCGTCACAACATCAAATTGTCCACGATACTCTGATCGTTTGTTTCCAAACGTTTCTGCCCGATCATGAATTAGTGCAATATCGGTTAAGTTTAATTTTGCCACTAATTCATTTAGAAATGTAATCCTTTTACTCAATGCGTCTACAATCGTTATTTTTAAATCTGGTCTTAAAATCTTAATGGGTAGAGACGGAAAGCCGGCTCCCGCTCCCACATCACAAATCGAGGCACTATCCGCAAAATAAGTTGGTGTTTCTAATAATGGTGTTACTGAATCGTAAAAATGTTTCAAGTAAACGTCCTTCTTATCAGTAATCGCCGTTAAATTAACATTTTCGTTTGTAGCAATTAGAAATTCAAAATAGACTTCAAACTGTTTCATTTGTTTATCGCTTAAGTCGTAACCAAATTTTTGTAATGCTTTTCTAAATTCTTCTGGACTCATTTTACTCTCCCTGTGAAACATTTTCATTGTTTCATGCTCAATTCCACTCTACCCAATAATTAGTTAGATTTCAAGCCTCATCCTGCTTTTTTAGCTGTAAATTGCAAACAACAAAAACAAACCCTAAATAATGAATAGTCATCATTTAGAGTTTGTCTCGCCATTTTTTATAAACTTTCCGTGACTAGATATCCATAATCTCGGGTATGATTATATAGCTAAAACCCAAATTTGATTTCTGAACCGAATAACGGAAATATGTGAAATAAGTCAGTCTCTTTAGATTAATTTATCTAAAAAGCGATTCAATGCTATTTCACCGCTTTTATTTTGCTTAAAGACACCCGCATCACTCAAGACCCGCTCAAAAACTTCTCCCACACCATTATTAATTACTTCATCAACATTTTGCAACGTGATTTGATTATTTTTCTTTAGTTCCTCAGCCCATTTAACATGATATTTGGCAATTTTATTTGGCTGGTCCAATAACATTTTACGAACCTCTTTTAGTTCGCCTAATAACCGTGGTGGAAGAATGGCTCTTCCCATCACTTCAATTAAACCTATATTTTCCTTCTTTATGTGTTGCACATCAGGGTGCGGATGAAAAATTCCATCAGGGTATTCTTCAGAAACTTGATTATCCCGCAGAACGATATCAATGACGTATTGCTTTCCAATCATATACGCAATAGGTGTCACGGTATGGTGCCGTTCGTCATTTACCTCGGCTCGAACATCTACACTTTCATCTGTATACAGATTCCATTTCTCACGAACCCACTCGGCCGCATCTTCTAACTGTTCAGCGTTTTCACTCTCTAACCGAATATCCGTCATCGGCCACTTCACAACTCCCGCACTAACTCGATTAAATTTGTTTGGCAAATCAATCTTCTTAACCACTGGTGCCTTCATCATTGGGAACTGGTGATGACCGCCTTGATAGTGTTCATGACTTAACATCGATCCACCAACGATTGGCAAATCAGCATTGCTCCCTACAAAATAATTTGGAAATTTTTGAATGATTTCAATTAAATTGGCAAAAGTCTGACGGTTAATTATCATCGGAATATGCTCGTGATCAATAAAAATAGCATGCTCTGAAAAATAGGCATAGGGCGAATATTGAAAACCCCATTCTTTTTTCCCAACTGTTATTTTAACAATACGATGATTGCTACGTGCCGGGTATCCGACCCTTCCTAAATAACCTTCATTTTCAAGACAAAGTTGGCATAGCGGATAACTATTTTCTTTTTCGTGAGCAGCCTGTGCTATTACTTTTGGATCCTTTTCAGGTTTTGATAAATTAATTGTAATCTCTAAACCATTTGCCTCAAACTCAATATTTTTGGCAATGGCTGCCACTTGTATGTCATTTTCGGCTCTACAAAGGTTATAAAAATAATCCGTTGCTTTCGAACTTCCCTTTTGAGCATAAATTTCATTAAATGTTCGGTTAATCACGCTTGGCTGGGGAGTAATTAAATCCATTAATTGACTGACCAGGATTTCTTTTTCAGTAATTGATCCTGATATTTTATTATTTTGAATTGCAATTTCGATAAATGCTTTGCAAATTGCAGTGGGCGTTCCGTCTGTTTCTATCGGCTTTAATCTATCCCCCACTAAAGCACGAACCCTATTTGTTATATATAATTGATCGTCTTCTTCAACCGCTTTAGTTTGCTCTCCAATTTTAAAAAGTCCTTGTAACGCATCAATTTTCATTAGATTCTCCATTATATTTATGTGGTCCATCCACAATTTGGGTTTCATAGAAATCGGCTGCATATCCAAATTGTTCTTTATATTTTGGCCCAATTTGTTTAATCAAACCATCAATTTGATCTTTTTGAACAATTGCAATAGCGCAACCCCCAAAGCCTCCACCAATCATTCTTGCACCGAGCACACCATCAAACTTCCATGCAGAGTCAACAAGAAAATCCAATTCATCAGCACTGACTTCATAATCATACTGAAGCGAAATATGCGACGCATTAACGAGACGACCAAATAATTCTAACTGTTTATTATCAAGAGCCTTTTTTGCCTGAATTGTACGTTGGTTTTCAAAAACTGCGTGACGAGCACGGCTAATTAAAATACGATCGTTAATTAACGATGTGTATTGATCAAATTTGTTTACATCCAATTCACCGAGCGATTTAATATCAAGCTTAGTTTGCAAACGAACAAGTGCTTCTTCACATTCGGACCGACGCTCATTGTATTTTGAGCTTGCTAATTCATGAGGTTTATTGGTGTTCATAATTAATATTCGATAATCTCCCAAATCAATTGGAGAGTATTCATATTCCATTGTATTAGTGTCTAAAAAGATCGCCTGATCCTTTCGCCCCATTTCTACGGCAAACTGATCCATTATTCCAGTGTTTACACCGATATAGTTATTTTCAACCCGTTTACCCGCCTTCACGATTTCCAACGGATCAATGTTTAAGCTATATTCTTCGTTAAGGATTGTACCCATTAACATCTCAATCGAAGCTGACGAGGATAATCCAGCTCCATCAGGCAAATCACCTTCAAGGTAAAGATCAAATCCCGAAAACTTCTTGTCTGTTAACTTGCCAATTTCTAGAATCATTCCTCTCAGATAATTACTCCAACCGTATTTTTTGTCGAAGGATAGATTATCCACATCAAAACTGATCACTCCAGCGTCAGGTAAGTTATTTGAAAAAAGTTTAACGATATTATCTTCACGTTTAGCAAATGCACCATAGGTTCCTAAACCAATTGCACTTGGAAAAACATGACCTCCGTTGTAGTCAGTATGCTCTCCAATTAAGTTAATTCGCCCAGGTGAAAAATATAAAGAGTCATTTTCTTTACTAAACGTTAACTTAAAGCCTTCTAAAATTTGCTTAGTTTCCATTTTGCAATCCGTCCTCATTCTGTTTTATTTTAGAAATCGTTTTCAATGTTTATTTTACAATATTAATAATTCTTTTTAAAGTCTCAAACTGATTGAAATATAACAAACCTCATGGGATAATATTCATAATAAATGGTTAATAAACTTTAAGTAAATAGAGGTGTCATCATGTCATTTCATCAAAACAATTTTTTCTCTTCAATTTTAATGCGAAATGTTCCTGTAAACGTCATTTTACCCACCCCTACTGAAGCCGAACTTCAGTCAGGTTATAAATGGCCTACTATCTGGCTATTGCACGGATTAAGTGATGATGCCTCTGCATGGGCACGAAAAACTAATCTTGAAGCTTTAATTGATGCTGATTATCCTTTTGCAATTGTAATGCCACAAACTGATCGTGGCTTTTATAATAATATTAAGGATGGCCAGCAGTACTTTGACTTCATCTCAACAGAATTAATTGATTATATGCGTTACATATTTCCACTAGATTCCAGCCCAGATAAAAACATTGTTATGGGTAATTCAATGGGGGGATACGGTGCTTTACGACTTGGGTTAACTTTTCCAGACGCTTTTGCTGGGATAGTGGCACTGTCACCGGCTACGGACCTAACCGCATTTGAAAGAGAGCAGTCCGCCTTATTACCTGAATTCAATCTGATATTTAAGGACCAGGACTTAGAACATTCCTCAGTTGCCATACCATATTTACTAGAAAAGACTTCTTCTTCAACCGTTGCTCGCTTAAAAATTTATATGGCAACCGGCACTGCAGACTTTTTGCGTGAGATGGATCTACAAGCTCGAACCCGATTTGAAACAAAATTCAAAGATAATTTCACCTGGCATGAATCTCAGGGTCATCATAATTGGCGTCTTTGGAACAACGAGCTTCCCTCCGTTCTAGACTGGTGTACAGAAATATTTGACCAATAGCAATCACAGGAGGTTTATTCCGTGATATATTTATTTATAATTCTGGTAGGAATAATAGTAATAATCATTATTTTATCATTACTATTAGTTATTAAGGTGCAATTTCGCTCTAAAAACGATGGTAGTGACGAACGTCGTTTGCAACCCGCTATCAGTTCTACCGACTACTTTTTTAAAGAGAAAACATGGTTTAGGAACGTTCCCAAAGAAGTTTGGCACTTAATTTCTGAGGATGGAATCAAGTTGCAAGCTACGTTCATTAATCATAACTCTACTAAAACCGCTATTTTAGCACATGGGTACAGACAAGATGGTGACCAAAACGGTAAAGTTGCCGCCCTTTTCTATAATATGGAATATAACATTCTAATGCCTGATGATCGTGGCCATGGTAATAGTCATGGTAGATATATCGGATTTGGATGGCAAGATCGTAAAGACTACCTTAGTTGGATTACTCAAGTGATCAATCAACTAGGAAGCAATCAAAGTATTATTTTATGGGGCGTTAGTATGGGTGGTGCAACCGTATTGATGACAAGTGGTGACTTAAATCTTCCTACACAAGTTAAAGGGGTAATTGCTGATTGTGGTTTCACCAGTTTAGAAGCTGAATTGAAGTTTCAGTTTAGTCTTCGTCAAATTCCTAGTTTTCCCGTTCTCAATATCGCAAGTTTCTTATCAAAAGTGCTCATTGGATACAGTTATCCTGAAGCAAGTTCCATGACACAGCTTAGTAACAATAAATTGCCTATCTTATTTATTCACGGCGCTAAAGACAAGTTTGTGCCCTTCTCAATGCTCAACGAAGTAATCAATAGCAATGCCGGTACCAGCCAATGGTTAGTAGTTTCAAATGCAACACATGCAAACGCTTTTCGAACCGATCCAATTGCATACACTAGTGCCGTTCGTAAATTTTTATTCAATATCAATATGCTAAAATGACCATTTCCACATAAAAAGCTCTGCACAAGTAGCCAACCTCTTCAGTTTTGACGGACTCGCACAGAGCTTTTTAATTATGTTATTCCTCAATCAACTTAAAATATCGAACCTCTGAAATAAAGTCATCCATTTCCTTGGGATCATTATATAAACCAGCGTTCATTAACTCGTCTCCACCAAAGATTTGCCCGGTTGCCTCTTCTAAGTAGTCTCCATCAGATACGAGTCCCCTCAACTTGGTGATAAATGGTAGTTTTCGGGCATCAGCTAGTGTCTTAAATGTGAAGAGTAATACCTCATTTTGCTCCGAATTCACAAATTCCCAAGCCGCCTCATTAGAATCAAACGGTGATTTCAGGCGAATAAAATTACCATATTGAATTAATCTGCGATGCTTTTTATAAAATTCAATCTGAGTTTTAATGATATCTTGTTCTTCATAAGATAAGGTTGCTGGATCAAGTTCATACCCTAAAACACCACTCATCGCAACATTCCCCCTTGTTTCAATGGTGGAAATTCTGCCGGTTTGTTGGTTAGGTGATTCTGATACATGGGCAGTCATTGATGAAATAGGGTACGCTAGCGATGTTCCGTATTGAATTTTTTGACGAGCAATTGGATCTGTATTATCAGAGGCCCAGCTTTGTGGAGCGTAGTAAAGAATTCCAGCATCAAAACGACCGCCGCCTCCGGAACACCCCTCGAATAAAACTTCGGGATAATTTTCGGTTAGTTTCCTCATTAATTCGTACAGTCCAAGTACGTAGCGATGAAAGATCTCGCCTTCTTGATCTGGTTCAACCCCTAAAGAATATACTTCACTTAAGCTGCGATTCATATCCCATTTAACGTAATCTATATCAACATCATCGAGCACTTTGCTAAATTGTTTATATATATTTTCAACTATATCCGGACGACTAAAGTCTAAAACAAATTGTTCACGCGATGGTGAAAGTCCCCTGTTAGGTTCCTGCAACGCATAATCCGGGTGAGCACGAAATAGATCAGAATTTTCCGAAATCATTTCAGGTTCAATCCATATTCCAAATTGCATGTCATGATCATGCACCATCTTGGACAGCTCCTCCAGTCCGTGCGGTAACTTTTCCTTGTCCACGTGCCAATCGCCTAAGGAAGAATTATCTTTATCGCGATGTCCAAACCATCCGTCGTCCAGAACAAACATCTCAACTCCCAATGGTTGAGCATCTTCAACAATTTTCTGAATCCTTTCCTCGTTGAAATCAAACATAGTTGCTTCCCAATTATTGATTACAATTGGTCGTTCAGTGTATTGATAGCGTCCTCTTGCTACCCGTTCTCTCAAAAGATGATGATACGCCTGTGACATTCCATTTAATCCTTCATTGGAATACGCCAAAATAACTTCTGGTGTTTGAAAATGTTCAGTTGATCCTAGTTTCCAATCAAAATTCAACTCATTGATGCCAGCAACAATTCTTGTCTGTCCAATTTGATCGGATTCAACCGTGATTTGATGATTACCTGAATACACCAGCATAACTCCGATTGCTTCGCCTTTAAATTCATCAGTATTAGGATCAACAACCGCAACAAAGGGATTCATTTGATGCGAGCTAGTTCCCCGTTTACTATCAAACTGTAATATTCCTTGTCGAATTGCTTGTCGTTGTACTTGTCGTTCTGAAACATGAGCGCCTGGTAATGAAATTACCTCACGTTTTTGACTAGCTAAGTCAAGCTGCATTGAGGCAATTTTTTCTATATTAATGTCATATTCAGCTTCATTAATTAATTCAACATTTCTAGTAATAACAGGACGATTTTCATAAATTGTATAACTCATTTTTAAAACTAGTGGCACTGTTGATCCTGTTAACGTAATAATAAGCGTCTGTGCTTCATCATCGTGCACAACATATGAACTAGGGAGTCCATCTAGTTTGGGCTTTCCATTAATAATTTCATAGGACCGGTAGCGAAAATCAGTACTACGTGACCCGTTATTATTTCTAATAATAATAGCAGGTGTTCGGTAATCTCCAGTATTGTTTCCAGAGTATTCTTGTAACAAAGCATCCTTGGAAAAGTTATGGTTTGTAGAAAGTGGCAGATTACCTGAAAAACCCCGATTAACCTGCGGATATTTTCGTTCTCCATGATAATTGCGGATGCGTTCTCCAAAATACAAATGGCTTAATAAGTTTCCTTCCTCGATAGAAAGCAAATATGAAACTTGTTCATTATGTAAATGGAAAACACGTGTTTCAGCATCGAATTCAATCACGATAGTATCCTCCAAAGTATTGTTTAAGTATCATGGTAAACGTTTAGTAATTTAATGTCAACGCTTTCATTTTATTGGTGAAAAAGATGCTTCGCTATTCAGCTTAGCATCTCAATTTTAAATACTTTCCCTTTTATTCAAATCCGATGGAACCATCACCCTGATAGGTATTTCGCGATGGTAGAACAATCGATCCCGGATTAAGCGGATTGCCATTTTCCCCATTTCCTCGCTGCCTGGTTTCACAGTTGATAACGACGGAACCATATATTCAGCAGTTTTTACATCATCAAAACTGAATATTGCAATTTCTTCCGGTATTTTTTTACCTTTTTTTTGCAATCCTCTATAGACCCCGATTGCCAATGGATCACTTGCGACCACAACTGCTGTCACTTCAGGATGGTTTTTAAGCAACTCATCCGCAGCTGTCACACCGCTTTCAGTTGTCCAATTGGAGCTAATGATAATCTCTTGGTGTTTCTTAGACTCCATCCACTCCACGTATGATGTTTCACGAATATCTCGCAATACCTGTGAACTTTGACCATTTTCGTCAACGAGTGTAGCATTTCCACCAATATAAGCAATTTGTTGATGCCCTTTGCTTGCAAGGATGTCCAATTCTTCTTTAATTTGATACTGAAAATCATTCTCAATCACATCATATTTAGGAAGGAAGCGGTGTTCATCTACAACAATCAAATTTTTATTTTGTTCATAGATTTTATTCAACGATTCTTCCGTTAGAGCACCAATCACAACCACTCCGCCGTATGACGCAAGTCTTTCGTAATCAAAGTCAGCCTGTGGAAAGCGGATCAAATCCATAATCCGCACTCCCCACTCGGCAGCCTCCTTTTCAACACCATTTCGAATTGAAATAAAATATGGCTCGTTAATTTCACTATCTTTTGACAGAGTTGTGATAATCACAATACTTAAACGATCAACAGATTTACTTTTAACTGAGTTTTTAGGATTATATTGTAATTCATTTGCGATTTCTAAAATATTATTACGGGTTGCCTCTGAAACTGAAAATTTCTTATCACGATTCAAAACGCGTGACACAGTTGCCTGTGACACGCCAGCAATCTTGGCAATTTCGCGTATACCTGCCATGTGGAGTTCCTCCTTAAATAACCTTCCTTATTTACTCTAAATTGATTAATTTTTCTCTCAACTTATCGTCTTCCGCATAAATGTATAACCCCTTAATTCCACGTTTCATTAATACATTAACTGAATTTAAAACTATTTGTTCCTTTGCTTTATCTAAATTCTGAATATCATTTCTGGATCTAAATGCATCTTTGTCTTTGTACTTTTCTATTCTAACAACAACCTGATCCTTTTTTTCATCAAAGGATAATGCCGAGCCCAGTATTACTCCTACATAATCTAAGTCCGCCCCTTGAACGCTGTAAATTGATCCTGCTTCATTTATAGTCTCACTTCGTTCTGCCCAAGCAATTTTATCGTTAGTAGTATTCCATGGTAGTTCTAAGTCTTCAGTCTTTACACTATAAACGATTTCATTACCATTTTCATCCTTCGTACCAGCCTTGGTGGGAGAAAAATCATAGTCAAACGTAGAAACCATTCTAGATAATTTATTTTCTTTATTCTTATCTTTTATTATTTCATACATCTGCTTGGCTAAAGAAAAAATTCTAAAATCAAATTTATCATCTTTTTGAGGTAAGGAATCAATTTTTTTATTTTCTATAAAATCATTAATCCAATCAACAACTTGACTATTTGCCTTCATTCTAAACTGATCTGTTAAATGAAAAACATCATGATTGGGATGTTTTTTTAATAATCTGTCGATGTCTTTAGAATCCCAGTAACTTTTAAGTTTTAAATACTGATGTTGATCAAAAAACATCACAGTAACCTTACTATGTTTTATTATCTCCTCAAGTTGATTGTCATGGCGAAATCCATTATATGCATCACTTTTTGTTAGTAATAAATGTGCTTCATCTATAAAAGTTACATCAGCCTCTTTTATTTTTCCTTTTTCCATCGAGTTGATGTACTCCGTGGGTTTCTTAATAAACTTTTGTTGCAAATTTGGTAATTGCCGCGCCAAGTTTTTATAAGTTTTTAACATTTCTTTGTGGTTAACTAACAGATAATTATTTGTTTCATTCAACACGTCACTGCTTGTTTCACTTTTTGCTCTATTCTGAATATCTACATATAAAGAACTCAAAACAACACTTTTCCCGACGCCTGCTTCACCAAGTACAATAAAAAGTGCATGCTCTTTTTCATTCGCTGGATTTTTAAGGTGATCTTCAACAAAAGAAATAACCTTGTCTTTCAATTCTAACTGGGCATCCGAAAGTGATTTAAAAGGAGAAATTTTATAAACGTCTGAATTCTTAATTGCGTCTTCATTTTTTTCAAGTATCTGTCTTTTATTTAAACTACGAACAATTTCAGACAGCACCTCAGTTTCATAATAATGTTTATGATAGTAGTCACTAGTTATCGTCATTCTGGTTTGTTTTGTATTTTTCAATGAATAGCCATCACCCAGAAAATAGTTAATCAAGTCCGTCTCAAGATTAACTGTTGCTGACTTATTAAATTTTTCATGCCCTAAAATCGTCATTGTTTTGAATCTTTTAAATAAATCTTTTTCTCTTTTATTATTAAGATGTTGCCTTGTCCTTTTATAAACCGATGTAGTTTCACCAATGTAGGCTTCTTTTCTAAAACGTTTATATAGAATATACAAAACTGGAAAATCTTTTATAAAACGATCTTCACTTTTGTCTAAATAACTTTTAAAATGCTCCGTATACGGAGTATCTAAGATATGAACACTAGGCTCTTTCTTTCCCATTTTTATTGCTAACCTTCATTGTATTTATGTCTTCTGTATTATATCTTAAGATCTACTAATTTACTTAAACCAATCCCCAATAACATCCCTAGACCGCCTCAACTGCTCTGCATTTTTCTCAAAGCCTCTCGTCAAATACGCATAATACAACAAATCCACCACGTACAGTTGTGCCATTAATGAGGTTGTTGCAGCCGTTCTCAATTCCGTGTTTTCTTCACTGTCATCATGCTCCAACACAATATTTGAACGCCGTGCTAATTTACTTTTAGCATTGTGCGTAATCGAAATTACGGGCACTTTAAGGGATCGCGCTGCTTCTGCAAGTTTTTGGCTTTCTATCGTTTCTCCAGAATTCGAAATCAACACCAAGATTGATTGTGGCTGGGTTAATCCCACCGCAATTAAATGGGTGTCCATCGTTTGTACAACTGGTTTCCCAACTCGAATAAACTTTTGTTGTAAATCAGCAGCCACTATATTAGAAGCTCCTAACCCGTATGCGTACACATTGCTTGCCTTTTCAATTAATGCTGCGGCTTTCTGCACCTCATCCACGCCCAGCACAGCATTAGTTTGCTCAATTGTACGTCCGATTCTAAACTCCATCTTTTGTTTAACTACTTTCAAACTGTCATCAGGATCAATTTCCGTATACAAATTATCGTCTACTTTAATTTCAGACGATAATTGAATTTTTAATCCTGGCAAACCATCTTTGCTTAAATTCTTTGCTAGGCGAACAACCGTAGCAGAACTAACGCCCGCCTTATGCGAAATTTCATCCGCACTCATTTTGATCGTTTCTTGCGGGTGATCAATAATAAATTGCGCCACTTTTTTCTCTGACTTTGAAAAATTATTTAATTGACTGTGTAACGCGAACAATACGCTTTTCATGATTACTATCTCCAGTACATATCAACTTATGCTTATTATAGCAAAGTAATCACTTTACCGACTTATGCATTCCCACGTTGGCTTAGTATTATGGATCAAAAAACGATCTATAAACAATGAATAAATCATCATTCATAAATCGTCAACTTTTCATCGCTTTATTAAGCAACTTCGGTATTCATCAATATAGTTCGGTCATTAACTTGGCTAACATTCTTGGCCTTATTCACTTTATAATTGGCACTGTTTGTAATGATCGTAATCGTTACAGGATCCAATCCCGCTTCAGTGATTTCTTTCCAATCAACCGTTCCAATTTTTTGACCACGCGTAACCTGTTCGCCATCTTTAATAGTTAAATGAAATGGCTTTCCACCTAATTTAACGGTATCTATCCCCACGTGTACCAAAACCTCTTCACCAATTTGATCAGTAAATCCAATTGCATGACCCGTATCAGCTATCATACTAACTTTTCCGTCAACCGGTGCATACAATGCCGAATCAGCATTAGGTACAACTGCCATGCTCTTTCCCATTACTTCCTGTGCCATAATTGGATCATGAACTTCACTCAACGCAACTTCTTGTCCATCAACTGGGGCATAGATTGCAGCAACTGTGGCACCATCGAAACTATCAATTGTTTTTTCTGTTTTTGAAAGATCCTCTTTTTGGTCAGTGATTGCATCTTTGGGAATCCCGAAGAAGTACGTTGCTACAAATCCACCGGCATATCCAGCTAATAATCCCAAAACATATGCCATGATGTGACCATTATTAATCAAGGGAATTAATGCCAATCCAGATGGTCCAATCGCAATCGCACCAACGTGACCCAATCCGCCAACTACAGCTCCTCCTATTCCGCCACCAATACATGCAGTAATAAATGGCTTTCCAAGTGGTAACGTAACTCCATAAATTAATGGTTCCCCGATTCCCAAAAAGCCAACCGGCAATGCACCTTTTATCAAATTAGTTAGCTCCTTGTTTTTACGGCAACGAATCCATAGTGCTAATGCAGCACCAACTTGGCCAGCGCCAGCCATTGCTAAAATTGGTAATAATGGCGTTGATCCTGTTTTATCAATCATTTCAATGTGAATTGGCGTTAAAATTTGGTGTAATCCTAACATAACCATCGGTAAGAACAGCGCACCTAGAATAAAGCCAGCAAAGGCACCACCAACGTTTAACACCCAGTTAATCGCGCCAACCAGTGAATTTGAAATTACACCGGCCACAGGCATTACAAGGAAAATTGTAAACAGGCCAATTACTAACAGGGACAGCGTTGGAGTAATGATAATATCAATTGAATCTGGAATGATTTTGTGCAACCTTTTTTCAACGATTGAGAGAACCCAGACTGCAAAGATCACACCGATAATTCCACCCTGGCCAGCTGCCAAAGCTTGTCCATTAAATATGTTATGTAATGGTGCTTCAGGTGTCATACCATTTAACAGTGTAACAGCCCCAATCACACCACCCATCCCGGGTGTAGCACCGAATTCAATCGCACTGTTAATTCCGACATAGACTGAAAGATATGCAAATACACCATTTTTCAGAATATTCAAAACCAGAATTAATTCAGTCCAACTTTTACCAATATCGCCTGCAACCATTAAGTTGGATAAAACAGCTGCAATTCCACCAATCAGCCCTGCTCCAACAAAAACTGGAATCAAAGGGATAAAAATATTCGAGATTGACTTTAAAATTCGTTTAATTGGAGTTTGTTTTTGTTTGGCTTTTTGTTCTGCTTTGACACGCGCTGCCTTAGCTTCAACACGTTCTTTATCTGTCATTTGTGATTCATCAATTGCATCCTCAGGAAATGGCTCGCCCAACTTTACGCCAACTTCTTCCACCATTTTCTCGGCTACCTTATTCACGGTTCCTGGTCCAACAATCACCTGTAAGGTTTCGTCATCAACAACACCCATGACCCCGTCAATTGCTTTAAGTCCATCCATGTTAACCTTAGACATATCGCGGATTGTCATACGAACCCGCGTCATACAATGAATCAACTTATCAACGTTTTCAGCACCACCAACATTTTGATATATTTGATTTGCAATTCTTGTAATTTTATCTTCAGCCATTAGTTCGTTCCTCCATTTTGAACTGAATCTCTAACAAATCCCTTAGAGTGTCTCAATCTTTGTTCCGACTGAATTTTATCTAACCCAGTCAAAATCATTACAATTGCCAATTTCACGTCGTGATTAGCTTGCTCAAAGAAACTTGCAGAGGTTGCGTAATCACAATCGGTTGCCTGCATAATAATTCGTTTTGAACGTTCAACAAGTTTATCGTTAGTTGCTTTTACGTCCACCATCAAGTTTTTATAAACTTTCCCAATCCCAATCATTGAAGCAGTTGATAGCATGTTTAAAACCATCTTTTGGGCAGTCCCCGATTTCAATCGTGTAGATCCAGTCAGAATTTCTGGACCAACTGGTACTTCAATCTTAATTTCGGCATGTTTGCTAATCTCTGCATCCCTGTTACAAGCTAAACTGACAGTATTTGCTCCAACACTAGTTGCATAGTCCAGTCCACCAACTACATACGGAGTTCTGCCACTTGCTGCAATTCCAACAACTGTATCTTCCGAAGACAAATGTTGTTTTTTCAAATCATCCACGCCTAAACTTTTAGAATCCTCTGCGCCTTCAACTGCAACAGTCATCGCTTGCATACCACCTGCAATTAGCCCTTGTACCATTTCTGGATCAGTACCAAACGTCGGAACACATTCAGCAGCATCTAAGACTCCTAATCTGCCACTAGTTCCAGCACCTATATAAAAAAGGCGACCATTGTTTTCAAAACTGTTAATTATTTTTTTTACGGCCTCTTCGATGTTACTTAGCACTGTTGATACACTTTGTGCCACTGTTTGATCTTCTCTGTTCATCAGACTTAATATTTCACCTGTTGTTTGCTGATCTAAATTCATTGTTTTCTGATTTCTTGTTTCTGTTGTAAGTTTTGTTAAGTCGATCATAAATTTCTCCTTAATGTATGCGTTTTCATTTTATAACATTATCATAAGCTTTTAGAAATAATATTTCAAGTATTTTAAATATATTATTGATTTTTTGTAATATAATTTCATTGCATTGAATAAAAAAGTCCAACTTGGACAGTATTGCAACAAAGCTACTGTATAGCTGGAGTTTCTTTTTTATTACTTTCATTTCTCAAACTGGTTTCAGTAGTAATATCAGCTTCAACGATTCTATTCGTTTTCAAAGCTCACTTCACCCAATTCTGAAACCGGAATCGATCCTTGATATAAATTAAATGCTTTATTCACTGCCTCCATATTTTTCAAGCTCCATTCCGTTACATTAGCGACGTCTTTTCTTGAAATGTAGGGATTACCGGGTTTAAGCCCGACCATATTAGTTGGATCTTCATCTGTTAAAATTGCTGGTCGAATAATTGTATATTTCATTCCTGAATTTTCTAACCACTGTTCAGCATAATATTTCGAAACATAATATAGTGGTATATCATAAATATTCCACGTATCACGTGACTCTGCCCCTGCTGCAGAAATCATAATATATCGTTCTATTCCAGCTTTTTTGGCCGCTTCAACGGTTTTTACCATTCCGTCTAAATCAATCCACACTGCTAAATCGGCTCTCTCCTGACTTGCTCCTGCTGCAAACACGACTGCATCTATATTAGTCATTTTTTCAGCTAATTGATTAATAGATTCTTTCATAAGATCCATTTTAAGTATTGTTACACCCATTTTCGTAAGTAAATCTTCCTTATGCTCAGAATGAACACTACCCGACACCCTTACACCACTTTTCAAAAGCCTTTCTGATATATCTAATCCTGTTTTACCATTGGCACCAATAACTAATACACGCATTTCGATTTTCTCCTTATTTAAATGTTAAAAACAGTATATGATGTATAGTAACTATACAGTCAAGGAGTTAGTATGCTAACAATTAGTGATTTTTCTCAAATATCTGGTATTTCGCGCAAAACTCTCATTTACTATGACAAAATCGATCTTTTTAAACCTATTTCTGTAAATGAACATGGCTACCGATTTTACAGTTTTAAACAATTATCCGAAATCTCCTTAATCCAGGAACTAAAACTGTCTAATCTTAGCCTTGCTGAAATAAAACAATTAATTAAATATAATGATCCGCACCATATAAAATCAATTCTTTCGAGCCAAGTAGATCAATTACATCAACAAATCCAACGATTAGAGCGTAATTTAAAGGTCATCGAAGCAAGGTTAGACAACTTTAATGATCAACAGCCAGCTTTGCAGAAAGTTTTCGTATCCCACTTGGACGAATCTTACCAAATTTCACCGGTTAACGAATCCTGTGATGAACGTGATATGCTAAATAGTTTTTTTGAATTTCAGAAACAATCCAATTGGAAAATGCCAGGTATTTCTCTATTTGGTTATCGTGTTAACCTAAATAATCCACTTGATAAATACAAAAATGCTAACTTCAATTTTATTTTAGAATCAAAAGCTGCCGAGTCAACTCAGCGTGTGTATGGCGAATTTTATTCAATCTATTCAATAGACAAAACTTCAGAGATTCAATCAGCAATTTCTAAAATCAATATAACTGCTGAGAACTACCACAAAACATTGATTGGCCCGCTTTGGCAAATCCAAAATTTTGACTACGTTAATTTAAAATCTACTTCTAAATCAATCGTTCGTTTATCTTGGAGGTTCGAATAAACAATATAAAAAGTCGCCAATCCTCAATTGAGAATCAGCGACTTTTATTTAACTTATTAAGCTTGACCTGAAGCTTGTTTTTCTTTTAATTCAGTTACCATTTTATCGTTAAAGCCCCATACCCATGTAACGACGAAGGCCACAACCGTTGTTGCAATACTTGTCCAAAGGAACGTATAGAAGGAACCATCAATTCCTCCCTTAGGGTTAATAAACGAAGCAAAACCAATCCATGATCCGGCAAATCCCCACATCTTTCCATGTAAGAATCCGGTAATTGCACCACCAACAGCGGAACCAATCAAACCAGAGATAAATACCCGACGATACTTCAAGTTAACACCATAAATAGCGGGCTCTGTAACACCAGCAAATCCAGAAATTGCGGCACCAATACCCAATTCCTTAAGTTCTGGATCGCGAGTCTTAAGGGCAACGGCCAACACTGCAGCACCTTGACCAATCATTGTTGGAGAAACAATCGCGTTCCAGAAGGAGTATCCCTTTGTCGAGAATTCTGTAAGAGCAATTGGAGCAAGTCCCCAGTGTAATCCAAAGATAACAAGCACTTGGTAAAAACCACCAATGATCATACCGCCAAAACCACTTGATGTTTGAAGCAACCATTCAACTCCACCAGCAAGTCCCTTTGAAAGTAGCAAAATTGCAGGACCGGTAATGTAAAGTGTAATTGCACTAACAATCAAAATTGTAAACATAGGAACGAAAATCATACGTAGATATGAAGGTAAATGCTTGTGGAACCATTTTTCAACCTTGGCAGCCATCCAAATTGCCAAAATCATTGGGAAAATTGAATAACCGTAACTTTGTACTGGTACATGTAATGAGCCAATACTAAACAAATTAGTACCTTTTGCAACCATAGCTGCAAAAGAAGGATGAACCAAAACACCACCAATGGCAGCAGCAATAATAACATCCGATTTCATATTACGAGCCATTGTGATACCAACCAAGATCGGCAAGAAGACAAATACGGAATCGCCCATTGCGTTGATAACTTGATAAGGAACTGATGCGGTATTTACAAGTGGAAATACCTTACTTCCAGGAATTGTCATACTTACGAAAGCAAGCAAACCTTTAATGATACCCGCAGCAGCTAAAGCACCAATAATCGGTGACATAGCACCCGTAATTGTTCCAACTAGGTCAGAAAATCCTTTTTTTACTTTTCCCCACGGAGAAAGATTTTCTTCCTTTTTAGGCATTGTATCTTTAATTGCCTGTGCTGTTCCTTCAGCGTCCGAGAATTGTGGTCCTAACTGTTCAATCGCTGCGTCGTAAACATCACCTACTTCTTGACCAATAACAACTTGGTACTGTCCCTGAGCACGAGCTACGTCAATAACTCCTTTAATATTACGAACCTTATTATCATCAGGAACATCCTCGTCTTTAAGATAGAATCTTAATCGAGTTATACAATGAATTAAACTATCAACGTTGGCTGAACCACCAACATCTGCAAGAACTTCCCTGGCAATACGGTTATATTTATCCTCGTTGGGATCAACTTCAACTTCTTTAGTTGGCTCCTTACTGTTCAGCTTAATGAGTGCCTTTGCAACTTCTGAACCCGCAACAGCCTCTTTGGTGTCAATTGTTAATTCCGCCAATTTTTCAGCAGTATTAGTGATAACAATCATCACCGTTGCTTGTTTACCAGCATCCCTAATCTGCTTCAAATCCATGGTTCCAATTGTGTCGCCCGCGTTAATCTTTGAATCAGCCTTTACATTGATATCAAATGGTTTCCCGGCTAATTCAACGGTATCGATACCTAAATGAATTAGAATTTCAACGCCATCATCAGTTCTAAATCCCACCGCATGCTTAGTTTCCGCAACTAAGGTAATCGTGCCACTCACAGGTGATACAATCTTACCTTCTGTCGGTTCAATACCAATTCCGTCTCCCATCATTTTCTGTGAAAAAACTGGATCTTGAACTTGATCAATCGGCATTACACTACCAGAAACCGGTGCAATGATTTCTAAAACATGGTTTTCATTTGCCATGTGACTCTCCTCCTAAAGTGCTAAAAAAAGTTTACTTAACATTTACTAACTCTGTTGAACTAAATATAGCGCTTTCATTAAATAAAGTAAACCATTTTATACACTGAATTTAAATATTCTAACTTTTCTCCTGTAACAAGTTAGTTTAAACATTCCATAGCGCCTGTTATATCAACGTTTTTTAGCAATAATTGTTTAATATAATTCATCTATAACTTGTAACATCAACTTGTATTATTTACATATACAAATTTTTTTCATCGCCATTTTTAGCGCAAAACTTAAACACTACCGCAAGTTTATTTAATTAAAGAATGTCGTCTGATGTTCACGTCCTCATAAAAAAAACTTTACCGTTTCTAATTTTTAACATGCTTATTCATTTTTCTTGTTCTAACTCATTATCTCTATTTCCTTGATACTAAAAGAATTACAACTTTCCATTAATCAATTATTGACATCTTGTATAGACAAGTTTAGTATACAAAGTGTGATAGCGGTCACATTTGAAATGTGTGCCTCTTGAACTGAAATAGAAATTATTTTTTTGTTTTTTGTAAGCGCTTATTTAATAAGGAGGTTGTTAATATGGCAGAATTAAATATTCTTTCTCCTGTCAGTGGTAGTGTTTTACCATTGGATCAGGTTAAAGATGATGTTTTTGCTCAAAAATTAATGGGCGATGGATTCGGAGTTGAGCCAACCAATGGTAAAATAGTTGCACCTGTTTCCGGAAAAGTTACTTTAATTGCAGAAACAAAACACGCAATTGGATTCAAAACAGATGACGGTGCCGAAGTATTAATGCATATGGGGATTGATACAGTCGAACTTAAGGGTGCTCCTTTCACAATCTCTGTAACAACAAACGACACTGTTTCCGCAGGGCAAACAATTGCAACCATGGATCTGAATGCCATTAAATCCGCTGGAAAAGAAGCAACCGTTATGCTGGTAATTACCAACTCAAACGATGTTTTGTCTTCCATCAATGTTCACACGGGAAAAATTACTGCTGGAGAACAAGCCGCAACAGCTGAAGTCAAATCCACGGAATCAGCTGTAAGTGGAGCTTCGAAAGTTGACATTTCAAAGGACAGCAAATACGACAAACTTGCACGTGAAATCATTAAAAATGTCGGTGGCAAGGACAACACAAATAGTTTAATTCATTGTATTACGCGTCTCCGTTTTTATTTAAAGGATGAAAAAACTGCTAATGACGACGCCATCAAAAATCTTGATGGTGTTATCGATGTACGACATGCCCAAGGACAATATCAAGTTGTTATAGGACCTGAAGTAACTGACGTATATGATGCTGCAATTAAACAATTAGGTAGCCAGTTTGCTGACGATGATGCTACCGCACAAGCAGTTGCTGAAACTAAAGCAGCTGCAGGTCCAGATAACCGTTCTTTATGGGAAAAAACCAAAGACGGATTTAGCGCATTAATCGGTGTTATTACCGGTTCAATGATGCCTGTTGTTGGACTTTTAGCTGCCAGTGGTATTTTAAAGGGATTACTTCAAATGGCTGTTGATTTTCATTGGACTGAAGTAACTTCGCAAACTTATATTTTAATTTCTGCAATGGGTGACTCGGCGTTTTACTTCTTACCAGTTGTTGTTGGATTTACGGCCGCTCAACGTTTGAAGGCCGACCCAGTAATTATGGGAATTATTGGTGGTGTGCTAGTTTACCCATCTTTAATCGGAATTGCTACTGGCAAAGTAGTTACTGGTCATCTGTTAGGTATGGTTCTTAACACAAACCTATTTGGTATTCCGATTCACATGGTTAACTATACGTACAGTATCTTCCCAATCATTGCTGGAGCATGGATGGCTCATTACATCGAGCGTTGGTTAAAGAGTTGGATTCCAAAGATTCTTCAAATGATTTTTGTACCTCTATTCGAAGTAATGATCGTATCAGCTGTTATTTTAGTAGTTATTGGACCAATTATCACTCTTATCAGTACCGGAATTTCATGGTTACTTAATGCCATCTTAACTGCTAACTATCCAATTGCCGGTCTTATCATCGGTGGCTTCTATCAATGCTTGGTTATTTTCGGTTTACACTGGGCAATTGTGCCACTTATTGCCAATGATATTGCTTCAAAGGGTTACAGTTACTTAAATGCCATTGTTTCAATGACAATGGTTGCTCAAGGTGCTGCCGTTACCGCAATCTTCTTTAAGAGTAAACTAAACAACATTAAAGGTTTAGCAGGTGCTGCCGCAATCTCAGCCTTCTGTGGTATCACAGAACCTTCAATTTATGGTATTAATCTTCGATACGGACGATCATTCATCATGGCAAGTATCGGTGCCGCTGCTGGTGGCCTAGTTACAGGATTACTTCACGTAAATATGTATGGATTCACTGGCGCTTTAATCGGATTCCCATCATTCTTTACACCTGCAAAATTTGGGGGTGGAATGGGAAATGAAATTAATTTCTGGATTGCTTCCATCGTAACAATTGTTGTAGCCTTTGTTTTAACTTGGATGTTTGGATTCAAGGATTCAGACGTCGAAGCAGCAAAGAACGTTACGAAGAGAAAAACCCTTGGCAAGGACTAATCAAATGTGCAACAATTAGTTTCTGACATTAGTGCAGTTGGGTGCTTTGACAATTTTAGTCAGAGCACCCTTTTATTTACAAAAAAATGTTTCGTAAAATAAAACCATTTATATACTACGTATTATTGATCCTGCAAATTAGATTATATTAGATGAAATTAAGTAGACAATGCGAGTCTTTCAAAAAATCATTAACTTGTATATACTAATTTCAGTATGCTAAAATGAAAGCGTTTCAAAAGAGGTGATTGTAATGAAAAGTAAATACGATTTAATTCAGCAGGATATTGCCAACAAAATTATGCACCACATTTATCCTGCTAATTCTTTTCTTCCAAGTGAAAGCCAGCTTTGTGATTTATACGGTGTTTCAAGGGAAACAATTAGAAAAGCATTAGCCCTACTACTGGAACAAGGTTATATCCAGAAAATACAAGGTAAAGGTTCCATTGTTTTAGATTTTTCTCGTTTTACTTTTCCTGTATCCGGAATCGCTTCGTTTAAAGAATTAAATCAGTCTGAACATATGAATTCTAGAACTAAGTTAATTAAGTTAGAGGATATGAATGTCCCAACTGAGGTATTTCAACTTGATAAAGATAATCTCTTTCCAGCAACCTACGTCGAACGGCTACGCATTGTAGACTCTGAACCAATTGTACTTGATCGTGACTATCTTTTAAAAAGCGTTGTTACAACTCTTCCAAAAGTAGCCGCAGAAGATTCACTTTACGAGTACCTTGAAGGAAAATTGGGCCTTGATATTGGTTACGCCACTAAAATGATTACAGTTGAACCACCAACGCCCCATCAACAAGAATTATTGCACGTTCCAGATAATAAGGATGTTGTCATCGTACGAAGTCAGACCTATCTTTCTGACACTACTCTTTTCCAATTTACCGAATCAATTCACCGGGCCGATAAATTTAGTTTTTCTGATTTTGCACGACGAAAAAAAGTGAAGGGAAGTAACAGAAAATGAGTTTCAAAGACAAAGTAATTTATCAAATTTATCCAAAATCATTTTATGATAGTAATAACGACGGAATTGGGGATCTACGGGGAATTATTGATAAGATCCCCTATATTGCAAAGTTAAACATTGATATGATTTGGTTTAACCCGTTCTTCATTTCGCCACAATACGATAACGGTTATGACATTGCAGATTACTACAAGATTGACCCTCGCTTCGGAACAATGGCTGATTTCGAAGAACTTGTTGCCAAATTAAAAGAACACAAAATCGGTATAATGCTTGATATGGTTTTGAATCACACCTCGACGGAACACGAGTGGTTTAAAAAAGCCCTCGCTGGCGATAAACATTATCAAGATTACTACTATATTCGTGAGCCAAAACCGGATGGCAGTTTACCAACCAATTGGGAGTCTAAATTCGGTGGAAATGCATGGGAACCATTTGGAAATACCGGTAAGTACTACTTACATTTATACGAAAAAAGACAAGCTGATCTTGATTGGCATAATCCTGAAGTTCGCCAAGAATTATTTAAAGTTATCAACTTTTGGCGTGATAAGGGAGTAAATGGCTTCCGCTTTGACGTTATTAACGTAACTGGAAAAGATGAAAAATTAGTTGATGCACCGGCTGGAACAGAATCAAAATACCTGTATACAGATACTCCAATTGTTCAAAAGTACCTGCAAGAAATGAACAGGGCTTCATTTGGTAAAGACTCGACATCTATTACGGTGGGTGAAATGTCCTCAACTACCATCCCAAATAGTATTCAGTACACCTTGGAATCAAATCACGAACTTTCAATGGTTTTCACCTTCCACCACTTAAAAGTCGATTACGATCATGGCGAAAAATGGTCTAAAGTTCCCTTTGATTTCAAGGCTCTCAAACAAACTTTGAACGAATGGCAAGTTGGAATGGACGAAGGTAATGGTTGGAACGCCTTATTCTGGAATAACCATGATCAACCACGTGCTATTAACCGATTTGGTGATCCAGTTCACTATCGCAACAAATCAGCTGAAATGTTGGCTACAACCATGCACCTACTCCGAGGGACACCATATATCTACCAGGGTGAAGAGATCGGAATGAGCGATCCAGATTATCAAAGTATGGATGATTATGTTGATATTGAGGCACTTAATGCCTACAAGATGTTGCTGGAAAAGGGCAAATCCGCTGAAGAGGCTTTTGAAATCATTAAATCAAAAGCACGTGACAATAGTAGAACACCGATGCAGTGGGACAACTCCGTAAATGCTGGATTTTCGCAACACACCCCATGGTTGAAACCAACTAATCAGGATGAAGTAAACGTTGAAAATGAATTAGCTAACGGAGAAATTTTTG
Source organism: Pediococcus claussenii ATCC BAA-344 (assembly GCF_000237995.1). Classification (NCBI taxonomy): domain Bacteria; kingdom Bacillati; phylum Bacillota; class Bacilli; order Lactobacillales; family Lactobacillaceae; genus Pediococcus; species Pediococcus claussenii. Next base: position 1,617,673 of record NC_016605.1, read on the forward strand.
ACTACTATCAAAAATTAATTAGTTTACGTAAGGGTTACCCAATTATCTCTGAAGGAAGTTACGAACCATTCTTAATGGATCACCCATCAGTTTTTGGCTACCTACGCCGATACAATGGACAAACTTTAATAGTTTTAAATAACTTCTATGGTAAGAGTACGACTGTAGCCATTCCAAAAGAACTACAGCAGAAGGCTCAAATACTAATTAATAACTATCCAGAGGACTTAGTTTTAAGTGACAATGTAGAACTGCAGCCTTATCAATCAGTTGCATTCTTGCTCTAATTATTTAGATATCAAAAAATTCAGCTGTACAATATTTAGTGTTGGTGAACGAAGTTCATCGGCACTTTTTTTGTTGTACTTAAAGTGTAAATTCAAGAGATAGCGTAAAATAATCGTTGCTTGTAACGATTAAGTACAAAAACATTCATAAATATCAAATTATGTTTAAAAAGAAAAAGCTCTCGTAATGTGTCTAACGGCATAAATACCGCTAGACACATTCCAAGGGCCGAAGGAATGTACTAGACATATGTAAGACAAACTGTAGGTAGTATTTCTTTTATCGTCTTAGAGACTAATGGCAACCCAAAGTGATTACGTCATAATCAACAGGCAAATACTTTGTTTCATCGGCATCTGGTAATGCATTTAATTGATTTAATGTCATTTTTCTCGTCTCCTTTAAATTGAATTAAAGAACAGTTAGTTAAATTAACATTTGATTAACTTATCTATGAATATTATAATAATCCCAATTCAAAAATTAATTAATGATTTTTTGTGGAGATGTAAGAATGTACATATTACCGGCTAAATATAATTATGTTAAAAAAGAAAATGAAAATATTTTTACTTATTATTTTCTAATAAATTACGAGATACCCAGGGAGGGATGGAAAATACACATTTCATCTAGCCTTGGTGATGCTCAAAACATTATCACAATAATAGCCAATTATTGTTATGCTAATAATATTTCTTTTAAGCATGTACGTGATGAAGCCTTATATTTAGAAAATATTTCTTCAGAAGCAAATTCAGCGGAATCCGGGAAACTAATCACTATCTACCCTCAAAATGAACAACATGCACTCAAAATTATGAGTGATTGTACTAAATTACTGTCTACTATGGCTGGCCCCAATATTTTAAGTGACTATCAATTTAAGAATAGTAAAAATGTTTTTTTTAGGTATGGTCTAAATTATGCATCAAAAAATAGAAATCCAGATACATTTAACCTAATTTCTCCGAAAGGTGAAAAACAACCAGATTCAGTACAACCATTTCCGAAACTTCCAAAGTGGATCCAACTGCCTCAAAATTGGGTATTAAATGTTAGTGATAACGACAATATACTTAAGTATCACCCGTTTGCGATTTTAAAGCGAAATAATGGTGGTAAGGGGCGATGAACATTAACTCATTTTTTAAGAATCGCGCAGTAATTACTCTAACACTTGCGAACGTCTTTGAAGTTCTTGGTATAAGCATTTTTAACATTGTGATACTAACCTACGCAAAAGATTTTCCCAATGCCAACTTATTTGTTTCAATAGCATCAGTTGCAAGCATCTTTCCAGGTATCCTAGGGTTGATACTAGGCCGTTTAGCTGACAATACAAGAAAAAAGTCGGCCGCACTAATACGCATAAAAATCTACCAAGCATTTATATATATTTTATTGGCAAATATAATTACAGCTAAGACTACCAATATTTTTTTCTTAGTTATTCTAATAAATATAACCTCAGACATACTAGGTATGTATAGCAACAATCTTCAAGCTCCGATCGTCCAAAAAAGAGTCCCTAGTAATCTTCAACGTACTACTCTTGGAATTAGTCAAAGTGTTTCAATGCTGGTTCAACCCATTGGACAAAGTATTGGGGTTGTTACACTGAGCCTATGGCATAGCTATGCTATAGCAGGATACATAAATGCGATTGCATTTATTCTATCAGCAATCGTACTATACTTAGGGAAATCTTCCATTAAACTATCCTCAAAATTTTCCTCAAAATCTAATAAGAGGAAAAAAAGTTTTTTGAGCATTTTCAAACAGATTTTCAAAACCTTACGAACGGCCTCTGGAGTAAATGTTCCTCTATTATTGATTTCAATTATGTTAGCTAATACCCTAACAGCTGGATTTAGTGTTATTAATAATTTATTTTTACTTGATCATCCAAATGTTTCAGGTCTACCCTATAGTGTTTCAGTATTGTGTGTAAGCATTGCCAATATTATTGGAGCTATTATTGGCAGTCTATTTCACACTAGGTTAACAGATAAGATTACTTTACAACGTCTAATTTCTTTTGAAATCATTTGTTTAGTTGTTCTATTTATAAATCTATGGGTATTTCATTATTTTTTGTTAATTTTAATTCCTTATTTTCTATTAGGATGGTCAATTGGACAATTCAATCCTAAATTAGACTCTGAAATCCTAAAGATTTCTGATCCCAACATTATCGGATCGGTATTTGGAGCAATTACTTCCATTGCAACCGTGGCCTCACCAATCGGAAGTGTAGGCCTAGTGCTTATCTACAACCTATTTCCAACTTGGATAACTTTTTCAATTGTAATTAGTATCTTGTTAGTTCAATTTATATTTACCACATCAAATTCAATGATTAGCCCGAAGAAAATATAGTTCCAATAAAAAATTTTAAAATTAACGTTTTCACGCAATAAATTACCGCGTGATACTAAAAAAGTTGACCGCTAATTGGACAATTTTTTAATATTTACATTCTATCCAGCTTTTCTTGATTATCTGTTTTTTCTTCTATTATGTTCCTTGATCAAAGTACTTCTAGAAATTCCAATTTTCCTAGCAACAACATTATAAGAATATTTTTCCTTAAGTTCCATTTCAAGATCCAACTGAGCCGTCATGTATTTTACATGGTCTTCCTTCTTTGAAGTTTGAATCATGTTTTTAGCATATTTTTTCCCTACTGAGTAATTGTTACAATTATATCTCGTTCAAATTTCGCAAAAGCACCAAAAATCGTAAAAATCAAATGGCCTGTTGTATCTTCAATAACGAATACGAACCGATATCTTGTCATCAAATAATCGTTTAATTACCTTTTGAATCTCTAACGTCTTTCTAGCAAATCGATCCTATTTTGTTACTACCAACATGTCACCTGACTTTAATTTTTTGAAACCTGATCGAAAACTGGATGATTGGTTGAGGTCCCAGTATATTTTTCATATAGAACATCATCACAACCTGCTTTCTTCAAATCCATGATTTGCGAATGTAAATCTTGACCCACAGTCGAAACGCGCGCATATCCAATTTTCACAATTTATTTTCCTCGACTAACGACCCGAAGTTTTGAAACCATCTACCGATGCTGTTCTATTATGGATCACAGAAGGTGTCAAATCTGTAAATACGAATATTTTGAAAATAAAAAGCCAAAAAGCTTCCTTACTCTAACGGTAGAATCGAAGTTACCAATCGAAAAGCCAAAAAAATAAGTAGAACTGGATACGGATACCGTAATTGGTAAAATTTATGAGACCGAGTAATTATTGAATTTACAATCAAAAAAAAGAAACCCAATTCGTAAATGAATTGAATCCCTTTAAATATTACTCTCAACACTATTTATAAAAGAGCCAAAAATTCAAAGTATAGACACTAACTGTCTACGCTTCGAATTTTTTAACTAAATATTTTAAATAACCAAAGATACAATTTACATGATACTAAGCCTTCATATTACGAACTTCTTCAATAAACCATTTGTTAAAGGCATCTGCATCAATATCAACACAGACTTGTGCATTCGTGCTGCCACCATGGTAAGCGCCACGAATGTCAGCAACCGTTTCACCAATTGCGGGACCGTCGACAACTACATCAATCCAAAGGTCTTCCGTCTTATAAAATTCTGGGTGCAACATAAACGCCAATGTATTAACATCATGCATTGGTATTCCACCTTCGTTGCCTTCATAGTAGTGGCTGAATAGACCGCCCAACATTTCACCGGCCTTACCAAGAGTCTTAATCGTATCCAGTGTTTCCTGAGTTAAAAGGGCCTTCATTGTTACATCTAAACCAACCATTACAATTGGAACGCCACTTTGGTATACAATTTCAGCGGCGTGAGGATCAGTAAACACGTTAAATTCAGCTGCACTGGTCATGTTTCCCATGCCAATTGAGCCACCCATTGCAACGATCTTTCCAATCTTTTCCTTAACATCAGGATGTTGTTTAAACAACAAGGCTACATTCGTATATGAACCAGTTGGTACAAGCGTAATTGGTCCATCGTTTGCCATAATGACGTTATACAAACGCTCAACAGCATTATTAACTGGGATTTCAGTTGGCTCATAATTAAAATCAAAACCTCTCATACCTGATTCGCCATGAACACGAGCAGCATCTTCAAATGGTTTTAAGAGGGGTTGCTCCGCGCCGCCAGCTACTTCAACGTTAGAATCGAAAAAGTGAACTAATTTCAAAGCATTCTTGGTAGTTTTGTCGACTGTAACGTTACCAGCCACCGTTGAAATTAATTCAACTTCAAACTCCGAACTGTTTAATGCAACAGAGATTGCTGCAGCATCATCAATTCCGGGATCGGTATCCAATATTATTTTGGTTGTCATCTGAGATCTTCCTCCTATTGTGAAAGCGTAAACATAATTTTTATATTATTTATTGTGCATAAAAAAAGAGACATTTGCAATGCCTCTTTTTAAGTTTTTAGATTATTTCCAAACAAAGATTCCGACTAAACCAGCCGAAAGTAGTGAAACCAAGATACCTGAAAGCAACATGTATCCAACATTTTTAGAAACAACGTCGTTCTTTTCTTTATTAACCAATCCTTTAAATGCACCAATAATCATACCAGTAGTTGAGAAGTTAGCAAAAGATGTTAAGAATACTGTTAGCATTGCAAGAAAATGTGGTTGGAATGTGTTTTTAATTCCAGCGACTTTCCCCATAACAACGAATTCATTTGTAACTAACTTAGTACCCATGTATTGAGCAAATTGGAATGCATCATGTACATTTAGCCCCATTAGCCATGCAAATGGGAACATAATGATACCCAAAATATTTTCCAGCGTAAGTGCAGGGTTAATCTTCTTCAAAAGAGCATCAATCAGTGCAGCTAAAGCAACAAAGGCAATAACGTTAGCAGTGATGATCAAGATTAAACGACCAGCACCTAAGATTGAATCTCCTAAGAATGAGAAGAATGGTTCGCGTTCATTAACGGCTGTTTCAGCCTTAACTTCTGATTCAGCAACTTCTTCAGAACCAGATTCAAGCGTGTCTGTATTTTCCGCAGGTGCACTTGCACCACCGATTTTAGCAATTGTATCTTCTTCCGGTGTAACGGTAACCGGGTTTAAAATACTTGTAACAATAATCGCGTTAACGATATTAATTGGAACAGCAGCAATAATATATTGACCGGGCATCATAAGCATGTATGCACCTAGAATTGAAGCAGTAACACAACTCATTGACATAAGTGCAATTGTAACTAAACGATCCGACTTCATTTGACGTAATTGTAAACTTGAAACAGCAAGTGCTTCAGTATTGCCAAGAAACATCATCTCAACCGCAAAGAATGATTCAAATTTAGGTTGACGTGTAATAATAGCTAAACCTTTACCTACCCACTTGATAATCCATGGAAGAACACCAATGTAAGTTAAGATATCGAACAATGGAACAATCATCAAGATTGGAAGCAAGGCACTTGTAACAAAGTTCATTTGTTTAACATGAACCCAATCAGGAAGTGCAAATGCAATACCTTGATATGAAATATCAACTAACCATTTGAAACCATCGGCAGCAGCCTTAACTCCATCTACACCAATCTTCGAGTTAGCTAAGAACCAAGCCAAGAATACATTAATCACTAACATAACACCAACTGATTGCCAGTTGATCTTCTTGCGATTTTTAGAAAATAGGATCGCAACTCCTAGAAAAACAAAAATACCCAAGATATTAATTGCCAAATACATGCGTAATCTCCTTTTCCAAAATAAGATTTGTAACAGACGTTATATTAAATATACCGATATAAATTTATTCTGTAAACACAAAATATAAAGATTTTGCAAAGAATTTTAATGGGGATACACTATATATTGTGGTACGTACCAATCTTCAATTAGACCAAAAACTTTGTATTTGTTGCTCAAGTTGCTCAACCGAATAGGCCTTCTTAAAATAATTCCAGTGTCTGGGAAAAAGATCAGTATATCTTCGGGTTGCAAATCTCTGATCCATTAAAACTACATTGCCACGATCCTTGCTAGTTCGAATCAAACGCCCCGCTGCTTGTAATACATGGTTCATCCCCGGAAGTTGGTAGGCATATTCAAATCCACGCCCATTCTTTTCGTCAAAGTATTCTTGTAAAAGTTTGCGTTCTTCACTTAAGCCTGGCAAACCAACACTCACAATTCCAACTCCAATCAACTGCTCTTCGGTTAGATCAATCCCTTCTGAAAAAACACCCCCAAGTACAGCAAATCCAACTAAATTCTTATCGGATTTCACTCGAAACGCATCCAAAAAGTCTTGTCTTTCATTTTCATTCATCCCGCCATTTTGGATCACAACGTCTGTCGCGGGATTGCGGCTTTGAAATTCCATGACAATCTGTTTCATAAATCCATAAGACGGACAAAAAATCAGGTAATTGCCTTGTTTAGCATTCACCAAAGCATTAATTGACGCTACTATATTCGGGATGTTATTAATTCTTGCCGCATATTTTGTATCAACATAAGTTGTCACGATAATATTTTGTTGCTTCATTTCAAATGGTGAACTCAATTGCATCACAAGTCCGTCTGAACTACCAAATGTGTCCTTGTAGTAATCGATTGGCGAAAGAGTTGCTGAAAAGAACAATGCTCCATGCCCCTTTTCTAACGACTTATTTAAATATGGGCTTGGATCTAATATTTTCTCTTGGATCAATAAATTACCATCATCATCTTTACTCATCAATACTCTATAGCTATTATCATAAAACTCGCCAATCTTAATATACTTATTTCCAGCAAAAAAAAGGTCTAACACACTGCTAGTCAAATCACTATCCGGTTGCTTGGGTAACCACTCTCGTGTAACTTCATTGAAGTTCAGAATTGCCTTTTCAATGTCATCTAGAGGTTCAGTAGTTGCAACAAAGTTACCCTGTGCTCTCTCTTCAAAATTATTTTTAATCAATTTAAGTTCATTATTAAGTTGTGTTAGACGTCGTTTCAACTGCTTAGATTCCACTGCTGAAGTTGATTTATCTAACAATGTTCTAACCCTTACTACTAACCCTTCATTCAGATCAGCTGAGTACATATCTCGTGAGCGGGAAACTAAATTGTGAGCTTCATCAATTAAGAAGAAATTATCATCGTCATCCCCAGCAAAAAAACGCTGTAAATACACCATTGGATCAAACAAATAATTATAATCGCCAATTATCACGTCACAAAAAAGCGATAAATCCAGTGAAAACTCAAATGGATCTAAGCTATGTTTTCTTGCATATTTTTGAATAAGATTCTTCGTTAGTTGATTTTCATTTTCAAGAACATCTAATAATCCATCTTTTACCCGGTCATAATACCCCACCATAAATGGATTTTGGTCGGGTTTAACATCAACCTCTTCAGGAAAAATCATTTTTTCCTTAGCAGTCAATGTTATTGATTTTATTTGCAGACCTTTCTCAACCATTAGGTTAATCCCATCTTCTGCAACACCACGTGTACTTTGTTTAGCAGTTAAATAGAATACTCGGTCGATTTTCCCTTCACCTACCGCTTTTATTACAGGAAATAAAGTTGATATTGTTTTTCCAGTACCAGTTGGCGCCTCAATAAATAGTCTTTGACCCGTTAAAACTGTTTTGTAAGCCGCTACAGCTAATTCCCGTTGTCCATTACGATATTCAGGAAACGGAAAATCGGTTTGATGAATACTATTATTTCGTTTATCTCGCCACTCGTTTCTCAACTTTATCCAACGCTCATATTCATGTACTAAGTTATTAAAAAAATCTTGTAGCTCTTCACGAGAATATTCGTGCTCTTCCGTTACTATTTTATCCGTCGGTCTCTGATAATACGTTAGCTGAATCTTCACCGTTTCGTAATCCAAATCCTGTGTCAGAATTGCACCATAAACTTTAGCTTGCCCCCAATATAACGTTTTAGTATTTTCAGACAAATCTTCAAACTTAGGATCTGATGTTTTGATTTCCTCTATCCACAAAGTATCATTGGCGACAACTCCATCTGCACGTCCATCAACTATGTATGGAGTTCCTGCAATATCTACTTCACGTTGAACATAATATTCTTTTTCATAGCTTTCTGGCCTCTCACTTTGCAATTTTCGGTGAATACGTGCACCCTCAAAAGCAGTATTTTGACTATTCATTTGTTCGTTTAAGTCACCTGACCGCAATACAAATTCCACCAACTGTCGAATTCCAATTTTAGGTTGCACTGTCTCACCCCCGTTTTCTTATTTTTTAATTATATGACAACGATTCAATTTTGTAGAAGAAATTCTGAAGCATGATCTGTATTATCACTACTTTCACTATAAAAAGAGGCTGTGACATAATTAAAATTCGAATTTATTTTCCGAACTAAATAGCAAAAGTGCGAGAAATAAGTCAAATTATTCCGCTTAAATACGAAAAACGAACGATGAAGCCCATCATCGTTCGTCTTTCGCCCTTGCCAGTTTCTATGTGGCGCTCTTTGCCCATAAGAATTATGAGTATTAAGTTTTGTGAAACAAAACATCTGCTGTTTACGAGTTAGTAATGCTCGTCATTTATCAATTTATGTCTCGCTCTTTAATTATGTAATTCAGATAGTTTAAAGATATCTTCTGTTGATCACTCTAAACTATTAAGCACTTTTTCAATCATTATTACCCGAAATGACGAGCCCACCAACCCTTTTTTTCGGGAGCTTCTAACATTTTTTTGCTTTGTTCAGCAAGATCATCAATCTTCTTTTCAAGCTTAGTATTTTCCTCTTGGTAAGTTTGATTCTGCTCAACCAGTTTAGTCATTAATGTTTTCATGTCTTGCATATCTTTAGTTTGTGTTTCAATGAAGTTCTTCATGGAAGCATCAATTATCATTGGCTGATTTTTATTTGAATTATCGTTATTTACATCTTTGCCTTCCATCCCCAATGTAACTTGGACAGCCTGCTTAAGAGTATGCCGATCTCCCAATAAACGGTTCATTTCTTCTAAGATTTGCATATCTTCTTCTGAGTAAATACGACGACCACGTCCATCATGTTGGAATGAATGCCCATTTCGTTCCATTTCTTTTGCCCAGTTACCTAATGTTGCCAGGCTTCCAATCCGTTCAATCTTATCAACCACATCAGAGCCAGTAATAAATTCGTCTGCTTTAATATCTTTTGCCATTTTTTCACCCATTCGCTTTATTTAGTTTCATTTTACTACAATTAAAACAAGATTTGAATAACAATTTTGGTTCAGAACCGCACCACATCAACTTCTTTTACGCATTCTAAGAGCGAATATAAACAATATCAGTCCAAGGACTTCGCTTCCAAAAATCAAAAATGCCATTGGTGCATAACTTTGTGCACCCATAATTCCAGAAAGTGGCGATGCTAAGGCCCCAATAATATTCATCAATAATCCAAGAACTGCGGAGGCCGCGCCCGCATTTGAACTTCCTTCGATACTCATTGCCATTGAGGTTGCCATCGTATTGACGATACCAACACAGAACACAACCACGAAAAGTGGAATTATTACTAGAATTGGCATTGGATCAACCAACAAACTACCAACCATTAAACAGCTAGCAAAAGTTCCAACGATCAAACCACCAAGTAATAAATCTCTGTTCTTCACGTAATCCATTAGATAACCCGGTAAGTTATTTCCAAGAATAATTCCTAAACCATTGATAGCATATAAAATACTAAATTGATGTACAGACATATGGAAAAATGACTCAAATACGAAAGAGGACGCAGCTATATAACTAAACAGTGCACCAAACACTAACCCCTGTGTCAGAGCAATTAAAACAAAACGATGGTGGCTAAACATTTTCAGCATGTCAACAAAGCTTTCCTTAATTGGCTGACTTCCACGCTGTCCAGACTTCAAAGTTTCTGGAATTGTAAATATTACACCAATTACTACCAAGATTCCAATAATGAATAGTAAAATAAAAATTCCTTGCCAACCGACAAGTGGAAGTAAAATACCACCAATGATAGGGGCAATAATTGGAAAGGCACCATTTACCGCCATTAACATGGAATAAAACTTCGTAAGTTCTCTTCCATCGTAAATATCACGGGCAACTGCTCGAGATAAAACTTGTCCTGCAGATCCTGCCAGTCCTTGTAACAACCTAATAAAAATAAATAACCATATATTATGTATAAATATTAAACTAAGTGAAGTGATCGCATAGAGTAAAAATCCTCCTATTAATGGAATCTTACGCCCATAATGATCACTAATTGGGCCCACAAACAATTGTCCAACGGCTAACCCAATTAAACAAAATGTAATGCTCAATTGTAGGGCAGAAGCTGATGAATGAAAATAGGACTGCATTTGCGGCAATCCAGGCAGATACATATCAAGTGATAGCGGACCAGTTGCACTAACTAGTCCCATAAAGAATACTAACCACACACGGTCAAACTTTGATAATTTGTGAATATTCATCAACCGCTCCCCCTTTTAATCACAATACTATTTAGTTTACATGAAAAGTTGCCAAATTCAAACATAATACGGGGAGTCATCATATGTGATAAAATTTGTAGATAACGAATAAGGAGTTCTAATGGATAAAAAAAGATCATATAATCAAAAAAATAAATACCAAAATCAAAGACTGCGTGTGGGTGACACGATCCCACTTAAAATAAAACGACTTGGCATAAACGGAGAAGGAATTGGCTATTTTCAACGGACAATTTGTTTTATAAAGGGAGCCCTTCCTGGCGAACAAGTCATTGCCAAAATCACTGATATTAAACCACGTTTTATTATCGGAGAAACTGCAAAAATAAAAATGGTAAGCCCTGATCGAGTTGAACCACGCGACAGCTTTGCAAATAATGTAGGTGGATTCGAACTAGAACATTTATCTTACGCTGCGCAGCTTGAATTTAAACGAGATGTAATCAAGCAATCACTAGCTAAATTTCGTCCAGAAGGCTACAAACAATTTGATCTTCGTCCAACGATTGGAATGGATGATCCTACTGGCTACCGTAATAAGGCCCAGTTCCAGGTTCGTCGCTTAGATGGCAAGGTACTAGCAGGAATGTATACAGAGGGTTCACACGACTTAGTAGACTTGCCCGAAGTAAGTGTACAGCATCCACTTACGATGCAAATCATGCGTTTCATCGTTGATCTTTTAGATAAATACAGTGTAAGCGTCTATAACGAACGGAAGAATATTGGCGACGTCAAGACTATCATAGTTCGTGTAGCAGTTGAAACCAATCAAGCACAAGTTGTGTTTGTAACTAATTCAACAAAACTTCCTTATAGGGACGAGATGGTAGAAGATCTTCAAGCCAAGTTTCCTGAAATCAAATCAATTATGCAAAACATTAATTCTGGGCGGAATTCATTAATTTGGGGTGACAATACTCAAAACATCGCTGGGGATTCATTCATTACAGAAAAAATGGATGGTCTTTCATTTAAGTTATCTGCCCGCGCGTTTTTCCAATTAAACCCTTACCAAACAGTAAAACTTTATAACGAAGCTCGAAAGGCCCTTGAGTTATCTGATAATGATAACCTTGTAGATGCATATTCCGGAGTTGGTACTATCGGTTTATCTCTAGCTAAAAAGGCAAAAGAAGTTCGTGGTATGGATACCATTGCTGAGGCCGTAGAAGATGCTAATGAAAATGCCAAACTGAATGGCATTGATAATGCGCATTATGAAACTGGAGCTGCCGAAAAACTGTTACCAAAATGGTTGCAAGAAGGATTTAAGCCAGACTCACTCGTTGTTGATCCACCACGAGTTGGTTTAGAGGGGCGTCTAATTCAGGCCATTTTAACTTCTCTGCCAAAACACTTCGTCTATATTTCATGTAATCCATCCACACTAGCACGTGACTTGGTACCATTGGTTGAAAAGTATCGTGTTGAATATATTCAATCCATTGATATGTTCCCTGAAACGGCCCGCGTTGAGGCTGTTGTGAAGCTTACTCTTAAATAATTTTAAAAGGAACGTGAAATAAGTATACGTGAGATGAGTATTGCCTCAATAACGCGCTCCAAACTCCTGTCAATTTAGTCCAACATAATAAACGGCGCTGCTTCCCAAAATCCGGGAAACAGCGCCGTTTTCGTTGATACTCGTTGCCAAAACGAAGTTATGTCACAGCTCCTTTTTATTTTCAGGAATAATCTTACCATCTCAAACTCACTGGATGAAATGAAACAACCACAAATTAGTGCTAGAATGAGGTCGTAATTATCTACACATTAGGAGGAATTACTATGTCCATTTCAGAATTAAGTACTTGTACAACCATTCTTGTTGGAAAAAACGCAAGCTTTGACGGTTCAACATTAGTTGCACGTAATGAAGATTCAGGCTCAGCCAACGATCCAAAACGTTTGATCGTGGTTCACCCTGATGTTCAACCACGTCAATACCAAGCAAAAACTAGTCAATTTAAGATTACCCTACCTGATAATCCACTTCGCTATACTGCAATTCCAAATGCTGTTGAGGACCAAGGTATCTGGGGTGAAGCTGGTATTAACTCCGAAAACGTTGCAATGAGCGCCACCGAAACAATCACAACCAACGAACGCGTTATTGGAGCTGACCCACTAACTAAAGAAGGATTAGGAGAAGAAGATCTTCTAACTGTAGTATTACCTTATATTCATTCTGCACGTGAAGGTGTTGAACGCACTGCTGCGATCTTAAAAGAACATGGTACATACGAAACAAACGGGATAATTTTTTCGGATGTAAATGAAATCTGGTATATGGAAACAGCCGGTGGTCATCATTGGGTTGCTCAACGTGTTCCAGATGATGCTTACGTTGTTGCACCTAACCAAACAGGTATTCAAGAAATTGATTTTAGTGACCCAGATAATTTTATGTATCCGGATGATCTTCGAGAATTTGTGGAACAAAACCATTTAAACCTCAACGATGGATTTAACTTCCGTAAGATTTTTGGCTCACATTCACAGTTAGATCACCATTACAACACACCACGTACTTGGTTTGCACAACGCTATTTTAATGCAGAATCAGTTAAGGACATGGATCCGATGAGCGATAATTTTTCATTCATTAGCCATGCGGACCACAAAATAACGATTGAAGATATTAAATATGTTCTAAGCTCACACTACCAAGATACTCCGTATGATCCATTTGCACCAAATACTGATTTCAAAACTGTTCCATTTAGACCAATCGGTATTAACCGTACCCAGGAAATGTGTGTACTTCAAATTAGACCTAACCAACCAAAAGAAACTGCTGCGATTCAATGGGTTGCAATGGCTGCAAATCCATTCAATACTCTCGTCCCATTTTTCACAAATGTTACCAATATTCCATCAAGTTACCGCGATGCTACCGGAGTTGCTGATAGTAACAATGCCTACTGGATTAACCGTATAATTGCCGTTTTAGCTGCTGATCATTATCAAGCGACTATTTCTGCAATTGAAGCTTTCCAAGAAAAGACACTTGGATATGGACATAGTAGGATTAGTGAAATCGACTATAAATATAGCGCCAACAAGGCTAATATAACTGCGCTTTTGGAGAAAGAAAATCAAATCACCGCAGATTTTATCATGACTGAAACAAAGTCGTTACTTACCAAAGTAGTTGGAACCGCTGGAAACCTAGTACCAGGTTCCTTTACACGGGATAATTATTAAAAGAGACTTGAATTAACAAGATAGTTCCTAGCATCACTAGTTCATCTAGTATGGTGGACTTTGTTCAATAAAATTGAATACTCATACGTTGACTATTCCTATGGACCCACCCTGTCTCATAGGAACTGGCAACAAAAAACGAGAATTATGACAGTTTTGAAGTCATAGTTCTCGTTTTAGATTGAGCGGAGGTAGCTAGTTCGTGCAATTCGTTTCAACAAAATAAAGTAGCAAGCATAACAAAACATTTATAATTTGCAAGCTAGGTGATGCTCGCCATGCCCCGCTCTTTTTATCTCAAATCACGAGAAATCAAATCATAATTTTCAATCTTTTTATCAATTACATCAAGTGTCTTCTGTAAAGATTTAATTTTAGCAACCGTCTTAGCACGCTGATTAATTAAAATATTTTTCCGATCAGGTATTGTATTGTCACCATCTTCGGCTAACTCAACATACTCCGCAATGGCACTCAGTGCTACACCCGCATCCTTTAAATTCTTCACAAAAATAATCCATTGGATTGTTTGCTGATCAAAATATCGAATGCCATTTTTATCACGCGGAATTGCGGGCAATGCCCCAATTTTTTCATAATAGCGAATCGTATCAGCTGAAATATTCAGCTCCGCAGCAATAGCTTTGATCCTCTTCAATTTAAATTCCTCAGACTTTCAAATTCATTTGACGTGCAAGTTCCTGAAAAACCTCGTTTGAAGTCGCACGAATGACTAGCTTTGCACCACGATCAAACGAATTCAACTTTGGATTAATATTTACGATAGCTTGATTAGAAGTGTGACTATAGTATCCGTTTGATCCGGTTACAATTGTGAGATCACTTTCCGCCATCCAATCATCAGCCATTTTTCTTTGATCAGGCAAGGTTGCGATGTGCCTAAAAACAGGATCTGGAGAAATTAATCCATTGCAAACTGGACACCTTGGAACATCATTCCTCAATATATTAATATCATAAATTCTCCCGCAGTCAAGGCAATGATTAACGTTTAGGGTGCTCCAAATGTCGGCCACATTTGGAGCACCCGCTAACTCATGAAGATAGTCAACATTGGTCGTAACAATCCCCTTCAGTAAGCCTTCCTTTTCTAAAGAAGCCATTACCTTATGTGTTAAATTGGGACCTGTCTTAAAAATCGGATCAATAAAGTCTTTGTGAAATGCCTTATAAAACTTTTTGGGCTGGCTTTCTAACGTGGATTCTTCAAACAATCCGAAAACGTCATCCATCATTTCCATATCTGGAATATCGCTATCCACTGAAATGCCAGCACCCGTCAAACTTGTAACAAATTGAGCATTATCCATTAAATCTATCAATTCTGCGACTTGTTCAGATAAATCAACTTTTGAATTTTGCATTTTTCTATTCCTCAATTTAAAACCAAGCAGGTTTATCTCCATCCGTACCTGGTTTATCTATACCAACTGAATGGTTCACTTCCAGACTCGGATCTTGAATTATTTTCACAATAAAATCTGCCACACTTTTCCTCGATACTTCTGTTCCCTTAAAAGTTTCACCCTTTTGCGTAAGTTCGTAATCAACTTCATCATTATATGTTAACCACGCCGGCCGAATTAAGGTATATTTAATATTTGATTTTTCAATCACTTCGGCTGCTTCAGCGTACGGTTTAATATAATCATCATAGATTTCTTCATTATTCCATTCACCAAACTTGCCAGGAACTTCGTTGTAAATTCCTAATACGGAAACCCATACCAGCCGCTCAATATGCGCCTCTTCCATAGCTTTGATTACCATTTCAGCCTGTAATTTGCTATCTGTTCCTAATAAGTTAGCATATACAATATCTTGACCTTGAACGGCTTTTAATATTTGTTGATAGTTAGTTACGTCACCCTGGATAATTTTTTCACGACCTTCAATAGGTTCACGTCCCAATTTACTTGGTGTTCTCATAAACAAAGTTACTTGATCGCTCGTATTTTTTAATAACATTTCTTCTACTACTTCAGCTATACTGCCGTTTGCACCTAATATTAATATATTACTCATGACTAATTACTCCTATCCATATTGATATTAGATCTAAAGTAACACTTGGAGTATGCTCTAAGTCAAGAATTTAATACAAAATAAAAAGTGATTTCAATTTAGAAATCACTTTAGCTTCGTGTAAGAATGCTTGAGTAAACTTTGAAAGTCATACTTTTCTAATTAGTCTTTAGTGTAATTACTTATTTTGCTTTTCATTAGTACTGGTACTATTCCCACCAGTTGCTCCACCATTGTTATGGCTATTATCATTAGAAACTTGTGGTTTGCTAGGCTGAGTTGATTCATGGGCCGTCCCACTTTCATTAGTGTTTGACGACTGTGCATTACTATTATGCTCGGTGCTATTTTCGGTTAATTCACTCTGCGTATTCGCACTCTTTTCGTCTGATTTCGCAGATTCTTTTGGAGCAATTGTAGTTGTAGTGGACTTGGAACTATAGTGTTGTTTTGTTTGTGCACCATTGTTAGTTGATGTAGTCGTGTTACTTTTACCCACAGTATCCTGTGTTAATTGGGTATCAATATCATTGCTACCAATATTAGGATTGCCTTCATAATTGGCAACAGTCCTATCCAAGACCAAGTAATCATTTTGAGTTTTAACGTTGGTTATTGTTCCATCGAAGTTAATCAAAAGTTTAACCGGTGATTCTGCCTTCGCTCCAACTTTATTGCCCGTAATGATAACCGTCTTATCACGAATAGTGAAAGTACAATTATCAAGTTTATTTTCATCATCAACCCACGTACCATTAGCACGATGCTTTCCAACAAACGTGTAACCTTGGTCTGTCGTGTGTTCAATATCAATTATTGAAGTCTCAGAGATCTTACTAACCAATGTCTTGTTTGCAAAATATTTATTAAAGATCTGACTGGTTGAAAGCTTTTCAATTTTAGTCTCTTTTTTCTTTGAAGAACTACTATTTTCTTTACTACTTTCAGTTTTAGAGGTTGAAGAATTTGAACTAGTAGTGACTTGTTTGCGACATCCTGCCAAGACAATTCCTGCTAAAAGAACCATTGTTATCACAGCAGATTTAATTTTCATAATTGTTACTCTCCCAATATATTAACTGTCTTTTTAGTATACACTACTTAAGTAGATGCTTCCCATAATTTTTCCTGATAAGTCTGTACTAATTTTCTATTCATGCGTTACAATTTAGTTAAACTAACTGGAGGTTATTTCATGGCTGTTAACGATACCAGAACTAAAATCCTTAATGCTTTTTCAAGATTAGTCGTTGAATATGGCTACACAAGCACAACCACATTGGCAATCGCTAAAGAAGCAGGCGTCAATGAAAGCACCATTTTCCGAAATTTCCACGATAAAGAGGGCTTACTTGATGCCCTTGTATCATTTTACCTAGATGATATCGCTAACGTAAGACAAACATTTGTACCCTCTGACAGTATTGAAGAAGATCTGATTCGGCTTGCCAAATCTTATAATGATTTCGTTAAGGAGCATCGCGCCATCATGTCTATTGGACTTTCAGAACAGGCGCGCTTTCCAGAAATAAACGTGGCATTACAACAATTGCCTAACCGTTTCAAGGAAATTCTAGATAGCTATTTCTCGAAAATGATCCAACTTAGAAAAATAAATCCAGAACTTGACATAGAAACCATTATTCTTGATTTCGTTTGGTTAAATTTTGGACACTTTTGGACACAGGCTCGTTTTGGTTCAAGTTCTATTCAGGTTTCTGATGAAGACTTCTATCAAAAGAACATTCGTAGCTTTGCAAGAGCGTTATTATAAATATCAAAAAATGCTACATAGGAAAACCTAAACGGTGTTTTCCTATGTAGCATTTTTTGATTTGATTTATCTTTCACCGTCTACAATCTGATCCAATACAGACTTAGATGGAATGAAGAACTCTGTTCCTGAAATCGGTGTACTAAAATCTAGGATACGATCGCTCTTAGTAAACATGTTGATTAACATTCGTTTCGTTACCGCAAAATAACGCGAATAACCAATGAAGTATGTACCTGTTTCGTTCTCCGCGGGGTTAGAGAATGGCACATTCATACGAACAATTTTGTGTTCAACGCCACCGTATTCATCCTTTGATGCAATATTATGAGCATTAGGTAGCTTTTCTTCTTCTTTCAGCTCTAAATCCGTATACTTACGGCGTCCAATTGCTTTTTCCTGATCTTCAGTTGAAAGGCCCTTCCAGTTATCCATATTATGCAAATACTTCTGAGCAAAGGCATACGATCCATTAATAAATTCTGGATCTTCATCGCCAATAACGGCATATTCAGATGACTCAATCACTTCTGGGTTTTCAGTTCCATCAATAAATCCGATAATGGCACGGCCTTCTAAATAACGAAAGCCCTTTGTCTCATCCTCAACCGTTGTAAAATCGCGAGCAAATCCCATAATCTGGTCAACAACTTCATAAACAATTCCTTCGTCCGCTGCTCTAACATGGAGAAATAGATCACCCGGCGTTGCAACTGCCGTGTATTTAGGTCCCTTAATTGGTTGAAAATCCTCTAATTCCTTTGGTACATTTGAGTTAGGAAACAAATAAGTCCATGCACTATAGCTGAATCCAAAGGCAATGTTCAAGTTGCCGTCAGCTCTTCGGATTCGCATACTTCGCTTGATTGCTTGAATTCGATCTGACAGTTCGCGAACCCCATCAAGATCCTCTTCATGGTCGTCACGATTTAAATTCAAAATAATAAAATCAACACTTTCACCTGCATCTTTGTAAACATCCTGTGTATCTTTTAAATCAATTGGCATTAACTTGCTCCTCCTATATTAGAATCATTCTATGATGATCATATCATTTTTAGCAGGTTTTTTAAACATAAATATCCCATCTAAAATTCTCTATAGAACCTTTGATAACCACTCAAACACTTTTTGATTGAAGAAGTTTAACGCTCCCAGTTGGCAATGCTCTTCTGCCCCATCTGCTGGTCCAAATTTCATCAAAGTTTTAGGACACTCTAAGGTGCTATACAACATCTCTGGCTGACCCTTAAAAAAGCTATCATTTGTCGCTTCTCCTATTAAAACAGGACAGGTAATTTGGTTGGCAACATTTTTTAGCGTGTAATTTTTAGTTTTATTAAACAATTCTTTAATCGTGTTCGCACCAAAAGTGAATTTTCCATTTTCAATCACCCACCGAACACTTGTACTATGCTGCATCAATTCGTTAAGTTTTACTTCTATTTCCGTGAAATCTCCGCTATTATGTCCACGAGCGGCGAAAGCATCCGCAAAGCTAAATGAAAAAACTCCATCATCCAAAACACATGCTGCTATTCGATGATCAAAAGCAGCAGCACGGGCAGCTAGCAACCCTCCAAAACTGATTCCCATTAAAACGATCTTATCTTTTTTAACTTCTGGACGGCTTTCTAAGTAATCGATTGCTGGACCAACAACCTTTTCCCAATCAGGTCGAAAAGCCAGCCCCTGTTTACGAATCATAGCACCTTGTCCAGGGCCTTCAAAAGTTAAAATATTATAACCGTGCTTCAAAGCATCAAATGCAATCTGGAAGAATAACTCTTCGCCAGTCGAGTCGTAGCCACCGTGCACCAACATCGTGGGGCGTGGCTCATCGTCAATTTTATAGAAATACCCTGACATTGTCGTATTTTCATATGGAATTGCCACTTCTTCGAATTGGTAATCAGACATAACCATTCCTTTAACAAATAAATCCCGGCTCTTCCTCCAAGAATTCATTAAACGAGGATCCTTTGGATCACCATGTAAAAAGAATTCCGCAGAACGATAATAATTTGATGCCTTAACATAATTCTCACTAGCGCTAAGCACTTCACCATTATTTTCAAATTCAGTTGCCCGATCTTCGACGCGTTGTGCCAATTTATTCCATTGTTCAAACCAGCTTTCAAAGTTTCCTTCTTCGATTCCATAAACCGTATTCAAAACTTCACCAATGTCTGCACCACCATAAGGAGCGTATCCCATGGTTCGTAGAGTTTCAAAAGAAAAGGTTTGATCATTAAATACTAATTTCATTATTTTTACCTCTTTTGATTTTAATTAGGTCCCCTAATTAGAACAAATGATAAATCGTTAATTTCAAAAAGTCAATCTATTTAGGTACCCTAATCATTATGGTATAATTTTCATTAAATAAGTATTAAGAGGTACATACAATGAATCAACATTTATCACAACATAAACTAACCGAAAAGTTTTTTTCCTTATCGATGCTATTTAATCTTGAGATGATGGGCAAAGGAGACGTTCCTATGCTGTACCAGGGTCAAGGAAATATACTGATGGCATTGGGGGAACAGGATGGTCTTTCACAAAAACAACTAGCAGATAAATTATCTATTTCCAGCCCCTCTGTAAACGAATTTGTAAATAAATTAGTTAAAAAACAAATGGTCAAAAAAGTCCACTCTAAAAAGGATCGTCGCGTAGTTCAAATTTTTTTAACGGACCAAGGTCGTTTAAGCTTAAAACAGGTTGAAAAAGAAGATTTAAGTGGATGGTCATTTCTATCTGCTGAACAACAGACTGAATTTGGAGAGCTACTTGACGTTTTATTGAAGGGATTAACTGATAGGTACAGTGATCCTAAGAGTAAGCAACAGCTAGCCAGCTTGAGACAACAATTTCTCAAACGTGTACGTGTAAGAGATTAATTACTGCACCTACATAACAACAATCACTCGATTTCATTACTTTAAACAACTATAACCTTAAAACATATGCATATTTAAAATATGAGGTGTAAATCAATACAAACGGCTCCAATTAATCACTCAATTAATTGGAGAAGGAAATGTATGAAAATGAACAAAGCAAAAAAATTCAACGAGATCATCACCGAGTTAGAGCGTACTAACAATCAAATGGCTACTGGACTTTGCTTATGAGGGTGAAAGGCTCTCTGTAGCAATTGCACTAGATAAACGTGTTAAGATCAAAATTACTTAACTGGCAAATCCAACTCTAACCTCCCACACAATTATCACAAAACAAAAAGAGTAGTAAAAAGTAAATTTCACTACTCTTTTCATATACATTTCAAGGTACACTATCTTTTATAATATTCTCCAAACGTCTGATCTAATAGCATAAATGATAAGTCTGAAGTAACTGGAACCACCGTATCAGCTTCATGCAATTCTTGCGCATCTCCAATACCAATTGAGACTGCTCCAGACGCATTAATTGCTTCAACTCCAGCAACTGCGTCTTCAAGGCCAACGCACTCTCTAGGATCAACATTAATCTGTTTAGCAGCTTCAATAAATATATCTGGTGCCGGTTTTCCATTAGATACATTTTCTGGGTTTGCAATCGCATCAAATCGATCAAACAATCCCAATTTTTTTAAAATAAAAGGGGCATTTTTACTAGCAGATGCAACCGAAAGAAGTACATTATTTGCCGCTAACGAATCTAACAGATTCTCAATACCAGGCAAAATATCCTTAGAGGTTAATTTTTCAATTTCTTTTAAATAAACTCCATTTTTCTTGGCTGCCATTATTCCAACTTCATCATCAGAAAAATCATTTGTTTTATTTGCAAATTTTAAAATTCGGTTCATCGAATCAATTCGACTTACCCCTTTTAATTCGGTTTCAAAACTGCTTGGCAACTCAACATCCAACTCCTCCTTTGCTAGCCTACTCCAGGCAGCAAAGTGAAACTTGGCAGTATCTGTGATTACCCCATCCAAATCAAATAGGACACCTTTCATCATCTTTGTTCCTCCACTTATTATTGTAAATTCACGTCTTTACCATCTAGTTGAATTCTAAGTGGTTCACCCTTCAAAAGATCAATTGTTGCACCCTTTTCCTCGACCATAACCTTTAATAAGCGTCCTCTGAAGTTCACATGAAATTGATACGAATCCCATTGCTTTGGCAAGAACGGTTTGAAGGACAATTGACCTTCATCATTAACCCGCATTCCAGCAAATCCTTGCACAATTGCTAACCAGCTTCCAGTCATTGATGTAATGTGTAGTCCATCAACCGTGTCATTATTATAGTTATCCAAGTCGAGACGAGCTGTTCTTGAGTACATTTCAACAGCCTTATCCTCATAATGTAGATCTGCAGCCAAGATAGCATGAACCGCTGGTGACAAGCTTGATTCATGGACCGTTAATGGTTCATAGAAATCAAAATTGCGTTTCTTCTCTTCTGGCGTAAACCGATCTATGAAGTACCAAATTCCTTGCAACACATCTGCCTGCTTGATATATGGAGATCTCAAAATATGATCCCATGACCAATTCTGGTTGATTGGTCGTTGTTCTTCTGGAATTGAAGATACAGGTTTAACATCCTTATCCAAGAAGCCATCTTGCTGCAAGAATATTCCCAGGTCCTTGTCTTCTGGCAAGTACATACGTGTAATAATATCTTGCCACTTTGCTAATTCACTACCATCAACTGCCAAGTCCTTTTTCTTATCGTCGCTAACTTTTGCGAGTGATTCGATTGTATACTGGAGTGTCCATTTCGCTAACAAGTTTGTATACCAGTTGTTATTTATATTGTTTTCATATTCGTTAGGACCCGTGACTCCATGGATCATGTATTTTTGATTACGTTCGGAAAAGTGAACACGATCAGCCCAAAAGCGCGAGATTGCTGTTAAAACATCGATTCCCTTTTCCTTAAGGTATGTTTCATCACCAGTATATCGGGTGTAATTATAGATAGCATATGCAATAGTGCCATTACGATGAATTTCTTCAAATGTGATTTCCCATTCATTATGATTTTCAATCCCATTAAACGTAACCATTGGATACAAGGCACCCTTCAAGCCCTGCTGCCCTGCATTATGAAATGCACCTGGTAATTGATTATGGCGATACTCTAATAAATTAAGTGTAACCTGAGGATCAGCTAATGATAGATAAAGTGGCACAGCAAAACCTTCTGTATCCCAATATGTAGCCCCACCATATTTTTCACCAGTAAATCCCTTTGGTCCAATATTTAGTCGTTTGTCTTCACCGTAGAAAGTTGAAAATAATTGGAAAAGATTGAAACGGATCCCTTGTTGTGCAGCATCATCACCATTAATTTCAACATCTGCCATTTCCCAACGTTCAGCCCATGCTTTTGTTTGAGCATCAACTAGATTCTCAAAGGAAAGAGCTTTGATTTTTGAACTAATCTCAGAAGCTTTTTCCTTCAACTGAACCTCATCAAAATCACGTGAAGTTACAACGATAGCCCTTTTTTCAAAACTTAACGAATCATTTACGGCCAATTCTTCTTCAAAATGATTTGCAACCTCCATCGTTGTTATTTCAGGGGTTCCAGTTTTCATTGTAGTCTGATGATTTATTTGTACACCAATTGTGAACTGAGGAACATCGTAATTATTGGGCTTCGTTTTACCGACTAAGTATGAAGCATCCTCTGTTACACCTTTGTCTTGTACTTGCCAAAATTTTTCATCATAGTTGGAATCTTCATTTTTTACATCAGAATCAATAGCAGAGATAAATTCAACATTTACGCTTTTTTCAGACATATTTTGAACTTCATAACGCAGATCAAATAATTCTTTTTGGGCAATACTAACGAAGCGAGTTATTTTAAAGTGTAGTTTTTTCCCTGACTTTTCGACTATAAACTGCCGAGTTAGAATACCATCCTTCATATCTAAAGATAGTTCAAAATCACTAACAGAATCTGTTGCTAAATCTAACTTCTCACCATCAATCAGTATATGCATTTTGGCGAAATTGATTGCATTAATAACCTTTCCAAAATACAGTGGATACCCATTTTTCCACCACCCAACGACTGTTTTATCAGGATACCAAATGCCTCCGATATAGATACCGTGTAAACTATCTCCGGAATAATCTTCTTCAAACATTCCACGCATTCCCATGTAACCATTACCAATACTGGTCATGCTTTCTTGTAGTCGCTTATTTTTTTGATCTAACTTATGCGTAACTATCTTCCACGGATCAACTTCAAAGATTCGTTGCATAATTTACCTCCTAAGCAAAGGGTCTGGGAGAAAGCTCGGTTTCACTCAGACCCTGATATTTTTTAGAATTAATTTATAGGATTGTTTCTTCTGTATCTTTATCAAAGTAATGTGCTTTTGTCATCTCAAAAGCCATCTTTAATTTATCACCAGGCTCATGGTAATCACGTGAATTTACTTCAGCAATAAAGTCTGTATTCCCAACCTTTGAATAGAGCATTGAATTTGCTCCCATTAACTCAGAAACTTCAACTGTTGCATCAATAACCGCAGATGGAAAAGTCTGAAGTGCTATTTCTTCAGCATGAATGTCTTCAGGACGCACACCTAATGTAACTTCTTTTCCTTCATATCCCTTATCAATCAGGCTCTTCCATTGTCCATCTGGTATTTCAACATTCACTCCATCTGAGTTAACAGCATGCTGGTTTTCAAGTTTTACATTGAAGAAGTTAGTTGATGGTGAACCAATAAACCCAGCAACAAACTTGTTGACTGGAGCATTATATAATTCAGCCGGTGTTCCAACTTGCTGAATCCTACCAGCATTCATAATTACAATCCTGTCAGCCATAGTCATAGCTTCAACTTGATCGTGAGTAACATAAATAAAATTGCGACCCAAACGTTGATGCAATTGTGCAATTTCTGTTCTCATTTGGACACGAAGTTTAGCATCTAAATTTGACAGAGGTTCATCAAGCAGAAACAGTTCTGCATCACGAACTATGGCACGTCCTAGTGCCACACGTTGTCTTTGCCCTCCAGATAGGGCTGCTGGTTTTCTTTGTAAGTATTCGGAAAGGCCTAAAATTTTAGCTGCTTCTTCAACTCTCTTTTTAGTATCTTCTTTGTTATTCTTTCTAATGTTCAAACCAAAAGCCATATTATCAAAAACTGACATATGAGGATAAAGTGCATAGTTTTGAAATACCATCGCAATATTACGATCCTTAGGTGCAACTTCGTTCATTACTTTATCACCCATTTTAAAATCACCTTTTGAAATATCTTCAAGACCTGCAATCATGCGAAGTGTTGTTGATTTACCACATCCTGATGGACCAACAAATACAATAAATTCACCATCTTTAACATGTAAATCAAAATTTGAAACCGAATATTCTTCATTTCCGGAATATTTTTTGTAAACGTGATCTAAATTAATTTCAACCATTGTCTCTTCTCCTTTAATTATCTTAGGTCTAATTTTTAAAGTTTGTTATTTTTGATTTCTTTAGAAGACTATAAGAAATCACTGCCGAAAGAGAAACACTGCATATTAACATGAGGAATGCTAATTTTAAAAAACCATTCACCATGATAAAGATTGTAAATACAATAGCTGCGGCTACTGCTCTTCCCAAGTTTGCAAAGGTAAATTTAATCAAACTTTTCCTCTCATCACCTGTGCCTCTTAAAAATGATTGTGAAATAGTAAAGGAAATTAAAAACAAACCCCAGACCAGCAAAATTGTTTGTAGAACAACATTTCCATCAAGCAATCTAAATAGCAAAATTGCTAATCCTATTAAAATAGCCAGTATGAAATTAATTAACAGGTTCGGTATCTCACTTATCCATGTTTTAAAAACATCAATAAAGTATGACTTACTGCCCATTTTTTTCCAAGAATCCACTGCCTTAAAAACGGCAGCTAAACTTGGTAATGTGAATATTCCAAACATTAATGTGAATATAACAACTACCACAACGAGAATCACACTGATCGGGAGACTCATCATAAATATTGCCGTTAAGATTACTGGAAAATTAATTAGAAACCAAGCCACATTAATTGTAAATAAAGTCCAAATCCAATTTCCGACTTCTATTAAAATTTGCTTTCCTTTAGTCATTTCTCTCCCTCAAATAATTTAAACTTTAATCCTATTTAACAGCTCCATCTGTAACACCCTTAATAATCCATTTTTGTGCAAATAGATAGAAGAGGATAACAGGAATGATAGATAAAGTAATACCAGCAAGAGCCAAATGCCATTGTTTA
Source organism: Pediococcus claussenii ATCC BAA-344 (assembly GCF_000237995.1). Classification (NCBI taxonomy): domain Bacteria; kingdom Bacillati; phylum Bacillota; class Bacilli; order Lactobacillales; family Lactobacillaceae; genus Pediococcus; species Pediococcus claussenii. Next base: position 1,643,763 of record NC_016605.1, read on the forward strand.
GTATATTCACCAAAGAAGTTAAACATTTGAAGCGGAATAGTATATTGAACTTGTGGTAAAACTAGTGATGGTAATAGATAATCATTCCAAATCGCGATAATATTCAAAATTGCAACCGTTACTGTCATTGGGCTAAGCATTGGTAAAATAATTTTGAAATAAATTTGCCAACGACTTGCACCCTCCATTTCGGCTGCTTCATCCATCGCAATTGGAATACTTGACAATGTTCCTTGATATAGAAATATTGACAAACTGCAATCGAATCCCAAATACATGAACATTAACCCCCACATATTCAACATGTGTACTCCACCAAAATTAGCTGTCAATGGAATCATTACTGATTGAAATGGGATCAACATTGATGAAATAAATAGTAATAATAGTGCACCACTAAGTTTGGATTTATTACGTTGCAATGCATAAGCGGCCATTGAAGAACAGAGAATTATCAATAAAACACTGCAAATTGTAATAATTAGCGAATTAGTAAGCGATCCAAGAAAACTTAATGCCTTAAAAGAATTAACATAGTTGTCAGTTGTTACGGGGTGCGGCAATGATAAAACAGAAGCAAATATTCCCTTAGGAGTTTTAAAAGAGTTAGTTCCTATCATATAGAAGGGAAAGAGCCAAAGTAGTCCAATCAAAATACCGACAATACCAATAATTGTTTTTTGTCGTGTTTTCATTACAGATCTACCTCCCTCTTACGGTTATAAAATACTTGCACTAATGAAATTGCTGCAACAATAAGGAAGAAGATAATAGCTTTAGCCTCAGCTAACGCGAAGTTATTTGCATTATATGCGGTATTAACAATATCCATCGCTAGCATTTGTGTTGAGTTATATGGTCCACCATTTGTTAATGAAAGGTTTTGGTCATAAATCTTAAACCCATTTGATAGGGTTAAAAACATACATACTGTGAAAGCTGGTGCAATCATTGGAAAAGTGATTCTTGTAAACCTTTGCCAGGCTGAAGCACCATCAATCTCTGCAGCCTCAATGACTTCATTCGGAATATTTTGTAAGTAAGCAATATAGATAATCATAATGTAACCACTCATTTGCCATACTGTTACAATTACAAGACCCCAAAATCCAGTACTTTCATTTGTAAGCCAATTTTGCAGCCAAGTCACATGCAATGCACTTCCCAAAGCATCGAAGCCTTGGGAAAAAATAAACTGCCAAATGAACCCCAAAATTAATCCACCAATCATATTTGGCATAAAGAATACTGCACGTAGGAAACTACTACCTTTAAATTTTTGTGTTACCAGTAAAGCCAAGCCCAGACCAATCACGTTTAGCAAAATCACAGTCACAACTACAAATGCTACTGTAAACCAAAATGCATTTCCAAATGCTTTATCATGGAGAAGCTCTATATAATTCTTAAATCCCACCATTTTAGTAAATGAGAGTCCATCCCAATTCGTAAAAGAATAGAATAGACCCTCAAGCATTGGAATAAAAACTACTAATGCTAACGCAACGAGGGTGGGTGTTAAAAATAGCCAAAAAGACAAACTTCTATTTTTCATCTTGATACCCTCTTTATTTTTTCCAATATTAAATTCAGTTAATCTCCACTACCGTTACCTTCTTGCTGGGTCTTCCAACCAGACTTCATATTAGAAACGGTCTTATCCCAACTCTGATCTCCTGAAAGGTATTTTTGTAAGTTTGGTTGTGCTACATTTGGATCCCAAGGTGTTCCAGTGTATCCTGGGAATGCCCATCCAGTTGTTTTGTTGTCCTTACTATAGTCATAAACAACTTGTGTAAGAGGATCTGGCATCTTTACATTACCGTAGCCCTTATATGCTGGAACAAAGTGAAGTGTGTTAACAACATCTTTTTTACCTGCCTTAGATGTGTACATCCAATCCAAGAAATCTTTTGCAGCCTTTTGTTCTGCTGATGATTTTTGTTTATTAACTGCCCAGAATAACGATGTTCCAACTGGTAATTTATTTTCTTCGCCCTTAACTGGAATAGGAATCATGCCTATATCATTTTTAGCAAACTTACTATCGACTTGTGCAACAGTTGGATAAATCCAATCGCCTTGTTGAATCATTGCTGCTTTACCTTGTGAAAAGTTTTGGTTTACTTGTGCAGCATAATCCATTTGCATTACTGGTTTGATTGAGTATTTGCTTTGTAAATCAATCATTTGTTTCATTTCTTCATTCTTACTGAACGCCATTGTCTTTGAGTTATACAATTTCTGTGCGTTACCATCAAAGTCTTGACCTAAGTATAAATTAAGTAAGTGATCTGATAATACCCACGCTTCCTTACCTGGAAGAGCAAATACACCTTTAATTCCTAATTTACCCTTTTCAGCATCCATCTTTTTGACAGCTGCATCTAATTTAGCATAAGTAGTTAAGCTCTTTGGATCAATTCCTGCCTTTTCAAAAACTTTTTTGTTATAAACAAATCCATATCCCTCAACGTTAAATGGAAGCCCATAAGTTTTCCCATCGGATTTTACTTCATCTAAGGTTCCCCTTTGTGCGTCCTTTGCGGCCTTAGTATCCGATAGATCTGCTGCATGTGACTTGAATTGTTTAACATCAGCTGGACCTGCTAGACTAAAAATTGTTGGTGCATTTCCCGATGAAATTCTAGTTTTCAAAACTGGATCATATTGTGTCCCACCACCAATAGAAGTAACCTCAATTTTTACATTTGGATGTGATTTTTCATATTCCTTTGCGATTTGTTTAAATTGCTTATTTGATTCAACCTTACCTTGTAAAATTGTAATCTTTACATCCTTACCTGAAGATCCATTACTACAAGCTGCTAAAGTTAATGCAGTACCTGCAACAACTGCGACAGCTCCCAAGCCCTTCAATAATTTAGATTTCAAAATAACTACCTCCCAGAACAATTATTTTTGTTTACATCTACTATTGTTAACTCAACCAGCAATCTTTGCAAGCGCTTTCTTTGTGTTATCGGTAACATTTTCCTAAAAAAAAACACGCTCAACAAAAAAGGAAGTGCTTTACACTTCCTTTTCACCATATTCTTCTACATATTGGTACAATATCAATTCCATTATTGCGATACTTGAAATTCGTGAGCTAATATTTTTTGCATTCAATCTTATTGAGTCAGTGAAGATATAAAGATTAGTATCACTTAAATTTTGAATAGTATTATTATCTGGCTCCGTAATTGAAACTATCATTGGTTTAACACGCCTACGATTAAACGTATTAATCATACTTAAAAATTCTTCATCTTCACCCATATACGTTAAAATAAACACAATTGACTTTGAATCCACTTGCTTAGCAGCTAATTCCCTATAATCCTTATCTCTTGGAAAATGTACGTTAAATCCTGCCATTGAATATATGTAATGCACGTATTCCGCAGCATGTTTACTTACACCCTTAGCAAACAGATAGATATTTGAAGATTCTGATAGTTTCGCCGTGATCTCATGTAACCTTTCGTTGGATAAAACCCGAACAGTTTCTTCAATATTTTTTAAATACTCTTCCCGATAATCCTTTTGTTCAACCGTAAAACTAACATCCTTAGTTGGTTCATTTTGATTTAGAATAGTATATTTAATGACTGTGGTAAATTCACCATAACCGGCAAAGCCAATTTTTTTAACAAATCTAAGAAAAGTCGCTGTTGAAACATATGTCGCCGCAGCGATTTCACGAATGCTCATTTTCTTAACTTCATCCATATTTTTAACAACAAAGTTAAATAGTTCCATCTCACTTTTACTCATTGTATTAAGATTTGGTGTAACTATTTCAAAAAAGTTCATTTTTTGCCCCCGCCAATAATTGTCGGTACACTACTAACAACAGTATGAATACCGCCACCACCGTTTAAAAATTCGCGTGCATTAATAGTATGTACTTCAAATTTCGGATACAAATTTTGAAGTAATCTCTTCGCCTTTTTATCTTCTGGATCATCAAAAATAGGCATGATAATTATATTATTTATAGTTAAATAATTAACATAAGTGGCAGTTAGTCGTTGACCAACAAATCTAGGCAACATTCCGTTTATCATATCAACTTGATTAGCTTCTTCTTCTGTAAGTTTAATTATTCTAGGTGTCTGTATCTTATGGATAATAAATTTTCTTCCAGCCGCATCTGTCTGGCTTAATAAGGTTTCATACGCCTCATGACTAATCTTGTACTGCGGATCATTAATATCATCTGTCCATGTTAACACGATCTCACCAGGTCTAACAAAGTTAATCATATTATCAATGTCGCCACCAGTTTCATCCATAAAGTAGCCTTGCTTTAGCCAAATTGTCTTTTTTATTCCAAAGTAGTGAGCAAAAATATTTTCAGCATGGTCTTTTGTCATACCCTTATTTCGCCCTTCAGAAAGTATCACATCATCGGTTGTAATAAGCGTACCCTCACCATCAACCATCACTGCGCATCCCTCTAATACCATGCCACTACGATAATAGTTAGTTTCACTTAGATCTAATATCTTTTGACTTATTTGATTATCTTTATCCCATGGAAAGTACAGCCCGTCAACCAAACCACCCCAAGCATTAAATTCAAAATCAATACCCCTTATTTCTTTTCGGTTAGTAATATAAAATGGGCCTACATCTTTAATCCAAGCATCATTGCTACTCATTTCAACTACTCTAATTTTTTTTGATAGCGACCTTCTTGCATTTTGATATTGAGATTGATTAACTAACATTGTAAGTGGCTGAAATTTAGCAATCATTTCAGCTAGCTTACTAAAAGCATGTTGTGCCGGTTTACCTCCGTTTCTCCAGTTATCGCTTCGTTGTGGCCATATCATATAACTTTGATCTACTGGTTCAAATTCAGCAGGCATTCTAAAACCCTCTTGACTTGGGAATCCATTTATTTCCACTATTTTTTCTCCTTAAGTTTATCTACCGTCCTTACTTATAATTGTACCTTCTCCATCCTTAATAAAATTAATAATGTTTTCTAGAGATGTAACTACTGCTTTTTGATTAGTTTTATCAACAAAATTGATGGCCGCTTCAACTTTCGGTAGCATACTTCCCTTAGCAAACTGATTTTCACTAATATACTGTTTCAACTCTTTTACATTTACATCTGTCAATTTCTTTTGATCTGGTTTGTTAAAATTAATAAAAATATTATCTACGGCAGTTAAAATTATCAATAAGTCTGCATTGACCAACTCTGCCAATTTTTCAGAAGCAAAATCCTTATCAATTACGGCTTCTTTACCTACTAGTTTATTACCATCTTTTATGACCGGAACCCCTCCACCTCCTACTGCGATAGGAATAATGTCATTATCAACCATTGTGTTTACAACCGTTGACTCTTTTACGTCAATTGGTTGTGGTGATGGCACAACCCTCCTGAAGCCACGACCCGCATCTTCGACAAAAGTTAAATTTGGATTTTTAAGCCTAACATCAATTACTTCCTTTTTACTATAAAATGGTCCAATTGGTTTTGTCGGTCTTTTAAATGCTTCATCATATTCATCAACAATTACTTGCGTAACAACTGTGGCAACTTGTTTTTTAATTCCCGCTTCTGCCAAAGCTTCATCCAAAGCATTTTGCATCCAAAATCCAATACTTCCTTGTGTCATAGCAACAGCAGTATCAAGTGGCATTGCCGGATTCTCCTTCGTACTTCCCGCAGCTTGTTGGAGCAATAAATTACCAACTTGAGGTCCGTTACCATGCGAAATAATCAGTTGATCACCATTTTTGACAAACTCAACTAAATATTTTGCTGTCTCTTTAAGCGCCTTCTGCTGAGCTTCCGCACTCGCATCTTTAGACAAGATTGCGTTTCCACCAAGTGCTACCACTATTTTTCTATTCATAATTTATTAACCCTCACTTTTATTAAAAAATGACTGAGGTACGTGCCTCCACGAACAACTCAGTCATTTTAATTTTTAATTCATAGGTACTTGTTGAGTAATACAGTGAATGTTTCCGCCGCCTAATAATATTTCACGCGCTGAAACGCCTACTATTTTTCGATCTGGGTACAAACGTTGCAATGTTTCTTCTGCCTTAACATCCATTGGATCGTTAAACTTAGGAAATACAATTCCACCATTAGCAGTATAGTAATTTACGTAACTTGCTGCCAACCTTTCTCCTTCCGTACGCGGTTGAGATCCATCTATCGAATCAACTCCCATACTTTCCTCCTTAGTGATTAACACTGGTTTAGGAAGGTATAGCTTTTCAACCTTAATTTTTCTTCCCTTAGCGTCAACTGCATTTTCTAAAATTTCCAAATTTTCTTTTGAAATTTCATATTGAGGATCATTCTCATCATCCGTCCAAGCCAAAGCAACAACACCAGGTTTTACAAAATTAGCAATATTATCAACGTGCCCATTAGTTTCATCAAGATATATTCCACGTTTTAACCAAATTATTTTTTCAAGATTTAGGTGTTCTTTTAACACTTCTTCAATTTGTTCTTTAGAAAGCTGTGAATTTCGTCCTTCTGATAATAAGCACTCTTCAGTTGTGATAAGAGTCCCTTCTCCATCAACATGAATTGATCCACCTTCTAAAATAAAATCATCCAACCTATATCGATCTGTTCGTTCCATTTCGGACATTTTTTGAGCAACGCGATCATCCTTATCCCATGGAAAATATAATCCGTCAACTAGTCCTCCCCATGCATTAAATGTCCAATCAACTGCCCGTAATGTACCATCATCATTTGTGACAAATGTTGCCCCACAGTCACGTATCCAAGAATCATCATTTGAAATTTCTACTACCTCAACCTCAGCTGGCAACATGTTTCTAGCATTGGTATATTGGTCATCATTTACTCCAACGGTAACATGTTCAAACTCTGAAATTGCCTTGGCAACCTCAACAAAAGTTTTTTGCGCTGGTTTGCCACCATTTCTCCAATTATCAGGACGTTGTGGCCATAATATATAAACCCCCTTATGAGTCTCAAATTCACCAGGCATCCTAAACCCATCTTTTTTAGGTGTACTTTCTAATGTTTTCATTTTAAAACTCCTTTCACTGATGCTTTCTTTCCGCAAATCTAACTACTACTTCACCAATCGCCGCTGTTAATAATGTGCCTACCAAAATTGGCATCTTAGTTGATATTTCTTCTTTAGATCCGTTCATAGGAACAATTGTCAGAATAATCGTACTTATCAATAATATTTCTGGAACCCACGTCATTAAATTAATTATTAATCCATTGCCTGGAACCTTAAAAGGCCGTTCATGTTCAGGATCATCACGACGTAACTTCCAAAACGCCGGAAACATCATCGTATATGATATTAAAAGAGCGACGACATTTAATGAGAAGAATGCCCAAAATATATCTTGATTAGGTATGATTGGGGCTATTACAACTAGAACCGTTGCTACAATACCATTTAATAATCCTGTTCCAACAGGCATACCGTTTTTATCTTCTTTTCCAAAAATTTTCGGAAGATTATTATCTTTAGCTGCATAATCTGCAACGTAATTTACCCCAAGAGCCCAAGAAACCATTTCTGAAGCAAGTATATACATGAACATAATTCCAATAATGATAACGAACCAATTCATATGTCCAACTAATAAGATAAAACTATCTAATAGTCCACTTGATGCAGACAACTTATTTGTAGGAATTGCGGCGCTCATTCCAAAGGCTGCGATCAGGTAAAAAAATGCTATTAAAATTCCACCATAAATAATTGCTTTAGGGATCTGTTTTTTGGGATCATCCATGTCATCTGCCATTGTTGCGACAACTTCAAATCCTAGAAAGTTAAAAATAATTACTGATAGATTGCTTAAACTAGAAACATTCATTTGAGGCAACAAGTTTTTAAATGAAAAATCATTTGCGACTCCCCGTGTCGTTGCAACATAAATACCCAATACAGCGAGTGCAACAATTGTAAAAATTTTGGCAAAGGCCGCAAGATTCATAATCCACTTACTTTCAGACACCGGTTTATTTCCAATAAATACAACCAACCAAACAAAAATTAATTGAATTAGAATGTTAGCAAACGTTCCTAATTCTAGTTTAAAAATTGTTTCTCCCACTTGAACAAATAAAACTGCTAAACTCGCCATCCAAATGGGATAGTTAATCCAGTAAAACCAAGCTAACCTTCCGCCCCACCTAGGCCCGTACGCTTTCTTTACCCAATCATACAATCCACCATCACCAGCATATGCTGTTCCTAGTTCAGAAGAGATTAGTCCATAAGGTATAAAGAACAGAATCAATAGAAAGATCCACCAAAAAAATTGTGAAGTTCCAATTGCCGCCGCTGGTGCTGCTGATTCAACAACTAGCACAACGACAACGGCCATTAACACAGCGTCAAAGAGTCTAAATTTTTTCTTTTCATTTTTCATTATAAAAACTTCCTAACTCGTTAAACTATTAACTAGTTTGTTTTATTTGCGTTCATCAACGTAATTCTTTAACATGTCAGAAACTTCATTTTCATATTTTTTAGCCACCTCTTTAGAAGCAATCTTCATTTCTGGATTTAAAAGATACACAAAGATTGATCTCATCGCAGTTTTACGATTTTCTGCTTCATCCCAAACGACTGAATAATTAGAATCAATAACTTCATCGGTTACTTCTTCTCCTCGTGTTGCAGGTAGGCAATGCATAAATTTAACGTGATTCGATGCCTTTGCCACCAATTCCTTATTAACTTGATATTTTGGATAGAAAATTTTCATTCTTTCATCCTTAGGAAGTTCTGACTCATATAGTCCATACCAAACATCAGTATATATAAAGTCCGCATCTTTCAATGCTTCATCAGCATCTTCAGTAACTAAAACACTTCCGCCTGAAATTTCAGCATTCTTACGTCCAATTTCAAGGCTTTCATCTTTAATTTGGAACCCTTTTGGTCCAAATTGAACAAAGTCCATTCCCATTTTCGTAGCCATGAACATTGTTGAAACACAAACCTGAGTTGCATCCCCGACAAAAACAATCTTACAATCACTCAATTGCTTACCTTCCGGGAGATGTTCAGTCATTGTAATAATGTCACCTAGTTCTTGAGTTGGGTGGTTGTAATCGCTCATAAAATTAACAACAGGAACTTTAGCAAATTTTCCAACCTCGGCAACTGTATGATGCCGTTCAACACGTGCACCAATAATATCTAAAATCCTCCCAAGCACTTGAGAAGTATCTTCAATGGTTTCATGACCTCCCAATTGAATTTGTCCAGGCGCTAAATATTGTGCATGTCCACCTAATTCTGTCATGGCTGCCTCTGCAGACGTTCGTGTTCTTGTTGAACTTTGTTCAAAAACCATACCTAAAGTCTTATTTTTCAATAATTGTGGATAATATCCATTTTTGATTGACTCTTTAATTTTCAACCCCAAATCAATCATGTATTGAATCTCATCCTTTGTATACGTGTTAGTATCAATAAAATCTCGCTTTGCCATAATAATTACCTCACCTTTTATTTTGTTTACGAACAAATCATAAAAGATATCCAAGATTAATAAAAGCGTTTTCACAGCTTTAAAAACGGAATATTATCTTGCGTAACATGTTTCATTTCGTGAAACATGTTTCAAATTATTATAATAACCACCAAACAAAAAAAGGATTTGAAATATTATTTTCAAATCCCCTTAGTTTTCAATTATTATAGGCTTCCCTGAAACATCAATCGTTCCATCCGTTACTTTAATATCATTATCTAAAAGCATATTTTTATAAGTTCCATCATCAATATCAACTAAAACCTTTTTAGTGGTTCCTTTTAATGGAAAAATTCCGATCCTAACCTTATCCTTAATTCGATACTTTACAGATAAAATATCCTTTCCTAAATCTTCAACGGCATATACACCACTAATTTGAATTTTGTCCTGCATTAATTCATGCAATCTCAAAAATAGCGCAGAAAAATCGAATTCAGAACTAGCCCAATTAATTACATCCTTTTCAAACAAACTTGGGGTGTGTTTTTCCACAAACTCTTGACCATTGTAAATTAGTAGAGATCCACTTTGAAACCCAGAAAAAGCTGTCCAATTAAACAGGTCGCGAATATTAGGTATTAGGCTATAGGCTCTTTCTTGATCATGATTTTCAAGTCCTCTCATTTTAATTGCGTTTGCAGGATAAATTACTGACTGGTTATTTAACGCATCCACATATTGTTGACTAGCTACCTCTCCTCGTATATATGAACGCCAAATTTGATCGATATCATAATCATATGTCATATCAAATGCGTTATATAATTCACCGTCAGAAGAAGCCCAATATCCCTTCCCCCTAATATCACGAATATAATTTGCATCTGTTGATTCTGCAAGCCAGATAAAATCATTTTTCCTTTGTTTGATTTCTTTTCGCGCTGTAACCCAAAAGTCAATTGGTACTTGGGGCGCAACATCACATCTAAATCCGTCAACCAACTCAGCATAATGTTTTAATACTTCTAACAAATAACTCCATAATTCGGGTTGACTAAAATCAAATTCTGCAACATCCGTCCATTCTGGATTTTTATTTTGAAGCATGCCTTTTTCATCATGAAGAAACCATTCCGGCTGTTGTTGTATAAGCAATGAATCTTTAGAAGTATGATTAAAAACAATATCAATCATCACCTTCATCTTTCTTGCGTGGATCGCCTCTATTAATTCTTTAAAGTCCTTCTCATCTCCCAACTCAGGATTAATAGCATAATAATCCTGAATTGCATAGGGAGATCCCAACATTCCCTTCCTATCCTTAACACCAATACTGTTAATCGGCATTAACCAAATAATATCCGTTCCTAAGGACTTTATTCGATCTAAATCCGACAAAACGTCCTTAAATTTTCCATCTTCAGAATAGTTTCTTACAAAAACACTATAAATCGTTTTACTTCGTAAATTTATATCTGTGTCTCTAGCCACTATTTTTCACCAACCTTTTCAAAAACTACACTAGCCCATGGACCTAATACAATTTCACCAGTATTTACAACATATTTTCCACAACTCAAGATAACAGAATACTTTTTACTACTTTGAATATTAACTCTTTGCGTGTGATTTCCTAAATTACTAAGGACAATCCCTTCTTCTTTTTTAAAAAATCTTTTATAACCAAAAACTTCTTCTGGTGTCTCCAGTATTATTTCTGTTCCATTCGTAAATAGTTCCCTTGATTTAACCTTTAACATTTTTCTATACAAATTTAGAATACTATTTTGTTCTTTTTCTTCGGACGCAACATTTATGTTTAAACTTTCCCCCTTAAGCCAACTTTTCGCAATTTTATTTTCTGTCCATTGCATTGGAAACCTCGCTGCCATTTTATGTACCATACTAATTTTTTTCAAAAAAGTCTCTTCGTCAAGAGAAGTTTGTTTTCTTAGTTCAATGACTTTTTGATCATTAAATTCACTAGGATCACTTAACACAGCATTTTTCATACCTAATTCTTCACCATAGTAGATAAGCGGTACGCCCCTCTGAAGATACATTCCAATAGCTAAACTTTTAGCGCTATTTGGATCATTACTATTTCCATATCTCGAAAGCACCCGTGCAATGTCATGATTACTCCAATATAGTACTGGTAAGCTGATACCATCCAACTTAGATTCAATATTTGCCATATTTTGCTTAAATTTAGTTAAATCTAGTTTTACTGGACAAAACTCATTCGGCATTTGATCAACTTTCTGAATTTGATCCGTAAATATTCTAAATGATATAACATGATCACATAAATTGTGATCCCTCACAGAATAATCCACTAATAAACTTGTCGTTGCTGAAGCAGCCTCACCCAATATATATAAATCTGGATTAACCTGTTTTAATTCAGAAACAAAACTTTGTAAATACGTCCTTACTTCATATCTGTTTGCATAGAAATCCTCTGATATCGGATATTTACCTTGACCAATTTCTAAATTTTGCTGTTCAAAATCTGCCTTTGATATGTGGATAAATGCATCCAACCTTAATCCATCTACGCCTTTTAAAACCCAAAACTTAGCAATATCTGTCATTGAACGTTGAACTTCAGGATTTTTCCAATTCAAATCTGGCATATGTTTATCAAAAAGATGAAAATAATATTCATCACTCTTATTTGGATCCTCCTCCCAAACACTTCCTCCAAAAAAAGAGCCCCAATTATTAGGCCTTTCTCTCATGTGACCTTTAGACCATAAATAATAATTACGATAAATTGAATGTGGATTTTTAATTGCATCCTGAAACCACGGATGTTGATCTGAAGTGTGATTCATAACGAAATCAATAATTATTTTCATTTCTTTTAAATGAACTTGTTTAATTAATTCTTCAATGTTGCTCATCTTTCCCATCGATGTATCAACAGCAAAATAATTCGACACATCGTAACCATTGTCTACTTGAGGTGACACATAAAAAGGATTTAGCCAAATTGTATTTGCTCCAAGTTCTTTTATATAATCTAATTTTTCAATTATGCCCCTTATATCTCCGATGCCATCATTATTCGTATCTCTAAAACTTTTTGGATATACCTGATAAATGACTGCACTATCAAACCACTTTTCCATAAAAATACCCCCAAAACTCCGTGCGTTCTTTCCATAATAAGCTTACGAAGATTAGAGGCATATAACAATGCTAATTTATATGTTACCGATAACACTTTATCTAGTTGATTTTGCAATTTCTAACTGTGGTTCAAAAAGTCGTGAACCCTGTGGCAGATTATTTTGATTAACCTTATCAATTACCATTTTTGCAACTTCTATTCCCATTGTTTGTTCCGGTTGTTTGATAGTTGTTAGTTTAGGTGATGCAACCTGATTCAAAAAAACTCCATCAAAGCCAATGATTCCAAAATCATTTGGAACGTCTCCGCCACATTTCTGAATTCCTCGTTCAATTCCTAATGCTAAACGATCACTACCACAAACAAAACATGTATCGATAATTGTATCCTTCCAATTTTTTTCAATGTATTCAGAAGAGCTGTGACTATGATTACTCATTCTATGAATTTCCGGCTTCATTCTGAGTTGTTGCATAGTCTCAATATATCCGGCTTCTCTAGAATATTCAAATGCTTCCTCCCTATCAAGACCAATAAAAACTATTTTTTTATATCCCTTTTGTAGAGCATATTTCGTCGATATCTTAGTTCCACCTTTATTATCTACATCAACCGAGTCTAATCCTTCGTGATTTTCCCCAAATATTACAACTGGTTTTTTAAAAGATTTAATCCATTCAGTATCCTTTTTCCGCATACCTGTCACAATAAACGCATCACAATTTCCAACGTCTATATTATCTCTGGTTACTAATTGTAACGAATACTGCATCTTAGAAAGTTGGGTGGCAATCCCAACCAATAGTTTCATATAGTAAGGTTCAGCAACGTCAATATCCTCCAAAATCAAAAACTTAATAATTTGTGTCCTATTGTTTACTAATGCTTTAGCAGCTATATTGGGATGATAATCTAAATCGCGCATTGCCTCATATACCAATTTCTTTAAATCATCTCTAACTTTATCTGGATGATTAATTACACGCGATACCGTCATCTTAGAAACATTAGCAAGCCTTGCAACATCATTTAAAGTCGGCATTTCACCCTCCGTTTTGTAAGCGCATACTATCTATGTAATATTATACATATATCCTAGACATTTTGGCTACTACTTATTTATCCACAAAATTAAAACGTTTCTTTTAAAATAAAAGTCCGTAAATTACTAACTTTAATAGCTCACATGTTTCAAACAGCTATACCATTTCACCTGTTTCACATCAAAAAACCATAGTCAAAAAATCACTATAGTTTTGTCTTTTATATTAGGTACCATTCATTTTATATTAATTTATAATACATTTTGCACCATTCCAACCACCAAAATTTCCACCTAATGAAACGCCACAAACACCTGATAAATTGAAATTACAGTACACAGAGACACCACAATAATATCACCAAAAAACGTCTGAATTTCCATAATGGAAAATCGTTTCTTATCAGTAATATGCTCACCCTGTCGGTGGAACTTAATACTCAGCCAACATCCATAAGCCACAATTAAACAAGCAAATGGCACTATGAATAGTACATTTTTATTCAGCATAGGTGCTGATGCTGCTAGAGATGCTGGAATCTTATTTTGTAACATTGGAGCGGATAATGCCACTAAGACTAGTGGAATAAATGCAATCCATTGTACCCACATAAATCTTGAATAGGCGGCTCCTTGCATCCATTTAGGTAAGTCAGCAATTGTTAAAGCCGTATGTTGTTGCGCTTTAATTTGCGCAGTTGCTTTTTCAACCTTTTCTTCCGTACTAATATTTTTTCTCTTATGCTTACTCATTTGACTAACTCCTAATTTTTACTACTTCTATCATACCAAATTTCTAACCTGATAAAAAAACCTGCCAGAAAATTCCGACAGATTTTTTCAGATTAACTTATTTTGCAGCTGCTGCATCCTCAGCACGAACTTCTGCTTCTTCGTCCAATGCTTGACGGTCAGCAATCCTGAAGAATGGGTAGTAGATCGCCCCACCAATCAAGAAGTTAACCAATTGTAGGATCGAACCTGAAAGGTGTCCTGTTGCAAGATAACCAGAAATAATTGGAGGAGTTGTCCAAGGAACGGCAACACCAATTGTCTTACCCACCAATCCATATTGCATAGCAAGGTAAGTCGTTACAACGGAAACCAAAGGAACTACAACAAATGGAATAGCCATAATAGGGTTCAAAACGATTGGCATACCAAAGATAATAGGTTCATTAATATTAAACAGAGCTGGTACACCTGCTAAACGACCAATAGCCTTCAAATTATCTGATTTAGCTAAGAACAACATCATTAAAGCAAGTGAAATTGTTTCACCAGAACCACCAGCATGAACGAAATTGTCAAAGAATTGTTGTGTAACAACGTTTGGCAATGTCTTGTGTTCCTTAGCTGCATTAGCATTGGCAGTCATTTGGCCTAACCAGATTGGTGCCATAATACCACCAACAACATTAGCACCATGAATACCGAAGATCCAAAGGAACGATACAAAGAATTCAGCAAGTAAAGCACCCCAGATTGTACCACCAACGGCAGTCAAAGGTTTAGCCAAAATTACAGTGATAACGTTTGGAATTGTATGGAAAGCTGTAAAGCTGATTCCTAAACGAATTGCCCACATTCCTAGAATAATTACAAATCCAGGAATTAAAGCTGAGAAAGCATGTCCAACTGCAGGTGGAACTGTGTCAGGCATCTTAAATTCCCAGTTCTTATGAATCATCCAAACAAAGGCATCAGTTACGAATAAACCGATTAACAATGCTTCAAATAATCCCATTGATCCCAATTGTGATAGCGGAACCCAAGCAGCTCCAGTCTTATCAATGTTCAAAGGAATCGTCAGCATAAATGCTGCAAGTGAAACGATACTTGCGGACAAAGCGTCAATATCATCATAAGAGCGTGCAAGCTGATATGAAATACCAATTACCGCAACCATACCAATGATACTAAACGTAGCATTAGTAGCCCAACCAACAACAGTAGCCCAGTTAGCTCCAAACGTTTTCGTCATGAAGTTAAGGTAGGCAGGAATTGGGAAGGCACTGATAATCAAGAAAACAGAACCAATGATAATCAGTGGCATAACGAGTGCAAATCCGTCACGTAGCGCTACTAAATGACGGGAAGCAGCAACTTTTCCAGCAAGTGGCATTAATTTATCTTGCAAGAAGCTGCCCTTCTTGTTATTATCACTCATCGCAAAAACCTCCTAAATATATTGTATTTCGGTATTTGCAATAAAAATTGCAAAAGCTACAAAGTAAAATAATCACTATCGCAAATACCGATATGTATAAAATTTTGGAAAGTAACTGAATACGTTTCCAAAACTAATTATATCATTTGGTGCATACCTTTGAAACCGATTTCAATAAAAAAAGTATACTTTTAATTATCACTAGTCTATTTTAAAACCATTTTAAAATCGCTCCATGGTGCAATATTATCCAGAATTAATTCTTCACCCTCTGCGATGTGTCCAACAACATTAATCCTTCCGTTGTTATCTAAATCTTGCAAGGCAATTTGGGTTTCAGCTTTATATTGACCATACTTATTATTCATCAATAAAACATCACCTTTTTTAATTGGTACAACATTATTAGCTGGGACATCACTATCCTTGTACCAAACACGCGTCATTGTGCTTCGTAAAACGAAGTCTGACTTGTCTCCACGATATGTGTGTAAACTTTCAAAAATGATCTTCTTTTCCAAATCAGTAGCATTTTTACTTGGTTCAATACGCAATTCTGGCATGGTTGCATTAAATGCATCAGCAGCCTCTTTTAAATCTTCTTCAGATGGAACAGCATTTGCTATTAAAATATCATCAATCAAACCTAGTAATTTATAATGAGTAATTTGTGTTGCTAACGAAGAACCGCGATGTAACTCAAGTGATACCATGCCATCCTGTAATGGCCATGGTCCAAATGTACCAGATGGTGCGTTTACGAATGCTGCCGTATTTAAGTTGTAATGTCTGTATTGACCAGATGTTTCCTTAAAATACTTCATTCCCAATCCGGTAAAACGTTGTGGGTAAAAGTTGTGCGAACCAATTAGGTTAGAACGATCTGGTGAATAATCCATAATTTGGTCAATGTAGTGTGTACCCCGACTCATATTTACTTCTATTTTGAGTCCATAAGGATTATGCGTCATGCGGGCTTCTTCCATACCAGTAAAGCCTTCATCAAGACGGACGCCCCACGCACCAATTTCGTTAAAGAACTTCAAGTCATCGTATGAAACACCCAACTGTTTAAACAAAGCGGGATTAATATCGACCATTGTTTCCATTCCCAGTGAGTTTCCGTATTCGATTGCGGCTTTAAAATCTGCCACTACTGCTTCCTGATCGCCTTTAATTTGTAATAAAGAAGTAAAAATACGTTTAAATCCGTATTTATGTGCCAAATCTAAATAATCCTTTGTCTCCTGTAAGCTCATTTTGTCTGGATAAATCGAAACACCTAATTTTCCCATGTAAAACACTCCTTTTTTGAATTGGACTACACCAATGTATCCGTTTTCATTATAGCACAGCATTCCCTATTTTTAATGAATTAAACTAAATTTGGTATTTTATCCTATTTTTAAAACGGGTACTGGAAAAACTAATGTAAAAGGAAATTCGAGATGAAGTTCCATTCCACTCCACCTTCTATTTCCTATTTACTCCACTTTTCCAAATTTCATACCAACAAAAAACTCGAAAAGCCATTCAGCTTTCCGAGTTTTTTCTATAAATGTTTGATCATTATTTTTCAATATAAGCATTCTTCCAGTTATAAGGAATACCAGCTGTGTTGTAAACTAGTCCCTTAATTTTACTATTCATCATTTGTGGAATCACACCATTAAATAATGGTACAACTCCCTGATTTTTCATCAAAACCTTTTCTGCTTGAACCATGTCATCCCAACGTTTTTCAGGATTATTGGCATCAGCATTATTTGCTGAATTGATTAATTTATCATACTCAGCATTCTTCCACTTACCATTGTTAAAACTATTATCACTTGTAAATAGCCCTAAATCAGTGATTGGATCCGCAAAATCAGCACCCCACAATGTTAATACCATATCAAATTGCCCCTTAACCGAACGCGCCAACCTTGTTTTATATGGCACTGTCTGGATTGAAACCTTTAATCCAGGCAATTTTTCAAGTTCGTTTTGAACAAACTCTGCAGTCTTTGTATCACTATCAGCGTCGTCTGTTAACAGATTAATTGAAATTGACTTCTTTCCTTCTTCTTTAAGACCTTGCTTCCATAATTCTTTAGCTTTACCTAAATCATAGCTAACTCCGTCTTTAATGTACGCTTCTTTGGCAAAATCTTCGCCCGTCTTAGGATTCTTAGCTAATCCATCTGTTACAAATCCCTTGGGGTTCGTTGACCCATCTGCTAAAACATCATTAGCAAGTTGTTTTCGATCAATTGCATATCCAATTGCTTGTCTAATTTTTTCATTTTTAAATTCTGCCTTTGTTTGATTGAACTCAAGGTAAGCATTCCGAGCTTGTTTTCTTGAAATAAAATCCCTGTTATTTTTGAGATTCTTAACTTGTGTTCCTGCCAAAACTGTTTCATCTAATTGTTTGCTCTGGAATTGATTTAAACCAGTTTGGGGATCCTTTACGGCCTGATCATTAATACGATTTAACTTAACTGCTTTCTTATCCCAATACTCATTATTTTTAACCATCGACCATTTCAAATTAGTACCAGTCCAGCCCTCCAATTTAAATGGACCATTGTAAACTTGGTATTTAGAGGCTGTACCATATTTACTCCCGTATTTTTCAACTATTTTTTTGTCTTGTGGGAAAAATGATGGAAATCCTAATAACAATTTAAAGTAACTGATTGGTTTGTCCAATTGAATTATTAATTTATGTTCACCATCAGCTTTGATTCCCAAACTTGAGACAGGTTTTTTTTGAGCCTGAATTTGATCAGCATTTTTAATTCCGCTGAATAAGTATGCATATTGTGCACCCGTTTTTGGATCATTCGTACGTTGCCATGAGTAAACGAAGTCTTGTGCTGTTACAGGATCACCATTACTCCACTTAGCATCTTTCCGAAGATTAAAAGTATATGTTTTACCATCTTTTGATACTTTCATATCCTTAGCAACGCCCATTTCTGCCTTATTATCTTTCCCCAACCGCAATAATCCTTCGTTGGTATTACTCATAGTGGTAAAACTAATTTCATCAGTTCCAGTCGAGATATCCATTGTTGGCAATTCTGATTTTTCTGACCAATTAACAACTTGTTTATCAGCCATCGATTGATTTTTAGATTTGCCACAGGCTGCTAACAAAACTGCTAGTGTAGCCGTAACCATAATTACCATTATTTTTCTCTGTTTCATCTAATCCCCTCCAAGCTTAAATTAAAAACAGTTAAACTATTACTAATTAAAAATTAATATAAATATACATTAATTTTAATTTTAAATCAATGTATTTTAAATTTTCCTTGTTTTCGATGTATATGTGTAGACTTTCATACTATTTATCGGAATAATTAGTTTTAAATAATATTACGTGCCCACACGGAGGTTATGGACATGCAACAACAAATTATGGAACTAATCAATAGCTACGGATATTTCGGGATTGTATTATTAATCGCCCTTGAAAATATTTTTCCCCCAATTCCATCTGAGATCATTCTAACGTTCGCTGGTTTTGTAACACTTTCTTCAAATCTAGGGATCATTGAGAGTGTACTTGCTGCTACTGTAGGCGCCGTCATTGGGGCTATTGCACTATATGCATTCGGTCGTATTTTAACAAGAGAACGCCTCGTTAAATTCGTGGAAAGTCGCATCGGAAAAATGCTACATCTTAAAATCACTGATATAGATAAGGCAGAGGCCTTGTTCAGCAAACATGGTCATAAGACTGTTTTCTTCGGACGCTGCATACCTGTAATCCGAAGCCTAGTCTCCATTCCGGCTGGTATGACAAAAATGCCGTTACACTCTTTCCTACTCTTCACTACACTTGGAACCTTAATTTGGAATACAGTATTAATTATCTTAGGACGCCTAGCAGGACACGCTTGGACCCAAGTTTCTAGTATTGTTGATTCATTTTCAACAGTTATTACAATCGGTATTGCAGGTGGATTGATCGTTGGTGCGTTTTTTTATTATCAAAAGCGGGTTAGAAGTACAAAATAATTAGTTTTCAAATATAAAAAAGGCCCTAAATACTGAAAATTCAGCATTTAGAGCTTTTTAATTTTGAAGAATCGTACGCAACTACTAAACTGCCTATATTAGGCTAATTCATACTTTGTATTTATCGATTTACCAACTTTCAAGATCATCTTTCTCCTTGCTAGAGACTGTGTAACAGTTAACACCTGGCGAAACAATTTCCAAACGATCATCAAATAGTTCAATCTTAATATCAGAATGTAATAAATAATCACGATGTACGAAAGCATTCACTACTGCCTCACGAAAAGCAATGCTAGGGAAATCTAATTCCAAAAATAAGCCCCCCCAAGTTGACTATATTATACATTAATAACTAAAAGTCTAATCGTGTTCATTTTAATTCATTAAATTCCTACGTTTGTAATATAAGTGATAGAATGAAAGCGTATTAATAATTCATTTGGAGGCGATCTTATGCATCAACATCCTACTCATAATCATCATTTATCAAAACATGTAAAGCAAAGAATAGCACCAGTTGTCGCGTTTGAAATTATTGGAACCTTCGTTGCGCTAACAGATATTTTAAAAGCAAAAAAATTCAAACATGGTAGTCGTTTTCTCTGGTTACCAATCATTTTTATTCAGCCAATTGGGCCTTGGCTTTATTTCGTATTAGGACAAGCTAAAGACTAAATTATCATGTTTTCACTTGATTCAAAAAGACGTTTCTTTTGGTTAGTTATTTCTATAATAATTAACTCTGCTGCTAACGCACTAACTGTTTCCACAAATATGGGTAGTGCTGTTTGGACCGCTTCTGCTGTTAACCTATCACACTTGGTGATGCATACTAGTGATCCAGCTATAGCCAACCAGTCACTTGGTCTAGTCTTAGTTGGTTATGGCATTGCCGTAGCATTTCTAGCGATGTTACTAAGCTGGCGTATTGATCTATGGCGCCTTTTTCGTAACATCCTTTTTATTGTGCCATTTAGTTATTTAATTCAGTGGATCGTTCCTTTTTGGTCAAATACGCTTGGAATAAGCCATTTGCATGCATCATTTTCCCATCCTTGGGAACTAGCACTTTTGGTATTTTTAGATATGATCGGTTTATTTGGTATTGCAGTAGCGGTTTCCTTGTATCAACGCGCCAATCTCATCATGCATCCCAACGATGATCTATCATATATCATTCGCTTCAAATATTTAAAAGGGTTAGCGGCCACTGCACAATGGATCAGTTACATACCACCGATTCTAATTACCATCATGTGTGTTCTCTTAAATCATTATATCTGGGCAGTTAATTTTGGAACAGTCTGGGCATTTTTAACCCAAGGATACGTTCAAGGCTGGGCCGACCATCATGTTGTTCCAACTTTCAAGCACCATTTTTCCTACCATTCAAAATAATTTGATGTTCCTTCACATTGAGTGCTAGTATAGTAATGATTTTAATCAGGTGGGGAGCAAAAAATATGAAAAAAATTGCAGTTTACTGCGGAGCTGCTTCTGGAGCAAATCCCGTTTACGAAAGGGCTGCCAAGGAGCTAGGCGAATGGTTGGTAGCAAATAATTATGGTTTAGTGTATGGTGGCGGTCAATTTGGTTTAATGGGTGCCATTGCCAGAGCCGTTTTGGATAACGGTGGACACGTAGATGGGATTATTCCTAAAGAACTAGACGCCAGGGGCGCAACTTTGAAATCCGTTACAAATTTAGAGGTTGTGGAAAACATGACGGTTCGCAAGGGCAGGATGATGGAACTTGCTGATGGTTTTCTTGCACTACCCGGAGGACCTGGAACTTTAGAAGAAATATCTGAAGTCTACTCTTGGTCGATCATTGGTGATAACAAGAAACCATGCGTCCTTTATAATATTAATCATTACTATGATCCGCTAAAAACAATGTATCAACAGATGACCAGCCAGGGATTCTTGACACAACAGGCTCACGACAAATTATTATTTAGTGATTCAATGGATAAAATCAGGGAATTTATGGAAAATTATCAACCACCAAAGATCAGAGAATATTAAAACAATCCATCATCATAAAAGACAGCATCGAAATAACTGCTTACGGAACTGCAACTATTTTTTGCAACAAATAAATAAAAGCAGCTTTCTCTAATTTAGACAATTGATTTTCTGTAATCTACAGAAGATTGGTTATCTAATTTTGTGAATATACGTTTACTATTCCAAAAACTAATGTAGTTTTTCACCATTTCAATTACAATGTTATTGGAACCGATTGGTTCCTAGTGATTGTAGAACGTTTCGACCTTTAGGCAGGAGTGAAACGATTCATTGGTGCGTTATCTGCGGGTGTCCCCTTATGAGACATACTTCGGGTAACGCCTTTTTTGCGTGATAATTCAAAAAATTCCCGTGATTTATAGGTTGAACCTTGACCGCTATGCAAAATAGTACCTTCAGGTAAGTTGTTCTAATGTGTCCAAGGCTAATTTTGTATCAGGATGTTCAGAAATTTGGTAAGCAATGATCTCTGAATTGAAGGTATCCATTATTGTTGATAGATAAGTGATATCAATTGTCAACTCTTGTAGAGGATGGTATGAAATCCAATCACGATCAATTGTATTTTTGAATGTTTTATATAGATTACCCGGTTTATTAAAACGTTTTTGTTTAAAACGACAAACCCAACCATGTCGCGACATGATTTTTTGAATTTTACTGACACTACACTGAATTACAACCCTTCTAATGAGCAGTACGTGAATTTTCCGATACCCATAAAGAAAGTGGCTTTGAGTGCAAAGTTGATGTATTCGACTTTCAACTTCTGTAAGTGTATATTCATTTTTTTATTTAAATGACGATAATACGTTGCTCTAGAAATGTCTAAAATTTCACAAATCCCAGTAATAGAAATATGGTCACTTAATGTTTTAATTAAATGGATCGTCGATCTGTTTAACATAACCTTTCCTTGATTAAATATTTTTTACAATTTTTAATTCTTCTCGCATCTGTTTAATTTCAATGTCATTACGAACTTCAGTCGGTAATTCTAGATCACCTTTATTGTATTTATATTGTTTTTCTGGAGATTGTCTAAGACGATAGTACTCACCATTTTACAGCCAATTCCGCCATTTATAAATGAGTCCATCACTTTTAAGACCCAGCATCTCACATATTTTTCGTCCACTTATACCAGAAATTAGAAGCCTAATGGCTTCTAATTTTGTTTCATACGAATAATGATTATTGCTCATATAAAAAACACCTCCGAATAAACTTTACTTTTTTCAAAAGTGCTTATATATCTGTATCAATTATAACTTCAGTTTCCAACCCTCTGCTTTTTATTTTATAGTCAGTTGTTTTTCAATTTTTAAGAAGTATTCATCATGTTTAACATTGTTATCTGTCCATGAATCTATGAGTTCTTGATGACTATACATATTACGTAAATATAATTCAGATGTTAATAACAATTTTTCTACAGAAGCTAATCCGCCTTGAGCATTGGACCAAGATCTAAGGCTATCCAATAATTTCATATAATTTCCAGTGAAATTTCCAGAAACGTACACAAATCTTAGTAAGTTATGAACATCGATGCTTTTTGGAACAAGTTGCCACCAGGTAGATGTTCTACTAGTATCACGATCACGGACATCGTCTATATATCTTTTTACCTTATCCGTATTCCCAGCAAGTGAATAGCCTTTATTGTATGCCTTAGTATCAAAGATAATAAAGTTACCATCGTTATCCCATGCAATTCCATCAGGCTTATTGGAACCTCCCAGAGGTTTGCCATCAAAGTCAAGGTGCTTAAGGACTAGCTCCATAGTTAACTGCTCAAATTGTGAATACTCAGAGTTCTGATCAGAATCAAGCGCAAGCTCTACCAATTGTAAATATCGATGATCAACGTTTTTTAGCATAGGTCTTAATTCATCTTGTTGTTGCTGTACTTGATCTTTTTGTGGGAGGTCTTTAGCGTTAATCGGTATTTCAAAATCTGCCAACCTATCAACTAATGTATACTTTTTAACTTTACTTGAATCTGAATCAATCTGGAGCCCAATACCATTTAGGCCTGCAATATGATCTTCAATTTCTTCTGGTGATACAGTGATCCCATCAAGAACCTGGTTTTTATTCACACGATTATTATTAACCTTATCGGCTAGTTCTATTGATGTGAGCTTATTCGACTCGCTTAAAGCTTTTAATATAAGTGCCCTAACTGTTCGAATATATGTGATGTTCCCTTTAGTTGCAAGCATGTCCCATGTCACGTTTTTAGTTGAGCGAGAATGACTAGACTTTCCAAGTGCTATTCCAAGTTGCTGGCGACCGATACCGGTAATTTTATAAATTGGAATAGCAAACTCTTCTTTTTCATTAGTTTGCTTATTTGTGTACGGTATTACTTGTGCATCAATGTTTACTAGATTTAGTTTTTTTAACACGTTAGCAAGTCCTCGAATATATTTATCACTGGTTGATTCCCAGTTGCTTCGAATCTGAGAAATTAATTTTTGATCATTGTTTTCATAAGCCTCAATCATGCCGTTGATGTATAATTCTTCACCAAAGCTAGTAAACCCGGCCTCTCCTGCGAAGCCAAACCTTTCTCCTAGCTGAAACTTATTCAGACCTTTTGTCCCTTGGAGCGCTTTTAAGAATCCAACAGCATATGGATAAGAGATAAATGTTTGCTGGAATATTTCAGTCTCTTTTAATGTAAGCTCTTCATCATCATTATGTGGCGCATTGGCAAGTTTTTTACCGATTGTCGTGATTGTTACATTGCCTGTTTTTCTATCCCAGTCCAGTAACCCCAGACCAACAGCTTCTCCAATAAAGTTTCGAATTGGCCATTGTCTCATAGAGCTTTTAAAGCTTTCTCCTTTATTATCTGTAGCCAACGTATTATCTTGATTTCTAGCAGGTTTCTGACCTTTAAGGATAGCAGGTAGAATACTCTTAATTCGCCATGATGCAGGTTTTCCAGGCTCTTTTTTTTGTTCAGCTGAAAGGTCGTCCACCGTTAAAGTGACTGGATTAGTTGTTAGCTTATTAAATAGTTTTTCCTTAAGCACATCGTCATCTATAAAACGCCATTCAAAAGATTCTTTTATTTCTGTTTGTATTTTAGAGTTCACGATAAAAACACAGAGTATATTTATCATAGACCTTAGACTACCCACATCCTGACCTAAGCCAGTAGAAAAGCGCTTTGTTTTGCTAGGATAATAGTTAATACTTATAGTCAATTGAGTTCCTCCTCGATATAGTTAATATTATTTTGTTTCATAATATCAAAAAAACAACTATACGTATAGCTGTTAAGTGACTAATAGTTGGTAATTAGAACTTCTCTGCTGCCAAGTGAAACGGTATTATGAGAGGAGTTTTGATAACCATATTGTAGATCGTGTATGTTATATTGTGTACTCCATTTTTTTAATAGCGTGTTTGTACGTCCTTTATGTTCTATTACGTTACTGAGTGCAAATCTAATGCCACTGCTATTTAATCCATCTAGAACATCATACAGCTCTTTCTCTTGTTTTTCAGTCCAATTCACAAAACCTCTATTCCCGTCGTTGTATGATCCTGTTGTTATCAAATAAGGGGGATCAGCATAAACAAAGGATTTTTTGGTTAACTTGGAAAAATCAAAGTCTGAAAAATATTCATCAGTAAAGTGAGCGTCCGCATGATTTAGCTTGTTTACAAAATTCCTAAGATTTTCTGCCATTCGATCTGAAAAGTGACTTCGATTTCTGCCAAAGGGATTATTATATTGTAGCTTATTATTAAAGCGGAATTGATAATTAAATGAATATGCAACTAAAACATATAAATCAAGTGGATTCGGATTACTATTGTACTGCTTTCTGAATTTAAGAAATCCTTTTTCATTTGTCTTTGATAATTTATACTCATCTATACGTTTTTGAATAAGGTTTAATAATGTCTCCGAGTTCTTATTCTGAAAATATCGAAACATGTCATTAATTCGGTTATTAATATCATTGAAATATATAGTTTTGGCTTCGGAGTTAATACCAACATTACCAGCGCCACTAAATAAATCAACAAAGGTGTCAACTTGCTTTGGAAATAATGGCTCAATTTGTGGCAATAGTTTGTACTTGCCCCCAATGTAGTTTAAAGGGCTTTTTATATATCCAAGACTTGATGGACTTGCTTTCGTAACATTCTTAACATTTTTTTCTCTAGACGCTTTGTTCAAATGGTTTTTTGGTTGAAAATAATATAGTAGTTCAAACAATGAGTCGTCGGGGCTAACAACCTTGGACTTATATTTTCTATACTGGATTCTGTGAACTTCAACGGATCCTTTTACTGCGACCTGTTCTATCATATTGGTAAGTTCTTTTTCTGGTATTATTCCGTCAGTTGAGTAGCTAACAATCACGTGAGAAAACTGGAGATTTTGTAGCAATTGTTTCATAGCCGGAAGAGCCTTCCTCTTGACTGCAAAATCTGATTTCAGTTCCACATAGTCTCTCTGTCCTGTAATACCATGTAGTTCAGGGTTATCATTTCGGGCAATGGTTTCAAGTACGTGATAGTTTGGCGCATATTGGCGATTATTATATGGAGTGTCAATATATAATATGTCGCCACTTATTTTTTTTACTAGTTGCATGGAGTCCATTGAATATGACGTGTTTACGCTATTATTATCAATAATTTTTGTAGCAGTTAATTCCAAGGGATTATAGGTTCTTTTATCCCAATGTTTTAAGAATGCACCATAGGTTCCAGTAATGTTTGAAACGTAGGGGATTGCACGTAATAATACTCCAAGCAGATAATCAAATTCATCTTGGCCTATAATGTTATCTCGTTTCCATCTATCAATGGTGTTTCGTATAAAGTCGATTCTTTTCGCATTTTTTATTTGAAAGTACATACGTTTCTCTGATCCTGCAGGAGAGTATTCTCTAGTAACAAATCCGCCATTGTAATCTGATATATCAACTAATTGTAAGTATTTAAGCGGATCATTAATACCTATTTTTTTTAGTTTATTGAATGATGGTGTTGTGTTCAGTGCTATGCCCCCTAGGGATAAAGCCTGAGAAAACTTCATTAGGTCGTTAGTTGTTACCGCAAATTTGTTCTTAAAGTATTCTGCTACGATATTGGACCCAGCAAATAAATCTACAAAGCTAACCTCGTTTCCACTTAGATGTGGGGTTAGTAAGTTATCAATTTCTTTTAGTAAGTGAGCCTTACTGCCAATAAATCTCATTTTTTCACATCCTCTTACATCCTTATTGAGAAATTATAACATCTTAGTGGAAGAGTACAATACTAAATTTCTTTTCAAATTTATTCGTAGGGGCCATTTCTAATTTATATAAATAAACAGACCTAGTGGAGAGACAAGTTGTATTACCAATTAAAGACTCAAACGTACTAAAAGAAGTCCAAGATACGTTATTAAATAATTTTAAAGCTGGCTCACAAAATTACACAGTTTTTCAAGTTGGCAAAACGACATTATTAAGAGTGCGCGACTTCATGAGCCTAAAACTAACTGATGTATTCGACAACAACATGAACGTTCGTAAGAATGCGTTTATTCACGATAAGAAGACGGGAAAGGCTAACACTCTATATTTAAAACCAGTTGAATCAGATTTACTGAAGTATAAAACATAGTTAAAAAATGAGGCGATTCATTCAAAATGGCTTTATCCGTCAACTACCCATATGGATCAGCATATTACCGAAAAGCAATTTTATAAAATTATGAACAAAGTAGGCGATCTACTGGGTATAAATTACCTGGGTACCCACACCATGCGAAAAACGGGAGCCTATGGAGTTTATGTACAGTCTAACTACAATATTGGATTAGTTATGATGCTGTTAAATCATTCAAGTGAGGCAATGACGCTGGAATACTTAGGACTTGATCAAGCAAGTAGGAAAAGTATTTTAAATCATATTGACTTCGGATAAAGTTAAATCATTATGATATTGATATCATACCCATAAAGTTTATAAGAATGTGAACAGCAATTGGATAAACAATATTTTGATCGGTTCTTTCATACAGTATGGACAAGAACAATAGAGGAAGATAAGTAATTAAACCAATGAAAATGGATTGAAAACTTATATTTCCTGTAATTATATGTGAGAGTATAAATAATAACGTTGGTGAAATTATTGACACATACTTCTGTACAATGATGTTGCGTGAAATATTTAAAGTTGGGAGGAAAACACGTTGAAAAAAATATTGAAAAATAAGTTCTTCTATAATCGGTGAAATTAAGACAACAGTAAGCATAATTGAAAACATTAATAAAAAAGGGGGGCCATTGCTCTTTGAAGTGCGACTTGTGTCCCATATTGAGCGCCTGTTTGCGGTAAGTGTAACATGAAAATGATGATATTGTAGGTAATTGAAATAGCAACACAAATCACAACTTTTAACCAAGATTGTTTTTTTATAAGTTGTTTGAAGCATCTTTGAAGATAATCCCACAAGATGAAAACTAATATTAATAGTTGTACTCAAAATCTAAAAACGGATATTGAATCAATAACTATAGGATTTACCAGTAGATGTGAATCGGTTACATATTTTAGTATAAAATAAAAAAATTATTAATAATCAGGTCAGTTATCGGGAAAAAAATAATCCCCAAAAATATTTTTTTGATATACTCCAATTATCGAACAATGTAAAGACCCCCTTTATTATAAATAAACAGCACTATGTTTTGACATAGTACTGTTCTGGTACTCATGTGTTAAAAATATAAATTGCTAATTAAAAAACGAAATAAAACTTGCAATGGTTAAAAATTGTAATGTGAATTCCACCACGTTTCTTACTTTTGCCACCTGCTATGGATACTAATTCATCAGTTATTAATTCTGCAAATTGAGTTGTCGTGTAAGCAACTTCCTTCGTAAAAACCTAATTAAATATGAAGAAGTCTAAGATGGTATGTAGTGAAAACGAAAATGAGTAATTGAATAGGTCCTTGCTACAGTTTCAATGCTGTCTTTTACTTTCTATGCATACTTAAACTTATACCTGTAATAAAACACGTCTGTCAAAATTAATTATTTATGAATTAGTTGATCAAACAAATCATCAACAGCATCAAAGACATCATTAGGACACGTACCTATGTATTCAACATCTCTCTCTTCTGATGAAGGATCAATGGTTTTAACCTGATCCACGAGTACTTTTCCGTACACATCCGGGGTGTTTATTTTAATTGATAGGCTTCGGTAGTTTTTAGTTGAAGTAATCGGTAGCACTAGCATCACTCCGTCAATTTTTTGTGTATCGGCAATGCTAAATACCAGTGCGGGTCTTCTACCGCGCTGTTCGTGTCCTTCAGTCGGACTAAAATTAATCCACACTAAATCACCTTGTTCGTATAATTTATTTCCGTTAGTTAACTTTTTCACTGTTTAGTCTCCCTCAAAAACAAATATTAGTTACCATCTTCATCGTGACTCAAATCAACTTCGCCAATACTTGGTTCATCAGTAAGATGTCCAAAGTTTTTCATTAAACGCGAATCCTCTTTGCCATGCTTACTGACTATAATTCGATTATTTTTCACGCAAATATCAACTGTTTGGTGTTCAAAATCAGTAACTCCTATTGATTCCAAGGCTTCTTTTGAAAGCTCTACACCCTGGGAATCGCCTATTTTTTTTATGCCTGTAGTAATATTCATCAGTTAACCCCTCCAATTGGCTTCGTTATACCACTAAAACTACGATCAAAATTGCGGAAACCACACAGCGTACGGTAAAATTCGACCAATTAATATTGTTGAATATTAAACTCCCATTCAAAAGTGCCACCGGAATCTCCAAAAGCAATCCTAATATTCCTAACATTGGTCGTAAAATTGTCAATATCATCAATGCACCCGCCACAAGATTTAACACCATTAACCAGTTGTCAATTTGATTATCAATTCGGCGTACACTAACAATCAAAAAAACTCCATATAAAATCGTTAAAATTGTTCCAATCCACTGAATTATGCTTAAATGTACTAACATTAGCAGTCTCCTCATTCTTCTAGATACGCATATTTTACTTCAAAGCTTATCATTCGTATATATTTTTATTTCACAAACCATTTGACAATTTAATTAGTTATTTGTATAGTTAGTTACACAAGTAGTTAAGTAACTTTCAGCAATTTAAATTTGGAGGCTATTATGGCAAAACAACCAATTATTAAGGTTTCAGATTTGCATAAGATTTATGGGGGCAAAGATGAAAAACAGTACGAAGCACTA
The DNA here is from genome assembly GCF_000237995.1 of Pediococcus claussenii ATCC BAA-344. Lineage (NCBI taxonomy): Bacteria > Bacillati > Bacillota > Bacilli > Lactobacillales > Lactobacillaceae > Pediococcus > Pediococcus claussenii. The sequence goes on from NC_016605.1 coordinate 1,673,924, forward strand.
AAAGGTATCAACTTCGACGTCCAACCCGGCGAGTTTGTGGGAATCATGGGAGCATCAGGTTCAGGTAAGACTACCTTACTGAACATGATTGCAACTCTTGATCGTCCAACTAGCGGAACGGTAGAGATAAACAACCAGGACGTTACCAAGTTACGTGGCAACAAGATCGCTGATTTTCGTGCCAATGAGATCGGTTTTATTTTTCAAGACTTTAATCTTTTAGAAACATTAACGGCATACGAAAATATTGCACTGCCTTTGTCACTACAAGGCGTAAATAAACGCAAGATCAAGGCTGCCGTTCAGCAGGTTTCATCAACATTATCAATCTCGAGCCTACTAGAAAAATATCCAACTGAACTATCTGGTGGACAAAAGCAACGTGTTGCGGCAGCTCGTGCCATCGTTCATAACCCTGCGTTATTATTGGGCGATGAACCAACCGGTGCCTTAGATTCGAACAGTGCACGCGAATTATTAGAATTGCTCACTGAGATTAATCATGATCAGAACGTATCTGTTCTACTTGTAACGCATGATCCATTTTCTGCCAGCTTCTCTGATCGTATCTTGTTTATCAAAGATGGTATCATCGGACAAGAAGTGAAACGAAACGGCGCATCACGTACCGAGTTTTACCAGACTATTCTGGAACAACTTGGTACTTTCGAACAATAGGGGGTGTCAAGATGCTATTAAGATTAACACTCGCCAATATTAAAAATCGTTTTCGTGATTATATCGTATTACTAACTGGGTTAGTTATTTCGTCGGGAATATTCTATATGTTTGCTAACTTGGCAACTAATAAAGAATTCATTAAAGCAAATGCCCATTTTAAATTTGCAGCGCCGGTATTTATTTTTGGAGAAATATTACTCGTTATTATCACGTTAGTTTATGTCATGTATGCTAATTCATTTCTGCTAAGTATGCGACAACATGATTACGGACTCTTTATGATGTTAGGAGCTAAGCGGGGCCGTGTTGGCCTACTAATGGTCGTTGAAACGCTCACCGTTGGCTTGATCGCCACAGTAATCGGTATATTATTAGGTATTGCTGCTACTGAGGGACTTTCTGGTCTTCTCTTCTCACAACTTGGATTAAACATTAAGCATCTTAGTCCATTCTATTTAAATGCTATTGTTTCAACATTTGCTCTCTACCTTATATTATTTATTGGTGCATCCTTGTTGAATTTACAGCGTTTAATTCGTACACCGGTACTATCATTGCTTCGCCAAAATGATTCAGTTGATCGCTTTGTGATTCATCCCGTTCGGCTTGCCTTTCAAGGAGCTGCTGGTATCGTTCTGGTCGGAAGTGGTTATGCAGCATTATATTACATTAAGGTACTACAGTTGATGGCAATTCCGATCGCCCTAGTTACCATCGTTTTGGGAAGCTACCTGATTTTCAGATCAAGTTTAGTTCTAATTATTGGCTGGCTTAAAAGGACCAATTGGGCAACTAAAAAGCTTAACGGATTTACGTTATCTCAGATTATGTTTCGTGTTCATGACTACACGCGTATATTAACAATCACGTCGTTACTTTTTGCCTTGGCTTTAGGCGCAATAACAGTTGGTGCTGGCTTCCGCCAACAAATCAACTCATTTGCTACTGCAGGTGGTTCTTATACGCTTGCAGTCAATGACGCTAACGCAACTCAGAAAAAACAAATCGCTCAACTTAAAGGATCTGATGTATCAACATATTCACAAAAAATTGTTGGAAATAACATTTTTTATAATCAGTCAGAATTCAGTAAGCATCCTTTTTATGAATATAAAACAACTGACCAGTCTGGCATGTTCTATAAACAAAAAAAAGTACCTATTCCTCTAAAAACTTTAGAGAAAACTGCTGCTCAGAATCTTGATTTTGCCTCACTATCTGGTTCTAAAAAGAAGTTAATACCTAAGATTGTTCCAGCAGCTCAATTTAACCAACTAGTAGGAACAAATCAAAGCGTCTCCGTCATAACCGTAAACGATATTAGTGTGAACAGGGCTCAATTAGATAAACTAAATAACAGTCAAAACAAGCACTTTTCAAGTGCTTATCCTGATATGCTGATCGGTACTTATCAAGCTTATATCGTAATTAGTGGCATCTTTGGTGGACTAGAATTCATTGGTTTCTTCCTTGGAATAGCCTTTCTAGCCATGTTAGCAAGTTGCTTGGTTTTCAAAATTCTGTCGGGAACTAATCAGGATAAAATTCGATATAATCTGCTCAATAAGATTGGAACGCAAAAAAAGCTCCTCAAGCAAAGCATTAATCGCGAAATATTAGTTCTATTCGCTGCACCGGGAATACTAGGGATTATCGACGTGTTATTTGGTCTTCAAATGTTTAAATCTTTAATGGATCATCCCTATGCTAATATCCAATATCCAATCATTATTTTTGTAATCATATACATGTTGTACTACTGGTTTACCATTTGGATGTATAAGCTCATTGTATTACCGAAGAAATCGAGGTAACGATATGCTACTTTCATTTATTTTATGGTCAATTGCAATTGTGTCTTCTGTGATTCAATTTATAACAGGTTATTTTCACAGGTTTAGTTTGGGATTCTTCATACCAATTGGATTCACTTTTTTTATAGTATGGTCCTTAATTTATGTTGATGCCATCGATATTCCCATTGCCGGATCTGCCTTAATTATGGGATTCTTATGGTATGCAACCTGTTATATTAAAGGACGTAATTTTCATAATCAAAAAATAGAGAAGGGACAACCATCGAACTGATGCGTTGCCCCTTTTAGCGCATTACTAGCTCGTAACCAACAGATTTTTTGGTTCACAAAGCTTAATACTCGTGCGCTGTCCATATTTACAGGCGAAAAATACCACATAGGAACTGTCAAGGACAAGAGACGAATGATGATAGTCTTCATCATTCGTCTCTTGTATTTAAGTGGAATCATTTGACTTATTTCTCGCATTTTTGCTATTTAGTTTGGAAAATAAATTTATATTTTAGTTATGTCACATTTTTTTATTCTTAAAACATTTTATAGAAACAGACTTAAAATCACTCCGAAAATGGCTCCAACTAAAAGACCACTCAATACATCGCTTGGATAATGAACCATAAGGTAAAGCCTCGACAATGCAATAACGGCAGTAAATACAAGTGCAATGAGGCCTATCCAAATACTAATGTGGAACAGTAAAATTGTACTACACATCGCAATCACACAGTGTCCTGATGGAAACGAAGAATTGCCTGGCTTTTTAACCTCTAATTCAATTAACTTGTTATCTACAAAAGGACGATTTCGAAATAAAAACCGTTTTACCAATGATTCGATTAAAACAAAATAACCTAAATCACCTAAGATTATGAATAGCCCTACTTTAAAATACTTCGTGAACATCAAAGCGACCGCTAATACAATCCACATTAAGCCACCTTTACCAACTATATTAATAGTACGAGCAATCCATGTCATCCATTTTCTTCGCTTCACATTTACTCTTATCCACTCAATTATTTTGTAATCTATTTGTGAAATTTGTTGCTTCATCATGACACCACCCTTTTTACATCAGTTACCTAATGATACTAGCTGACGCCCTTTTCGGTTCAGAGAATGTTAAGAGATTGCGGTAAAGCTGTCGTCACCTGCAAGCTAGCACTTGCAGAAAGTGACAGATTCACGTTTTTGTAAAATTAGACGATAATTATATTCAATAGTTTTGTTTTTACAGGCATAATACGGATAATTCTATCTCCCTTTAAATCGTCAATAAATATTTAATCTGTTCCAACAGTTTCACCAAAAATATTTTAAAACAAAAGGACTATAGCAAAATGATCCTGCTCAAATAAAAAAGACGAACAATGAATGGAACATCATTCGTCTCCTGCCCTTATTAGTTCCTTGCGGCGTTCTTCGCCTATAGTAATGGAACAACGTACGAGTTATCTTAGTTTTGTGTAATAAAAAATCCGCTGTTTCCGAGCTAACAATGCTCATCACTTCTGATTTATGTCCCACTCTCTTCTTTAAACTTATTTCAACAATACCTGTAATCCGGATGCCAAAACACCGCCGACAATTGGTCCACACATTGGAACCCATGCGTAACCCCATTGTGCATCTCCTTTATTTGGTACTGGTAGTATTGTGTACGCTAAGCGGGGACCCCAATCACGTGCTGGATTCAGTGCGAATCCGGTCGTACTACCTAAACTAGCACCAATTATCGTAATTAACATACCTACAATAAATGGCTTTAACCCACTAGAAAAGTCTCCTAGATTTAACAGTACAAAAATAAAAGTAAACGTTGCAATTATTTCTGAAATGAAGTTAAACACTGGTGAATTAATCGCGGGAACAGTAGAGAAAATTCCAATTGAGTTTCCGTCATCAGCATTCTTTGATTCCTTGAAATGCGGATAAAATTGCAAAATAACAATTGCGGCACCAACAAATGCCCCTAAGAATTGTCCGATTAGATATGGAAGTACGTTTGCCCAAGGGAAGAATCCAAATACTGCGAAGCCAATCGTTACGGCTGGATTAAGGTGTCCATCTGAGCCTAGTGAGGCCGCAACGTAAACCCCCATTGTAACTGCAAGACCCCAGGCTATACTTACAAACGTCCATCCTGAGTTACGAGCATATGCTTTTTTTAAGTTTACACTGGCACCCGTACCAGCACCCATAATAATTAAAACCATCGTGCCAAAAAATTCTCCAATAAAACCGTGCATGTTATTACCTCCATCCTAAAATAGGTTACTTAATTTTTAACTCGTTAATTTGCTTTTCAACATCCTCCAAACTAGTATTTACCTGAAGCAATGCTGCTGCCGTATAGGCACTTTCAACAAGTGCTGTATCATACAGATGTACTTTCTTATCGCTCATCTCAATTGCCATTTCTAAGTTCATCTTGGCGCTACCTAGATCATAAAATGCCAGTAACTCGTCTCCAGTATTTTGTTCAAAAGCTGTTTGAATTCGCTCTATGCTTGTACCAACACCATCGTTCTCAAGTCCACCAGCTGTTGTTACCGAAACATCTTTCGCAACTTGGTCAATTAATCGTTGAACTCCTATGGCAATATCAGATACATGTGAAACAATTACGATTCCATATTTCATCATCTATTCTCCTACCTTTAATAGTGTCTTCAATAGATAACCTGATGACATCGAACCCGGGTCAATATGTCCAATTGAACGCTCTCCGACATATGAAGCACGACCTTTAGTTGCCTGCATATCCCTTGTTTTTTCAACGCTCTCGTCAATCAGCTTACTCGTTAGTTTCCCAGCAGAAACGGCCTCAGCAGCCGGCTTCCAAACATCAACCATTGTTTTTTCGCCTTCAGTCGCATTACCGCGGCGCTCGATGCCGGCCAATCCAGCCGGAATTAAATCCTTAATATCTCCAGAATTGGTTTTACTCATCTCCAGAAATGCAGTTCCATATAATGGTCCTGCTGCTCCACCAACTTTGCTGATTAAACTCATTGCAATCGTTTTTAATACATCAGATACAGAATTAAATTCTTTACCATCAAGAGCTTCATGGACGGCTTCCATGCCACGAGCCATATTATTACCATGATCACCATCACCAATTGGCGTATCTAACTCACTTAAATACCCTTTTTGTGCCTGAATTTCTGCATTGAAATCATCCATCCACTTAATTGTTTTTTCAACATCTAAAGTCATAATTTCTCCTCTTTTACCAAGCAATTGTGTCAACTTTATAATTTAAACGATCGAGTAACTCATCTGAATCTAGTTTAAATAACGTTAGAGAAACTCCTGCCATATCAAGCGAAGTCATTAGATTTCCAACTTTTGTAAAATCTACTTTAACTTTTAAACTTGCTAACTTATTCAATACATCATTCATAAAAATATATTCTTCCATTAATGGTGTTGCCCCCATTCCGTTTACGAGAACAGCATAATGATCTCCATCAGCAAACTTAAATTCTTCGTTTAATTTACCAACTAATTCCTCAACTAAGTCTTTGGATTTCTGCAACTTTTCACGTCGATATCCAGGCTCACCATGAATTCCAACGCCATATTCAATCTCGTCATCTGCTAAGGTAAAACCTGGTTTTCCAACTTCAGGAACCGTTGCTCCACTGAGAGCGACTGCAATAGTCTTAATATTAGGCAGAACTTTTTGTGCTAAAGCCTCAATTTCATCTAAACTTGCACCTTGATCAGCAGCTGACCCTAAAACCTTATGCATAAATAACGTTCCTGCAACTCCACGACGACCTTGCGTATAAGTACTATTTTCAACCGCTATATCATCATCAACAACAATTGATTTAACCTTAATGTTTTCCATATCAGCCATATCCTTGGCCATTTCAAAATTCATAACATCGCCAGAATAATTCTTAATAACTAGAAAAACTCCAGCTCCTGAATCCACTTTTTTAATTGCTTCAAAAATTTGATCGGGCGTAGGAGATGTGAATACTTCTCCACACACCGCTGCACTTAACATACCTTGTCCAACAAATCCGGCGTGTGTAGGTTCATGTCCGCTACCTCCACCACTCACAATTCCTACTTTGCCCTTTATTTTGGCAATATCCGTTCGGTAGACAGCCTCTGTCCCATCAATCCTAGTTAAATAATCTGGATAGCTACGCACTAACCCTTGAACCATTTCATCCACAACATTGGCCGGGTCGTTAATAATCTTCTTCATTATTTACCTCCCTAAATATATTTCTCTGTACATATACAGGATAGAAGAAACCGCTTACAAAATAAAGATTACTGCTCTAAAATTATTATTTAAAAAATAATACTTCCAATCGAAGTTATGATACCATACAGCCTTTACTTACTTTAACGGTTTCCAAAACTGCGCAAAATAATCCAAGCACAACCAAAATATATTCATACCGTTGCATAAAAAAATAACAGAGTGACATATTTCAATATTCCTCTGCTATCTTTATATAAACAATTATTCAATTTCTGCCGCAACAATCATATCTTCAACCTGCTTCAGTGGCACTTCTTTTTCCGTATAAACACCATTTTGAATATTTTGTGCATGAAGCATCACCGTCGAAAAAATATTATTACGATGAAATGAAATATCCAACTGTCTCAAATCTCGATTTTTGATGCCTCTATACATCATCTGTTGAACTTGGCTCGCATCCACAATTGATTTAACTGCATTTACGATCGGAGAGTCGCTTTTCATTGCGTCTTTCAGACGAATTATTAACTGCATTCTATCTAAATTTTTGCTGGCATACGCAAAAAGTAGTCTAATACTTTTCCGCAATGCTTCTTCCACCGGCATATTCGAGCCATCAAACTCAATCTCAGCATACATTCGTTTTAGTTCTCTTAGATAGAGCGTCAACATAATTTCTTCTCTGTTTTTAAAATATATATATATACTTGATTGTGAAATATTTAGTCCTTTTGCAATCTTATTTGTTGAAGCGTTGGCAATCCCGCCTTCAATAACTAGCCTAGCAGCCTCTTCTAGAATATTCTGAAATTTTTGATTATCTTTTTTTCTCATATCTTGAATATAACAACAACAAATTTTATGTCAAGCTTGAAATTTATAATGTTAGTGTTTATAATATCCTAAAACGATAACATTATCATTTTAGAAAGAAGGATATTAAATCATGAAAATTTTTGTAACTGGAGCAACAGGATTTATCGGAACAGCAGTTGTTGCTGAACTTTTAAACCGAGGACATCAGGTAATTGGACTAGCACGTTCGGACCGTTCCGAAGAAAAGTTACGTAACATGGGAGCTAATGTATTACGTGGCTCACTTGAGGACTTAGATGTCTTAGCCGCAGGTGCTAAAGAAAGCGATGGCGTAATTCACCTAGCATTTACTAATAATTTTAACGACTTTGAAGGTGCCGTCAAACTAGATGTCGCTGCCATTACCGCAATGAACGAAGCATTAATTGGAAGCAACAAGCCCTTCGTAAATACTTCTGGAACTTTGATGGCAGCCAACTTGGGGCATATAGCTGATGAAAATACACCTTCAAATGATCCAATGGGCAGAGCAGTATCTACACAGAAATCTCTGTCATATTCTAACCAAGGCGTTCGTGCTACGGCTGTTCGTCTGTCCCCAACTGTTCATGATGAAACGCGGCAAGGCTTTGGAACAATTTTGTCAGGAATTGCTGCCCTTAATAAAAAGGCAGCCTATATTGGTGAAGGCAACAATGTTTGGCCTTCTGTCCATAAGTTGGACGCGGCAAAGTTGTTTGTAGATGCACTGGAAAAAGGACAAGCTGGCAGTACCTATAATGCCGTGGCTGAAGAAGGTATCAGTTTAAAGGCAATTGCTACTAAAATTGGAAGCCTGTTAGAGGTACCAGTCGTCAGTTTGAAGGCAGAAGATGCTGTTCCATATGCAGGCCCATTCTTTGGAAACGCCTTACAGATTGATAATCCAACTTCAAGTGTATTAACCAAAAAGGAATTGGGCTGGAACCCAACTCATCCAACTCTCTTAGATGATTTATCGACTTTTCTATCAGATTCCGCAAATGTTGCTCTGTTAATTGAACAAATGAAACAAAGTCAAAATTAAGATACTTATAGAATATTAGCAAAAAAGCCTCCGAACGATGAAAAATCTTATTCATTGTTCAGAGGCTTTTCTCACGCAAACTCACTTGACTTACAAATGGATTCTTTTTTTAAGTTAGTACTATAATGGGTACATTAACTTGGAGGGAAACAACCATGCATAAACTCAGTTTAACCCCTGAACAGCTTTCCAAAATAGTATCTTTTACGGGGCAAAGTTTGAAATTTAAAACTCGTGTTAACAACTTTTTCCCCACCGGTGCTCTCGCATTTGGTCCAAAAAAACCTCGCTTTACACGATTGGACAAATTTAGAGCTAGATTAGGCTTTGGGTCGCCCCCTGTTTCAATTGTCTATTTTGACGATTTTTCCGTACAAATATTGAATAAGAATCTCGAAACCGTTGTTACCATGTGGCCTCAGCAAATTAAATATATCCAAATTGGATTATTCAAATTACGAGTGCCTTCCCATGTTAGCCCTTACCAGTATGTTATAAGTATTGTTTCATCAGATAAAATATACCGGCTCACCGTTAACTACCTTGACATGCTACACCAACTAAGTAGTTACTGTGAGCGAAATCGAATCATACTTGAGGATCCTTTTAATACTTTGCACTATACAGATCATTATAAATTATTTGAATATTACAATACCAAGAACAACTATGCAGAAGTTGCTATTAAAAATGGTTATATGCCTGAGAATGATGCAAAGCAATAAAATGAACCTCCTGAATTATTTTTTAATTCAAGAGGTTCATTTTTATTACCTATCACTTGTAATCTATTTTAATTAAATAAACTAACTACCAAATAAATAATATATCCCCCCAAAATGATTGCCACAAATGTAAACTGAATTGGTATTAAAAACGAATAGTTACCTGCCCCCCACGGGCCACTCAGCTTTTCAATACTAGTTTGATCTTGATACTTATGAACCCTTTTGTGATTCTCTTTTAATTTTTTAACCGAGTTCGGAATCGACCATACAAACCAGCCTTCAAGTAACACCAAAAAAATTATTGTAAATATTTTAATCATAGTTTCATCCTCCCTCGAAAAATTTAAAATCCCGCTAACTTGGAAAAAGCAGATCAAAAGTAATTGCAAACATTATAAGTCCAAATATTACGCCGCTCCAAATGCTTAGCACTGCAAATCCACTTGTACCCGAATTACCGTGCTGTCTAATTTCTCTAAAACTTTTAACAACAGAATAAAACTCCCATAGCATAACTCCTAGACAAATGATACCAACTAAAATTTCCCATACGTTAGTAGCCATACAAACATCTCCCCCATAAATTAATTTAACTATTTCGTTAAACTGATTATACTGCTTCGTTTTATTTAACGCAATAGTTAAATAAATATAAAACAAGCCACCTTAACATTGCAGATAGCTTGTTTTATCAAAATATTATCGAACTTACATCTAGAACAATCGTCCAATATAATAATGAATAAACATCGTTAAAATTCCAACTAACACGTTTCTTATGATAGCCTTCTTCACAAAACCGTTGCCAAGTTCAGCGCTCATTAATCCCGTTATTCCTACTGATATAATCGTTGCAATTATTGTTGCTAACATTTTGAATGGTGTTGGTGCAAAAGTCATCGCAACTAACGGTAAAATACCGCCTAATGACGCTGAAATAAGTGAAGATAACGCGGCACTCCATGGATTTAAATAACTGTCTAAATCCATGTCATAGCGAACATTAACCGCAGTATGAAGTGCATTTTTGTTCATTAATTCATCGGCAATTTCATTAGCTGTATCAGTTGTAACTCCCCGATCCATATAAAAATCTGCAACCACACCTTTTTCTTCATTAAAACCAGTATTTAAACGAAGCTGTTCTTCACCAACAACTGCCTTTTCAGTATCCCGCTGAGAACTAACTGAAGCATATTCCCCAGCTGACATTGAAAAAGCGCATGCTAATAAATCTGAAAGCCCTGCTATAAAAATCGTAAATGGATTAGTTGTTGCGGCTGCCACACTAAATAGAACACCAACAACAGTTAGGATTCCGTCATTAGCTCCCAAAACTCCAGCACGTAGCGTATTTAACTTATTATCTAAACTCTGTTTCTTTTTTGCCATCTCTATCTCCTACTATCTTGCAAACAAACTACCGATTAAGTAAGTCGCCGTCATTGTTAATAGACCTGCTATTACATTTCTAACTACTGCACGTGTTCGAATTGCCTTACCTAATAAAGCCGCACAATAGCCAGTTATGGCTAAGGCAACCACAACCGATAACACAGTTAACGGTACCCGCACCGACTGACCTGTAAAAGTAATCGTCAGTAATGGTAATAAGGACCCTAGCGAAAATGAAATCATTGAAGCGATCGCTGCCATATACGGACTTGTAAAATTATGAATGTCGAATCCAAATCTTTCGCGTACCGTGGTTAAAACCGGATCCTTATCCATCATTTCTCGAGTAGCTTTTTCGGCAAGCTCCTCGGTAATCCCGATCTTTTTATACTTTTCCCTTACAAAGTTAAATTCACTCTGGTAATCTGATTTTAGAGCCTCTTTTTGCATTTCAGCTGCATGTTCCTGAGCATCACGTTGCGAATTAACAGACACATACTCTCCCATTGCCATTGAAACAGTGCCCGCAAGCATTCCGGCTAGCCCTGAAATCAAAATTGCAAAGCTATCGGTTGTAGCGCCAGCAACACCCAAGACAATCCCAGCAACAGATAAAATACCATCATTAGCGCCCATTACACTAGCACGGATAATATTAATTCGTTGCGCTAGTGTTGACGATTTCTTCTTTGTATTTTCCATTTTGCCCTCCATTCAAATTAGAACGATTCTAATTAACCTTATACATGATACCACCACTTTTAGAATGATTCAAAGTAAAATAGCGCGTTTTTTAAAGAATCCGCTTTCACGATTTATTAGTTTTCAAAAACCAAGTAGCGCTGCTCATCCTAAACCACTTAAATTCTCGCTCTATGGCGTAAACAGCGTACTAGTATCTATGTTTTGCTGCACAAAACCAACAAAAAAAGAATCGCTAATCAAAAGCGACTCTTCGATTTGTTTATGAAGAGGAACGTCATCAGTCATCCAAGTCAGTTCTATACATCTTTATCAACTTATTGGATAGATCTACGATCCGCTGATTTTTACCTTGCTCAAGTTGCCACTCAATCTGTGTGTAAGCAATATTAGTATACAATTCATTAAGATATTCGCTTGGTACCCCAGTATTTTGTGCATATTCGGCCGTGAATAAGCTTTCTTGAACTGCTGCCCTTAAAACACTTCTAAAATTATAGCTTAAGTTAGAACCTTCCACATCCAAATGTAACAAAATGACTATTGCATATCGATTTTGCGCCAATTGATCGACAATTTCTTCAAGGCTTTCTGCAGTTAAATTTTCTACTTTTTGTTTATCAAATCGATCTGAAAGCACCTTAGCAAAGAGATTTGAATAACGATCAACCATGTTATCTAGTAATTCATACTTATCATAATAGTGCTCATAAAAAGTGGATCTTCCAACTTTTGCTGTATCAGTTAAATCTCGCACCGTAATCTGATTAAACGTCTTTTCTTGAACCAATTTTAGTAAGGCATCTTCAATTTGTCTTTCTGTTTTTTGATATTTATCAGTATGATCCATTTTGTTTACCCACTTTATGTTAAATTGACGTACTTTCATAAAAAATGCTACCCTAAAACAAGAATAACTAAAAAGGAAAACCGTATGCTTTCACTTTCAAACTATCTTGATAACTTTAAGAGTATTTTACCAGACAAACTAACTGATATGGATAAACTCGTTTTTGCTCGAGCAGCTTCTCTTCCCTTTCAGCTTATTTGGCAGGAGAATATGTCTGAAGTTCCACTAAATCAACTTTGCATTGCAATACTTGCCCAGATGGATCAGCCTACTAGACAGATCACTCTTCCAGCAGATCTTCGTCTTTTAATTCAGTTATCTGAATCTCATCGTTTTTCAGAAGTGACTGTATCTCGTTTAGTGCTTCACGATAGTACTAGTTTTAGTGAACAATTCGGTGGAATGACTTTTCAGCTTAAGAATAAACAAAAAGTTGTCGTTTTCCGTGCTACAGAGGGTACCATTCTAGGTTGGCAAAGTGATTTTCAAATGGCACTTCAGGCTAATCTTAAGGCTCAACAGGCTGCATCACGATATTTAGATCATGAGCTATCTATCGATGATCAATCTATTCGAGTTATTGGATATTCTAAAGGTGGAAACTTAGCAGCCGTTTCTGTTGCCCATCAACCCATTGAAGCACAATCAAAGATAATCGAAACCATTAGTTTAGATTCTACTCCTTCGTTCGAATCTGGAAGCCATTTATCAAAAGTTTCGGTTACAAACATTGTTCCTCAACTTTCAGTATTTGGAATTATTGCCACTAATCATTTTAACCAACGTAGTATTCAAAGTAATTCTGTTGGGATCTGGCAACATGACCTTTATTCGTGGCAAGCCGACAGTGATGGTCAGTTGATTGACATACAAGGATTAACCGATTTTACCAGTTCTGTACCTACCATACACATTGAGGCCATCGATAAACTATCTTATAGCAATAAAAAAAAGCTGTTAGAAAAACTCTTTTCGGTATTTCAGCAGCTTGATTTAACAAATATTTCCGATCTTATTAAACATTGGAGTCAAGTAAAAGTATTAATTCGCTCTGAGTTAAAAGGACTAGATCCAGACGTTTCTAAGCTTGCAAATCAACTTGTTACTGATATCTTCAATGCAATCTTACAAAATATACACTAAGGATTATTTAGTATCCTCGATGGATATCAATAACATTTCTATTAATTTTACCCGTTGCTTGTAAACTCTGTAGGTTTTCAAAAAGAATTGCAAAAAGCTTTCTTCTCAAGTGTGGAATTGTACCCGAAATATGTGGTGTTAAAATAACATTTGATAGGCTCCACAACGGCGAATTCGTACCAAGCGGTTCAGACTCAACTACATCAAGTGCAGCACCTCTGAGTCTACCTTCTTTCAGAACAGTAGATAGATCGTTAGTTTCAACCGATGCTCCACGACCAACATTAATAAAAATTCCATTCGCGTTCATATTATTAAAAAATTTATTATCAAAAAAATGCACTGTTTCTCCAGTAAGTGGCATCGTGTTTATTACGATGTCACTTTTTGCTAGTAATTTTTGATAGTTGGTCACTTTAATCGCATCGTCAAACCCATTTTTACTTTGTCCAGAATGATTAACCCCAACTGTTTTTACGCCAAATTGCTGCAATAATTCCCCCACGGAAGATCCGATGTGACCAGTTCCAAAAACTAAAGCGGTGGCATCTTCCAAAGCAAACATTTTCTCGCGGATTTCTAAATGCGACCATTTGTGCTGACTTGCACTAACCATTGAAGGTTGGATCCCACGCGAAAATGCTAGTAAATATCCTAATACCATCTGGGCAATATATTTACCATGTATACCGCTACTATTGGCAACCATAATATCTTGATCCAATATTAATTTTTGCGGTAAATAATCCACTCCAGCTGAATATGTTTGAATAAATTTAACCCTATTTTGAGGATTATTGAGAATTTCTTTTGCAACATCATCCCATCCAAAAATGACGTCAATTTCTAGCTTTTCTTGGCTAGTTACTTCGCTTGATTGAATCACTCTAGTTTCCGTTAGTTGTTTTAGTTTTTTTAAATCATCCTCATGAATTGGATACCGAGTTAGTATATTCATAATTATTCAACATTCACGTGCTCATTTAAAGCATCTTGATTACTAGTATCATCACGATGTGCAAGCTTAAGCGTCAACGCATCCAAAGTTATATGAACCGTTTGATCAAACAGAGTTGAAAGTAACTGAATTGATTTAACTCCTGCACCCGTCTTAGTTGCTCCCGGAACAACGATAACTTTATCAGCTAACTGAGCAAGTGGTGAGCTTTTATCACTAGTCAATGCAATAATATTCAATCCTAATTTCTTGGCAGCTTCTGTATCCGCTACAATCCCTTTTGTTGTTCCCGAACCTGAGATGGCAACCCAAGTATCACCCTTTGCGATTGAAGGAGTGATTGTCTCCCCCATAACATAGTCAGTATATCCAATGTGCATTAAACGCATTGCAAATCCCTTAGCTTGGAACCCAGAACGTCCTGCACCAATAACAAAAATCCTCTTGTCCTTCGTTATTAATGGCATAGCATTTTCAAGCTGTGTTTCATCGACTAAACCCATAACCGTATTTATTTCATTCATAATATCTGGCAATACTTTTTCATTCATCTTAGATAACCTCCAAAAATTTTTGTGCAGCTTCAACAATATCACTTGCTCCAACAATACTTGACCCAACAATTACAATATCAACTAAGCCTTGTTCAGATAACTTTTGGGCACTATTAAGGTTTATTCCACCTGCTACGGCCAGATGTTTAATGTTTGGAAACTGTTGTTTGAAATCGGCCACATCATCTGTTGGCTGAAAATCATCCGTTCTATCAACACTATGGTGTAACGCATATATAGCATTAGTATAATTTTGAATTTCAGCGATCTTATTGTTGCCCACTTCTAGCAGGTCAATCATCATCTGCTTTGCATGTTTAGCTGTAACCTGATAGGTAGTATCCAGTGTTGCCTGCGAGCTTGCTCCCATGACAGTTAGTATATCACCACCAAATTTGAAACCTTGCTCAAATTCGTAACCACCTTCATCAATTGTTTTGATATCAACTAGTAACTTTGACTTTTGAACATTCTCTCGCATCTTTTCAATTCCAATTGTACCGTAATCCTTAACCAAGGACGTTCCCATTTCAATAATTGGCACAACTCCATCAAGTAATTTTGCAATTTCAACTGCCCTTTCGATGGAAACCCGGTCTATTGCAACTTGCAATTCCATTTTCTCATCCCTCCAAAATCCTAATTCTCTTTAAGAAACTTTTCTAATTGTTCTCTATCCGGATAACCGTCATTATCTCCGGGAGCTTGAACGGCCAAGGCGCCAATCGCATTCCCTCTTCGCACAGCTTCCTTTAAAGACAGACCCTCCAGCAAACCCGTCTCCAATCCTAATGCGAATCCATCTCCGGCACCAACTGTATCAATGACGTGGTCTACCTTAAATCCATCTACAAAATAACTTTCACCATTCTTTTGTTTTACAAAAGCGCCGGAAGGTCCATCCTTTATAATAACTGTCTTTGTAACATCACTTTGATTTAAATAAAAATCAGCAATTGTTTCTAAATCACGACTTCCAACTAAAATTTCTCCTTCACCTACTCCGGGCAAAATTATTTCAGCTTCTTTGGCCAGATTGTTAATAGTTTGAACCATTTTTTCCGTAGATGACCAGAGTTGCGGACGCAAGTTAGGATCAAAGACGGTTTGGATTTGATGCTCACGTAACAACTTAATTAAATACTCAAAGCTTTCAAACGCCTGCTCGGAAATTGCTGGAAAGATTCCAGATAAGTGGGCGATTTTTACATCTGAAAAATCCACCTTATCTAGAACATCTTTTTCAAAATGCGCTGCAGCGGACCCTTTTCTAAAATAATAAATACTTGGATCTCCCTTTGACACTTTATCTTTCAATTGAAAAGCGGTCCAGTAATCATCAACCTGTTCAATATAATCCGTTCCAATATCATTATCGTGCAACTCTTTTTTAATAAAATCCCCAAATGGATCATTTCCTAATTGTGTTAAATATTCAGTAGTATGCCCCAGCCTTGAAACACCAACTGTGACATTAACCTCAGCTCCAGCCAAAAATTTACGAAAGTTTTGGGAATCGGCCAATGATTGATCTTCATCAGTCGATGCAAACAAAGCGATTGGCTCTCCAATTGTTAAAAATTCACTCATAATAAAATCCTCCTAACCTTTTAATGGTAAATGTTCAATACTAATATTAGATTCAAAGCTGTTGCAATCCAAGCCCACGGTAATCCAGTGGAAAGGAAAGTTTTTGTAGTTAACTTAGCATACTGAACCGACCATAAATTCCAAGACTGAGTAATGTCGGCAGAAACTGCCATCATAGTTGGCACAACCAATAGTCCATATAGGAAATATGGTGGAAATAGCCCCGTTGCTGTGAAAATTGAAGCTGTTGCAGCGCCGGCACCATATAACATTAAGGGACCTCTGAAATATGAAAGCGGAGCAATAACCATCATAATCAAAATTAAAACTAAGTGATTTGTTGGTAATATTGACTTAAATATTGAGTTAAATCCACTCATTGCAAACACTGCCGCCTGTTGGAACATCGTTAAAACAAACAACATAATCAATAATCCAGAGATATCACTAATAGCTTGTTTCACTGTGCCATTCATTAATTTAACAAATCCAACATAACTTTTCATTTGTCCGGTCATTAAAAATGCTAATAAAGTCGCAACTATCAGTGCTGGAATAGAATTCCATTGAAAAATGATACTTAATGAAACCGGAATAATTGGAAGAATATACGTGAATGGTGAAACTTCCTTTATGTCCTCCTTAGAATCTTCCGCAATCATCTCAGGTTTTCCATTTCGAATTTTTTTACTGTTAAATAATATGAAAATAATTACAACTATCATTTGGACGATCGCTGCTGGAATACCAAATTTTAAATAATTCGGTCCCCATTCCACACCCTTAAAGAATACTTGAAATTGAACAAATAAAACATTGTTAATATACATAGCCGCACCAATTGATAAGGTAAAAATTGAGACGGCTATTTTTCTTGGAACTCCCATTGAAAACAGAATTGGAAATAGAATAACTCCAACCGCAATCGCCGAGCCTACCCCATATGCTCCTGAAAAGATTAAGAAAGTCACTAACGCTATCAAAATTGACGCTAACACTGGACTTTTTTTCCCAACTTTTTCAGTCTTACGTGTAATGCTTCCAGCAATTCCGGTTTCAACCAATACTCGCCCAAACCAAGATCCAAAAATAATGGTGGCAGCCGTTTTACCGTAATCTAAAACTGGCTGTGTAAACACTTTATTAATTGCTGTGTTAAATGGCACGCGACCAATAATCACCCATAACACCGCCATTATGAAGAAACCAACGGTTAGATTTCCACCTTTCATCGCATAATATATAAAAAGCGCAAACGATAATATCAATAAAATCCCCGTAATTATTTCAGCCATGACTTTTTCCTCCTGGCGTATCTAATATTCGTTAAGTTCTCGCATGATTGTTTGGTAAATTGAACTTTGAGTATCTTTATCAGTAAAAAATTGCTGTTCACTGCGATTAAAGCGGTCTGCCAAATAATATGCTGATAGATAAGCTGATAAAGCCTTTTTGGTTTTTTCGGGAATTTCCGCTTCTGTCATATTAGTCACATCACTCGTTTGAAGAAATAATTTAGCAAAATCCGCTGGATCAATATGCATCTGTTTATCACTCATTTTGAGCACTCCCCTTTTTGTATGAATTTAATTTATTAATGCCTGATTCGATAACTGCATTACTCAATACTGGATACTCAAGAGCAATTGGCACATTAGTTGGCAGAACATCCAAGGCCTTCCGCCAATCAAGTTGCCCTTCATCAAGCGGTCTAACCTCAGGACCTTCTGTAACATCTTTAACATGAATATAACGAATAAAATTCTTTAATGTTTCGGCAGCTTCAAAGAAATTTTCTCCAGTAAATTCCCAGTTTCCTAGGTCATACACATATCCAACGTTTATTTGTGAGTTTTTAATATCATTTAAAAATTTTAGAATCGGTTTAATTCGTCCACTAGTTTGGGTTTGGTCATTTTCAACGTTAATCTCGAGCCCATCAAGTGTTTTTTCTAGAGTTTCGAAACTAGCTTTGAAATCCCCTTGAAAATGCTCATAATCGCCAATATTGAATTTTGCCTTTTTGATTCCCATAGTGTGCGATTCCTTAATATATTGAAGTAGTTTGGAATTCAGCATCCCATCAACGAATAATTCATCAGGAATACTATAAAATAGCTCAATATTGTGTTCTTGTGCCCAATTTCTAATTGCCGGAATTTCTTCGTCAATGTTGAAAAAGAATTCTCTTCGTACCTCAAATGACCTAAAGCCTAACTCATACAATTCTTGCAATAATTCAAGCTGTTGCTTACCATCTTCGTGTTCTTGATTAAGTAATAATAGGTTAGCTGTCCATTGATTTTCTTCCATGATTTAACCTCGTAAATATATTTGGGAAACCGGTATCCTTATTGAGTATTGTAATCGCTTTCAAAAAAATGTCAAGAAAAAAAGAGAGTGCAACAAGCCGGGTAACTTCTGAGGATTTGCAGGTAATATGAATTATGGCGGGTTTGGTCATGGTTCATATTGCAGGCAAACCGGAAGGGGTTGGCTTGTGGAACTCGTTTCAAAAAAGAGAGTGCAACATGCCGGGTAACTTCTGAGGATTACTAGCTCGTCTAGTATGGTGGATTTTGTTTTACAAAATCTGATACTCATACGTTGTCCATTCCTATGGACGCAAACCGTCTCATAGAAACTGGCTGCAGGTAATATGAATTATGACGGGTTTGGTCATGGTTCATATTGCAGGCAAACCGGAGGAGGTTGGCTTGTGGAACTCGTTTCAAAAAAGAGAATGCAACATGCCGAGTAACTTCTAAAAATCGAACAAAAAAAGACAATCCTAAAAGGATTGTCTCTTAACTATTTTGCTGTCAATCATATTAACGCTGGGTTCTGATTTATTTTCATCCCCAATATGCTCTATTAGTTTTTGTGCTGCTTCTTTTCCAATTTGAACTGGCTTTTGGTTTATAGCGCTAATGCCTGGAGTAGTTAAATCTCCAACTGACATGTCATCGTACCCCACTACCGCCAGCTCTTCGGGAATTTTAATATCAAAGCTCTTACAAATCTTAATAATATCTATCAATAATTGCCCATTGGTGGCAAATAAAGCTTTGTGTTTTCCTTTGCTGCTTTTTACTATTTCTTCAAGTTGAACTAAGTATTCATCATCCAATTCATCTAATTCAACCTTGGCATTAAATTGCTTAGCAGCCTCTAAAATACCATTATAACGAAGACTTCTTGAAGAGATTAAATCAATTTTACCCGTTATAACAGAAACTTGCTTATATCCACGTTGAAAAACTAAGTTCATTAATTGTTGTGCAGCAACAAAATCATTGGACGTAATCGATTCCCAACGTAATGGATATGTCTGTCGGTCTACTAATATAACCGGGCAATCTAGATTGTTTAGCATTTCATACTGCTTACTTTCAGACGAAAGCGGTTGTAGAATTATTCCATCTACATTTTGCGCCAAGATATATTTAATAGATTCCGCCTCATCTTTTAAATTATTTGATGAATCGTATATCAGTAATCGGTACCCTTCTCTTCGTAAGGTCGTTTGAATCCCCTTAATCAACCTAGATGTATATAAATTAGCAATATCTGCAACAATTAGTCCAATTATTTTATTATGTTTGGCCTTTAATGACCGAGCCTGTTGATTTGGAATATATCCTAGCTCCTCAATTTTGTTTGCAATTTTTTGACGAGTTTGCTGGTTCATTCGATTCCACTGTCCATTTAAATAACGCGAAATCGTCGCCTTAGAAACTTTGGACGCATCAGCAACATCTTGAATGGTTACCTTTTTCATCCATAACTACCCCTTCGGTTTATCTTAATCCCTTTTTCCATTGCTTAAATACTCTTGAAGCACTGTACTGCTGGGCACGCTTTCTAGCGCCTATACTTTTTTCGTTCCACAGACTTTGGTCACTTATTATTTGAATAATGTTAATGGCCATAGTAGTTTCATCTTCATCCGCCACAAGCTTTCCAGTTTCATCATCAACTAAGCCAACTGGACCATACTTTGTATCAAATGCCACTACTGGAGTACCGTGACCCAACGCTTCAATGATCGATAACGACTGTGCGTCACTTAAAGTGGTGCTGATAAACAACTGCGCGGTGTCATAAGCCTCATTCAAGTCCACTTGATACCCTTTAAACTTAATAGCTGCATCTAACTTATCTTCCTTTATCTTTTCATTCCAACCCTTAATACTTTCTCCATATCCATATATATCAAGAGTTACATCACTTAATTGATTATGAACTAGCTTAAACACATTGATTAACTTTTCAAGCCTTTGGTTTTTCGTTACTCTTCCAACAAAGACGAGTTTATGGGGCCCTCTGTCTTCTAACGGTACAATTTTATTTTCAAGTAAAGTATCCGATACCACACCAAAAGAAGCTTGTTTAATGGGCGTTGTTACTAATTTTGCGCCTCCCATCCATTTAGTTAGATCGTGTTTTTGCTCTTCAGTTGCCACAATTACTCCATTTAAAGAGTCCGCTCGTTGCAAAAGTATATCAGCATACATTTTCGATAAATCACCAAATACTTGGTCCTTCGGATTAGATGAATGCGGTGTTGGAATTGTCGCAAAACGTCTTGGATTAGTTTTCATATTGAGAACTGCATTATAAGAGGTTCCTGGTCGATCAGCAATAAATGTTGACCCTGGGTTATCCTGGTTTAATTGATCTAAAAAATATACAAATAATTCATCGTAATTATTAAAATACAAATCTTGATCCCTATAATCCAATAAATGAATCAATGACATATAACTTTGTCCTTCTTCATTTTTGGCAAAAAATTCCTCAATTTTGCGTTTTCCACTGGGACTATAACTATATTGGGTTATCAAGTTCCCCTGCTGATCAAAAAACTGATCACGTGACTTAAAACCCCGAATATCGTATAAAGTTGATTGCATTCGAATTTCTTTATTATTATAGACGTCAACCGCAAATAGCTGTCCTACAGTTCCTGGTGCAAAATGGACATCATATACAAGCTGATCCCCATCGTATACATGGCTTACATCTGCACCTGGATCAACATTGTATTCCGCTGCTAAATTTAATGATTCAATTTTAGGATAGTTTGGTTCTTTTGATGGCACATTGATTGCTTCTTGAAAATAATCAAACATATTTAAAATACTATTTTGAGGTAATGCAAAACGTTTTATATATTGTGCTATTAACCGATCATAGTTTCTGATAACGATTTTTGCGGGTTCGTTATTTTCAGAAAACATCTTCACTCGCTGCATCTCAGAGTGCTCAATGCCTGAATTCATTGCAACGATATATTCGTTCACTAAATAAATCATTAGCCCTCCTCCTGTTTGTTAAATAATAGTTGCCATGATTTCCAAATATTATCTTGTGAATACCTTTCAGCATCAACATAACTATTATCACTAAACTTCTGTAGCTCAGTTGGATTTTGTAGCGTCTCAATAATAGCCTGTGCCAGTGCGTCTACATCATCCAGTTTCACTAAACGGCCATTTCGTCCATCTATTATTATGTCATGTGGGCCATAGGTTACATCATACGCGATATTCGGAATTCCATGCGATTGGGCTTCCATTAGGGCCAACGCGAAGCCTTCAGCCCTTGAGGTTAATAGATTTAAAACGGCATCGTCGTATACGGTGTTAATGTCAGCTGTATAATCTTCAAAAGTCACAACATCTTCTAGATTCAAGTCTTTCACAACTTTTTTTAGACGAGGCCCTTCTTTACCGTTAGCATATCCCCAAAACGTTATGTGTGCGTTCGGGACCTTTTCACTTACTTGTTTAAATGCACGTATAACCTGGTCTTGCTGCTTTTCAGGAGATAAACGAGCTACCATAACAACATTACCCGCTTTTCGATCTTCAATCGGAATATGGGGACTATTCATAACTTCATCAGATACATTACCAACAGGAATTGCAAAAGTAGCTGTTTTGTTGCCATATCTTTCAACAAAATCATCCCGCTGTTGCTCAGTTGGTATTAAAACTCCATCCCACTTTTCTAAATTTTTAATTGCATATTCATAGTTATAATTTAAAGTTGCATCAAGAATTTTATCAGGATCATTTAAATGATTACTATGTAAATGCATGTACCGATATGCTGGTGTTTTCATATTAAGTACCGACCAAGCTAATTCAAATGTTCTATCTGTTATAAAACTGTTTTTCTCACTATTACGTTTGTTCAGTTCGTCTAAAAAGAAACGCATCATAGCCTGTTCACCATTAAAGGAATAGTCTTGTCCTTTATAATTCACGATTCTGTATAAGGTGTTTTGTAATTTATCTTCGCCATTTTTAGTGTGAAAAGTTTGATAAACTACTTGACCATCCGGGTTAAAAACTTGCTCGGCTATAACGTTTGAATCCCCATCATACAATTGTTCAAGACCTTTAAACCCTCTTGTATCGTACCATTCACTTTTTACCAATTTCCCTAATTGATCAAATGTCCTAACCACATCAACTTGCGTGTATTCCGGAGCTCGCATTGCAATTCTTTGAATAATTCGTTGGGAATTTCGTACCATGTATCCATGTTCATCTTGGTCATTTCGCAAAAGTTGTAAGCTTTTTTTTATTTTTAAGTCATTAATAGTAAATGAGCGTGCTTTCATTTCTTCTGTTCCCTGAAAAAAATCGAACAAATTTATCATGTCGCTGTCATCCAAATCTGCCCGTTTCAAAACATCATGTAAATTTAAAGAAAAATTTCGCGTCACAATTTGAGTTTTTTTCTGAAACTTTTTGAATAGTGCTAATCGTTGCATTTGAGCATGTTCAATTCCAGAACGTTTGTCCGCAAACCCAACATTAATAAAGTAAAACAATTAAATTCCTCCTTAACATAAACAAAAGACCGAAAGAATTATATTCCCTCGATCTATTGCTAATTTCTTGAGAGAATTACTTTCTGCTTTCACAGCCAGTACTTACTCCCATTATATCTATTTTTTCTCTTTTTTTCTTTTAATTCCTGCTAATCCAAACAGAGATAAAAGTAGCGAAATTCCAATTAATTCAGATTCAAAGCCATTATTTTCACCTGTTTGTGGTAACAAACCGCTGACAGATGTATTTCCAGCTACTTTTTGTTTACTATTTAGACGTTCCATACGCGTCCTTGGTTCAAAATTTGAAGAATTTCTTACTATTTTCTTTTTCTCAGTATCTACTTTCATCACTCTGTTTGTCGATATCGTATTAGTAGCTCTACTTAGTCTTGAAACACTGCCTACTTGTGAGTTCCAATTGCTAGCTACATCCTGTCTTGTCTGTGTACTTTGATTTTCCTTTGTACTTTGGCTTTCATATGAGCCTTGACTTACTTGTGAACTTTGGCTTTCATACGAGCCTTGACTCGCTTGTGAACTTTGGCTATTTACATCCGAGTTAACTTCACTGGTAAGGTCACTCATTGCTGAACTGGCCTTAGTATTAGCACTAGCTGCCGTACTCTGGGCAGCACTGGCTACGCTAGCTAAGCTAGCGGCTTTACTGGCCGCGCTGGCAGCTATCGCTGGATCTGTTGTAGTCGCCGCTTCCGAGGCCAAACTAGCTGCTTCACTGGCAGCCGAGTTCGCCGTACTTTGTGCTGACGCTGCCGTCGAGTTATCAGCACTTACTGCACTTGCCAAACTCTTTTCGGCACTAGTAGCCGTGCTGTTTAGACTAGTTAATGAGTTGGCAGCACTCGTTTGATTATCCGCGCTAGTTGCCGACGCCGTACTATTTGCTGCCTGTGCTGCTGATTGGGCAACACTTGCCGCTTCCGAGTTAACTTCACTGGTAAGGTCGCTCATTGCTGAACTGGCCTTAGTATTAGCACTAGCTGCCGTACTCTGGGCCGCACTGGCTACGCTAGCTAAGCTAGCGGCTTTACTGGCCGCGCTGGCAGCTGTCGCTGGATCTGTTGTAGTCGCCGCTTTCGAGGCCAAACTAGCTGCTTCACTGGCAGCCGAGCTCGCCGTACTTTGCGCTGACGTTGCCGTCGAGTTAGCAGCACTGACTGCACTTGCCAAACTCTTTTCGGCACTAGTAGCCGTACTGTTTAGACTAGTTAATGAGTTGGCAGCACTCGTTTGATTATCCGCGCTAGTTGCCGCCGCCGTACTATTTGCTGCCTGTGCTGCTGATTGGGCAACACTGGTTGCTTCCGAGTTAACTTCACTGGTAAGGTCGCTCATTGCTGAACTGGCCTTAGTATTAGCACTAGCTGCCGTACTCTGGGCCGCACTGGCTACGCTAGCTAAGCTAGCGGCTTTACTGGCCGCGCTGGCAGCTGTCGCTGGATCTGTTGTAGTCGCCGCTTCCGAGGCCAAACTAGCTGCTTCACTGGCAGCCGAGTTCGCCGTACTTTGCGCTGACGTTGCCGTCGAGTTATCAGCACTTACTGCACTTGCCAAACTCTTTTCGGCACTAGTAGCCGTGCTGTTTAGACTAGTTAATGAGTTGGCAGCACTCGTTTGATTATCCGCGCTAGTTGCTGATGCCGTACTATTTGCAGCCTGTGCTGCTGATTGGGCCACACTGGTTGCTTCCGAGTTAACTTCACTGGTAAGATCGCTCATTGCTGAACTGGCCTTAGTATTAGCACTATCTGCCGTACTCTGGGCAGCACTGGCTACGCTAGCTAAGCTAGCGGCTTTACTGGCCGCGCTGGCAGCTATCGCTGGATCTGTTGTAGTCGCCGCTTCCGAGGCCAAACTAGCTGCTTCACTGGCAGCCGAGTTCGCCGTACTTTGTGCTGACGCTGCCGTCGAGTTATCAGCACTTACTGCACTTGCCAAACTCTTTTCGGCACTAGTAGCCGTGCTGTTTAGACTAGTTAATGAGTTGGCAGCACTCGTTTGATTATCCGCGCTAGTTGCCGACGCCGTACTATTTGCTGCCTGTGCTGCTGATTGGGCAACACTTGCCGCTTCCGAGTTAACTTCACTGGTAAGGTCGCTCATTGCTGAACTGGCCTTAGTATTAGCACTAGCTGCCGTACTCTGGGCCGCACTGGCTACGCTAGCTAAGCTAGCGGCTTTACTGGCCGCGCTGGCAGCTGTCGCTGGATCTGTTGTAGTCGCCGCTTCCGAGGCCAAACTAGCTGCTTCACTGGCAGCCGAGTTCGCCGTACTTTGCGCTGACGTTGCCGTCGAGTTATCAGCACTTACTGCACTTGCCAAACTCTTTTCGGCACTAGTAGCCGTGCTGTTTAGACTAGTTAATGAGTTGGCAGCACTCGTTTGATTATCCGCGCTAGTTGCTGATGCCGTACTATTTGCAGCCTGTGCTGCTGATTGGGCCACACTGGTTGCTTCCGAGTTAACTTCACTGGTAAGATCGCTCATTGCTGAACTGGCCTTAGTATTAGCACTATCTGCCGTACTCTGGGCCGCACTGGCTACGCTAGCTAAGCTAGCGGCTTTACTGGCAGCACTGGCAGCTGTCGCTGGATCTGTTGTAGTCGCCGCTTCCGAGGCCAAACTAGCTGCTTCACTGGCAGCCGAGTTCGCCGTACTTTGCGCTGACGTTGCCGTCGAGTTATCAGCACTGACTGCACTTGCCAAACTCTTTTCGGCACTAGTAGCCGTGCTGTTTAGACTAGTTAATGAGTTGGCAGCACTCGTTTGATTATCCGCGCTAGTTGCTGATGCCGTACTATTTGCTGCCTGTGCTGCTGATTGGGCAACACTGGCCGCTTCCGAGTTAACTTCACTGGTAAGGTCGCTCATTGCTGAACTGGCCTTAGTATTAGCACTATCTGCCGTACTCTGGGCCGCACTGGCTACGCTAGCTAAGCTAGCGGCTTTACTGGCCGCGCTGGCAGCTGTCGCTGGATCTGTTGTAGTCGCCGCTTTCGAGGCCAAACTAGCTGCTTCACTGGCAGCCGAGCTCGCCGTACTTTGCGCTGACGTTGCCGTCGAGTTAGCAGCACTGACTGCACTTGCCAAACTCTTTTCGGCACTAGTAGCCGTACTGTTTAGACTAGTTAATGAGTTGGCAGCACTCGTTTGATTATCCGCGCTAGTTGCCGCCGTACTATTTGCTGCCTGTGCTGCTGATTGGGCAACACTGGCCGCTTCCGAGTTAACTTCACTGGTAAGGTCGCTCATTGCTGAACTGGCCTTAGTATTAGCACTAGCTGCCGTACTCTGGGCCGCACTGGCTACGCTAGCTAAGCTAGCGGCTTTACTGGCCGCGCTGGCAGCTGTCGCTGGATCTGTTGTAGTCGCCGCTTCCGAGGCCAAACTAGCTGCTTCACTGGCAGCCGAGTTCGCCGCACTTTGCGCTGACGTTGCCGTCGAGTTATCAGCACTTACTGCACTTGCCAAACTCTTTTCGGCACTAGTAGCCGTGCTGTTTAGACTAGTTAATGAGTTGGCAGCACTCGTTTGATTATCCGCGCTAGTTGCTGATACCGTACTATTTGCAGCCTGTGCTGCTGATTGGGCCACACTGGTTGCTTCCGAGTTAACTTCACTGGTAAGATCGCTCATTGCTGAACTGGCCTTAGTATTAGCACTAGCTGCCGTACTCTGGGCCGCACTGGCTACGCTAGCTAAGCTAGCGGCTTTACTGGCAGCACTGGCAGCTGTCGCTGGATCTGTTGTAGTCGCCGCTTCCGAGGCCAAACTAGCTGCTTCACTGGCAGCCGAGTTCGCCGTACTTTGCGCTGACGTTGCCGTCGAGTTATCAGCACTGACTGCACTTGCCAAACTCTTTTCGGTACTAGTAGCCGTGCTGTTTAGACTAGTTAATGAGTTGGCAGCACTCGTTTGATTATCCGCGCTAGTTGCTGATGCTATGCTCTGTGCTACACTGGCAGCCGATTGAGTCTTGTCAATTCCATCTGATATAACTGTACTGTTTAAATCACTTAATGCGTTAGAAACAGCATTATTGTCACTATTAACTTTAGCTACTTGTTCACTTGCCAATGACGCCAATGAATTAGCAGCGGATACATAACTTGCCTCATTGACAGGATCCGACTTAGCCACTACAGCAAGACTACTTGCTGTTGAAGCCGCTGATTGAGCCGTACTTAAAGCCATCGAA
The DNA here is from genome assembly GCF_000237995.1 of Pediococcus claussenii ATCC BAA-344. Classification (NCBI taxonomy): domain Bacteria; kingdom Bacillati; phylum Bacillota; class Bacilli; order Lactobacillales; family Lactobacillaceae; genus Pediococcus; species Pediococcus claussenii. The sequence goes on from NC_016605.1 coordinate 1,701,527, forward strand.
GCATCATCTTCATTAGACTGAATTGCCTTAGCCATACTTTGCACTGTTGAATTTGCACTGTCTAAATTAGCGATTGAATTTGCACTTGTAACAGCATTACTATCAACACCTACATCGCTCACTGCCTGACCAGCTGATTGAGCATCTTGAGTTGTAACCTCATCAGCTAAATCATTAAAGGAAGAATTAACATTAGATAATGTTTCTGCCGCCATTGAATCTGCTGATTGGGCAACTAAAGCAGCACTATTCGCCTGTGACGCAAATTTGGTTGCCAAACTAGGATCACTAAATTGGCTAGCAGCACTGGCATAGCTATCAGCAATTGATTGAGCTGAATTTGCAATCGACTGATCAACCGAAGCAGATGCAACCTGATCATTCAGGTTTGATAAAGCCGCAGATACCGTAGAATTATTGGAATACTCACTGCCCATTGAATTTGCAACTGTCTGAATACTCGAAACTTCACTACTAATGCTATTAGTATTATTCGTTACACTATCAGCATTTTGGGCTGCATTCGAGCCAATAATTGTAGCTAAAGATTGTGCTTGAGAACCCGCTGAGGCAATAGTACTCTCTGTTACTAGTTCTAAACTATTAGCCACAGACGCTGCACTTTGTGCTGCTAAGTTAGCAGACGTTGCCGTCGAAACATTGTTTGCTGCCGCAGCGCTTTGAGCATCAGATCCCAGAGAACTAGCGGTACTAGCTAATGCTGCTAAACTGGACTGATAATCAGAAATTTGGGCTTGCGCGGCAGAAAGCTGGTTTTCAATGCTGCTAACTGCTGAATTTTCAGATACTCCACTCGCGATTGTAACTGTAGAAGTAACCTGATTACTAAACTTCGTTGCTTCTGAGTTAACAATTGAATTTGCCGCTGAAGTAACTTGATTTGCATCTGCTGTTTGTTTATTTGCCGTTGCAGCAGAGAGACTATCGGCAATGATCGTATTGACCATTGTTGTTGTTTCATTATTGGTTAACTTGCCTAAACTATTGATTGCACTTGTTAAGCTATTAGCCGTTAATGCTGCGCTCGTAGCTTCGGACGCAAATACGCTAGTATCACTCGTGTTAAAAGCTGCCGAGGCACTGGCTACACTATTAGCCAATTCACTCATCAAAGTATTTAATGAATTGTTAGCAATATTAGCTGAATCTGCAGCACTATCAATTGATTTCAGATCACCCGCTAAACTGTTTACAAGTGAACTTGAAGAATCAGTTTTTGCTTTAGAAATAGCCGAAGTGGCTTTTGAGTCAATTGAGCTAGCTAAAGAACCCCCATTATTAGTATCATTAATGATTGTTTGTGATGCGCTAGCTGCTGCCCCACTATCTGCTTGAATTTCGGAATTAATCGAATTCAAAACTGCCTGAGCTTGTGATAACAACTGCTCTGCCGAAATGGCTAAATTACTTGTTGCCTGGTAATCACTATTTGTACCACTTTGAGCACCGATGGCACTGTCCGCATATTGTGATGTTCTATCTTTATTTCCTAAACTAGCAACTCGATCCGCCTCACTGGCAGCGCTATTAGCAGACGTAATAAATTGACTCGTTGAACTATTTAATGAATTAACCTGACTATTTATGCCAATCATTGAGGTAACTGGGCCTGTTATCTGAGCATTACCGCTAGTTAAACTAGAAATAGAATTAATCGCCGAAGTAATACTATTAATTTCTGAAGTCAACGCTGTTTGCGAACTATTATCCGTGCCTGCTTGCACTGCAGCTGAATTAGCCATTGAGTCATACAAACTTGATCCCGCCATATCAGCATCAACTTGAGTTGTTACTTGACTGTAAATACTATTTGCCTGGCTAGCCATACTATCGACTTGATACTCGATACTTCCCGCTGCACTTTGTGCTGATTGTGCCAAGAAAGCATAGGTTGAAGCATCCGAAGCATCTGCAATATTAGCTGCCGAATTAGTTTGTTGATAATAGCTGTCAGCAATCTTTTGATACGAATTTGCCTGCGCATTGTCACTATTTACAGCACTTTGAAGTGATCCAGCTTGAGAAATTAATTCATTTACTTGCGAATTTTCAGGTGATTTAGCGCCGTACGAACCAGTTGCGCTGACAATACTGTCGATCGTAACCCCAACATTACTTCCAGCACTGTACGCTTTATCCGCAGCACTAGCAGCCGTTGAAGCATCATTGCGATACTGTTCTGCAGCAGTACTATCCGCTTGTGATTGCAAGTTAGCATCACTAGCTAGAATGTTTCCTTGGCTTAGGAGGCCTTGCATGCTAGACAAATCATTTGCCAATGTATCAGCAACAGACTTGGCAGTTGAAGCAGCGATGCTTGTTGTGCTGGTATCATCTGTTTTAGCTGCATTACTGGCCACGATATTATAGCTCTGAGTTGCACTAGTTAAACTATTTACCGTATTCTGTAAACTACTTACCGCCGTAGATAAGGAATCAGCACTATTTACGAGATCTACATAATTAGTAGGGTTGGTTGCTGCCAGACTATCGATATTACTGATTAATTTATTTACATCACCTGCCACATTGCTTGCCAACGACTGAGTATTATTAGCAGCACTGGCCTGAACTCCTGCATCAGATGCCTGTTCACTAGCCGTTACAGAATCAACTTGAACTGCATTGCTTAACAGTGGGCTAATCTTATCAATGGATGTTTGCAAATCTGAATACTGTGAATTAAATAAATTTGCATCAGATGCTAAACTAGCTGCAATACTTGCGGCGTTACTTGCACCTGAAAAATCGTTAATCTGAGCATCATCACTCGCCACACTTGCGTAACTTATTGCTGTTGAATTCGCCGATTCAACCTGAGAGGCTAAAATCGTTGCATTACTTAAATAGCCGGCAGCTGATTGTGCCATCCCAGCAACACTTGTATTTGTTGGGTCACTGGCGGCAATTTGACTGTTTGCTACGCCCTGATTAGCAAGTGAATTCATTTGTGAGGTTACTTTAGCATTAACAGACGAAGCCCCATTAGCTGTAACTGAAGCAGAATTAGCTGCCATACTTGCACCATTGGAATCATAGTTTACCTGAGAACCAAATACCGGCACCATTGAACTAATCGCAGTATTCAAAGAATTCACGATTGTATTATTGGAATCTGCGATGGCTTGTGCCGACTCTGCAATTGACTCGTATTGACTTGTTGCACTTACATCATTTAATTGAGCAGTTGAATCCGCCGAAGTCTGCGCATCCAATGCTACCTGTTCAGCACTTTTAATTACTTGATAAGCACTTTGTTCAACAGTTACTGCATTAGATACTGACCCATAAGCGGTTTGCATGCTATTGTTTTTAGGATCTTGCGAGGCTTGTGCGCTAAGTGATGCCAAATTATTTTGCGCATCATTACTATTTTGACTAACATTCGCAGCCGCAGACGTGATGGTGTTCACTTCAGATCCGGCCGCACTAGCATAGCTTGCCGCAGCAATACTATCCGCTTTAACCGTTGTTTGAACATATTCATTTGCGCTTTGGGCAACCATATACAAACTTGTTGCCACTTGAGCTGCTGAAAGGGCTGCTGACTGAGCACTCTGCGCACTTATTGCATACGCACTTGCTAAGGAAGCATCATTAGCAGCCGCAGCACTTTGAGCCGCTTGAGCGTACCCCTGAGCCGCTGAAGCATAATTACTTGATGCACTTGCAAAACTAGTTGCTTGCTTAGCTTCATAACTGGCTAAGCTGGCCGCACTAGCCGCACCACTAGCTGTACTTTGAGCTAAACTGGCCGCACTAACAACATTTGAGTTAGCTAAATCGGTTTTACCAGTATTACTGGCCGCATTAGCGTTTGATAAAGCGCTATCGGCTGCAATACCCGCAACTGAGGCATTATTTTGTGCAGTTGAAGCTACCCCTGAAGCGACACTGGCAGCCTGTGATGAAACCGTTGAATCATCTACAACCTGACTAGAAACATGCACTGTTGCTGAAGATACCGTTGAGGCTGCCGAATCAACATTAGCAATTGCAGATGAAACATCCCCTGCAGCGCTGGCAGCCTGCATTGCATAACTATAAGCAGCACTTAAATCATTATTATTAGCAGCCAACTGTGCATCAGAAGCATAGTTCAAGGCATCATTTGCGAGACTGGTTGCCGCTTGAGCAGCACTATTTCCACCAGTTGCAGCGCTTTGTGCAGTCCCGTTTTGATTTTGAACATTTTGGTTAGTAACATCAGTTGCCGCCAGACTAGCTGCAATACTTGCATTTACTTGAGCCTCCATTGCAGCCATTGCAGCTGATAATGCTATACCCTGAACAGAATCTACAGTTGAGCTCGCTTCGGATGCAATATTACTTGCCGCAACACTTGTCGCACTAGTAGCCACACTAGTTGCAGCACTGGCGGTCGATTCAACTTGACTTGCCGTTAAACTAGTAACAGCAGTTAATGAATTCACCAGTTGCATTGCAGCGTCAGCTTTTTCATCAGCATTGGAAATAGCAACTGAAGCCGCTGACATAACACTATCGTAATTAGAAGTAGCCGAATTGGCCTGACTAGTCGCACTTTGGGCCTGAGCGCTGTAGCTTGTAACAATTGACTGATAAATAGATGTATTAGAGTCAGCGAAAGTCGCTCCATTTGCACTAGTCAAACTATTTGCCATACTTTGCTCCCAACCTAAAAGGGAGTTTGCAGAATTATATAAAGAATTAGCAATACTTGCTGTTAACGATTGATTCATATAGACAGAAGTAACTGAGGTCGCCTGAGCAACCGCACTTACATCATCATTAATAGCATTGGAGACTAACTGATTAGCTTCATCCAATTGGGCTTGAGCAGATTGAGCCGTCATGTTTTGTGTTGAAGTTTGAATATAGTAACTTTGAGTCTGTGAATAATAAGTTGCCACATTTGAGTCATTTGGCGATAACGACGCGGCTTGACTAGCAGCATCTAACGCTGACTGAGCAGCTGACATTGCGGATGTTGCTTGATTCTGATAACCAGCAACAGTTGATTCAGCTGAAACTACTGCGCTGGTTGGATTAACAGTGAATTTATACGTTAAATTTTCTCCAGAAGCGTATGTAGCCTCATTATCTGGCGAAACGGATAATAAATAACTTTGTCCATCTGTTCCAGTCACCTGGGCTCCAGGATTAATCGAACTAAAATCAATATTCAATCCACTTACGCCTGAAATAGTTTTGCTTGCTAAAATTGATTCCCCACTCTCGTTCACATATTGAACAGTTACAGGAACTACCGCAGCACTGGTGATCACTGGTGTTGTTTGGGTTGTGGTATTTTGAACCGTATATGAAAAGGTCTGATTAATTCCATAACCAACCGAACTATCAAATACCAAAACCGTTGATGGATCTACTCCCTGTGCAATAGCTGCTTGAGCGGCAGTTTCCGTAGGATAAACATGAATCGTATCACCAATATTGGCGTTAACTGTGTAGTTAACAGTCGTTCCACTAGGCGTTGTAACAGGTATAGTTACAACAGATTGCCCCTTAGTATAATTTAAACTATTTAGTTGAAATCCAAAGTTATTGTACGATCCACCGGTTGATGCTGCGACTGAAAGAGCATAGTCGTCTTGATTTGGAACAGCAAAAGTTAACGTACTATTCCCATTATCAGGAAAACTAACTGTTAATATTTGCGTAGCAGCACTATACGTCATTGTTATAGTGTGGTAATTACCATCGTATAAACTGGTATTTAACGGCGTTACTTGATCAGTAGGGGGTGCAACCATAATACCGGACGCATTAGTTGTTCGGAATCCTGCATATGCCTCAAAAGAGGTACTTCCAAACCAGCCCGACTGTAACTTAGGGTCATTGTATTGATTATTAGCATTACTAGTTGATGATCCACCGGTATTCCCATATTCATCAAAGACATACCCAAAAGAGTTCTTTAGTCCGGCAAGTCCCAATCCACCACCTTTTTGGCCACTGGCAGTGTCTTGAGGATTAATAGGTGAAAATACAATTCCCATCCCATCAGCAGCGTTATTAGTGTGGCTTCCCAATAAAACTGATCCACTCAGCGTAAAATCTTTTGAAAAATCAATAGTCGTATTCAATACAGCATGTCCAACCTGATTGCCAGTGTCTGCTGTTAATCCAACTTGTCCACTACTATTAAACTGAACAGCAGTTCCGTTTCCAGAAAAATCCTTTTCAGCTGTGGACCCGGTAACACTACCAGTTGTTGATCCTACTGTACTTCCGTTTTCTAACTTTGGAATGGATGTTGAAGCAGGTGTCGTAGCCATGGCTGCCATTTTAACAACGGACTTAGTGGCTGCTCGACTCGACAAATTGCTGGTTGTAACATTTGTACTTACTGTAGGCGCAACGGTCTTTGGGCTTTGTGAATTTGCAGTACTTGTAGTATTGCTAGTATCATCTTCAGTTGCTACAGCCCGTGATTTTAAGCTTACAGAGGAATCTGATGTTGCTCCTGATTCAGGCGTAGAAGCGGTTGTGGTAGTCCCATTTGTACCAGCGTTCGTACCTGTTCCAGATCCACCAGTTGTTTGCTCCGTAGTTGTTTGTGATGCAGCATCCGCATGTGCTGGAGAAGTTCCAGCCACATCAACTAACGCAATCGACAAAAAAGACAAACCCGCTATTACCCAGCGACGCCCGTCTTTATACATTTTAAAATGTACTTTATTAGTTATAACCCTTTTGCGTTTCATTTCTTCTCCACACTTATTTAGTTTTCTAACCCTTTTTCACACAATAATTCTTAATTCATCGTACTTTTTATAATATCTACAATCTGGTTAATATGTTGCAATGTTAAAGTAAAATCTTCACTACCATATTGGTCAGCAACATCGTTTAACATTTTTTCAAAAATTAAACGGTTTTTATCATAAACTTTTTGACCCTTTTTAGTTAAAATCAAATATTTCTTTCTTCGATCCTGACTGTCATTGACTTGATTAATGTATCCAAGATCAAGTAAAGTTCCGACTTTACGTGAAATTGCACTTTTGGTAACTTCTTGTTTATCCGCAATCTCACTCAAAGTAATCCGTTTTTCACCAGCACGATCAATAAAATGTAAGATCATGAACATATCAAATGAAATACGATTATCCGTTAGTTTATTTTCAAAGGTCATTGATAGTAACTTCAAACTTTTGTTATATGTCCTAACGATAAAGTCGACTTTTTCTTCATCTCCACCATCTAGTCTTAAATTAGCCAAATTAAACTCCCCCAAATATAATTAATATTATCAATATAATATTACACAAAAAACGTTTTTTAAGTCAATGATTGCAAAAGTTAACCATTACAATCAAACAAATTCTTAATGATGAATCATTAAACCAAAAAAAATACTCTAAATATATGTCAACTAGCCCAGAATACGAGACCTTCACCTATGAAGGTCACCAAGACTGACATGCTCAATCCATGTCGCTAACACGTACTTAGAGTATGCAAATATTACAATACCTGAAAATTGGTATATTTCAGCTTCTCAGTTAATAACTATCACTATTTTCTCTATCTAAAATATACACTCAATTAGCTTATTTCTCTACTTATTTGTGATTGGTGTATTTTTGTGTTGTACATTCTGACCACTGTTTTGTTGCATATTTCGATCTTTATCGTTCAAGATATTCTTTCTAATAATGTCTAGCACTTGTGGATTGCTTGGTAAATCGGAATGTTCTGTATCCGAACCAGTAAACGTCAATTGGGTATAATGTTTGACTTGATTTTGGAAAACATATTTTCCAGCTTCAACACTTTGCAAAGGTACTATTCCGTCACTAGAATATGTTTCCGATCCCGAAATTGAATACACAGAAAGATCCTTATCAATCTTACTTCGCCCATCAATCAGATCATTCAGCATTACTGTTTTATTGCTCAAAGAGTTTTCATAAGAATTATATGGAGACCCCATTGTTACTAACTTCGTCATCCGAGTTTCAGCCGCATTATTGTAGTCCTCAAGGAAAAATGAAAGTACTAAACCACCATTAGAATGACCCACAGCCGAAAAGTTATTAAAATGATACCGCTTTGTAAGCTCATTAAAAGCAGTATTAAACCACTTAGCTTGCTTCTTAATGGTTGGATATCCATCTTTATTGTCCTGAAAAGCAATTACAATGAAAGGTTGTCGATCATTGGGACGAATACTACCCGTATATTCAACTTTATTATTAGTATTAACAGTTATCTTTAAAACGCTATGTTTATCTTTCCCACTATTAAGTTGTTTAAACACAGGATCATAACGATCTTGATTTGCACTACTACCTGGGACCCAAATAACCGGTGACATTTTGGAATTATGTCTAGCTTCCAACATTCGAACAGTTGAGTGTGACCACGTTGCAGAGGGGACAATCAACGCAACAGCCAAAATTGAAACTATCAAAATTACTAATCGATTAATTTTTGACATCATTTTTCTGGCCCCTTTCCTCATCCAAAAGATCCGCCACGCGCTCGGCAGCACGAACAAATGGCAGGTAAATCAGCACATCAATTGTGAGTAAAATTAGCGAAAATATCAATGCGTTAATGTTTCCGTTGGTTCCAATAAAGCTCGCTAATATTCCTGGAGTTGCCGTTGGAATCGGGTAAACTGCTGCCGGTATCCAATGTAAATTCAATGCAGCGACGGCCAGTGACATATTTATAATTGGTGCTAATAAAAACGGTAACAGATAGGTCAAGTTAAAAATCAGCGGGATACCAACTAAGACAGGCTGATTAAAATTAAAGAACCCTGGCAAAATAGCTTGTTGAGCAATCATTTGAGTATTACGTCTCCTGGAAATCAACAAAACTGCAATCAACAGAGCCAGAGTTGATCCAACACCACCAATATTCGTATAAATTCCAATAATACTATGCCCATTAACAGGATATGGAACATTCCAGGCTGATTTACTTTTTAAAGCTGCATCAATATTAGCCATTGTATCGGACCCTGCAAATTGAGTTGGATTCAACGGGCTTCCAACACCAATGTATTGAAGAAAAATGCTAACAGATATTAAAGCTAATAATCCAAAAAAGTTATGAACATTGGAAAATGAACTATAAATCCAAGTATTGATACTTGAACTTAAAGCTTTATCCATAAATAAGTAAAATAGCATGTTTACAATCCCAAAAAGGGTAATTGTAATAAAAATGGCCCAAATCGAATGAAAAATCCGCTGTAAAATCTGAGCTGTATGAAAAATCTCCGGCTCCTTTTTTCTACCAACTAACTTAAAAATGAGTGCTGTAATAACACCAGCTAGTATTCCAAAGAACAAACTAGAAAAACCTATTCCAGCAGTTTCAAAACCTACGATTCCATCTTCAACGTTATAAAAATTCAATGTCATAAACCCAATGATTGCAGTTATTCCTGCTAATTGTTCATCACGATGAAATTCTTCTGCCAAAAAGCGGGCCACACCATATGCAGCAATCACCGCCGCAAAGCCTACTGACATACGTGCCAAAGCGCCTAAGAAAAAGCTGATCCCACTGATGTGTGGTATCCATGAAGTGGTCTTAAATAGACTGTCGAAGAAACCGCCCTTTACAAACGTCGTACTCCGAATCATAGACACAATTGCACCAAAAATTACAAATGGGTACAGTAAAACCATTGTACGTTGAATAGCACCATATATTTTAGTTTTCCGCAACGTAACGATTCGGTTAACCATCATGTTTTCATACTTAGTTAACATGTTTTTCATTAACGTACGCCTCTTTTCAACATGTTCTTTAGTAACAGCATACTACCAATTAATCGTTGTACAAGTCCTTGATTCTATTTTGAACATTTTCATGTTCAAGAAATTCGTCATAACTTGTTTCTGAACGATCAACGACACCCTTATCTGAAACCTCAATGATGTGATCCGCAATTGTTTGAATAAATTGATGGTCATGAGAAGTTAAAATAATTGAGCTCTGAAAGTTAATCAGTCCATCATTCAATGAAGTAATTGATTCCAAATCTAAGTGGTTAGTGGGGTCATCCATTAAAAGCACATTAGCCTTGCTTAACATTGTTTTTGAAATCATGCAGCGTACTTTTTCTCCACCAGAAAGTTTTGTAACCGATTTTAGAACGTCCTCTCCTGAAAAGAGCATCTTCCCCAAAAAGCCTCGAAGAAAAGTGTTATCACTCTCCTCTTTTGGAGCAAATTGGCGTAACCACTCTAAAATATTTAAGTTCTCATCAGTAAAGTAACTGTTGATATCACGCGGAATATAACTTAAACTCGTGGTTTGGCCCCAGGTAACTTCACCTTCATCTGGTTCTAGTTCACCCGCTAAAATTTGCATTAACGTAGTCGTAGCCAGATCGTTGCGACTTAAAATTGCCGCCTTTTCACCTGGACGAATTACGAACGTTATATTATCCAAAATCTTAACCCCATCAATTGATTTTGAGACCTTATCTACTCGTACTAAATCATTTCCCAGTTCACGTTCTGGGGTGAACTGAATAAACGGATATTTTCGCGAAGACGGTTTGATATCATCTAACGTAATTTTCTCCAGCTGCTTTTTACGTGAAGTAGCCTGCTTAGATTTTGAGGCATTAGCACTAAATCGTGCAACAAATTCTTGCAATTCTTTAATTTGTTCCTCTTTTTTAGAATTTGATTGTTCTCTCAAACGAGCAGCCAATTGACTCGACTCCAACCAAAAATCATAATTTCCAACAAACAACTCGATCTTACCGAAATCAACATCACACATCATAGTACATACGGCGTTTAGGAAATGACGATCATGAGATACAACAAGCACAGTATTTGGAAAGCCAGCCAAAAAATCTTCTAACCATTTAATAGACTGAGGGTCAAGACCGTTTGTCGGCTCATCGAGGATTAAAATATCAGGTTTTCCAAAGAGAGCCTGTCCAAGCAATACTTTAATGCGTTGTCCTTCGGTTAGCTCACTCATCTTACTGTCATGTAAGCTTTCTGGAATTCCTAATTCCTGCAAGAGTTGTGAAGCTTCGGATTCAGCATTCCAGCCGTCCATTTCACCAAATTCCGCTTCTAACTCCGCGGCCTTCATACCATCTTCTTCAGAAAAATCTGCCTTTGCATATAAAGCATCTTTCTCTTGGATAATTTCGTAAAGTCGTTTATATCCCTGAATTACGGTGTTCATAACTGTAAACTCTTCAAAGGCATAGTGGTCCTGATTCAAACTAGACATTCGTTCGTTAGGTGAAATACTAACATTTCCAGATGTTGGTTGTAGTTTACCTTCAAGTATTTTCAAAAATGTTGATTTACCAGCACCGTTAGCACCAATAATTCCGTAACAATTTCCCGGTGTGAATTTCAAATTTACATCATCATAAAGCTTACGATCTGAAAATTGCATACTCATATCTGTAACTGTAATCATTTAATTAATTTCCTCACTTTTGTTAAATAAAAAGTGGCGGAGAATATATAAACTCAGCCACTATTAGTTTTAGTTTAAATTCAATGTAACATATCTCGATTGCTGTGACAAAGCCAGTTTTGTATCTTTAATCAGGTTTACGTTTTTGGTACATATATACAGGCACACCACACGCGACAATCAACAAGGATACCACCACGCCTTCAGTGTCGTTCATTACTTCACTACCCAACACAAATAATGAGCTACCAATAGCAATCAGTGGCGTCAACGGAAATAACGGTGCGCTAAAGGGACGCTTTTGACCATTTCTCCGCAGTTTGAAACTACCAACAAAAGCCATAACATAGAAGCAGTAAACGGTAAAAATACAGAGTTCTGATAGCCTATCCGCATTAAAAAATAAAATCATTATAATCGCGATCGCTACCACAACGATAATGGAAATAACTGGTGTACGAGTTTTTTGATTCAAATAACCAAGCTGTTTTGAAAAAGGCAATTCCTTATTGCGTGCCATTGCATACATAATTCGTGGGAATGTCATTACCTTTCCATTCATACATCCTACAATCGAAATAATAATTCCGATACTTAAAATTCGTCCCCCAATCAATCCAAAACTCTTATTTGCAAGATACGGGATCGCCCCAATTCCTAAACGATGCACCTGTTCCGCACTGACACTTTTAAATACTGCAAAACTAACCAACAGGTATATTATTGAAACACTTAAAATCCCAAAAACGATTGCTTGTGGTAACCTTTTTTCAGGATTCTTAATTTCACCACCCAAATTAGCAACTAAGATCCAGCCATCATAGGCAAATAATGTTCCTAAAATAGCAACTCCAAAGTTACCTGCACTGGCATGAATTGTTGAAACGCTTGCTGTTAATGCGTCTTGCCTTCCAAAGAAAAGTCCAAAAATTATTATTCCTGCTATAGGCACTAATTTACAAAGTGTTGTTATAATCGCAAAAGAAGCGCCAATTCGATTTGAAAAAAAGTTCAACATTGCTACTAAGACAACTGTTCCAACTGCAATTGGAATTTTCATAACCGGATCCATACCAAAGAAGTCAACCAATAAAATTCCAAGATATGCGCTAAGAGCAGCAATCATTGCGGGCCCATACACAATTATCTGCATCCAGCCTGAAAGAAATCCCCAGATACGGCCGTACATTTTATCCATGTAATAATACAGACCACCTGTCTTAGGCATTTGGGAAGCAATCTCTGCAATTGTTAATCCCGCGGTTAATGTCATCACCCCACCGGCAAGCCATGCCCAGAGGGCACCGCTAACTGAACCGGTTTTATCTAACACCGCAGCTTGTTGTACAAAAACACCAGAACCAATAATTGTTCCAATAACTAGAGAAAGTGCAGACCATAAACCTAACGAACGATTAAGAGTCACTTTTTGTTCATCCATACTATCACATCCTTTTTTAATTAAAATTTAATTTTTATTGTAGCATGAATATTAATTGTATAAAAGAACAACATTTAAGTCGCCTAGCACCTAATTATCTTTCTAATCAAAAAACGTAGCCAAATGGATTTTAATATACTCCAATGGTTACGTTTTTTGATTCAACTATTAAAAATAATTTAATTTAGTCTGCTGATAGTGCTTCAACGGGATCCAGTTTGGAAGCTTTTCTTGCGGGCGTTAATGCCGCAATCAAGCTAATCAAAATACTTATTACAATACCAAAGATAAGATAGTTTGAAGTGATTCCCACAATTGCATAGCTAATCTTATCATTTGTAATATGATTAATTCCAAGTTGTACTAACAAGGCTAATCCCGCTCCAAGTATACTTGAGAAGAGACCTATAAAGAATGCTTCTGAAACAAATAAGTGTCGAATATCTTTGCGACGAGCACCAATTGCTCGCAAGATTCCAATTTCTTTCGTACGTTCTGAAACACTGATATACAGCACTACAATAATCATGATTGCTGAAACCAACAGTGAAATTCCGGCAATTGCTGTAAGAACGTAGAATGCCAACATGATATAGGTATTCAAAGTATCAAGAATTGCCCCAACACCAGTGATTTGGTAAACTTTTTGTTCTTTACCCTTAACTTTGTGCTCATAACTCTTAATTTTGTTTTGAACCGCCTTAACATTTTCGGTTTTATTAACATTAACTGTCAAGAAGGTTGGGTCAGTGTTTAACTTCTTAGAAGACAACATTTCCTTTATTGAATTAAAATCGGCCGCCGTACTACCAGATGTAATTACACCAGAAACCCGGAAATTCTTTTGAATTTGGATAGGTTCCTTTTTATTATTAATGGTTGTAATATACAAGGTTACTTGTCGCCCAACCATCTCTTTATAGTTCTTATCAATCTTTTTAGCAGTTGCCTTATCTAATACAATTTCACCTGCATGAGGTTTACGGCCATATTTAATGTCATTCGTGCGTTCAGTTTTATTCCACGTTTGAAAATACTGTTGCGTAACGCTTTTAGATCCACTAGTTATCTTTGCACCGGGAATATAATATCCCTTTTCAACCGAATCAACATTCTTGATCTTACTCATCTTGTCATAATCAGATTGTTTCAAATGCCCATAATTACCGCTTTGAGCCTGATTATCACTAACATTCAAAGCAACTTGAACTGCCGTCGGATTAATTTGCGAGGAAATTTGATCATTAATGTAACCCCGAACACCGTTTCCAAGCCCCAACATCAAAATAACCGAGAAAATACCAATCGACGCTCCAAAAATAATTAAGAGATTCCGCTTGAAATTATATCCCATGTGTTTCAATGCCATTCGCAATGAAGCATAGTACGTTAAATGTTTAGCTTGTGTAGTTCGTTGTGTGTTCTCAACAGGATATGGATCTTTTAGCCTGCTTTCTCCATGAATCACACCATCATCCAGATGAACGACCCGTGTTCCAAAATCTGCAACCTCTTGGGAGTGAGTAACTGCAATAACTAACTTGCCATCTTTAGCAATCGATTCTAGAATTTCCAAAACTTCTTTAGTATTTTGACTATCTAAAGCACCAGTTGGTTCATCAGCAATAATAATATCTGGATCGCCTGCCAGCGCACGAGCAATTGCAACACGTTGCTTTTGACCACCAGAAAGTTGGTTAGGATGCTTACGCATGTGTTCCTTCAAACCAACTCGTTCCAATAATTCCTTAGCACGTTCAACCCGCTTGTTGTGTGATAACTTCGTCATTTCAAGAGAAACCATTACGTTATCCAAGATATTTAAATGGCTAATCAAGTTGAAGCTTTGGAAAACAAACCCAATATTCTCTCTTCGGTAGCCATCCAAAACCTTTTCCTTAGCAGTGTGTAATGATTGCCCATCATAAACAACATCCCCATCATACTGATGGTCCAGTCCTCCAATGATGTTCATTAAAGTTGACTTACCACCACCGGATTCTCCTAAAATCGAGACAAATTCACCTCGATCGAATTTTAAATTAATGCCTTTTAGAACTTTAAATTCTTGAGAACCAAGAAAGTATGACTTATATACGTCGCGTACTTCTAATAAACTCATTTCTCCACCCCTATTTTGACTAATCGACAACAACTATAACGCAAATTATATTATTTAGGCACTTAACATCCAACATGTTAAATAAACTTTAATCCTGTCCTACTCTTAATTGTACGATATGGTAATAAATTACTAAACATTGCTAACTTTAATCAATACCATTTGTACATAGTACCAACTAATAACCGTTTTAGACATCCCTAGCACTCAACTACAACTTGTACACTATCACTAACTATATAATTGCTTATTAGTCATTCTCCTTTTGCATATTCTGTATTCTTTCATACACTCTCTAACAAGTAAACAAATCATTCATAAGAGGTTTCAATTGCAGTATATCCGGTCAAAATCCAGTAAGTTGCGATAAAGTAAAAGGCTAACATTGCATTAGCCTTTTAAAAATCACCAATTTTATTAACTTCAAAGACCTAATTTCTTTCTTAATCTTATTCTTGATAAGATTGAATCTGTTTAAAATGTCCTGGATGAAAAAACTTATCAATTTCAGTCACTACCAAAATAATAACTCCAGCAATCATAGGTAGCCACCATAGATACCAAGTCATACCTGCTGTACTAAATATTCCCTGCATAAACGGCAAATACGTTAACCCTAGCTGTAACAGTATTAGTAATCCTACTATCCAAAAAGCGTGCCAGTTACGCAAAACATCTTTAGATAATGCTGGTTTTGGCGTTCTAATATTGAATAGATAAAAGATTTTACCGAATACGATTACATTAACAGTAACGGTACTTGCAATCCGTTCAGAAACTCCTTGTCCACTTAACCAGTCAAATCCAACTAATCCAAGACCTGCAATTAAAACAGAGACATATACAATTTGCCATACATCTGAACGGCTTAAAAATGCTCGCCCATTTTGACGCGGTGGTCGTTTCATGATGCCTTCTTCTGCCGGTTCAAATAAAAATGCAAATTGAATTGTTATCGCAGATACCATATTAATCCACAACAATTGCGTTGGAACCAACGGTAAATCCTGTTGAGCTACAATGGAAAGTAATACAATCAGACCTTCAGCAAAACTGGTTGGTAATAAGAATCGAATCGTTTTCTTAATATTATCGTAGACTCGTCGTCCCTCTTTAATAGCTTTAGTTAAAGTTGCAAAGTTATCATCTGCAAGCACCATATCTGCTGATTCCTTCGCTACATCGGTTCCCTTTATTCCCATAGCAATTCCAATATCAGCTCGCTTTAAAGCCGGTGCATCATTTACCCCATCACCCGTCATTGCTGTTATTAGGCCATTTTCCTGATACGCTTTCACAATCCGTAACTTATTTGCTGGAGTTGTTCTAGCGAAAACATTATAGTCCTGAATAACATTTTTTAATTCTTCGTCTGACATTTCGTCGATTTCGGCACCTGTAATAGCTTTGATCTTGTCATCCAATCCTAACTTTTCAGCTATTGCAGTGGCTGTTTCTGGGTGATCTCCGGTAATCATTTTGACTTTAATACCAGCTTCACGCATTTCTTTCAATGCAGTAATCGTCTCTTCACGCGGTGGATCAATTAATCCCGCAATTCCCAAGAACTGCATTCCATATTCTAAATCCTGATGAGTAATAGTCTCTTTATCTGGCGCATACTTATATGCTAAAGCAACAACCCGACGCCCTTGACGAGCGAATTTAGAAACTTTTGCCATCCAAAAATCACGGTCAAAATCGGTATTTTCGCCCACCATTTCAAAAACTTTATCGGGGGAACCTTTTAACCAAATCATTCTCTGCTTTTGATCATCTTCCCCTAGCTCCGCAATATAACGATAGTCCGAATCAAAGGGAATCTTATCTATTTCACTCCAAACCGGAACCTGTTGATGAAATACCTTTTGTGCCAAGGTCAAAAATGCTCCATCAGTTGGCTCACCATTGATAATCCATTGATCGTCTTCCTGAGTCAGAATTGTATCATTAGCTTCATGACCGGCTATTATCAGACGTTGCAAATCAGCATCATCTGCAATATCAATTATTTGACCATGCTTTGAAATCTCACCAATTGGACTATATCCGGTACCTGAAACCTGATACGTTCCGTTCTTAGTTACAATTTCTTCAATGGTCATTTCATTTTTAGTTAGCGTTCCCGTTTTATCAGTTGCAATAACATTTACTGCCCCAAGCGTTTCAGCAGATGGCAGTCGTTTAATAATCGCGTTTTCTTTGGTCATTTTATTAACGCCCATAGCAAGAACAACAGAGGTACTTGCTGGTAATCCCTCTGGCAACGACCCCACGATCATGGTAATAATAGCGATTACTAAGACTGGAATTGAGTAAATATGCGTTAAAAAACCGAAAATTCCAACGAGTAATGCAACTACAATAATTCCATATGAAATATATTTTCCAAGTCCGTTAATTTCTCTCATTAACGGGGTAGTCTTGGACTCAACTTCCTCCACGCTGCTACTAATTTGGCCCAACTCTGTATCTTGACCAGTTGCTACAACAATACCTAGTCCACTACCATTTGTAACGGACGTGGATGCAAAAGCCATATTGCTTTGATCACCCAGTGGAACCTTACCTATCAGTGCATCTTCACTTTTTAAAACCGAGTCAGCTTCACCAGTTAAAATAGACTCTTGAATACGCAGGTTATCAGCGTCAATGATCCTTAAATCTGCTGGAATATTATCACCAGCCTCTAAAAATACCAAATCACCAGTAACTAATTCTTCTGCTGTAATATCCGTTCGTTGCCCACTACGAATGACCGTTGCCTCAATTTGAAGCATCGCCTTAATTTGTTCAATTGCATTAGATGCCTTAACCTCTTGAAAATACCCAATGAAGGCATTAATGATTACCACCATTCCGATTACAATAGAATCTGAATATTCATGTAAAGCAAAAGTTGCAATTGCGGCCAAAATCAAAATATACGTAATACTGTTATTGAATTGGCTTAAAAAGCGCATTAAATTGCTTTGTTTCTTTTGAATCAAGGCATTAGGACCGTTTATCTCAAGGCGTTTCTTAGCTTCTTTTACGGTTAGTCCATCAGCAGCGTTTGTTTCAAAGTTTTGAATTATTTCCTGTTTTCCTATTGTATAAAATTTATCGTTGCGCGGGTGCGCTCCATAGTCATCAGATGTGGATTTTGTCATTTATAATCTGTTCTCCTTATTGTTTGATATAACAAGCATATCGAAAATCACTTTATTATGTCAATATTCTTATCATTTATATAAGAATATATTAGGACTATTATTTTTTGTGAAATGGGTTTATACTTCAAATTATAAAATGACCGTCAGTCAATTAATGGAGGAACTAAGTATGACAAATAAAGTAATCTTAATTACTGGTGCATCATCCGGAATTGGTCATGACACTGCTAAAGCATTGGCCGAACAAGGTCACATTGTTTATGGTGCAGCTCGCCGCATCGAAAAAATGGACGACTTAAAACCATTAGGTGTTCATCCGGTAAAGTTAGATGTAACAGATCCAAATAACACCAAATCAGTTGTTAATCAAATTCTAGCAAACGAAGGACATATCGATGTATTAGTTAATAACGCCGGATATGGGTCATATGGTGCAGTAGAGGATGTGCCCCTTGATGAAGCACGCCACCAAATAGAGGTTAACCTTTTGGGCGTTGCTGATATGATTAAGTTAGTTACACCAAGTATGCGTGAACGGCATTCTGGAACAATCATTAATATTTCTTCAATGGCCGGTAAAGTTTGGACTCCCTTTGGCGCTTGGTACCATGCAACTAAATTTGCAATCGAAGGTTTTTCAAATGCGCTTCGACTCGAACTTGAACCAATGGGAATTAATGTCGTTATAATTGAACCTGGTGCAATTCGTACTCCCTGGGGTACTATTGCTGCTGACAATCTCGAAAAAGTTTCTGGAAACGGTGCTTATGCAAAAGCCGCACATAAAACTGCCAAGAACATGCGAAAAATGTACCAATCATCCAAAATGATATCGGATCCATCAGTAATTACCAAAACTATTGTTCGTGCAATTAACGCAACACGCCCCCGAACACACTATTTGATTGGCTTTGGCGCTAAACCAGCGGTTCTTGCAAGTCGAATTGTTAGCAATCGAACTTTCGATAAAATTATTAAACGTTTTATGTAGGATTGGAGTAATAGATGCGAACCGAAAATTCATCAGAGGTTATCACAAAAAAGAAGCAACAAATTATTGATGCAACTAAAGTTTTGTTCAGAGATAAAGACTTCGACGAAATCACTATGTCTGCAATAGCGAGTGCAACACATGTTGCTAAGGGGACCATTTTTAATTACTTTAAAACCAAGGAATCAATTTTTTTGACCATTTTAATGGAAGAATACCAAAGATTCATTGATTTATTTGCACAAAAATTGGAACACGAAACTATAAAAAACAAATCCACACTAAAAAAATTAATCTTGGAAACAACCGCTTCGATATGGGACGATCCCAATCTTTATTTATTTCGACTCGATGCTAGTTTAGCTATGCTGGAACAGACTAGTGATGTGGAATTAGTTGCTAAAGTGAAGTCTCATATGTATGAAACAACCCAAAAGTTAGATGCCTATATTCATAACTATGTGGAAAATGCTGAAAACATTTCAATTGTTTCGATAATGTTTACCGTAAATGCACTTTTAATTGGTTACTCTAATCTTGTTTCTTCTCAAAAAATGCAAAATCTTCTACAAAAATATGAATTAAATGATTATCAATTAAATGCAAAAGCAGAAACTTTAGCTTCATTGGATTTTTTCTTAAATGGATATTTAAAAACGAGCTCCAAATGATTAAAAAACATCATTGGAGCTCGTTTTTGTATTTTTAACTATTTATCCTATGCCAATGACTTTTTCGATCGGGGATCAAATTTCTTTTCAAAAAAACTCAAAAACAGATCCGAAATAATGGCCATCAACGCTGTTGGAAGAGCACCCGCAAGAATAATTGCACCACCATTTGTCGCATTAGTCCCACGAATAATAATATCACCCAATCCTCCAGCACCAACGAATGAGCCAATAGCTGTAATACCAATTGCCAACACTAATGCATTTCGAATCCCAGCAATAATTACCGAGAGAGATAGCGGTATTTCAATAATCCGCAGCACCTGTAAACGGGTCATTCCCATTCCTTTTCCGGCATCCAGATAATCATTATTAACATTCAACATCCCAGTGTATGTGTTTTTAATTATTGGCAATAACGCGTACAGAAATACCGTAACAATTACAGTATTAACACCTAATCCCAATCCGAGCATTAAAATTGATAACATAGCCAGCGACGGGACCGTTTGTATAACATTAGCAACACCAATTACCCAATTGCTTAATTTTCGATACTTAGCAATTAAAATACCAACTGGAATCCCAACAATGGCAGCTAAAATTACGCCGTAAATTGAAATAAGAAAATGCCTGTCAAACTCTTGCAAAACATACATTCCATTGTGCGCAAAATAGTATATTAATTGTTGTACTATTCCTTCATTTTGCATTAGTCATTTCCCCCTTCAAAATAGTGATGTGCCTTTAAAAATTCTTGAGCAACTACTGTAGGTTCCTTTAAATTATTATCAACTTCGTAATTTAAATGTTGCATGGTTTTTAAGGAAATCTTTCCGTCAAGACGATGCAGAATTGGGCCTAGCTTAGGATACTTTTTCAAGGCTTCATCATTAACAACGGTACTTGCATCATATGGTGGGAAAAATTGACGATCATCCTTTAAAAGCTTCAGATTGTAACTTCCAATTCGTCCATCCGTTGAATATCCTAAAACAGCATCCATTTTGTCGCTTGCTAATGCGTTGTAAACTAAACCAATCTGCATGGGATAAATGTTTCCAAAACTAAAACCATACTTCTTTTTAAATCCATCATATCCATCACCACGTCTGTTTAACCAAACCTGGTCAATTCCCACCTTCATTTGGGGGGCAATCTTTTTTAAATCACTGACCGTATTCAAATCATGCTCTTTCGCATATTTTTGTGTGACCATAAACTGGTAAGTATCCGCAAATCCATAACTTGGGAAATAGGTCATGTGATATTTTTTCTTAAAATCATTTTTTACAATTCTATTGACTTCTTCAGGAGATTTTCCTTCAGCAGCCTTTAAGATAGTTTGGTAATCAGTCCCATTGTATCTAATTGCTGTAAGGTCAGCCTCACCTTTTTTCTGTGCCTGAAAACTAACCGTTCCTGATCCCAAATTATTGATGATTTCAGTATCATATTTTGAATAATGTTGAATCATTTGTTGAATCACTGATGCCATAATTTGTTGCTCAGTAGTATTTTGTGATGCAATTCGGATTGTATCCGACGAAGTACCTCCCAAGCCAGGGAATCCACATCCCGCAAGTAAAAATGTTAAAACTCCTAACGGTAAAATCAATTTAATGAATCTCTTCAGCATTGATTCACACCTCCTGATTTGTTCGAGGCGTAAATCTAACCTCTAATTTCCCTAGTAGAAAATCTACGATCAGCGCCAATATAATTACAGGAATAGATCCACCGAGAATTAAATCTGAGCGATACAAATTCAGGCCATTGAAAATCAAGTCTCCCAAACCTCCAGCACCAATGTAAGAAGCCAGTGTTGTCCATGCTATTACGTATGTTGCTGACAATCTGATTCCTGACATGATAACTGGAAATGCTAGTGGCAATTCGACTTGTATCATTCGTTGAAAACTATTCATCCCCATACCTTTTGCAGCATCAATAACAGCCGAATCAACGCTATTCAACCCTAAATACGTGTTACGCAAAATTGGTAATAATGAATAAATAAACAATGCGATTATTGCGGGGAAAGCTCCAATACCAAATAGGGGAATCATCATCGCAAGTAATGCCATAGCGGGAATAGTTTGTAGCACACTCGCAACCCCAATTACTCCGTTGGCCAACTTGGGAGTTCTTGTTAAGAGCATTCCCAACGGAACGGCCACGATTACACCTAGTGCCAACGCAATTGCTGAGATGTAAATATGTTCCCATAACTTAGTTAGAATAGTTGTTCCGTACTGTGATAAAAAGTTGATCATTACTGATCACCATCCTTTTTCGCAAGTACATCCGCCTTCTGATCAGAGTTATCTTCCTTGTTATCATCTTCTTCGCCCCAAAGTGCATCATAAACAATATCCACTAGAGTCGCTCGAGTAACAATTCCAGTTAACTTCCCATCATTATTTACAACGGGCACATTCCTAAATCCACGCTTTAGTATTCGGTCAACTGTATCACGAATAATTGAATTTTCATTTACATAGAAAACTTTCTTATCCATAATATCAGCAACTTTTTTATCAGTTCGATAATACTTATCAATTGCTTCGATGCTTACCACGCCCTCTAGTTTTTCATCAGCATCCGTTACTAACAATGTATCAACCCGACGATTATGCATAACTGTTAAGGCATCGCGAACAAGTCGCTCAGATTCTATCGAAACGGGCTTGATTGCAACTTGTCCAACTGTGGTTATACTTGGCTTGGCTTGTATCAATCGATCCTGTCCGATCAGATTAGCAACAAAATCATTAGCCGGACTTTTCAAAATATTATCTGGTGTATCAACTTGAATTTGTTTTCCTTCACTCATAACAACAATTCGACTCGCCAATCGCAAAGCCTCATCCATATCATGAGTCACGAAAATGAACGTTTTATTCAAGCGTTCCTGCAAATCTTTCACCAAATCTTGTAGATCCTCACGGGTGATAGGATCAAGTGCTCCAAAAGGTTCATCCATTAAGATAATATCCTGATCCGCAGCAAGTGCTCGCACAACACCAATACGCTGTTGTTGACCACCCGATAGTTCTGACGGGTAACGATCTAAAAAGTCTTCAGGCAAATCAACCAACTTAATCATTTCTTTAGCTCGTTCATTTCGCTTTTCCTTAGACCATTTAAGCAACTTAGGAACCATCGTAATGTTTTCTCGAATGGTTAAATGTGGCATCAATCCAATATTTTGAATAACATAACCAATTTTCCTTCTCAATTTAACTGGATCCATATCAGTGATATCTTGCCCATTAATTTTGATAGTTCCTTTGGTTTGTTTTAACATTCTATTGATCATCCGCATCGTGGTAGTTTTACCAGATCCAGATGTCCCAATAAAGCAAATAAACTCTCCTCGTTCAACGTTCAAGTTAAAATCATCAACTACAACTTTGTCTCCTGAATAGACCTTGGAAAGGTGGCTCATCTCAAGTAGCATATTGTGAATACATCTCCTTACAAAATAAGGAAGCTCAACGTCTTTCTACGCCACAGCTTCCCCTAATCTTACTATTGAGTATAACACTTCCAAGCATTTTTCAAAGAAATATGCATAATTTATCACTTATATAAGATCATTCATTACAAATAAATAAGTAATGATTACTTATACACAAGTTAGACAATTTTATTTAAAGACGATTTACCAACCAACAACTCCATGTGTATTAGTGAACGTTCCGTTGCTTCGATCATTATAGTCTGTCGCCAATTCGACCGTTCTTGCCACCCCAAATTCAATTGGTTTAGCTCCCATACTAGCTGCCTGTTCTGGTGTTGCTCCACCGAATTCCGTAGCAACCATTCCTGGATCAATTGCATTTACTGTAATTGCTTGATCTTCGGCCCGCAATTCTTTTGCAAGCTGAACCGTATACATATTAGCTGCGGCTTTAGCGGATTGATATCCCACTGCAACTGCCCTGTAAACTTCTGAATTTGGATCCAATGCAGCCGTTTTAGAGCCCATCATACTAGAGATATTAATTATTTTAGCCCATTCACTCTTTTTAAGAAGTGGTAGCATCCGCTGCGTCACATCGATTAGGCCAAAATAATTAAGTTCCATATCAGATCTCAAATCGTCAAAATTTAAATTTGACGCCAATTGGCGACCGCTAAAAACAGCTCCCGCGTTATTGATCAAAATATTTAAGCGGCCGTATTTTTTCTCGATTTCTTTCTGCGCTTTACTTACTGATTTTGTATTAGTCACATCTAACTCAACATAATCTGCCTTAATATTTTGTTGAGTTAGCTTTTTTACTGCTTCCTTGCCCTTTTCAATATTGCGAGATCCAATAATCACAAGCTGACCACTTTGTCCCAATTCCTTTGCCGTTTCGAATCCCATTCCACGATTTGCTCCCGTAATTAACGTAATAATTTCATCTTTATCTACCATTGTTGTTATCTCCTTTTTGATTATTGCAAATTGTAGCATGCTAGTGTTACACTAGCGCAAATAAAATCAGGGAGAATTTTAATGCATTCTATTAGCGAAGTTTCAAAACAATTTAACGTTACGTACGACACCCTTCGTTACTACGAGGAAAAAGGCTTACTTTCTACTGTAAAGCGGGACTCACGTGGAAGGAGAATATACTCCGATTCCAATTTAGATGAACTTAACAGGATTATTCACATGCGCCAATTAGGTGCCACTGTGAATGAAATATTAGATTTAAAGCGGACCGATTTATCTAAAGAAGATCTTTACCACGTCTTAGATTTCTTAAACACTTTGAACAAAAGGCTAGAGAATCAAGCCAAAAACATTCATAAGCAAAAAGAATTTATTGAATCAAAGCGTGCCAAAATATTAAATGATATCAGAACCATTGACTCTAAAAATAAAGCTTAAAAATGTCTATTAGTAACTTTGAGGGACTCTTGTGATAATTTATCAGCATCCACGTCATTCATGTATTTTGACTCGTTCCATCCCCGCATTCCAGGATATCCCTTTGTTCCAATTCGGTTGTTTGGCGCATAAACAGACCCTCTTATTGGAACAGATGTAGCTCCTGCGTTCTTGGTGACTAAGTTAGTTGCTATGGATGTTAAATTCACAACCCTCGCTGCACCAGGTTTCTTTAACGCTGGCAGTAGCGACATTGTTAAAGTGAATCCACTAAAATAATTAGTAGCCCACATTGATTCCAAACCATCCTCCGTTGTTGAAGCGTTGGCTGGCATCATAATTCCAGCATTATTAATCAAAATATCAACCTGTGGAGTGATTTCATTCAGTTCTGCTTCAACTGCTTCTATATCCTTGAGGGACATTAAATTAACTGAATGAAAGTAAACTTCTTCATTGTTAGTTACATTTTTATATTTGGAACAACTTTATTACTTTTCTGCTTATCACGTGCAATGATATAGACTGTCGCGTTGTGATTTGCAAGTGCCTTGGCGACTTCGCATCTTACTCCACTCGTTCCACCAGTAACAACAGCTACTTTATTTGCTAAATTCGGAATATCACTTACATTCCAATTATCTTTGGTTTATTAAATTTCATTTCCAAAATTTATTTAAATCGTAAATAGCCAGATAAACTGCAGTTCGTTCTATCAAGCGTTTTCATTCTTGTCGCACTCTTTGTTTAAAAGATGTAAAATATATCTAAATTGAAAAGGAGTGATTTTTTTGGCAAAGTACGAAACACTATTACCACGTTTTTTACGCTACGTTAAAATTAATACCCGTTCTAACCCAGATTCAGAAACAATTCCTACTGATCCTAAGGAAGTTGCCTTTCTTAAGACACTTGCTAAGGAATTAGAGGAAGTTGGTGCCGTTGACGTCCATACCCAAGAATCAAGTGGATACGTTGTTGCAACACTTCCAGCTAATGACGGTGGCAACACACCTGTTATTGGATATATCTCACATGTTGATACAGCTGATTTCAACGCTGAAAATATCCAACCACAAATTCATGAAAACTATGATGGTGAATCTGATATCGATCTTAGTGGTGATGGTAAGTGGGTTTTAAGCCCTAAAACCTATTCAAGTCTTCGCAAATATAACGGTCAAACATTGATAACTACAGACGGAACAACGCTGTTAGGTTCCGACGATAAATCTGGTGTTGCTGATATTATGACAATGTTGGACTATTACAAGGCTCATCCTGAAGTTAAACATGGTGAAATCCGAATTGGATTTGCACCTGACGAAGAAACCGGAACTGGTGCTGATCATTTTGATGCCAAAGATTTCAACACAAAATTTGCATATACAGTTGATGGTGGACCACTTGGCGAACTTGAGTATGAAACATTCAACGCTGCTCAAGCAACCATTGAAATTCAAGGTAACGAAGTTCATACTGCTGTTGCTAAAGGGTTGATGGTTAATGCTTTGCAAGTAGGAATTGACTACCATAACATGCTTCCAGAGGGCGATCGTCCAGAACTAACTGAGGGGCGTCAAGGTTTTTATCATTTGTTCAAAATGAGTGGTACACCTGACCATGCAAAATTGGTCTATATCATTCGTGACCACGATCGTAAAATTTTTGAAGAACGTAAACAAACCATGCAAGAAATTGCAGACAAATTAAACTATAACTTTGACCAGGACCGTGTTGAGGTTGAAGTTCACGATCAGTACTACAATATGGGTGAAATTCTTGAAAAAGATATGACACCAGTTAATATTGCCAAAGAAGCTATGGAAAACCTTAGCATTAAACCCGATATTTACCCAGTTCGTGGTGGTACAGATGGCTCTAAGATTTCATTCATGGGGATTCCCACACCTAATCTCTTTGCTGGTGGCGAAAATATGCATAGTCGTTTTGAATATGTTTCAGTTCAAACAATGGAACGCGCCGTTGATTTATTACTCGAAATCAACCGTTTAAATTCTGAAGGTTCACAAAAATAATATTTAATTTTAAAAGAGGTTACAGCAAAATTATTTTGCTGTAACCTCTTTTTTGAATTAACTTTACGCAAACATGATGATTATATATAGCTCTAAATCCATTACAACTTTTATCACAAATTCAAACTTATTATTGAATTCATTATTCTGTTGCGGTATAGTTATAATCGTCGTAATTGGTATAGCTAAAAAACAGAATAAATTATTTTTTTAAAATAGCCCAATCTTATGAGTGTCACATTTAAAAACGCGGCGTAATTGCACTTATAACAGTTATCAGCAGTTATACCTTTTGTTGCGAAGTCATTATATCAATATTAATTTTAATATCATTATTGATTGCTTATGTTCAATGCGGTATAGTTGATTCACGGAAACGTTTTCATCACTGCTCAGCCCAACAAAAGCGTTGATTACGAATGCATCTAATATTTATCATTCTTAATCCGTAGTTGTCTAAGCGGGCTCTTAGACCGCACACTACTCCTCAAGTGCAATTTTTGCTCTCATTTTATTTTTCATTCATTTATTACTGTTTAAATCTATTATTCGGAGGTACACATTGTGAATTCATATTTGCAACGCTTAGGTCGTTCTTTGCAACTACCCGTAGCCGTCTTACCTGCTGCTGCTTTATTAGTAGGTATCGCTAATGCTTGGCTGCATTTTGACGCTACTAATACTTTTGCTCTTTTCCTTAAATCTGGTGGGCTTGCAATCCTATCCGCACTTGGATTACTTTTTGCAGTTGGTGTGGCACTAGGAATGTCTACTGAACGAGATGGTGCCGCTGCCTTTGCTGGATTAGTCGCATTCGAAATGCCAGTTAGCATGTTAAATCCTACTGCCATTTCAGCACTTACTGGTCTTAAGATTGAGAAGGTAAATCCTGCCTTTGCTCAAATGACAAATGGTAACGTCTTTATTGGTATCATGGCTGGATTGGTTGCTGCTGCTTTATATAACCGATTCCACGAAGTTAAACTACCAATGGCACTTTCCTTCTTTAGTGGAAAACGTTTTGTCCCAATCATGACATCGTTTGTAATGTTTTTGGTTAGTGCTCTACTTTGGGTTATCTGGCCTCCAATCTTCTCTGTCCTTGTTACATTTGGAGAATCAATCGTTCATCTTGGTTGGATTGGTGCCGGAATTTACGGTTTCTTCAACCGTTTATTAATTCCAACCGGTCTTCATCAAGCACTTAATTCAGTATTTTGGTTCAACGTAGCAGGAATTAATGATATTGGTAAATTCTTAGCTTCACAAGGGCCAAAAGGTGTTACCGGTATGTTCCAGGCTGGATTCTTCCCAATCATGATGTTTGGTCTTCCTGCCGGCGCATACGCAATTTACAAGAATGCTCTTCCTGAACGTAAAAAGGAAATTGGTTCATTAATGCTTGCCGGTGCTTTTGCATCATTCTTTACCGGAGTTACTGAACCTCTTGAATTTTCATTTATGTTTGTTGCATGGCCACTTTATGTATTACATGCTGCTTTAACAGGTATTTCCCTCGCGTTTGCTGCATTAATGCACTGGACCGCTGGTTTTGCATTTAGTGCTGGTTTAGTTGATTACCTAGTTAGTTTAGTTAACCCAATCGCAAACAAACCTTACATGCTTATCCTTCAAGGTCTTGTAATGGCTGTTCTTTACTACTTCACATTTGATTTTGCTATTAAAAAGTTCAACTTAATGACCCCTGGTCGCGAGCCTTTAACCGCTGATGAAGCAGCAGATGAAGGTGAAGATGAACTTTCTGAAGAAATCAAAGATGAAGATAAGTACCAAGCTCAAGCACGTAAGATTTACAACGCTCTGGGTGGTGCTGATAACCTTGAAGTTATTGATAATTGTACAACTCGTCTTCGTTTGACTTTGAAAGATACAGATAAGATCAACGAAAATGCCATCAAACGAAGTGGTGCTGCAGGTCTCAATAAGATTGATAAGTCTAATCTCCAAATCATTATTGGTACCGAAGTTCAATTCGTTGCTGATGCCCTTTCGAAGTTAGAAGATTCAAAGGCTCCTCTTGCAACTGCTAAACAAGAAACGACTGAAGAAAAGGAAACAACTCCAGTTGACTCCGACATTGAAAGTGGCGTAACTAGCCAATTTTATAGCGTTGCTGAAGGTCAATACATGGATATTGAAGATGTCCCAGACACCGCATTTGCACAAAAAATGTTGGGCGATGGATTTGCTATTGATCCAGCAAACGGAACGATTACTGCTCCAGTTGATGGAACAATTTCCACTGTATTTCCAACGAAACATGCCATTGGATTCAAAACTAAGAGTGGACTTGAGATTCTCCTTCATATGGGCATTGATACCGTTCAATTAAAAGGTGAAGGATTCGATATTAAGGTTACTGAAGGTCAAGAAGTTAAACATGGCGATATCGTCGCTAACGTTGACTTGGATTCATTAAAGAATGCAGGAAAACAGACACCAATGATTGTTATTATTACAAACATGGATGCTGTTAGCATGTTGAAGTTCAAAGCCGTTAACGGCAAAGTTCAACCAACTACAGAAGTTTTGGAAGCAACTACAAAATAATTGTTGCGTCCTAAAAAGCTCCCGAAATCAAAAATGATTTCAGGGAGCTTTTATTATGCCTTTTTAAAACAAGCTACTATTGATATAGTTATTACATAATCATAATATCAATCACATGATTGCATATCCTTAATAAGTTCTTCAATAACTGCTCGATATTCCATTTGTTTTGTATTAAATCTATTATCAGATAACTCAATTAAGTCTTTATTAACTGAATAAAAACGCTCTAGTAACTTTTTTTCTGAATCCTTTTTTAAGCTGGGTCGGATTGAAAGACTCTCTTGATAAGCCTGAATTAGAAATGCTCGGCACTGTGCTCCATCATAAATAACCCGACTAGCATTTTGAAGTTGTTCGATTAAATATTTAAACATCTTTCATCCTCGATTTTTAACTTAGGGCTACTTTTTCTTTAACATCCAACACTTTATTCATACGTCCTGATTCAAAACCATCAATATCAATTGTCACGTAATTAAATCCAATACTCTTTAGGAAGGAAGACATTTCATCCTTTCGAGCTAGAAGTTCAATGATTTTTCCCTCAGGAACCTCAACACGGGCTAAGTCTCCATGAACTCGTACTCTGACAACTGGAAATCCGGCATTACGTAACCATTTTTCTCCCTCAAAAACTTCGTTAACTGCTGCCATTGTCAGTTTAGTTCCGTAGGGGAAACGAGAAGCCACACTACACGAAGCAACCTTGTTCCAGTTTGAGATGCTTCTTAACTTAGCAAGCTCGCGTATTTCCTTTTTATACAATTCTACTTCTTGCAATGGGCTTATAACATTCTCTTCGGTGCGTGCTTTTAGTCCTGGTCTGAAATCATCATTATCATCTGCAATCATTCCATCAAGAATTGTTTCAAATCCTTTATCCGTTGCAGCTGATCTAATCGTTTTATAAAGTAGCTTTTTACTGTAATACCAACTCTTAGGAGTATTGGCTGCAATTCTTGCATCAGCCAATTCTTGCATTTGAACTCCTACTGCATTGGCATCCAATTCTTTAGCTAATTTCAACGCTTTACGATATTCTTCATCAGAAAACAATTCTGAATTTACAACCACCGCTAAAACATTTTCTTTTCCTAACTCGTCAATAGCAACTTTAAGTAAATATGTACTATCAATACCACCAGAATATGCAATAGCAACCTTTTTTTCGCTCTCTAAAACGTTAATTAATTTATTTTCTTTTTCTTCTGCACTAGTCATTATATTTTTCTCCCTAATTAAATGTTTTTAATAAATGTGTAAATAAAATCGAACAAAAGCTGCAGCTAGAATCGCTCCAACAAAGGGTGATGTTCCTGGTACAATAAGACCATATTGCCAATCGTTATTAGCTTTATTTTTTATTGGTAACAATTGAAAAGCCAGTCGTGGGCCCAAATCACGAGCCTGATTCATTGCAAATCCGGTGGTTCCACCTAAACCCATACCTACTGCCCAAACCAACAGGCCAACACCCACAGGAGTGATTGCCGCATATGTATGAACAATAGCCAAAATCCCCGTCAAAAAAATAAACGTGGCAAATGTTTCCACAAAATAATTTCTAGGTAAGTTTCGCAAATTAGGGTTGGTAGAAAAAATATTTCTGATTGCTATTGGATCGACTTTTCCGTCAGATGCTTTAAAATGATCGGCATACATTACGTAAATAATCATTGCCCCTACCATTCCGCCGGCAACCTCAGCAATTGAATAGGGTATAAAATAGCTCCATGGTATCATCCCTAAAATTGCCTGCGTCAGTGCCATGGCGGGATTAATACAAACACCTCCAAAAATAAATAAAACCACGCTAATTCCAAAAGCCCAGGTTGTAATCGCAAATAGATGCCCCGCAGCTTCATATTTTGTTTTTTTCAAAACATCATCACAATGAACCCCGACACCAAACATAATCATAAGAGCAGTACCCATAAATTCTGCTAGCAAGTGATTTAACATAAAACAAAACTCCCCTTAATTTAAAATAAATTCTGTAATTTTTTATATGTGCTATACAAAGACCAACCACGTTTTTCCGCAACACTTGCACAATCCTCGTATTCCAACTTTCTTCTTGTAATGTCTTTGTACTTATATTCTTTGGCACGAACAACATCATGTTCAAATTCAACAGATTTAAATTCTCGTTTCATAACCTCACGTTTCATTGTTTGGTATCGAAATCCCGCCGTATTAGTATGCTTGAATACGAGATACGCAATTTTATTAAAGTTTGTAGTTTTTAATAAAACCGTCATCAAAACTCCCGGCCTATTTTTCTTCATTTGAATTGGTGTACAAAATACGTCTAACGCACCATTTTCAAATAGTTTATCTACTGCAAATCCAATTTGTTCCGCAGTCTGATCATCAATATTCACTTCAATTTTGATAACCTCGTCGTTATTGGATCTAACTTCCTGTTTACTATGCTTTGAAGTCAGCAATGAGCCCCGTAAAGCATTAAACTTACCTGTATTTCTTTTTCCAAATCCATATCCCACCTTACTAACATACATATCGGTAGGACTAATAAATATCGGAGCGATTTCTTTAAAAAGAGCCAGACCCGTGGGCGTTACCAATTCAGTTTTTACTTCAAAATCTTGAATTATTTTTAAAGGGTAGTTCTTACGTAATTGCATAACTGCTGGAACCGGCACTGGCATCTCTCCGTGTGCAACATGGATTGTTCCACTGCCTTCTGTAATAGGAGTTGAATAAACCTTATCAATATCAAGTTGTTCCCAAAGAATAAAAAAACTAACAATATCAACAATAGAATCAATTGCACCTATTTCATGAAAATGAATTTCTTTCATTCCAACGTTATGAACAGTTGCTTCGGCTTTTGCAATGTCGTTAAACACATTAATGCTATGTTCTTTAACCGTTCCCGACAGTCCACTACCATTGATCATATTGACGATTTCTACTAATCCCCTACTTTCATGATGGTGGTGATGTGCAAAATCATTCTTTATTCCGGTATCTTTACCATGATTTTTTATGCATACGTCAAAATCAATTCCGTAGATACTACTTTTTTCTGTACGTTCAACATTAACTTTGTATTCTCCAATCGAAAAATCCTGCAATGCCAATCTTAGTTTGTCCGCATCCCCACCAAGATCTATTAGTAAACCGTTCAGCATGTCCCCACTCAAACCAGAAAACGGTTCTAGAAATAATGATGTCATCAGCCACGTACCTCACTTTTGATGCGATTAATCATACTAGCGTTGTATGCTGCGCCAAAACCGTTATCGATATTAACCACACTAACTCCAGAAGAGCAGCTGTTTAGCATACTGAACAAAGCTGTAATCCCTTCTAGGTTAGTGCCATATCCAACACTTGTTGGGACAGCAATTACAGGTTTATCAACCAATCCACCAATCACACTGACTAGTGCGCCTTCCATCCCTGCTATTGCGATAATCACGGATGCGTTTTTAATAACATCTATATTCGCAAATAACCTATGAATTCCGGCGACTCCCACATCGTATATTCGTTCGACTTTATTCCCATACGTTTCAGCTGTAACTGCCGCCTCTTCAGCAACATCAATATCAGATGTTCCAGCCGTAACAACTGCAATATATTCATCAGAATTAGTTTTAATGGGATTTATCACAAAGCATCTTGCTTCCTCATGATATACGCCAAAAGGAAACTTCAACATTAAATCCTTAGCCTTAACAGTAGAAACTCTGGTAGCCAAAATCGTTCTTTTATCAGTGTATAGATCTTCTATAATAGAAATGATTTGCTTAGAATTTTTGCCTTCCCCATAGATCACTTCGGGATATCCATTTCGTGCTTTGCGTTGTGTATCAACCTTTGCAAATCCTAACTCCGAGAAACCAACCAGTTGTTTCTTTGCTTCACTAATTGAAACTCTATTATCCTTAACGTCTTGAAGTATTCTTTTTACATCCATTTGTTAACCTTCTTCAACAATTACTGATAATCCATCTCGAATAACCGTTACCTTCGCATTTTCGTTTTCAATTTCAAACGCTCTATGCAAGGCCTCGTCAAAAGTAGTTGCAAGTTCCATATGCATATCGCGAATTAAAGCAGGCTCTACTAAATCTGAAACAAAAATAACATGATGATGAACCAAGATACGAGCTAAAATTTGAGAAGTCCATTGATCGGGAACAGTTTTTGACCTAGGTGTATTGATCGCTTTTTCTAAAAATTCTTTTGGATCGCTAACATCAGCCAAATTATGATAAAATCCTTCACCACCATGTCCGTCACTGGCACCAGCAACCATAATAATTACCCCACCATCTTTGTTAGTTGCTTCAGCCGCTGTCATACCTTTAACAGCTTGATATATGTTTTGGTCTAGCGGAAACCCTCCGTTAGTTGAAATTGCAATATCACTAGGTATTTCCTTTACACTAGCCAACTGCTTAACAAATTTGCATCCAACCTCATGAGCCTCTTCAACATCTCCAGCAAACGAACCAATGATTTTTTTATCCCCGTCCAGAACAACATTAACAATAAAAGCGAGTTTTGCTGTCCGAGCCGCATAAACCATATCCTTATGAATTGGATTATGCATTAAATTACCTGTACGAGCTTTATTTGAATTAATGAATTCTCCTGAATGGTTGGCCATAATTGTTTTGTACGAGGCAACACCTGGTAAAACGGCTTTTCTTCCGCCAGAAAATCCTGCAAAAAAGTGTGATTCAATAAATCCCTCTGCCAACAATAAATCAGCTTCTGCAGCAACTTTATTAATTATGCAATCGCCACCTGATGGCAATTGCCCAATCTTAACCATTGAATTGTCATCTGTAGAAACGTGCATAACAATCTCTTCGTTTTCCACAATTTCAGATCCGTATTTATTAATTAGCTCTTCCTTTGTGGATGGTCGGTGAAACCCAGTGGCTACTAAAATTCGAATTCTTGCTTCAGGAGCAACCGAACGAATCCGTTTTAAAATTATCGGCGTAATAATGTGAGAAGGAACCGGTCTAGTATGATCAGAACTAATTAGAACAATGTTCTTTTTTCCTTTGGCCAATTCCTCTAAACTTGGACTTCCAATTGGGTTATCCAAGGACTTTTCTACCGTTTCTTCTTCACTCAGCGGATTACGAAAACTCTCTGCCTTTGATTCTAATATCCCCGCAAAATTTTTATCCGGAATACTAGCCTTGATACTTCTTTTATCATATGGCAAATTAATTTCTACCATGACTCTCATCACTCTCCTATTTCTTGGCGCTATACAACATGTTAGGAAAGATAAGTGGTCGTGGATACAACAATTAGGTGTAACATTTGTTACAGTGCGCGTATCGGAATTTAAAGATAATAAAACACATAAGTGCAGGGGGATTATATAAAAATGGGTACAAGCTATTTGATAGATTTTTTAGAAAAAAAGCATGTCTCTACTGTAAAAA
The DNA here is from genome assembly GCF_000237995.1 of Pediococcus claussenii ATCC BAA-344. Classification (NCBI taxonomy): domain Bacteria; kingdom Bacillati; phylum Bacillota; class Bacilli; order Lactobacillales; family Lactobacillaceae; genus Pediococcus; species Pediococcus claussenii. The sequence goes on from NC_016605.1 coordinate 1,736,297, forward strand.
AAGCAAAGCATACTTATTTGACTTATCACGGATTGGAGGAGGGATATACGTACGTTCTAAAAGAAGGCATCGTTAAAACTAGTATGATTTTAAAGGATGGTCGCGAATTCAATCTTTCATACATAAATACCACCGATATAATTTCTCTTTTAAGAGACGAAATATCAGCATATACAGCCTCCCCTCTCAATGTACGAATTGAATCCGAAGACGCAATTTTTTACCGCATTCCACGCAAAACATTTTGGGGATATGTTAACAGTGATGCAAACCTACAGGATTATGTAAAGGACTATTATCGAATTAAACTCACCCAAAACATTAAATCACTGCAATGGATGACTATGAATGGAAAGAAAGGAGCAGTTTGCGCTTTTATTTATAAGTTGATCAGTATTTTTGGAAATCACGGTGCCACTGGCATACTAATTGATTTTCCAATAACCAATGAAGATATAGCTAATTTTTGTGGAATATCTACTAGAAACAGTGTTAACCGTATTATTCATTCTCTGAAAGAAGACAAAATAATTGATATCAAAAATCAACGTATATTTATCTATGATGTGAGTTATTTACAATCATTTACCATATAGAAGGGAATTTTATTCTTGAAGAAAAAATTATTTTTGGGATCTTTACCATATTATTCAGCAAGTATCTTGATGCATCTCTGTGGTTTAATACTTGTACTAATTACAGTACCAAAGTATCCTAGTTTTTGGGCTTTAAGCTTTCTTGCGTACACATTAGGCATGCGTCATGCTTTTGATGCCGATCATATTGCGGCAATTGATAACACAGTTCGCTTGTTAGTTCATCAAAAAAAATCTTCATACGGCGTTGGATTCTTCTTTTCGTTAGGACATTCCACTGTCGTATTTTTAATGGCAATTGTTGTCGGAATTTCTGCAAAGTGGGCCAAAGTAAAATTACCATTATTAGAAAAAATCGGTGGTCACGTTGGTACATTAGTGTCGGGTGTATTTCTGATTGGAATAGCAATTTTCAATCTCCTAATATTGATTAAGTTGTATCGTTCTTTTAAAGCAAACAAAAAGGAAATTAGCGAAAAGCAGTTAGATAAATTACTATTATCGCGTGGAATAATCACCAAATTCACGGCTCCACTGTTCAGAGGCATTAATCGTTCTTGGCAAATGTACCCAATTGGTTTTTTATTCGGTTTAGGTTTTGATACAGCCACTGAAATTGCTTTGATTGCTCTATCGGCAACAACTGCGCAAACAGGTACTCCCCTAATTGGCATCATTGCACTACCTATTTTGTTTGCTGCTGGCATGAATATCATGGATACGACTGATTCTGTCATGATGTCTGGAGCTTATTCATGGGCTTTTGATACTCCCAAGAGAAAGGCTTACTACAATATTGTGGTAACTACAATCTCCGTAATTGCTGCATTCTCAATTGGAATAATTGAATTGAGTAACATTTTATCTGATCTTCTCAATCAAAAATCTGGATTTATTAATTGGATTCAGTCTATTGATTTAAACTATTTAGGCTACGGATTAGTTATTACCTTTGTATTATTATGGACAATAACCTATATATTTGAGCAAGTTAAAAACAAACGAAATACATTATTTCAATATGAAGAAAAGCACCAATAAATAGGCGATCTAGCTTCCTAATAAAAAAGGAATCTAAATCGTCTATTTTTATACATTTAAATGTATAATTTTTAGTTACTTGTCTGGAAATAGGTCTCTATGTATTCTTAAAATGCATCGAAGCCTTGGTGCTATTAGGAATTTTAACATTCAATAATACCTTTAAACATGCCTGATTATTTGGCCATTTACTAAAACTGCCATTTTAAAATGAATACTTATCTTTATTTTAAAACTTGCTTTATTTGCATTATCACTAGTAACTTCCATATAATGGAAGCGGATTCATTATATTGAGGAGGAAACATATGACATTTAAAATGGCAATCATTGGATTTGGTAAAAGTGCTAATCGTTATCATATTCCATACATTAAACAACGAGATATTCAAATCAAGTATATTCAGTATCGGACTCGCAAGCCTGAATTAGAAGCATCTTTTTATGACCAAAACACAATTTTCACAACTGATTTACAGGAGGTTTTGAACGACAATGAAGTTAAACTTGTCACGCTTTGCACTCCACCAAGTACTCACTTCGAATTAGGTAAACAAGTACTGAATAGTGGCAAAAATGTTTTAATCGAAAAACCTTTTGTAAATGACGTTGCCGAGGCAAAAGAGTTATTTCAACTTGCTAACCAAAAGGGATTAATTGCAATGCCATACCAAAATCGCCGTTTTGATAGTGATTTTTTGACATTAAAAAAAGTTCTTAGTCGTGGTTACGTGGGTAAACCTCTTTTTCTTGAATCACACTTCGATAAATACCGTCCAGATTCATCCGTCCATACAGGAAAAGCAATCGATGGTAGCTTTTTCGGCCTTGGTGTTCATCTAATCGATCAAATGATCGCCTTGTTTGGTCTTCCAAGTAAAGCTGGATATGATATTCGTCCAATTCAAAATAGTCAAAGTACTCTTGATGACTATTCTGAAACCGATCTATTTTATTCGGGCTTTAAGGCAACAGTGACAACTCATCCCCTAGCAGCAACACCATATCCACGATTCGTTTTACACGGAACACAGGGATCATACGTTAAATTCGACATTGATCAACAAGAAAATGATTTGAAGCTTGGTATTATGCCTGATGATCCTGACTTTGGTCATGACACACCTGATCAATTTGGTATCGTCAAGTACCGTAATCAAAATAACGATTGGATAGAGAGACAGATACCAACTGTTAATGGGGATTACGGATTAGTTTACGACTCCTTGATTGACTCCATCGAAAACGATCAACCCAAGCTTGTCAGTGATACAGAGGCCATTGCCAATATACAAATTTTAGAAAATGGAATTGCAATCGGTGGACCGCATATTTCAGATTTGGAGCAAACCAATGATAAATAAAACCAGAATTATGCTTTACGTCGATAACGTAAAAGAAATTAGCCGCTTTTGGCAGGATAACGTTGATGCTGAAATTACCGAAGATAATCGTTTAGACAAAGGTTTTCAAAATCTCGTTCTTGAGATCTCGCCAGAGGTTGAGCTTTCATTATTTCCCAAGGAATTCATTAAAGAGTTTTCACCCGAGGTCCTAGGCTCCACACCGTCTATCATGTTCTTTTCAAATAAATTTGAGGAATTACATGTTCGCCTTAATCCCACGACCGCTGTTACCAACGTTAACGGAACCAAAACCTTTAATTTTCCCGATCCAGAAGGGAACTACTTTGTGGTTGCAAAATCCGAGGATTAGCCGCAGGCAGCGAGTGCCACATGCTAAAGTTCATCGAAAATTTACAGGTGTTTTCTCCATGTGTTAAAGCAGTGGTTCACCTTGTGAAATGCTATCCATATGTTCTATAATCAATCTTCAGAACGTTGAAATGGAGATATAAATGGGTACTCAAATTAAATTAAAACGAACTCAAATGGATCTGGTACGGGCATTATGGTCTCTCCTTAACCATAAAACTCTAGAAAAAATAACAATTGATGACTTATGCCAAGAAGCAATGATACACCGCAGCACTTTTTATCGCTACTACCATAGTAAGTATGACCTTGTTCGTGATATGCTCGCCTATATGACCTTTAAACATTTTAAATCTAACGAAAACATCAAAGATGATCGCGATATTATCCAAGGATTAATTTCTCTGGTTACATCTGATCCAGTCGCACTTCGGAACATCACTATCAACAATGAATATTACGATTCTTACACGACTCTTGTGGATATCGTTAGTAGCATCGTTCAAGAAGAATTGCTGGAAAGTGACCATTCAGATGAAGCTTTGACTGACTTTCCAATGTTTAAGTCTATGGTGCATTCACCCAATCCCGTTTTGGCAATTCATATTTTTAGTGGAGCAATTTTGACGGTAATTGTTGAATGGCTCAAGATTGAAAATACTAGTACCAAAGAATTGAATGACATGGTTCATGATGTTATGTGTCAATTCAATATCGTTGAAGAAGAGGAATCGTAAAAAGACATTTTATTAAAAATGTCTTTTTTTGGTACAAACGCCTTAAATTAATTCTTCAAAAAAACTTTATTCTGTTCTATACTCAATCAGCATATTAGATAAATTTGTGCATAGGAGAGTGAGTATTTTGCAAAAGTTATTCAGCAAAATTGGACGAGCAATTCATGACCATGCTATGTTGAGCATTATTATCACAATGGTGTTAACCGTGGTTATTGGCTTTGGGTTGCCTAAGATTAAGATGGACATGAGTAATGCCATGTTTGTTGATAAAAATTCAACACTTTACAAAAACTCTGACGAATACCAAAAGAATTTTGGTGGTCAGGCGTTTATTGTTTCGGTCAAGAGTAAAAATGGAGACGTTGCCAATAAGGAAACTTTCCAGAAGATTAATGATTTTACCAACGATATTAACAAGAACGGCAAGGTCTATACCACAACAAGTATTGTTAATATTTTGAACCAACAGCTTGATAAAGCTAAGTCATCAAACAGCAGTTCATCTAGCAATAGTTTTGGTAATAACGCCGATCTTCAAAAGGCGATTAATAATCAGTTAAGCAACTCTCAAAAGAGGGACATTCAAACTGATGTACAGAATTCCTTTACTAAGGGACAAAAGGCTAAAATTCAAAGTTATAGTCAAAGTATTTTAACTGATCAGCAAAAAATGCAGGCACAACAAGCAATGCAGGCTGCAGTTGCTAAGGGTGCTAATCCTGCAGAATTGCAAGCTCATCCAGAAGCTTTAATGAGTAAGATTAAACTTTCTGATGATCAAAACAAAAAGATTCAAGCATACTCTATGAGTCTGTTAACTAGCGACCAAAAGGCCGCAGTATCAAAAGACACTTTAAAGATGCTCCCAGATGTTCAAAATATGAACAATGAATTAATTCATCAGTTAGTATATAGCGATCATGGTCGCATTAATAAGGCTATGAAACAGTTATTGCCAAAAGATGGTAAATACATGATTGTTTCCGTTACATCCGCTAATGGTGCAACTATGAACGACTATCAAAGCCTTTACAAGGCAATTAACCATGATTTAAACAAACACAACTTAAAGACTGGTAACTACCAAACTAAACTAGCTGGTATGCCTGCAGTTTCAGGTACAGTCGGTGGTGAAATGCAACACAGTATGATGGTCATGCTTGGTATTGCAGTCATCATCATGATTCTAATTTTGGCCCTTATTTTTCCAGTTCGTCGTCGTTTACTTCCGCTATTATTCGTTCTCTTTGGTTTGATTTGGACCTTTGGTTTAATGGGATGGATGGGAATTAGTCTTACTATGGCTACTATGGCTACATTGCCTATCATTGTTGGTTTAGGAACCGACTTTGGTGTCCAATTCTTGAATCGATATGAAGAAGAATTTAGACAAGATCACGATGTCATGAGAGCTACGACTGAAACCATCACCCATACTGGTCCTGCCGTTGGAACAGCCGTTATAGTTATGATTTTCAGTTTCTTAACAATGTATCTAGCAAAGGCTCCAATGATGCACTTCTTTGGCTTAACCCTTGCAATCGGTGTATTTGTTAGTTACATCGTTGAATTAGTCTTAATGTTTAGTGTATTAGCGTTGCGCGATAGAAAAGCAGATGAATCAAAACTCAATAAGATTAATTCAAATGCTTCTGCCCTTTCTCGTTTCCTTACAAAATACGCTACATGGGTTGCACATCATGCTGTACCCGTACTTATTATTGGTGTAATTTTAGGAGCTCTCGGTTTTTACGTTGAAGGTTCAATTCCAGTTGAAACTGACATGATTAAAATGATCCCTCAAGATATGACTGCCGTTAAGGATAATAAGAGTGTCCAAAAACAAGTTGGCTCAACAACCAGCCTAACTTATCTCGTGCGCAGTGATCACAAGTTGACACCAAGCGATGTAAAATACATTGATAGGTTTGGCAAGGATGAAAAGAGCAAATATTCAAGTAAGATTCTCTCCACAACAAGTGTTGCAACAACGCTTCGTGATACAAGTGGAAACGATTCATTACCAAGTAAGGAATCCGATATTAATAGTTCTGTAAATAATCTGCCAAAGATTATGAAACAAACTTTAATCACAGATAATCAAAAATACTCAACAATTTCATTTAAATTAGATCCCGATTTAGGTTCAAACACTTCGTACAACTTGATGAATGACATTAATAAGGACGTTAAAAACGCCCCTAAAGGTGTCAGCATTGTTGCTGCCGGTGACCAAGCCATGGCTCTTCAAGGTGTTAAGAACATGACTGCAAATCGTGGCTTAATTATTATTGCTGGTTTGGCAATTATCTTCGTAGTTCTACTACTGGTATACCGTAATCTACGTGACGCCTTCTATCCATTAATGCCAATCGTCGTCGTTCTTGGTTTATCACCATTGACATTAAAACTGTTGAACACTTCATATAACCCAGTTACGATTGCACTAAGTTCACTAGTTCTTGGTATTGGTACTGAATTTACAATCTTAATTTTGGAACGTTTTATGGAAGAAGAACGCAAGAACATGGATACCTTAACTGCTATCCAGACCGCTATTGGATCAGTTGGACAGGCTATTACTGTTTCTGGTTTGACCGTTGTTGGTGGGTTCTCTGCACTGTTATTCATTTCATTTCCAGTTCTACGTTCATTTGGGATGATTACCGTGCTTGATACCTTGTACTCACTGATCTGTGCATTAACGATTTTGCCAGCTATGATGTACTTGTTTAGAAAGAGAAGCACAGATAAAAAATAGGTTACCGATAATACTAATGCTTTAATTACCATGTTTATAGCCAAAATAAAATTCTGAATTTGCGTTGAACTAAACATTGTTCATGTTAGCGCAATTCGGAATTTTTTTATGCAATAAATTTATATTTTAAAATGCACACCGCTACACAGCCAAATTAAGAGCTCAATAAATATTTAAATGGAATTTTCTACCAATTGATAAATTAAATCTAAAACAGCACTGGTAATTACAACTAGTATTCCTATTTCGCTAACCGTTAATAACGGAATTGCAGCAACTCCAATCCCTGAAAGCGATAAAACAATAGTCAATACAACATTTCCACTGGTTGCCGACAAAATCAACGTACTAGCCCTACTTTGCCAAAAGTTTCTACTAGTTCTAGTAATAAAAATTGTCATCATTGCGCTGAAAATTAAATAATTATACAAAATAGTACTAATTTGGTTAACTGAAAATCCATTTTGTACCGACACCGTCAACAATCCCAATCCTACGAGTGTCCATCCAAATGCCAATATACCAGCCATTTTGCCTAACTTTAGAATGTTCCATCTTTCTGGTTGCTTAGTTATCACTGTATTATCCGTTCCAAGTACTAAAGTTACCATGTCATTTAAAATCGCTACTAAAATCATGGCATTGATCGTCAGCGGAATAACATGGAAGAATAAATATCCAATGGTCAATAATAAGGTTAATTCCGACGTCCTTGATAACTTAGTAATTGTCCACGTCATCATTCGCTGATAAACTCGATGCCCACTATCCAAAACTTGGACAATCGGAGCCAACCCTTCGGTCATTAAAACTATTTTAGCGGACCTCTTAGCTAAATCAGTTGCATTTTGGACTGCAATACCAACATCCGCCTGTTTCAAAGCTGACGCATCATTCACACCGTCTCCTGTCATTCCAACAATGTACCCATTCTTTTGAAAATGTTCTACAATCTCTAATTTATTTTCTGGACGAACATTTGCAACTCCTGCTGTTTTTGTTAAATCATTATGCCCAATCAACTTCTCCAAACTAACAAAATCACCAGATAGTCCAACCTGTTTTGCAATTGCAGCAGCGGTCAGTTGATTATCACCAGTTAGCATAATCACCTTTACACCACGCTTTTGAATTTCCTGCAACGCTTTCAAACTATCACTTCTTGGTTGATCCTGTAGTATGAATATTCCAATTAGTTGATCTCCAAGAGATAGTGCTACTGAACGCCCTAATTCAAAATTAACATCACTTAAATCAACCACATTGCTTGTCAAACTATTTAATCGATCAAACGAACCTAATTTAACTTCAGCTTTGCCACTGTCAGAGTTAACCCAGTTAGCCGAATACCCCTGTTCTGGCGAAAAAGGTGTAAAGTCATTGTCATTTTTGGGTTCAACTGTTTTCTGCTCATAGTTTTGAATTGCCCTGTCTATCACACTTGGACTTTGAAAGTCGGTCGCGTGTACTGCCCAATCAACCACAATTTGATCAGGATACTTCGATAAATTTTTAAACAACACCACCTCTGGCTTATTAGTTGTTATCGTACCAGTTTTATCCACCAATAATAAATTCACGTTTGCAGCTTCCTGAATACCTACCAAATCGCTGACAAGTATTGCATGCTTACTGAGTTCCTTTGCTTCAACGGAATTTGCCACAGCAAAGCTCGATGGCATTGCAATTGGAATGGTGGCAATAAATAACATTGCCAGAAATGGTAGCATTTCAATTATATTTTCGTGTCGAAGTATTGCCATTACAATCAAAATCACTGCTAGAACGGCATCAAGAATCGCTAAATATCCAATAACTTTTCCTAATAAAACCTGTAAATGTCCGGGTGCGCTCGAACGCTTAATTAGTGAAACAGTCTTTCCGTATCTACTGTTGCTACCCACAGCTGTAACGATTGCAAATGAATGACCACTAATAACCTCTGTTCCAGCAGAAACGACTTGCCCAACTTCATAATGAACTTCCTTGGACTCACCGGTAACCGAGCTCTCATCCAAATCAAGCATTTCTGATATCAGCTGAGCATCTGCCGGAACTAGGTCACCCTGCTTTAAGTTTATCAAATCACCAACCACCAGCTCTTTAGAGGAAATTTGTTGCCAACAATTATCCCGTTTAACGGAAACGATTGGTTCTAGTTGCTCTGATAATGATCCCAACACGATGTTAGCCCTTCTGGACTGAATAGCGCCATTAATAGCTGCAAAGAGTAACATTAGTACAATAAAGCCTGCTTGGACACCTTTCCCTAAAAAAAATTCGATTAATAAAGCCGCTTCTAAAACCCAGGCTGACGGTTCCCATAAACGCTTTCCAATAGCATTCCAAAACTTAAATATTGGTAATTTAACCTCGTTCAATCCATTTTGATCCAATAGTTTCTGAGCCTCTTTTTGTGATAGCCCTGTATTTTTAATACTTTTCACCCTTTCCACTCTCCTTAACTAAAAAAACGTCTACCATAAGCCGTTATGCTTGTGGTAGACGTCATCAATTAAATTATAATTTTGTGGCGAACGTCATCGCCGATTCGATTGCCTTCATTTTACAACCAGGAATCGTCATTTTCAACTTCTAGAATCACTTTATTCAATACCCATGAATTCTTGAAAATCTTGAACCTCTTTCCATTGCTTGCCCGCATTCACGATTAAAGCGTGAAACTCCTTCCACTCATTTTCAGATAAATACACGCTGCTTTCAACACTTGTTTTAATATCATCATATTTAGTTCCAACTGCAATCCCCATCCATTCAAAAATCCGTCTTGAATATTTGTCTGCAATAAATCCAGGCATGTCAAAAGCGTACATCAACACATAGTCAGCGGTTTCGGGCCCAATCCCACTCAAATTCAAAAGTTCCGATCGAATCTTCGCTTGATTACTAGACTTGATTTCAGCTACGGAAAAATGGTGACCGGCCGCCCATTCACTTACATTACGCAGTGTCTGTGCCTTACGGGTGTAAAACCCACTTGGGCGCACCAAATTTTGAAGTTCAATTGTAGTTAGTTGCAATAGTTTATTTGGATCAAATCCAGTTCTTTCTTTTAAATTATTTAAACTTGGTTCAACATTCCGCCAAGTAGTGTTCTGAACCAGCACCCCTCCAAATACGATCTCCCAAGGGGACTCTCTCCAGTCCTCTAACCAAGGCTGGGGCCCCATCTTCGTTTCCATTAAATTAAATGCTTCTCCAACTTTCATTTTTCTACTCCCAAACATTTATTATCCATAATCTATTTTAAAGTTTTTTCTGATTTTTGACCAAAAATAACCATTAAGAGTTAGAATTAACTCTACGGCATTTGAAATATTTATACTAAGGAGTCTCAAACATGTTAATTGAAAAAGCTTGTACAACTGTTTTAGTCGGAAAAAAAGCTTCTATCGACGGATCAACCATGATCGCTCGCAATGATGATACTTTTTTGCCATTAGCTCCACATCGCTTCTACATGCATCAAGCAGAACAAAATATTGATGAAACTATCACTTCTTCTCAAAATGGATTTACTGCTAAACTACCGGCCAATGGTTACCGTCATAGTGCTGTACCAAATATCAATCCTGATAAAGACGGTATCTACGACGAAAGTGGATTTAACGAAAAAAACGTTGCCATGAGTGCAACCGAAAGTGTTTATGGTAATCCCAAGGCCTTAGCCTATGATCCTCTAGTTCCTAACGGCTTAGCAGAAGATACGATGCCAACAATGGTTTTGCCTTACATTGATTCTGCACAAGATGGTGTTAAATATCTTGGTAAGTTAATTGCTAAATATGGCTCACCCGAGGGTAACGGCGTTATTTTTAGTGATAAAAACGACGTTTGGTACATGGAAATTGTCACTGGTCACCACTGGGTTGCACAGCGAATTCCTGATGATAGTTACGCCGTTATCGCCAACCAATCAGCAATTCAACAAGTTGATTTTGATGATCCTATCAACTTTATGTGGTCAGACGGAATTCAAGACTTTGTGGCAAAACATCATTTAAACTCTGCTAATGAAGGCTGGGATTTTCGGCGCATCTTTGGAACTGATACTGAAAAAGACCGCCATTACAATACACCTCGTGTTTGGTTCGGTCAGCGTTATCTGAATCCAGAGATTAAACAAGATCCTCAATCATCAGATTTACCGTTCGTTCGTAAAGCTAGTCGTAAAATCTCGGTTGAAGATGTTGAATACATTTTAAGTTCACATTACAATGAAACACAGTACGATCCCTTTGGCCATGCTGCTGATGAAGATCGCTTGAAGTTCAGACCTATTTCAATGAATCGAACGCAGAACTCACACGTTCTTCAAGTAAGAAATGATGTTCCTGCTGCCCAATCTGCTATCTTCTGGTTAAATTTTGGGGTTCCAGCATTCAGCCCATATGTTCCATTTTTTGCAAACGCAACTGATACTGACCCAAGTTATAGCAATACTAAGCCAATGATGAACCTCGATGACGCATATTGGATGTATCGTGCCGTTGGCTCCGTTGTTGAAGGCCACTATAGTCAATTCGTGCAATCAAATACCGACTACATTACTTCTTCACAGGAATATTTACGCGGAAGAGTAGCCGAAATTGATAACGCAGCTCATGACTTAACAGATGACGATTTAACAAATTATCTAACAGACGCAAATCACTCGACCGTAAAAGCAATGCGAGTTCGAACGATGGACCATTTTAATAGCTTACTAGCAACAGGATTAACACTATCGAAGTTAACATTTAACATGGATAAAAATTTATAGGAAATGCTCCAGTACCATTCAATTTAATATTTGCCCTTTAAAAATAGGGACTCATACCCTCAGAAGATAAGTTTAAAACATTAGCTTCTAGGGTATTTTTATGTGAAAATTTCACCCCCTTCAAATAACAAGTAAAATATTTTCACTTTAGTTGTATGTACAATCAATTTAAAAGATGATACCATGTAGTCAAAAGAAAGAGGAATAAACATATGAAAAATATTTTAATCACTGGCGGTACTTCTGGAATTGGATTAGCAACTGCTTTAGAAATGAATAACCCCACTACAAACGTAATTGTGGTTGGTCGCAATCCCGAAAAAAATGCTACGGTACAGGCAAAATATCCTGCTTTAACAGTTTTACCAGCCGACCTTTCCAATAACGATGATATAAAAAAATTAATTTGCGAGATTAAATCTCGTTTTGGAACAATTGACACATTATTTTCAAATGCCGGTTATGGTATTTTCAAGCCATTTACAGATATTACAGAGCAAGACTTTGACAACATGGTTAATACAAACTACAAAGGAACTTTTTTTATGATTCAAAACGCCCTTTCGATTTTAAAAGACGGCGGTAACATTGTTATTAATACTTCTTGGACGTATAGACGTGGCCTTGCCGATTCTAGTTTGTACTCGTCAACCAAGGCCGCACTTGCCTATCTTGTAAAATCACTGTCTTTAGAATTATCAACTAGAAATATTCGTGTAAATGCGGTCAGTCCGGGTTATACTAATACAGAACAATTTAACGAAAACCAAATTGAGAATACTCATTTAGAACATATGCTTCACACTGTACCACTGCATCGTTTTGCAAATGCTAGTGAAATTGCAAAGGTGGTTTCGTTCTTATCTTCTGAAGCATCTAGTTATGTTAATGGGCAAGATATTCTAATTGATGGTGGCCTAACAAGTGTTCAAACTGACTAATAGTGGGGAACTCCAATGAATACAATTAACTTTTCAGAATGTTTGTATTTCTCAAGTGCACGATTTAACCGTGTTATTGCTCAAATTAGTGATACACAATTCAAAAAAATTGGTTTATCTTCAACTGCCGCATTTATACTGATGAAACTTGATGAAGACGACATGCTAAATCCATCGCAAATTGCAGACGACCTTTCGCTAGATCGCTCTACGATTACTCGTTTTTTAGACAAACTTGAACGTGATGAAATGATTACACGAACCCCAAAAGGACGATCTGTTCAAGTTCAATTAAGTTCAGCCGGAAAGCGACTACAGCCTAAATTAAAACAAATCTGGTTCAACTTAAATAAAACGTATCAAACCGTTTTAGGAAAAAAATTTGAAAATGAACTTCGAGAAAACCTAAACAAAGCGTTCGAGGAAACTAAATAGCAGGTATTTGAATCGCGCTTCAAAAATAAAAAAAGGAACATAAGTAAGTATGTGATACAAGCATTACATGTAAAACCTAAGTGGTACGTTTAAGTTTTGCATCTAAGCAGCGTCACTGACTTTATGTTCCTTTTTTTTATTATCCCGAAATCATTCTGGAAACCAGAATTCCTTCCTTTAAGTATTTATATGGTCACATTAAAATCCACTTAATCCGCTAATGTACTTATCAAGTATCTTTAAAAAACCGTATGCCAAAAAAGCATCATTTGTTTAATTCAAGAATTTCAAGAAAAATAGTAGCATATTGTCTTTGGTTAGTCTCATTCATTTGCAAAAATTTTGTTACGAACTTATCGCTTATATCGTCTAACTTACTACGACCAAAAATATCGCCCAATTCCAAATTAAAGGCGTTCATTATTTTTTCTAATCGAACAACAGAAATGTCATTCCTGTCTCCTCGTTCCAATCGAGAAATTAAATCAACGGAAACATTGGCTTTCTCAGCAAGCTCCTCAATTGTCAAATTTTGTTCATTTCTTAAAGCTCTTATAAAATCAAATCGATTTGTCATGTAGCTTACCACCTTTCAAACTCAAAACTACATGGCTGAGTATTATATTAACATGGCTGTTTAACTATATTTTCATATAAAACATTGCTAAACAGTAATACTTGTTTTATCATTTAATCGAGTAGTACACCTTTACTTCTGTAGGCAAAACGACGGCTTGTCTTAATGAATTTATATTAATTACTTAGCCCCTTGTTGTATCTCTCAGAATTAATACGATTTGCACTACTTTATATACCTTAATTGGGTTTCTTGACTTACACATGTGGTTCTTCAGGTTACTCAAGTTCTATATTTTGAAAATGGAGGGAGGCCTTAATTCTTAAGGATTAATAATTTTGTACAAAGGAGGAGAAAAGAATGGATATTACTTTACCCAAAAAAGCCAACTGGTTATTTACTGTTTTAACTGTTTTACTTGCTAGTTTTATTGCACTGTTCATTTTTAGTGGAACTGCTTCCGCTGACACATCGACCACTGCAAATAGCCAAACTACTGTTGTAAATTCAAATGTTGGTACCAACAGCACTACTACCTCTAGTAGTGTTCAATCAACAAGTACCAATCCTAGCAGTAGTACTAGCCAAGCTACAGTAGATAAAAAAGCTACTAGTTCCTCAGATAACTCAAATAAATCCGAAGTATCTGACGTAACAGAACCTGCTACTTCAAATGCTAACCAACAGGTTAGTTCATCGTCAGCTACTAGTTCTGAAACAAAACCTTCTAACAACACGGCCGTTACTACTACCTCTCAGGGGGCAGCTATGAATAGCTCAAGTAATAGCAATGTAAAATCTACTGCAACAAGCACGCCACAACCGAAATTATCCATGGCAAAGGCACTCGTTTCAACGCAATCTAACTCTGTTTCAGTTTCTGGATTAGATGCAAATAGTGCTGTTATCAAGGACGATCAAGGCAACGTTGTTAGTAATTCTTCAACGTTAAGTGCCTATAACAGTTACGTCGTTAACTATAATTGGTCTATTCCCGACGGAAGTAACATCAAGTCTGGTGACACTACAACAGTCACTTTACCAAGTAACGTTAAGTTCAATACAGATACCAGTTTTCCTGTCACTAATAGTGTAGGAGATACGATTGGTACATTTACTGCCAGCCAAGATGCACAGTCCGGATTACTAACATTCAGTAATTATTTTGAAAATAATACTATTAACCGTTCCGGAACTTTGAGTTTTAACGTTTCTGGCACACAAACTTCAACGGGTGATAATAATCGGGACTGGCTTTCAAATAAGATCGGCTGGTGGACTAATTCAAACATGGTAGATGGGCATCCAGCTTCCGCAACTTGGAACATTGCCTTTAACCCAAACAACCAAACGCTAAGCAAGGTTGTTCTTGTTGATACTATTGGCGCTAACCAAACCTTTAACAACGACATTGTCGCTAATACTGGCTCTTACGATGATAATGGCAAGTTTAATTCAAATGGTACCATTACACCCGTTGTAAGTATTAATGGGCAAGTTGTAACCATGACCTTTACAAACGTCACACAAGCCGTCAACTTAACATACACCACTACAATCACTGGTATCAATAGTGGAAATATCTACACGAATGGCGTTAGTTATTCTGGAACTGGCACAAACGGCGAAGGTAATGCTGAAGTTAACACCAGCAACAATACCGCAAAATTAACCTTTGGGGGAACTGGTAACGGTGATGGGACAATTGGTTCTGTTACACTTACCAAAGAAAACGCTGATGGCTCAGTAAAGTTAGCCGGTGCAGTATTCAAATTAGTTGATGCTAATGGTTCTTTAGTTGAAAGTAACCTAGTTACAGACGCCAACGGAAACATTACTGTCAATAATTTAGGAGCTGGGTCTTACCAATTTATAGAAACTTCAGCACCTACTGGATATATTTTAAATAATAATCCAATCAACTTTACAATTAGTAACAGTAATGTTAATGCGACTGTTTCTGCTGTCAATACGGCTATTGCTAAAACCAATATTAAAGTTGTTAAGACTTGGGATGGTGTTCCTACGAACGTAAAGACCCCTGCTATCACCGTTGTTTTAAATGCCAATGGTCAACCAACTGGTCAATCATTGACTTTAGACAGCTCAAACAATTACCAAGCTTCATTTACTGGATTAGATCAAACTGATTCAAATGGTAATCCAATTAATTACACAGTAACTGAGAACATTCCCGCAGGTTATACTAGTTCTACAGCTGGTGCACAGTCACCAAACAATGGAACAGTTAACTTGGTTAATAATTACATCCCAGTTCCTGGATCCGTTACTTTAACTAAAGAAGATTCTAAAACTGCTACAAAGTTGGCTGGTGCAACATTTAAATTAGTTGCAGCTAACGGAGAAGTTGTAAAAGATAATTTAATTACAGATGCTAACGGTACAATTGAAGTTGCAGATTTAAACCAGGGAACTTATCAATTTATTGAAACAGCAGCACCAAATGGTTACGTTTTAAACAGTTCACCAATTAACTTTACAATAGATGGAACCGGAACTAACGTAAATGTTTCAGCTATCAACACAGCTATTGCTAAAACTAATATTAAAGTTATCAAAACTTGGGATGGTGTTCCTACGAACGTAAAGACCCCTGCTATCACCGTTGTTTTAAATGCCAATGGTCAACCAACTGGTCAATCATTGACTTTAGACAGCTCAAACAATTACCAAGCTTCATTTACTGGATTAGATCAAACTGATTCAAATGGTAATCCAATTAATTACACAGTAACTGAGAATATGCCTGCAGGTTACACTAGTTCTACAGCTGGTGCACAGATGCCAAATGTTAATGGAATTGTAAACTTAGTAAATACGTATATTCCAGCGACACCTGGTAAACCAGTTACACCCGGTAAACCAGTTACACCTAGCAAGCCAGTCACACCTAGCAAGCCAGTTACGCCTAGCAAACCAGTTACACCTAGCAAGCCAGTTACGCCTAGCAAACCAGTTACACCTAGCAAACCAGTTACACCTAGCAAACCAGTTACGCCTAGCAAGCCAGTTACACCTAGCAAGCCAGTTACACCTAGCAAGCCAAATGTTCCTACTAAAACAGTGGTTCCTGACAAGCCAGTTGTTCCAGACAAATCAACAGAACCTGCTAAAGCTAACTCGAAAAAGGTCACATACAGTAATAAGGCAAAGATCTTGCCCCAAACTGGTGAAACTGAAAATAGTTTACTAATTTTGTTAGGATTATTATTAATGGGATTTGTTGTATTAATTGTTTTCACAAGAGTACGTAAGAACAATTATTAATATCCATTTTATTATGGATACTATATGTACAATTTAATATGTTCCAAAAAGGAGGTCGAGCATTTTGCTCGGCCTCCTTTTCACTTAAGTTATTAAACTTCGGTTACTTTTTCTGCCTTATCTTCAAAAATAGACTGATGAATTGTTTCAACATAACGCGCTGCAATGGGCTTCGCATACATTTCAATATCATCTTTTTCAAACAGTTTCAATCCTGACAAATCGGTCATTGCGTTGCGCACAGTTTCCTCTACCAAGTTTTCATTTACATATTTTAATTTAATGTGCTGAACCTTGCCAGCACCACTTAAAAATTCTAAATCTAATTGTTTCATATTTTTTCCTCCAATTTTTTACTTTGATTGATTTTCAACTTTTTCAGTTGTTGTCACAGTTCCATTGCTGAACTTCCCATCTGAAATACTTTCCAAAATTTTACCAAGTCCCTCTACCTGCTCAGCAGACACGTTTTTTACTGCATTAGTAAATCCTCTGCGTAAAACCTTTTCTCCTTCTGCAGTTTGGACCGTCATTTTAATATTAATTCCAGTTTTAACCCAAGTTTTTAACATCTAAGATCTTCCTCTTTTCATTATTTTGTAAGGTCGCGACTGCTTACATAATTAATAACGATCCTTAACCTTAAATGTAAACCTACTTTTTATTCTTCTTTTTTCGAGATATAATATAGAAAGCACAAAAGAAAGGTACCTTATTAATTATGATGGATAAACTAAAAACACGCTTAGATGCGTTTAGTGACGCTATTATCGCAATTATTATTACTATTATTGTTTTGGAACTTCCAATTCCACTTCATAACTCTATTTCAGAATATCTCCAGTTTGGAAAAGGCATTGGCATTTACTTTATTAGTTTTATTTTTGTGGCTAATATCTGGTATCAACATTCCAATCTATTTAATGATGCCGAAACTATGAATGAACGGGTTTTCATTATGGAGTTCATATTTCTAGCCTTTCTCTCGTTAGTCCCACTTTTCACTCGAATGGTTACGCAAGATACTAACCGTTGGACTGTTATGGCATATGGTATTCTAACCCTTATCGTTAACATTCTATTCATCATTTTATGTAATATTGTCATTAAATTAAAATATACTGAACACAAAGATATCCAACGAATCTTCACTCGAGTTTATGGCAGCCAGAATAATCTAATTACTGGTACCAGTATCGCCCTAATTATTCTAGCTTATTTTCAACCTAACTGGGCTCTGATTTTCTATTTAGCACTTCCAATTATCTCTTTTCTTAGGACGGATGATCAAGCTGACTTGGACGATATTACACAACTTTCAACCACAGAACAAAGTGATTATTTCAAGCTTTCACCAACTGACATGCGAACATTTCGTAAACAACAAGACGAAATTCGTAACAAGTATGTTCAGCAACGTAAAACTAATCCTAATTGGAAACAAGATATGCGCAATGAGATGGGGGATCTTCTAAAAGATGGCATTACAACCGCAGATGGCCAAAAAATTGATGGATCTACCATTCGTAATTTTTACAATAGATTTCACCAACAACAAGACGAACGCAAACAAAATAATCATCAACGTTGGCAAGATCATACCCAATATGTCCAAAACACTTCTCATAATAGACGTAAAGACATTAATACCAACGAAAGGCCCAATCGCACCTCAAATAACGCCAACCACAAAGTTGAAAATACAAAAAAAGAAAATAGGAAATAGTTTGTTAGGCAACAAATACTAAAAAGGCATCCCAATTGATGATCTACTCACCGTTTGAGATGCTTTTTTATTTAATATAGAATTCACAGAACAGCCCATTCTCTACGTTTCTACTATTTTAATTTTCACTCTAAAATAATTCGCCATATATCTCTAACATTTCACCTTGATGTGATTTTCCATCGTTAATGATTGTTACTATTTTCTCCGCAACGTCATCTGCTGTATGAAAACCTTCACCCTCCATATTTCCATTTAAATCAGTTGTAGTAGGACCTGGATGAATGCTAAAAATCTCAACGTTACGGGACTCTTTTTCAAAATCAATTGCTAGCGAGCTCATCATAACGTTCTGTGCCGCCTTAGACGATTTATACGACAACGGATTCCAATTTGGATTGGGTCCAGTTGGAATCGTAATGTTGATAATCCTGCCATGACTTTTTTCCAATAGAGGAACTAATCCTTGAGTCAGCTGAAAAGTACCAAAGAAATTTACATCCATGGTGGCTCGTAAGTCATCAACGGTCTCCTCCAAGTTTGGTCCAAAAGCTCCTGGAACCCCAGCGTTATTAATCAACAAATTTAGCTGTGAAAACCTTTGACCAATATCACCAGTCGCACGATCAATCATTTCAGGAATACTTAGATCAATCTGTACAAAATCAGTTTTCTTTACGCCTGCATCTTTTAACTTTTGTATAGCTTCAAGCCCACGTTCTTCATTTCTAGCCCCAATTAAAATGTGCCATCCCTGTTTTCCTAGCGCCAAGGCAGTTGAATATCCAATTCCTTTATTACCACCTGTAATCAATACTGTTTTCATGTTGCTGTCAACCTTCTTCTCTTTTGAGGTATTATATTATAAATCAGAAGAGGCTGTAACGATGTGGGGCAATCCACACTATTACAGCCTCTACAGCACTGGAATCAGTGCCTGTAAATATTAATATTTAATTCGTTCATCCACATCATCTAAAGGTACAATTGTCATTGAATTTTTCCTAAATACATTTACATGGTGAATATCATGTGCCTGTAAAAATGCAATTGCATCACTAAAATGATTTTCAAATTGGTCAACTTTATGTGCATCTGAGCCAATTGTGTATCGTTTTCCACCGAGTTGTTTATAAATTTCAATTGCGTAATCATACAAGCCAATATTATGGTAACGGTACATACTCTTCGTATTAACCTCAAAAGCAAGGTCATAGCGAATAGCCAATTTAAAAATATTAGTTAGCAGAACACCAGCCGTTGTTGCAAATTGACCAGAAGTTAAATTTAATTGTCGTACACCGTAATCAAAATGGGCTAGTACATCACCATCATGAAATGCATTAATTTCTTTCCACATATTACGATAATATAAATCTGTAACTTCAACTGGGTCCATATGTTTAACCTTATCATCCATGAAGTCGAACTGACCATTTTGATGAAAACTCAGCAATTTAATATCAAATTCATGGTTACTTAAATACTCTCGAATCTTGTCTTCCTGTCCAAGCGATACGCCGACTTCAACACCCTTGTAAATTCGTTTACCAGTTACTGATTTCAATCGGTCAATTTCACGTGTATAAGCATCGTAATCTAGTAATGAATCCTGATCCTTTTCGTCCGGATTATGAAATTCTAAATGTTCCGTTGTAACGAAGTCATCACCGGCTAACCTCATATAGTGTTCCATTTTTTCTTGCGAATCAAATGAAAAATCGGTATGCACGTGCTGATCATAATATTTCATTACTGATTACCCCCAGTTAAATTTTATACATTAATACTAACACAGATTGGTTAATTTTAAATGAGTGAGCTAAAGGCACTATTCAGCGTTTGCTTCTTGTAACGCTCTGTACGTTGCACCAATAATACCTGCGTCATTTCGTAATTCGGCAGCTTCAACTGGTGGAAAAGTTAAATCTTTCAAATCATTATTAATCTGTTTTAACTCGGCAATCTTTTGATTTAATCCATTGATAAATTGCTCATTAGCGGAGATTCCACCACCAATTAATATTTTTTCAGGATCCAAAGAAACAATTAAATTCATAATGCCACGCGCCAGAGCCGTATAAAAGAAATCCAAACTTTCTAATGCAAGGTAATCTTGTTTAGAGGCTAGATCATATATTACACGTGCATCTTCCAACTTTTCACCATTATGATGTTCATTATAAAAACGCAATAAACCACCAACTGTTGCTGCGGTAAAGCTCATAGTGTCACGTTCAATATCTTCTTCAAAATGCCGATCCATGACCGACATCATTCCTAATTCACCGGCCATTCCGTGTCCACCACGATATATCCGATCATTAATTATGATTCCGCCACCGATACCTGTTCCAACAACCATACAAAGATAATTGTGGAGTCCTTGCGCGTTCCCCTTCCATTTCTCAGCGTAGGCTGCCGCGTTAGCATCATTTTCAATTGTAGTAGTTATTCCTGTAAGCTTTTCGATTTTTTCTTTTAAATTAATTCCATAGAAATCACGAATCGCCCCACCAGTTGTCATAAAACCATTTTGTTGTACAATTCCAGGTGCACTTACTCCAATACTTAAAATTGGTTGTTCTTTCTGATATTGTTCCACAATTTTACGAATATTTTCTAAAATTTCACTTCCGACAATACCGGTCTTAACGCTTCCCTTTTGCAGAATCGTACCGTTTTCATCTACCAATCCATGTTTTATTGTTGTTCCACCTATATCAATACCAACAAAATATGTCATTATTCTTCACCTAAATCTTCACCATTAGTCTTAATCACTTCTTGATACCATTCAAAGGAATCTTTCTTGGAACGTTTCAAAGTTCCGTTACCGTCATCATCTTTATCAACGTAAATAAATCCATAACGTTTCGACATTTGACCCGTTCCGGCGGAAACAAGATCAATAAATCCCCATGGTGTGTATCCCATTAAGTTAACGCCGTCCAAATCAACGGCTTTCTCCATTTCCTCAATGTGCGCTCTAAGATAAGCAACTCGATATGGGTCATGAATACTGCCGTCACTTTCAACCTTGTCATAGGCGCCTAACCCATTTTCAACGATAAACAATGGCAAATGATAACGGTCATTCAACCAGTTCAGTGAGAAACGTAGTCCAGTTGGATCAATTGGCCAGTCCCAATCACTGACCTTAACATATGGATTTTGTACTACTAATTCATCAGGTTGTAGGTCGCCATCAATACTTTCTCCGTCTGGAAGGGCAACAGTCATTGAGTTATAATAGCTGAACCCCACGTAGTCAACCGTACCTTCTTTTAAAGCTACACGGTCCTCATCAGTAATATCTTTACGGAACCCCTTTCGGATAACGTATTTTTCAATATTTTCTGGATAAACACCGTTTACATGAACATCAGAGAACCAGTATCGACGTTGCATCAAACGTTCTGAAAGCATGACGTTATCTGGTGCGGAATTCAATGGATACAGCGGGGTAAAGTTAATCATGCAACCAATTTTAAAATCTGGATTAATCTCATGTCCTAACTTCACAGCTTTGGCACTTGCCACTAGTTCATAATGTGCTGCTTGGTACATTGCTGCTTCACGATCTTCATCATCATGGAAAATCAAGCCTGAGTTAGTCGCCATTAAAAAATCATTATCGTACGAACTCTGATTATCAATCTCGTTAAATGTCATCCAGTATTTAACTTTATCCTTATACCGTCTGAAGCAAACTTCGGCGAAGCGAACAAAATAGTCGATCACTTTACGATCAGAAAAACCATTATATTTTTTCACCAAATTATATGGCATTTCAAAATGAGCAAGCGTAATGACTGGTTCAATTCCATACTTTAAGCATTCATCAAATAAGTCATCATAGAATTTTAATCCCTCTTCATTTGGTTCTGCATCATCGCCATTTGGAAAGATACGTGTCCATGCAATTGAGGTTCTAAAACACTTTAAGCCAAGTTCAGCGAATAACTTAACATCCTCTTTATAATGATGGTAAAAATCAATTGCATCATGGTTAGGGTAATTCTTACCAGGAAGAACACCATCTGTTATTTCACGTTCAACTCCGTTTGCACCAGCAGTCATAATGTCAGCTACACTAACACCTTTCCCACCTTCTTGCCATCCTCCTTCTAATTGATGTGCAGCAACAGCGCCACCCCACAAAAAGTTTTTTGGTAATTTTGACATAATATATTTCCTCCTTTTACATTAAAAGAGCACCAGAATCAAACGTTGAAGTTCAATTCCAGCCCCCTTTATAGTTTTAAATATTAAACAGTAGCATTTTCGTTTGATGCAGCAGCTTCTGCTTCTTTAGCATGTTCTGCATTCCCAGCTTCTTGTTCTGCCTTGTACAAGATTTGGTCTTGTGCACGAGCAAAGAAGAAGTATACAAAGAATGAAAGAATAATCATTAAAGCCTGCCAAATCATTATCTTCCATCCACCTACTAAGAACCCTGAAAGGATAGGCGGAGTTGTCCAAGGAACTTGAACACCTGTTAGATAAGGTAGAACACCCAACTTTATGAGTAAATATGTTGAACCCATTGAAAACATTGGCATAATCATAAATGGAATAACCATCAGTGGATTCAAAACCACAGGAACTCCAAACAAGACTGGTTCATTAATGTTAAATATTCCTGGTAAAAATGCCAATCGACCAATACTCTTCATTTGAACCGACTTAGCAAAGAATGCCATAAATACAACTAATCCAAGTGTCATACCTGATCCAGTGACAGTACCAAATTGATCCATTAATGATTGTGTAAAGATATGTCCACCATTTGCAGCAGTTACAACACCATGTGCTTTATAAATTGCAGCATTTTGAAGTGCATTAGCACCTAAGATAGGTCCCATGATACCGCCGACAATAACAGCACCGTGAACACCGAAGAACCAGAAGAATGGTACCAAGAGTGCAATAATAATAACTCCACCAAATGAATCTGTTATACCTTGTAATGGTGTTTGAATAACTTTGTAGATCCATTCAACCATTGTGACATGAGCACTTGCATCAAATCCCATGTAAACAATTAACCAACCGGTTACAATTGCAGCCGCTGGTACAAGAGCCGTAAATGAACCCGCAACTGCAGGAGGAACTTGTTCAGGAAGTTTGATAGTAATCTTATTACGAACAAAGTATGTGTAAGCCCAACCAGTAATTAAGCCAATAATGATGGCAGCAATCATACCTTGCCCACCGAGCCAAGTACGGTCAATAAAACCACCTAAAAGTTGTGGTGCCTTACCAGCAGCAATAACGGTTTTTGTTCCATTCATTACGGCTGTTGAAGGGCGGATTACAACAAAGAAACTTACCAATGATGTTAATCCAGCTGGTAACGGATCAAATCCATCATTCTTTACCCAACTATAGGCAATTCCAATTACTGCAAAAATAGCCATAACACCCATTGAAGCATTATATGCTTGCGTCCAATAAGGAGTTAATCCCACTTTTAACATCCATGCTGCCCATGAAGGCACGGGCAACGCACTCAAAAGCAAGAACACCGAACCAATCATGATGAACGGTAATCCAAAAAGCATACCATCACGTAATGCAA
The DNA here is from genome assembly GCF_000237995.1 of Pediococcus claussenii ATCC BAA-344. Taxonomy (NCBI): domain Bacteria; kingdom Bacillati; phylum Bacillota; class Bacilli; order Lactobacillales; family Lactobacillaceae; genus Pediococcus; species Pediococcus claussenii. Next base: position 1,760,484 of record NC_016605.1, read on the forward strand.
CAATCGCTTTTGTATTAACGAACTTCATAATAGGAGGTAAAATCTTGTTATTAATGAAATCATTCATAAAATTCACCCCGTTAAAATTTTGAAAAATAATTGCTAATCAACAAAAAATATGTTCCATCTTCGGCCAAAGAAGAATTTTGATTTCCTGAAAGCGTATCAAGAAATCGCTTACAAATTGATTATGCTACATATATTTAAATTTGTACAGACGAATTTTAAATAAAAAACATGTTCAAAAAATGGTTCAAAATACTCATTATTATATTTTAAAATCCACCCCTAAGAGCCATGACACCCAGTAATAAGAAGATGATACCAATAAAAGCTCCAAACCAAATTGCATATAACATAAATGGGTTAGCATTTTTTGAACCTGACTCCTTATATCCATTAAAAGATTTATACGCAGCCCTAATTTGCCAAAGCCCTATGCCAATCGCACCCAGTCCAATTAATAATGACATTTTTCCTCCCTCATAAAAGCGTTTCCTTAAAATACTCACATCGTAACACAGAAATAGTTCCATAAATATTGCGCGAAGCAAAAGTTACTGGAATAATTTGTATTCAAAAAGCTTCCTCAGGGTATTTCATTCATGCTAAAATGAAGCTTAGATGAGTTGTTCGGGGGGATTTATATGAAAAAAATCACAAAATGGTTTCACCATATTTTTACTAGCATAAGGGATTATTTAAATCCAAATGAGGCAAATCCCCATGACGGCTATGTGGATGATGAACTTTATCAAAATAGAAGATCCGTTCGTCGCCGTCAGAGTACCTTACGTGAATCCCATTACATTATATTTGGGACAAGCGTTGTTGGAATTCTAATCGTCTTTTTTGGCCTTTTGTCTCTGGGACACTATACTGTTAATTCTGTAAGGAACGCCAATGCGGCTACACAAGTTAATCAACTATTTACCAGTGATACACGTTCAAACGTTAAGTCTTCAACAACCTCTACAAAGGTTGCACAAACAAGGGTAACCGTTAAAAAGTTACACACTAGTTCTGATAAAAAACGAATGCTAGTTGATTTGAATAATGCAGACCATATGATTAGCATTCGCCAAAAATATGCAGCTTTTTATAACTCAAAAGGTCTATTAAACTCAAACATTTCAGTTAAGAAAATTGATACATTAAAATCATCCCTCAATAAATATAAATTACCTAGGGAATTTAACAGTAAATATCAGCGTTACTTAAAAAACACCAAAGTAATTGCAAAAAAAGCTGATAGCTATGACAAACAATTTAAAGCAATTAAGAAAAATCAATTACTCGGTATTCCTGTATCCTCAGAATCTGTAGCAAAACTTATTAAAAAAATGGACAATAATTCCAAATCACAAAAGACTGTTACCCAACAAAAGCAGTTAATAAAATTGAAAAAAGCACTTATTCTGGAGGAAAAAGCCCAACAAGCTGCCCTCGTTGCTCAACAACAAGCAGAACAGGAAGAGATTGCTGCTGCTCAACAACAAAAAGCCGCAAAAAAGGCTGCTAATGAAGCAAAAAAGCAACAAGAGGCTGAAAAAAAGGCTCAGGAACAGCAAGCCCAAGCAGATGCTGCGAGTGAGAGTCAAGCAGAAGCAGAGTCCCAACAGGAAGCTAATTCTGCTGCTCAACAGCAAGCAGATCAGAATCAACAAGCCGGTGAACCTGGTTCATCTACAAATCCTTCGGATAGTACCGGAGGATATGACCAATAGAATCAATCAAAAAAGCATTTTGGATTTTTCCAAAATGCTTTTAATTTGCAAAACAACCATTAAAACTCTGACTGATTTCTTGTCCAACGACTATTCGGATTACTTGGTAAAACTGTAAATATAAATATCACTATGTAGCCAACTACAGGAATAAATTCCAAAATAATCCACCAGTTACTCCGATTCACATCATGCAAGCGTCGCGCCGTTAAAGTAAAAGTAGCAACATAATATAAAAGCATAAAAATTGAAAATACCACGGAACCCGTTGATATATTATTAGTTAAAACCGTACCTTGGCTTAATAGAATTGACTTTAATTGATTTACTTGGCCCGTTGCAGCAGACACTAAAAATAAAACAACTGCATTAATTAAGACTGGCCACCAATACTGCGCCCTCGTTGCAGTGGCATTCCATGTAAATATGTTTCGCCAAAACTCTTGATATATCTCAATCATATTAATTCCCCCAAACAACTAACTTATCATTTAAACAAGTATATCATTATTACAAATAAAAAAGGGCCAGCCCCATTGATTAGGAAGCTAAACCCCTATAATTATTTTTCTACTGCCTGTAGTTCTTGGTTATTATCAAGTTGTGACTTACCCTGCATATGCTTATTCTGCAACATTACCATACTAATCCAAAGTAATCCTAATGCTAATATCGAGAAACCAGCTAAGGCCGCCATTGATTGTGTGAACGTTACTGAACCAAGACCTGAAGAAATTGCTTCACGGAATGACATGATTGAGTAAGTTAACGGCAAGAATGGATGAATAGCATTATAGAAACCATTGGTAATTTGCATTGGGAACGTACCACCTGAACCACCAAGTTGCAACATTAACAGAATCATCGCAATAAAGCGCCCAGGATTATCAAACGCCATTGATAAGAACATGACTATATACATTGATGCTAACGCAATCATAATCGATGTAACGTAATATTGGCCAACATGATCTGGGTGAATTCCAGCCCACATCATAATAGTTGCTTCAATAATTGCCATCGCAACAGCAACGGCCGTACCAACTGATACTTTACTCAAGAACCATTGTGTAGCGGATTTACCACGTTCTGCAATCTTACGAATAGGATATGCAAAGTTGAAGACGATTGCTCCTACGTAAAGCGCTAATGACAAGACATAAGGCGCTAATGCATGCCCATAATTTGGAACGTAACTATAACTACTATGACTTAACTTAGTAGGTGCTGCAAACATATTAGCATTTGCATTATCCAAATGCTGTCCGTCAACTTTTTCTGCACCCGCTTCAAGTTTTGTACCAAGTTCGCTATTTCCCTTAGCAAGCTGATTGGCACCATCTTCAATTTCGCCAGACTTAGAATCAAGTTGAGCTGCACCATCATTAAGTTGGTTTACCCCAGATACTAGTGCCGGCACCTTGCTGTTTAAGGTTTGAATTCCACCGTTAAGTTGATGTGCTCCATTATCTAGCTGGCTTACTCCAGAAACTAATGCTGGAATTTGCGATTGCATTTGTGCCAAACCAGCATCCAATCGTTGCGCACCACTAGTTACCTGTGAAGAGCCACTATAGAGTTGTCCAAGTCCTGAGCTTAAGGCACTGTTTCCACTACTTACTTGGTTAGCACCATTGGTTACTTGTGAAGAACCGTTATAAAGTTTTTGAACTCCAGCCGTCAATTGTGGCATTTGGCCCTGCATTTGGCTTAAACCACCACTCACTTGTTGAGCTCCGTTAGTTACTTTAGATGAACCACCCGTTAATAGTTGGACTCCACCAACGAATTGTGGCATTTGTGATTGCATTTGGCCTAAACCGTTAGACAAATCACTTGCTCCACCATTCAAAACAGGGCCGTTATTAGATAACTGACTTCCACCCTGGGCAATTTGACTCATACCACTTTGTAATTCAGGCATTTGTGATTGCATCTGTGACAATCCCGTATTTAATTGAGCGGCACCTGTATTAATTTTATTGGAGTTTTGGTTCAGTGCATTAGTTCCAACGGCCAAAGCATTAGCCCCATCCACTGCCGAAGTAACTCCAGTTGTCAGCGCAGATGCCTTCCCGGAAAAATCATTAATTTGGGTAGATAACGTGTTCGAACCTGCCGCAAGTTGCTGAATACTACTTGTAATTTTTTGAGAACCTGCCGATAATTCTTTTACAGTCTCTGCTAGCTCAGTATTTTGTGATCCCATGCTACCAACACCATTTTGTACGGAACTTAATTGTTGACTCAAGCTATTTAGCTTTTGATTTAAATCTGATTGCTGTTTTGAGATTGATCCTATTTTATCAACTTCACCTTGAGCCGTTGAGATATCGTTCTGTAACTGACTCAGCTTGCTTTGATCAACAGTCGTTGAAGTATTGCTTGCCTGTGTTGCGGAGGAAGATGTGCTGTCAGCCACTCCGGCTAATGCAGCTTTCGCCTTTTGAGCATCTTCAGCACTTAACCCAGCCGCATCAATTTTACTGTTAATTTCAGCTTGGCTAATTGCAGCTTTACTTGTTGTTGGTGTAGAAGAAGTTGTCGTTTTAGTTGTAGTTAGATCACTGGCTTCACTCTTTATTGTCGCCAATTGTGAAGATAAATCACTAGTACTTACATCTCCACCAGTTGATTTAGCTAAATCAGATAATTGAGTGCTAATACTTCCCATTTGATCCTGTAACTGCTTTACCTCACTAGCTGTCTTGGAATCACCAAGCGAGTTATATAAATTATTTAATCCAGCAGTCAGGGTTTGACTAGGTTCTGTCAACTGACTCAAACCATTATTAATAGCCTTTGCACCGTTATTTAATGCAGCAGTACCATCTTGTAGCGGATCTGTTTGTTCTTTTAACTCTTTTAGCCCAGCAGCTAAATTATTACTACCCGCTCCTGCCTTGGCAACTCCAGCTGTGTATTCGTGCACTCCATTATTTAACTCAGCAGCGCCAGCAGACAATTGTGTTACACCACCAATTAACGAACCAGTTTTTCCATTAATAAGTTGAATACCATCGTTTACTTTGTAAACACCGTCAACGTATTGGGCAGTCTTAACTTTTAATTGAATTGAACCGTTTGATAGTTTAGTGATTCCGGTTACAATTGCATTGGATTTATTCTGTAACTGTTCTAATCCTTTTGTAACCGCGTCCGACCCGGTAGCCACTTGCGAAGCGCCACTGGACAATTGATTTACCCCACTAGCCAATGTACCTGCTTTTCCATTAAGCACACCTAATCCTGCGGTGACTTGTCCAGAACCGCCCGCTACTTGTGAGGCTCCATTTGCTAACTTGGCAGCACTACTTTGGGCAGTGCCTAATCCATTGGTTACTTTACTTGAGCCACCTGCCAACTGTGAGGCTCCATTAGCAAGTTGGTTTACTCCGCCCGCTAATTGACCAGTTTTTCCATTCAAAGTGTCAAGTCCATTAGCAAGTTGACCTGAGCCACTCGCTAACTGTGCAACACCAGCCTGCAAAGGTTGAACTTGAACCGCCATTGTTGCGATTCCGTTATGTAGCTTAGAAACGCCCGCTGTATACTGTTTCAAGCCATCATCAAGTTTAAACGCACCATCTGATAGTTTTGTAGCACCGTCTGCTGCCTTCTTTACGTCCTTACCAGTCGACTTGATAGTGTCAAACATTGTTGTTGCATATGCCTTAGTTACACTAGCCCGAACCTGTGACAATAGTTTATCTGTTCCAACTTCACTGATAACTTTACCAATATAGTTTAACGAATCATTTGTTTTATATTTAATTTGCATCTGTTTTGGATCAGATGAAGTTACCGTTGAGGCATTTTTAGAAAAGTTTTTAGGAATCGTGACAATCGTGTAATACTTCTTGTCCTTCATACCTTCCATTGCTTTATCTTTTGATACAAAATGCCACCCAAGTTGCTTGTTGTGCTTCAAATTCTTGATCATCTGATTACCGACATCAAAGGTCTTCCCCTGATATTTAACCGATTGATCTTCATTAACAACCGCCACTGGTAAATTTTTGGTATCCCCATATGGATCCCAGACTGATTTTAGAAAGAAAATACTATATAGGAAAGGAATAAAAATAATAGCTAAAACGGACATTAAAATCAATCTGTTATGCCCAATAAACTTCCACTCTTTACGAATCATAAAAAATAAAACTCCTTTATAAACTTTAGAATCTATTCATTCGAATACATAAATAAATACGCAAAAAAACAAAAGACTACTCCCTTGTTAATTTTTTGTCTTCCCGAAGTACATTGATCAAACGTTGCACTTGATCCAACGCATCCCCAATTGTCAAACGATAAATATTACTTGTCCCGCGTCGTTCAACTGATACTAAACTTAAGTCCTTAAGCTGTTTGAGGTGATGGGAAATGGCTGGTTGCGAAAGATTCATCATATTTGTCAGTTCTCCAACCGTTAACCCTTCGTCACTTTCGCCTAAGAAAATTATCATCTGTTGGCGACGCTCATCGGATAACACATCTAATAACGGAATATTTTTTTTAAACTCCGTTAACACAGCAGTCTTACTATCTGTATCCATGGCAAACTCCTTTTAAATTCTAGCATTCGAATAATTAAATACATCAAACATATTACTACATTTGAAATTAATATCAAGTGTAGTACTCTTGCTAATCCAGTACCTGAACCCCGACCCCAATTAAGCCTGGACCTGTATGAACTCCCAAAGCAGGCGAAATGTCTCCTTTAAATATATTCTTAAAGCCATCAAAGCTCTCTTTGAATTCTTCATACACATTTTCCATTAAAGTTGGGTTGCTACCGTGAACTACTGCTAAATTATAATTTTTAGATTCTCCAATTAATTCACTTATTGTTCTTTTAATTTTCGAAATTGCAGATTTTTCACTACGAGCCTTTGCTACTGGATAATAAACACCATCAGAATCACAAGAGATAATTGGTTTGATTTTTAGAATTGATCCAACCATTCCAGAAACACGGCCTATCCTGCCACCTGCAATTAAATAATCAAGTGTTGGTACATAGAAAAACACCTTCGTTTTCAGTGCCGACCTTTCAAGCTCAGTGATTAATTCTTCAAAATTTATTCCATTGTCAATCAATTGTGAAGCATAAACAGCTGTAAGTCCGCTTCCAATTCCAATGTTTTTAGTGTTAATAACATTAGTAATTATATCAGGGAATTCTTCAGAAATAATTGAAACCTGCTGTGCCGTGCCAGATAATGCACTGGATATACAGATTGCAATAATTTGATTATATCCGCGATCAATCAAGCTTTGAAATGCACTGTGGATACTTTCTCCCGTGGGACTCGAAGTTGAAGGCAACTTATTCGCTTTTTTTAAACGTTCATAGAATTCATCTGGTTCAATGTCCACACGATCTCGTAAACTTTCTTGTCCAAAGTAAACTTCCATTGGAATCATTTCTATATAATCTTTTTCCATTATCGCTGCTGGTACATCCGAACACGAATCTACAAGTATAGCTATTTTATTATCCATTTCATAACCTCAACCTTTGTTATACAAACCTTAAAGTACCACATACATGGCTTAAATACTACTGTTAAGCTTAAAGTATAGTATAATTCCGATATCAAAAAGTAGAAATTATTATGAATTTCGTTCCATTTTTTAACCTTCAATGGGCAAGTAGAAGCTACACTGTTGTTCTATCAAGGTATTTTGGGCAACAAATTACATATTCAATGAACAAAAGAACTTTTTTAAGATGTTACAAATACGAATATTGGTAACCTCATTATCCACAACGTTTGGGGCATCAACCGTAAATAATGATTAATACGCCGGAACTAAATGCCAATGTGCGTGCATTACCTTTTGTCCAGCGCGCTTTCCAACATGTACAAAAATGTTATATCCAGCTGGATGATACATTTCATCCAGCATTTTTTTGGCTTCTACTAATAATTTATCCATCGCTCTCTTTTGTTGGTCCGATAAATCAAAAAACGTTTCTTCATGATCCTTCGGTATTATTAATAAGTGTCCTTTTGTCATCGGATGAATATCCCAAAACGCCACTGCTAAATCATTTTCCAATAAATATTCTTGTGAGTTTTTTTCACAAAAAACGCACCCAACTTTTTTACCCACATTCTTACTCCTTATTTTTAATTTACATTCATGATCTGCCTTAGGTTCCACGTGAAACTATCATCTTGCGTGATCATCGGATTCTTAAACCAGCCAACACTCTCATTAATTACTTCACCAAGAATTAGATCTCGAACCCCTCTAGCGATAACTAATATTTCTCGTTCGTCTTTAACGAAATCTCCGATATATTTTTTTAAAGTATTGGAAATTTCTTTAAAAATCAGCTCTGTTTCTGGATCTTCAGTAATCTTAGGTATCCTGAAGACTGCCACACCAACATTCTTGTGCTTAAGCGAAAAATCTTTAATCGTCAAAGCTAATTCAATAATCGCTTCATCGCCAATTAATCCCACACAACTTCGCCCTATTTCTGCATTCATTTCCTTAAAATAAGTTTGGGCAACCCCAATCAACAAGTCGCGATTATTTTTAAAATAAAAATATAGCGCCTGCGTTTTACACTCTAAAACGTCTGCAATGTTCCGAAAGGTTGCGGCTTCTGCTCCCCTTTTCTCAATTATTTTAATCGTTGCTTGAATTATTTTTTCTGATGATAGATCTCGCTTTTGCTTCAAAATAAGCACCTCCACATTTGACATTTTACAACTTGTAAAATATAATCTCCATATTGTTTTGAAAGGACGAAACGCTAAACTATGAACGTAACTACAACATTTAATAACAATATTATACCTGATCAATTCGGCATGAATACGGATACTCAAAATCTCACAAATGGTATAAACCAACATTCATTTCCATTTAATATTTCAAACTTAGGTTCTGAAACACACTATTTAGCTTGGACATTGATTGATTACGACACTATTCCATTAATTGGCTTTGCTTGGATCCATTGGCAACTCGCCAACTATCCTGTTACTTACGATGAAGTTCAAATTGAAGCGGATTTAAGTTTAAAAGTGGATTATCCTCAAGGAAAAAACAGTCTTATTTCCATTATTCAACGAATTCGCAAACCTCTTTGGAAGTTAAAATCAACTCACGAAAATTTAGAATCGCACTATCAAGGTCCCAGACCCCGTTCTGGAATTCATCACTACCGTTTAACAGTTTACGGTTTACGACATCCACTTGTCATTCAAAAGGGGTTTTACCAATCTGATTTAATGAATCAACTTGACACAAGCGTTGTAACCGAATCAGTATCTAAAAACTTACTCTATGAAAGAAAGTGATTTAAATGTCTCAAATTCTTTTAATTCTAATTGGCTTTCTCGTTGGTTTTATCGTAATTGCAATGGGAGGTGGCGGTGCCGCTATATATCTTGGTATCCTAACCAGTGGATTTGGACTTTCCGCAGTTTCTGCTGCCGCAACCTCATTATTTACTGCTATTCCAGCTTTAATTGTAGGTGCTTACAGTCAATATCGATCCGGTAATATTAACTTTAAAATTGGTAATCGTATGCTACTGTCCGCACTTCCCGCCACAATTGTTGGTTCACTAATTTCACACTACATCCCTGCGAATATTTATACTTGGATTGTGGCACTTATTTTAATACTATTAGGCGCCCAAGTTTTATGGCAAACACATTCGTCTAAAAATGATGAAACACAGGATAGGTCCTCTTCAACTGGCAAAGCAATTTTCTTTGGTATTTTAAGCGGCTTAATGGTTGGTATTGCCGGATTAAGTGGTGGAGGACCGATTGTAGCTGGTCTTTTACTAATGGGGTTAGATATGATTCAGGCGGCCGCAACTTCTGCATATGTTTTAGTTTTTAATACCTTAGTAGGGTTACTGTTTCATATGTCAGCGGGAAATATTAATTGGAACTTTGGAATTTACTTAATGATCGGTTCTGTTATTGGCGCAGCGTTTACACCTTTTCTATTAAAGAAAATGAGTACTCCTGGAAGAACTAATAGTATTTTACGTCCTCTTATGGGAATTATATTAATCTTCATGGGAGCCAAAATGTTATTCTAACCATGGGTTATTAAAAAATAAAAAAACGAGATATAAGCTATTACGATGAGCGTCAATGCCTACCAGTCCTAACTTATACCTCGCCTTTTATTTCAATTTGAACTTCAATTAATCTGGTGAAATCACCATTGATTTAATCTTTGCGCCTTCAATTTCAAATGTAAATGGACTCGTTCCGTTAAACCCATTCCCCGTAACCTTCAAATTTACAAGCCATTTATTAGCACCTTGATCTTTAAAATTAACTAATTCAAAGTGGGATTGTTTTCCAATGTTATCAGTTTGGTTCCAACGAGCAATTCTATCAGTTCCGTCATACTCGTTTCCCCAATCATTGATTGAACCATCAGTCGTAAATACTGACACAAATCCCTCTGAATCAGCATTATTAGTTGTATCAATAAACTTTTGAATTGCAGTTGGTAATTGTTCAGCCATAATATAATTGCCTCCATTAATTATTCATACATGCAATATGACACTATGCAGATTGCTTGTCAAAAATAACTCACACCTAAATTTATGATTATGAATCGAACCACTCACAATCGTGACAACCTGGACTGATAAATTCAGCATAATTAAAATGACATTCAATAAGTTTTATTCTAAGGCGTATCACAAAACATTAGTATTTCATCGTTTTTTACTTTTCAATAATCACTTGTATAATATATGCATAAATATTTTTGAAAGGCCTACTATGAAAATCATTATTTCTCCAGCTAAAAAAATGCAAGTTGATACCGATAGCTTTTCTAATAATGCGTTACCTCAATATTTAGATGAAGCCAATCAAATTTTAGACGTATTAACCCAAAAAAGTTACACCGAATTGAAAAATCTTTGGAATTGTAGTGATAAAATCGCACAAGAAAACTACTTGATTTTACAAAAAACGGACCTTTATCAAAATTTAACGCCAGCAATCATCGCATATTCCGGAATTCAGTATCAATACATGGCTCCCGATCTTTTTACATCAAAAGCACTGAACTATGTACAGAGTAATCTTCGTATCTTGTCTGGATTTTATGGGATCTTACGTCCTTTTGATGGTGTAGTGCCCTACCGTTTAGAAATGCAAGCACCTCTTAAGATGGGTAATAACAATAATCTGTATGAATTTTGGGGAGATAAATTATATACAGCCCTCGATAATTCGGATCAATCCATTATCAACCTCGCATCCCAAGAATACTCTAAAATTATCCGGCGTTATTTAAATAACCAAAATCAACTTGTTGACATCGTATTTGGACAAATAATTGACGGTAAAATAAAAACGCGAGCCACTTTAGCAAAAATGGCTCGCGGTGAAATGGTCCGATTTATGGCGGAAAATAACGTTCATGAACTGACAGGGCTAACTAAATTTAACCGTTTAAATTATCATTATGTGTCAGAACTATCTACAGATTCAAAACTCACCTTTTTAAAGAGCTAATTTGATTTTCCATACACAAACTCAACTTCATCCCGTTTTTGTACTAAATCATAATATGCTTGGGCAATATTAAGTGGATTCTGTTTTCCAAGTTTCCCTTCACGAATATAAGTCCAAATATTCACTAATCCAGCAAAAACTCCATCCTTTTTCAAGTCCTTATTGAGTGACAGTGCGAAGTTGTGGACTGCTGCTTTTCCAATTGATTGCGATGTATCAGTTGTACCAGGTTTTGATGCCACTACACTGTTAGTAAATAAAATAGCACCCTTATTCTGTTTTAAGATGGGAATTGTTTGACTGGCAATTTCCACGGCGCTACCCAGGTTCACTGCCATATCCTCCATTATTTCATCACCAGTAAACGTGCTTGGGCGACCTTTTCTCCTTACCGTTGCGTTAAATACCACTGTATCTAAGTCGCCCAACTTAGAGATAGCTCTAACAGAATCATCAACGCTCTTAAAATCTGCTAAATCAACAGGAATCGATTCAGTTTTAATCCCATCTTTTTCCAGATTAGCTTTAACTTGATTCAAATGATCTTGATTTCGCTCCAGCAAAGCAATTGTGTAACCATTTTTACCAAAAACTGAACCTAATGCCTCTCCCAATCCAGATTTTCCAACCCCATACACTGCCAATATTTTTTCAGCCATGCCATCACCTCATTAGATATTTTGAGGTAATTGTAAGTCCTTATAGTATAAAAAGGAATTAATTCTACTCGCAAACCCTATTTCAAATACTTGCTAACTAGAAAGTAATTGTAATTCTGCGCATCCAGAAGTTTTCATTAATAAAAGTAGGTCAAAAATCGTGGTTAATAACCTCTAATAATTGAAAATCAGTTCCATCGAAAGAATATTTTAAAATAGCACAATTCCCCAAATGTTCCTCTTGGTATACATCACTAGTGTGACGCCAAACGCGCATAAACTGGCGAAGCGCTCCAGCATGCGAAACCATCAAAATCGTATTCGCATCAGTATTACTTACAATATCTAAAATAGTTTTAGACATTCTTCTTTGCAGATCTATTTCCGATTCACCACCATAAGGTACAAAAAACTCGCCATATGGCTTGGCAGGATTTAATGTTTCGGATTCTCCCTCAAATACTCCAAAATTCCATTCCTTCAACCCTTTAACCCTTGTATAAGGTGTATCAGTCACTAATTCCAATGTATCACTTGCACGCTCAGAAGTTGAAGAAAAAGCGGCATCAAATTGGATATTATGTTCTTTAAAATATTTACCTGCGATCTGTGCTTGTTGTCTACCAAACTCAGTTAAAGGCGAATCACACCAACCTTGAATTTTATGCTGTTTGTTAAATTCTGTTTCACCGTGTCGCATAAGATATAGTATCTGTGTCATATTTTTCATCCTCGTCTTCGCAAGTTATAACTTTAAATTTCTAAGAGCATTAAATAATTCCAACAATATTTTACACCTTATCAGTGTGTCTAATTGCACAAATTTTAAAAACATGATATTTGCTCAAATCCATACAAAAAGGAGCTGTAACATAACTAAAATCTAAATTTATTTTCCAAACTAAATAGCAAAAACGTAAGAAATAGGTCAGATAATTCCGCTGTTCACGAGCTAGTGCCAGTTCCTATGTGGCGCTCTTGGCCCATAGGAATGGACAACGTATGAGTATCTACGTTTTGTGGAACAAAACATCTACTATTCACGAACTAGTGCCAGTTCCTATGTGGCGTTCTTGGCCCATAGGAATGGACAACGTATGAGTATCTACGTTTTGTGGAACAAAACATCTACTATTCACGAACTAGTGCCAGTTCCTATGTGGCGTTCTTGGCCCATAGGAATGGACAACGTATGAGTATCTACGTTTTGTGGAACAAAACATCTACTATTCACGAACTAGTGCCAGTTCCTATGTGGCAACCTTTCCCGACTTATGTCTCGCCTTCATTTGACGCTCTTTTCCTAAATGAGGACCCTAAGTTCCAGAAAGCTTGATCGATTTTAACTTCATCTTCAGCCTGACCAAAAAATCCAGTAAGATTCAAATTTAATTGAATCTTACTGGATCTAATTTTAAATTGTTTAATTTACATAAGTTGACCGCTTAAATTCACTTTGAACCTTAAGAAGTATAGTTTGTAATCCAGCTAGTTATTTTCATTATAACCATTGAAAACACCAAACGTTCGTGAAAGCATCATAAAAATTCGACTGCTCAATCTTGGTAATTGTAATAAGTCCAAGGCTGGAACCCGAAGATCGCTTTGTTCTGTTATTTCTTGGAAAATTGAATAAAGCAATAACATGCAAACAAAAATCAGGGGAAATCCCGCGATTGTACAAATCGCCTGAATTGTTTCAAATCCACCTACGATAACAATTCCTAATGAAAATAAAATGAATACAAAAACCCATGCCATACGGTTCCAACGGCTAGGCTGTCTATTACCAGATAAATCCAAACTCGTAAACGATGAGACAATAAACGCCGATGATGATATTGTTGTTGCTAAAAATACAAAGCATGATACACAAAAAATAATTAACATCAACTTACTCATTGGGAGTGTTGTAATCAGGGCTGCTAGAACTGCAGCTTGTCCCTGTGTATTTAGAATATGGACTAAGTTAACAACACCTGATTGTTGTAACCAAAGCGCATATCCTCCTAGGACGGCGTAGAATGCTAAACAGCCTCCAACTCCATAAGTCATCATTCCAAGAACAACCTGTCGAATTGTTTTTCCATGCGAAATTCTGGCAATAAATAATCCCATTACAGGCATGTATGATAACCACCAGCCCCAGTAAAACAGAGTTTGATGTTGGGCATAACTGTTAGACCCCGCACTAGCTTTATTAAAGGATAAACTAACAAAGTTTTTAAACATTCCACCCAAAGTCTGTACTTCGCCACCGATAAGTCTAAATGTGGGTCCAATTAATAGCACAATTAACAAAAAACCAATTGCCAAGTAAATGTGCCAAGCCGATATTTTCTTTATTCCTTTGTTTAGACCCGCATAAACTGTTAAAGAAAATAAAACTAGTAAAACCATAAAAAGAGCTAATTTTAAATATATAGTATCCGGAACACCAAGAATCAAGCTCAATACCTTAGCTATAACTGGAATCTCCATCCCGATGGATGAACCAATTCCTCCCATAATTCCAAAAATGACGAGAAAATCAATTATTTGTCGTATAAACTTCTTATCCCATCTTTTTCCCTGAATTATTGGAATAACCGTACTTAATCGTTTAACAGGAACTTTTTTAACATACATCGTATAAGCAATCGCAATAGTCGCAGTCGCAAACATCATCCAAGCCATTGGTCCCCAATTAAATTCTCCACAAATGTTGGCATATATGTATGCTGCTTTCGAAAGAGGACGTGCTCCAAATGCTGGATGTTGTAAATAAAGTAATGGATCAGTGGCACTTAACATTAGAATACTAGCATCAATTCCCGTTGCAAAAACCATGCTGCCCCACTGAAAACTACTAAAATCCCTTTTCTTATCTGGAGTTCCAAAACGAATTTTACCAAACTTACTCATAATCAGAACTATGAAAAAGATAAAATTAAGGACATAAACCAAAACATACAACCACTCATACTTAGTTGTAATGAATGACAACAACGCGTTCATAAATTGCTGAACGGCTGGACCGCCAATAATTAAAACTGCTGAAACTATCCCAAACAAAGTTACCGTTGGAATAAATACGGCCCGATCGACATTCTTACTGTGTAAGATAAAAAATTCCTCCCATGTGTTCTCTCTTATATTCAGGCAATAAAAAAAGCAACGTATGCTGGTTTAACACCTGCATAGCGTCGCTTAATCAATGTTTTTATTGAAAAACGTCATACCTGTCACTACTAATCATATACTTAATTAACGATTTGTTAAGTCATTATTTTGATGAAAGCGGTATCTTTTTTATTACTCTGGCGGGGTTCCCCACAATCACGACATTATCACCAAAACTTTTAGTAACTACTGATCCTGCTCCAACCACAACATTATTTCCTAGAGTAACACCAGGCAAAACAGTCACTCTTCCACCAAACCAACAACTGTTACCAATACTAATAGGTGCTCCCATCTCTACATCAGCATTTCGTTGCATAGGATCGAGAGGATGGATAGGGGTATATAAACCAACATTGGGACCAAAATAACAATGCTCGCCAATCGTGATCGGACAAGTATCTAAAAAAGTCATGTCATAGTTCCCATAAAAATGATCTCCAATATGAATATTCCATCCATAATCAAATTTAAAGTTACTCTCCACAAAAAAGTTTTCACCAACTTCATCTAGTAAATGCTTTATTCCATTATTTCTCTCATCATTATCAGATTTGTTATTCCAGATTAATAATTGTTCTCGAATGTACTTTCGTCGCTCTATTAGTTCCTTATCAAATTGCTGATACGGTTCCCCGCTGGTCATTATTTCTCTTTGTGTTTTCATATCTTTATGTTAGCACTGATTGTGTTCAAATAAGATTACAAAATATAATGCATATAAATCGCTTTGCATTTGGCACTTCATAAACAGGACTACACATTATTTGAAGGTACTTTGTTCATCATTTATCCGAACAACCGAATGAATTTATTCTAAGGGTATTATGATATGCTTAGTCTAGACATGGTTTGTTGCAAAACGTAAAAGTTTACTTGATACTGATAAATTATGCCCTTTATCCTTAATATTTATGAATTGGAGTACTTACAATGAAACACTACATTAAATTATTCTCCACTATTTTATTATTAGGATTGATTCTTGCCGGCTGTATGTCTAACGATAACCAATCCAAAGACAAGATGGGTACGATTAAGACGGGAATAGCTCGTTCAACTGTATTTGCTTTAGTTTCAAGTGCAGAAAATTCAACAACTGATTATACAAAACAGTACTCCTATATTGAAGATATTGGCGACGGACGAGGCTATACTGGTGGTATTATTGGCTTCACCTCTGGAACTGGAGATATGTTAGCAGTCGTTAAAAAATATACCCACCTGCGCCCAAGGAATAATATTTTAGCAAAGTATCTACTCGCTCTGAAAAAAGTTAACGGTTCAGCTTCCCACAAAGGTTTGGGTAAAAACTTTATAGTTGCATGGAAAAAGGCCGCTGATGATTCAAGGTTTATTAAAGCTCAAGATGCTATTTTAAATGAACAATATATGCAGCCCGCACTAAAGTATTCAAAAAAAGACCATTTAGGTCAATTAGGCCAATATATTTATTATGATGCACTTGTTGTACATGGCCCAGGCACTCCCAAGGAAAAGAATACTTTCCAAGGAATTCGACACCAAGCACTTAAATATGCAAAGTCCCCCAGTGAAGGTGGTTCTCAGCATGCATATTTATTGGCCTTTCTTAGAGCCAGAAAACCCATAATGCGTGAAGAACAAGCACATCATGACTTATCTCGATTAAATACACAGCGTCAATTTATTGAAGACAAAAATTATTCTTTAAAGCTTCCATTGAAGTGGAAAATGTACGGTGACACTTACTCATTAACAAAAAAACAGGCCGCCGATTTTTTGCAAAAAACACAATAGACATACTAGTTTAGTCTTAAAAATAAGGCCGTCATTATATACACAACCCAAAATAAGCCTCTGATATTGGATCAATATCCAAATCAGAAGTCTATTCTTGTTAACAATTCCCCATCTACTTTAAATTAAATTGGCTATCGTTAACCATAATTGACTTATCACGATAAATTAAATCTAGTTGCGGAGAATATATAGTTCCGCCAATTTGATTTACTTTTCCTAGTAATTTTTCACGGCTAAACTTGAGTCCATAATAATTTCGAAGTACTTGCAGTAGATCATCGACGAACATTACATCTTCGGGCATTGCTTGTACTAAAAAATCGCTAATCCTAGTTCTAACAGTACTGTTAGAACTTAGTTTAATAAAAAGCGGTTCTCTAGTGATGATTTTAGTGAATTCTCCAGTTGAAAATAAAATATTCTGGTAAAATTCATTTTTTAAATTTAGGTCACTTAATGGTGACTCAAATCCGTCATTCTTCAAAGATGTCCAGCTAAAAAATTGATTCAAATTTACTTTTTCATTCACTTGATCTAAAAATTCTTGAATCGTTGCTTTTGTGATCCCGACCTTTTCTAACTGATCTATTCGCTTAAAATGCTCATTATCTACCAAAACTAATTGGTGCGTTCGTTCCAATTCACGTAATCGGACATTAACTGCCAGGTTATTCAGTGATTTAACTTCTGAAACACTAATTTGGGCCTGATCTAACATTGCATCAATAGCTTCACCTTGTTTTGAGTATTGTTCCTTAACATATAATATTTCACGTTGAATATACCCTAATTGAATAGCCAATCTAGGGTTTAACCGCGCCTGCTCATCAATACGCCTAATTATCTGAGTAAATTTTTCTTCACTATAGATTGGTTGCTTTAATTCACGCCGAACTCGATCAAAGAAAACCGGATTTTGAGGTTCCCAATACTCATTGACAACAACATTATCTTTGAAAAATAACCGATAATCTCTTAATAAAGTCGTTCGAGTCGTACTTGAACTAAACGCATACTCATCACTAAAATAATCTACAACCTCATCTAATGTTTTGCCGGATAATTGTTGTAAAGCATTGATATAAAAGTCGTCTTGATGCCCAATACCTATCCACACCTGAGATTGACGAACAATTTTGAAAATATGTGGAAATTTAGAAATTCCCAGTTGCTTAATCACATTAGCAAGTTCTGTTCCATTATGAATATCCAATAATTCCATTAAATCTGGATTTAACTTATAGAAATAATTCACACCATAAATACCCGGAAACACATCAAATAATTGATCTAATTCCTCAATAAAATCTTTAGCATCATCAATTTGATATTGTCGAAAATGGCCATGACCACGATAAACAACTGGTAAACGCTGAATTGCAGCTTCTAACGCATGACTCTTTGATATCAAATATTCCGACGGTAAATTTTTTGTTTTAACATACTCATTTACACTTGTTATAAATTCTGTCTCAGATACAGTTTTATTTGCAAGTAGGTTCAAAACATCTTCATAAATTGCCCGACTACTTAAGGCTTGAACCGTACCATTACTTGCTAACAATAATTTATGTTCAACCGCATACTGCTGCTTTTCCGCTTCTGAAATATCACTAGCACCAGAAATGAATTCATAACTGGTTCGACCTTCACCTGCTCCATCAAGTAACCGAATATATCTAAATATATAGCCTGGTTTTTTAGTAAACCATTCGAAATCTTCTAAACTAAAGTCATAGTGGGCTAATAGGTTTCGATATGGTTGTACATCTTCAAAGACAGGCAATTTTTTTATGATTTTTGTCGTAATTTGGCGGACTCTTTCACGCGATAGGTCGTTTTTTTCGCCAATTTCTTGTAAAGTACACCCGTTTAAACGATCCACAAAGAGCTTTTTTTGGTAAAAATCCTGTTTTATAAATTCTGATAATGTACTTGGAATCTTTTTAACCTTTAAAAGTTTAAGTGTTTTTTGTTTCTGTTTTTCTTCGGGTGTTACAACATCTTGTTCAGTTAATCTTTTCCACTGTTTTCTCAAAATTTCGGCACGTTCAATTAACTTATCATCATCAGGCGTAAAAGTTTTTATTGCATCCTCAGTATTTTGCCAATCTGTCCATTTTTCGACTATTTCCGTAATTTCTTCACTTCGTTGGTCAAAAATTGTTGGGTCATTCTGAAACGCTTTTTTAATCATTAAAATATCAAAACCTTCAGGCATTTTTTTACGAAGTGCATTCATACCAACTGCTGTTAATCCAAAACCAAATAGTAATTGGGCGTCAGTAACCTTAAGGTCCTTAAGGTTCAACTGTTTTGCTTTCTGTATCTGAGTAATTAATCGGTTGGCCTTCCTTGCGGGTGACACGAGTGCCGCTAATTGTTCCGCGTCTATCAACGGATTTAAAATATCAATCAATGCTAGATTAGATTCTGAAAAACGTTCTATGTCTCGCTCCTTAATTTGTACATTTAATAGTTCATACAATGATGGATCTTTAATCATCCAAATCTCCTCCAATAGAATCCTCATAATTCCTTTTTACAATGTTTCAGTTATTTGAATAAACTGCATCACTTATGATAAGTGCTTCCTGCGTTAATCATATTCGCACGGTAAATTTGTTCCGTTAACACCAAACGCATTAATTGATGCGGCAAAGTGAATTTTCCGAATGAAATATGCGCATCTGCCCTTTTAATAACCTCTTTACTCAATCCCAATGATCCGCCAATCACAAACGTAATATCAGAGTGCCCGTATGTAGTTAAATTAGCAATCTCCTTTGCCAATTCTTCTGATGTTCGCTCTTTTCCTAAGATCTCCAAAGTATAAACATACTCTCGTTCTTTGATATGATCTAAAATTCGTTTTCCCTCACGAATTTTTACCTCGTTCATCTCTGCATCACTGAGTTTCTCTGGAGCTTTTTCATCACTTACTTCTACTATCTCAAATTTGCAGAAACGTTGTAGCCTTTTGGAATATTCTGCGATTCCCAGCTTTAAATATTTCTCTTTTAACTTTCCCACACCAATAATCTTAATATTCAAATTATCCACACCTCATTTGAGTTATTCACAAAGTTATCCACAGGTTATACCCAGTTATGAACACCCTGATTTTTTAAAATCCCATTTTAATGGGCTTCCTTTTTCTGTTAAAATGTCAATAGTTTTTTAGTTATCCACAATTTTTTCTCAAATATTTTGTTTCAATCCACAAGCAACTATCGCCTATATATCAGCATTTATGAACTTAAATTTCAGTTAGCAATTTTTTTATCCACACAATTCACACCAACCTGTGGATAACTTATTAAGAAGTTCTTAAGGGCGACATAACAGTATTTGTGAATAACTCCTGAACACTTGTTCAAGTTATCCACAAAGTTATCCACAGATTGGCAAAAAATTGTAAACTGAGCTTCAATCTCTTAAAAAGTTATCCACTCTATAACCCTCTCCTCAGATTATAAAATAAATTTATGGCTAACCGCAGACAGTGACATCTTTTTTCTTTTATAAATCCCATTATATCAGTATATGCCAAAATAAAAATCCACTTTATATAGTAAAGTGGATTTGACAAATTAAATTAAATTGAAGCTATTTCGCTTGTTCAGTTAACTTATTTGAAGTTTCAGTCAAGGTCACATTAGCGGTTTTATAGTTACCATTACGATAGTATCCAACCGTGATCTTATCCCCAACCTTATATTTATACAACGTATCCCTTAAACCTGATAAACCAGATATTTTGTGGTTATCAACCTTAGTCACAACATCATATTTCTTTAATCCCGCATTTGATGCAGGAGAACTGCCAAATACTTGCATTATCACGGCGCCATCTTGAATATTTGATGGTAATTTTAATACCGATTTTTGTTGACTAGCTGAAACCTGAGTTAAATCAACGGTTGCAACTCCCAGAGCTGGGCGCGTAATTTTACCATTCTTAACTAACTGATCAATAATTGAAACAACCTCATTGGAAGGAATTGCAAATCCCATTCCTTCGACACTAGTTCCACTACTATCACCAGTACTAGCCAATTTCATGGAATTTATTCCAACTACCTGCCCAGCTAAATTAATCAAAGGTCCACCTGAGTTACCGGGATTAATGGCTGCGTCTGTTTGAATAACAGTAGCCTCGCCAGCAGCTTGCCCATCCTCTGCTGCAGTTGAAACAGTTCTCTTCTTTGCAGAGATAATTCCTTGTGTGAGTGAAGTAGCATATTCTGATCCCAGCGGTGAACCAATTGCAAGTGCAGTCTCACCAACCTTAATATCGTCAGAATCACCAAAACTTGCGACCTTTTGCACATCAGAAGCATTGATCTTTAAAACTGCTAAATCAGTAATTGAATCTTTACCAACTAACTCAGCGGGAAGTTTCTTTCCATCACTCATAATGATTTCCAACGAATTAGATCCAGAAACAACATGGTTATTAGTTACAATATAAGCAGTATTCCCGTTCTTTTTATAGATTACACCAGAGCCCTCCGAAGCGGTCTCAAGTTGACTTGAATCGCTCTTACTTTGCGATTTAGATCCACTACCAAATATTGATCCAATTACGCCTTGACCCGATGATGAATTTGATGCTTTTTGTAAATTAATAACAGAAACAACCGAATCTTTAATTGTATTAAAAGCTTTTTCGGACTGCGTATCAACGTTAACCTTGACGTCACTAACCTTTGTGGTACCACCCGAATTAGAACCAGTTGGAACTGCAGTAGAGCTATCATCAATTCTTTGTTGCACAAAACTGGCTCCACCAAATGCAACTCCACCACCGATTAATCCAGCAATTGCTGCCGTTAAAATTAGCTTATTGTTTTTGTTCATTGATCTACATTCCCTTCCGAGCTTTATTATCAAAATAATACACTTTAAATTCGAACAAATTATGAAAAAGTAACACAATTAAATACATGTTGTTTAAATAAGTGTTAATTTATCTGCTTTTTCGTGGTCAGTGTCCAAAACCTCAAAATCATGTCCCACACCTAAATCATTATTTTGCATCATTGAAGTAACAGTTAGGTGCGCCAACTCTTTCATATTGTTATGTAAACTTAAATGTCCAAGATAGATTTTTTTGGTCCGATTTCCCATCACATTCATCAAGGCATTAGCACCATCTTCATTAGATAAATGACCATGACCTCCCAAAATACGTTGCTTTAATGGCCATGGATACTCACCCATTCGCAACATTTCCATATCATGATTAACCTCAAATAAGTAACCATCGGCGTTGTTAATTGTTCCCGCAACCCGATCGGATACGTAGCCAGTATCAGTTAGAATTACAAAAGATTTTCCATCATGATGAAATTCATAGAACTGCGGTTCAGCAGCGTCATGAGAAACTGAAAAACTTTCGACATCCAAATCACCTAGTGTTTTTACCGTATTGGCATCAAAAATAAATTTTTGTGCATTATCTAATTTTCCGATCTTACTACCAATTGCAGCCCAAGTACCCTTATTGGCATAAACATTCAAATTATATTTGCGAGCAAGGACACCAGCCCCCTTGATATGGTCCGTATGCTCATGTGTAATAAATAGAGAATCGACATCATTTAAATCTCGGCCGATACTATCCATCAACCCAGCAATCTTCTTTCCGCTCAATCCTGCATCCACCAATACCTTGTGTTCTGGTGTCTCAATATACGTAACGTTTCCCGTACTACCACTAGCAAGTACACTAACTTTTAATCCCTTATCTGATGACAAAATATTACTCCCCATACTATTAAATTTAACTTCATTTAATAAACTGCTTAACTTAAAATGAAACTCAGCGAACGCTATTCATTCGTTCACTCCGGCTTCTCACAACAGTATTCGACGACGATGTAGCGTTATCCGAAGCAACCGTTGAAGTTGCTGAAGATCCGGCCGGCGCTCCAATTGTCTCTGTCACATCTGACGCTGCTGAATTTTCGTTCTCAGAATCAGTAACAGTTGTCTGACTATCATGTTTCATAATCATACCTGTGAATGCATCAATACGTTTAATTTGGACATTGGGATTATTCTTACTTTTAACACCAATCACCCATGTTGGGACATATACTAAACCATTATTACCATCAAGTAAATGAGTATACCCTAGGTCTGCCCATTCAATTTTAGAATCATTTGGAATTTCGTTATACTGATAAAGCCATGTAACAGCTCGTGCTTGACTAATTAAATCTGATTCTTCCCTCAGAGGTGCTACATTAGATATATATCCCTGGGTGTAACCCGTGACTAATCCATTATTATTAACATTGAAAACTAGCTCACCAAAATGGGAATAGACTGAATGACCATCGACATGTTGCGTATAAACAACCTGACTTCCATTTGAAAGATGACTGTTATATCGATATTTCGAACCAAGAATAATATTACTTGGATTATCAACAAAGTCATCTAGGGTCTGACTCGGGTTTTTAATCGAAATTGATATTGGAGTTGATAAATTACTCGTCAAAATACCGTTTGAAACACGTGTTGTTTGTCCTGCTAATTGTTTAGTATCACGAAATACATTATCAATTTCTCCACTAGCATAGTAACCCCTTAACGTTTTATTAGAAAGAGGGGAAAATGAAATTTGGTCATTCCGCATTTCGCTTAGAATTGTAGCATTTTTATCAGAGTTCGATGAAGTTCTAATTCCTGACTCATTTTGCCAAAAAGAAAACACCAAAAATGCATCCAAAAATGCAAAAACAATGATAAAGATTATTTCAATCCTTTTAAAATTCATTTCCTACTCCCCTCCTCTTAGTTATTTGAATTTTGTACTACTACCCACTTATTCTTATAGTGTACGTACCAACTCGGAACTAAATTAACGCTAGAGTCGGTCTTTACATTGCCTTCCCATGTATATCCAATTTGAATACCATCTACCTCATCCATGTCAAATCCACTTGCCTGTAACTGGTTCAATGTTGTCTTAGTATCTGGTAGGCTAACACTCTTTTTCTGCGCTGGCATTGGTATTTCTAGGTTATATATTGAAAAATCGGTTTGGCGATCATTATTATTTCCACTAACTCTCACCGTACCAAGGTCGTCTTTATTAAAAATAGGGTATCCTTCTACAAAGCTTCGAAAAACTATTTGGTTATCGTTGCTAATATAATTAAAATATCTCATGTTATCCAATGGTACTCCCAATTCCCGTAACTGAGAAAAACTGTTCTCAATTCGTGTGCGCAAATCATTGGAGGAATTAGTTCCCCGAGTTGAGTCGTTAAACTGAACTGTTCCATTATCTCTTATAACTAATCGTTTACTGTTTCTACCGTCAGTATAAACTGTTCCCTCTTTTGTTTTCTTACTGTTAGTTGAACCTGAATCAGCAGCCGATAACAAGTTTGAAACGAATAAATTACTATTCAACTTATTCAACTGATAACTATAATAAGGAGCGTCCACTGTATCTTGGTACATGGTAATCAAACTATGATTTAATATCTCTTCTTTAACATTGTTTCGAATATTTGCCTTTTTTACCAATGACTTAATCGAAGTTAAATCTTGATTGGTAACATCAATTTGATAAACATTGTAGTTTTCATCGTTCAATAAATAAATCTGTCCCCCTCTATCAAGCGGGATTAATATCCTACCAAACTGGTCTGACATTTTTAAACTTTGATTAAATGTTTCATTAAAAATATCGCCAGTAATGTTGTCTTCATACTTAAGCATCACACTTTTCGCATCAGTTGCATAATCCAAATAACGTTCTTTGTTGCCCTT
The DNA here is from genome assembly GCF_000237995.1 of Pediococcus claussenii ATCC BAA-344. Classification (NCBI taxonomy): domain Bacteria; kingdom Bacillati; phylum Bacillota; class Bacilli; order Lactobacillales; family Lactobacillaceae; genus Pediococcus; species Pediococcus claussenii. Next base: position 1,785,141 of record NC_016605.1, read on the forward strand.
AACCACCAAACGAATATTTTTCATTTTCCAGGTTCCAACTTTACTGGCAATCATATGTGATAAATTAATTTTTGTATTACTAACTGTACTCTGTTTTTGTTCACCATTGGAATACACCACTTGTGTTGGAGTTACCACATCGCTCATTTCACGCGTTGCTTGATCAGATTGTACTTTCTCGCTAGTAACTTGTTGATGTGATCTCTCATAACGTGCTGGATTAGTCCATATTAGCCATGAAAGGGCCATACTTGCCAGTGCTAATACCGTTAAAAAAGCATGTCTAAAGAATACCCTAAATCTAGTTCTTCTCATTCCCAAGCATCCCCTTCCTCAAACGGTTCATATGGTAATGAAATATAGAAGGTAGATCCAACCTCTTCTTTACTCTCAACCCAGATTCTACCACCATGCATCTGAATAACCTCTTTTGAAATAGCTAGCCCTAAACCGGTTCCTCCCTGAGCACGAGAACGTGCCTTATCAACACGGTAGAATCGATCAAATACGTGTGGCAAGGCATCCTTTGGTATTCCAAGTCCTTGATCTGAAATACTCAAAATAACGTGATTATGGGTTTCAAGGAGTCGACATGTTATGACACCACCATCGGGAGAATACTTGATTGCGTTATTCATTATATTATCAAGAACCTGTTGAATCTTATCCGTATCTACTTCAACCCAAATATCGCGCTTAGTAAAGTCACGCTTAATTGAATACATTTTCTCCGGCTTATCGCTACTCTTTAGAATCATATCGAAGCGATCTAAAATATGACTAAATAATTCATTTAGGTTAACAAACTCCAAATCTAACTTAGCGGTACCTGAATCCATACGTGATAAATTCAGTAAGTCATTAATCATTCGCATCATTCGATCGGTTTCATCTTGCGTAACTTTCAAAAAATTAGGAGCAACTTCAGGATCTTTCCAAGCACCATCAACAAGCGCTTCAATGTAGCTCTTCATGCTAGTTAAAGGTGTACGTAATTCGTGTGAAACATTGGAAACAAATTGCTTTCGATCTTCATCAATCTTTTGCTGTTCAGTAACATCATGTAACACACAAACCAATCCACTAATAAACCCAGACTCACGTTGAATCAAAGCAAATGATGCATGCAAAATAAGATCTTTTCCTTCTTCAGAAAGATCTAATACTTCTTGTTCTTGATTTTCAAATAAGTCTCGCAAATTGTATTTATCACGTAACTTTAAAACATCCAAAATAGACTGACCTATTACTTGATCGGCATTGACATCTAGAAAATCCGTTGCCATCTCATTAACAATTGTTATTTTGCCACGACGATCAGCTGCAATAACACCATCAGTCATATAACCCAATACTGAGTCTAATCTTCGCCGCTCTGATTCAGTAGACTCTTGCGCCTCTTCAACTCGAACAGAAAGATTATTAACTGCCTCAGCCAATTGACCTAATTCATCGTCACCATAAATTTGAACGTGACCTGAATAATCACCTCGAGCAATTTGCATCGTCCTCTGTCGCATTTCTTCAATTGGTCGGGTAATCGCTCCAGCAATTAAGATTGCTAAAATCAAACCAACAGTAATCGCAATCAATGCAGCTACCACAAAAATAAGGGTAATGTTATTAACATTTTGATATACAGATTCCAAATGAGCGCGCAAATAAACAACACCTACTAAATTATTTGTCGTACCCTGCGTATTAATTAGTGGGACGATTGAAATAAAGTAACGGGTATTATTGGCGCGATTATACGAAACTTGTTGGTAAGTTCTCGTATTATAAATTACACTTTTGACATTTCGATCAGTTGATTTTTGCCCAACAATTGCCTGATCATTGGCATCACTCGTACCACGAATAATTCCTTTATTATCAATAACTCTTATTTCTGAAATATTTTGATTATTTCCACTACTAATAATTTGTTGAATTTGATGGTTAGCTTTACCAGTATTACTGCGTTCAAGCTGGTCAATGATCGCATTATCAACATATGGTTGTAACTGTACTTGGCTTTTAAACTGATTTAAATTTTGAGTTTCAAGTTGGCGCACAAAAATAACCCCAAAGACTTCCAACGTTACAACTAATAACATTGCAAACACTAGAGCTATTTTAAAATTAATTGACTTAAAAAATGGTGTTCTTTTTTTCATTGACGCTACAAAGCTCCCAAACGTATTTCAAATTTGAAATTAAGCATTATCAGGGTTTCTTAGGTAATAACCAACTCCACGTCGTGTGACCAAGATTTGGGGATTACCTGGTGTCTCTTCAATTTTTTCACGTAATCTTCGAACCGTAACATCGACTGTACGAACATCACCAAAATAATCATATCCCCACACAGTCTGAAGTAGATGCTCTCGTGTCATTACTTGACCAATATGTTTTGCCAAATAATGCAATAACTCAAACTCACGATGCGTTAAATCTAATTGGTTGCCATCCCGCGTAACAGAATACGAATCGGCGTTGATTAATAATGGGCCAATTTTCAAATTGTTATTTTCAGTTTGCTCAGTTTGCAGTTGGTCTTGGCGACGTAAATTGGCCTTTACTCGAGCAACCAGTTCACGATTTGAAAATGGTTTAGTAACGTAATCATCGGCACCGAGTTCCAGTCCAACAACTTTATCTAATTCTGAATCCTTTGCCGTTACCATAATGATTGGAATGTTATGTTTTGCTCGAACCTGACGAGCAACCTCAAGCCCATCTATTTTAGGTAACATTAAATCTAATAAAATCAAATCTGGTTTTTCACTTTCAACTAAAGCGAGCGCTTCTTCACCATCGTAAGCGGTCACAACATCATAACCTTCTTTGGTTAAATTAAATTTAACAATATCTGAAATAGGTTTTTCATCATCTACTACTAAAATCTTTGGCATATTTGTCCTCCTCTGGAGACGGTCTAAACTTTTTCGGCATAAATAAAGCTTAATGTCGATGTTAATTCATGCTGAAACAATTATACCACATGCGGTCTAATTGCAATTTTACGTAAATTTAAAACCATTAATTGCACGAGGTTAACTGAACTTCATTTTGGTTAACATTGAAGCCTCTAACAAAAAACTTGTCTATCATTCAGTTAAGATAGACAAGTTTTAGTATTTTTAATATATTATTTTGCGGTTATCCGTCGAATCGCAGCATTAACAGCCTGTTTTTCTGCCTCTACAAGGGCTACTCGGCTTTCAATTACGCGAATATCCATTGTGATTTCACGGGTTAATCCTGGTACATTCAATCTAGGTTCAAAGAATGCTTTGAATTCGGCAAGGCGTTTTGAGGTGTTAAAAATACCAGTGATAACCGTAATGAAAGTTGTAAATTCCATATCACCACCAACTGTATCTTCCAACCATTGCCAATCATTTCGAATCCAGTCCCAAGCAGCTTGTTCACCATATTCATTAGCTAGTGTACCTCTAAACCATGATCTTAAATCCTGTGGTTTAATTGTGCCAGCATCCTCGAATTTAGTAATTAAAGTTGCAATCAATTCAGGATCCTTAGTACTTGTCAAAGCGCTACTTATATCAGATTTAAAGCTTGCATCAGAAGTCTTTCTGTATTCTGATAACAAACTCTCAAACAAATCGGACGTACCAAAGTTTTTAACTTCGTTGACCAAAACATATACGCGAATATCAGCAGGTAAACTTGCTAGATTATTGTTGTTAGCGGTGAACAACTTATGAGCTGCAGCAATTGCGTCAGAATTTTCAGCATACAACGCTGCATTTAGGACATACGGCCGTGTTAACTGATCATCGTTTGATTCGTTTTCAGTTGGTATCCATCCCAAACGTTCAACCTGTTTAACACTTAGTTGATTAAATAATGCCTTTAATTCTTTTTCTTCATCTGAATTTGCCGAAACAAACTTTTTCAGGTTATTTGCAACTCTATACAATGCAGCATTAACCACATTTGATTTACTGTCTGCAAATTTTGATAACAATGGCACTACGCTTGCATACGAAATTTGACGTCCTTCAGCTAATAGTCGTAGATCCTGCAATAGTTGCAATTGAGCAATTGGATTTAAAGTACTGATATTATTTAAAATATCATTTAGAAGTTCATCATCATATTTAACAATGAAATGTGATTCATTTCCCACATTAACTTGAAAAGGAGTTCCATTTTCAGAACGTAAATCAGCGTAATTTCCAAGCGTTACAGTTTTATCCTTCAAAATCTTTGGTGCAATTGCATAATTACTGTTAAGTGGAATTTGCCATTCACGTCCCACTTCTTTCCCATCACCAATAAAGAATTGTTGTTGAGTTAATTTTAATTGACCATTTTCAACTTGAGCACTTACTACTGGATAGCCGGGTTGTTCCAACCATGAATTCATAATTGAGCCTACATCGAGGCCAGAAGCATCTCCAAGTGCTTTCCATAAATCAGCGCCAGTAGCGTTCCCATATTTATGCGCTTTAAAATAGGCCTTAAGTCCCTTTTGAAGAGCTTGATCACCGATTAAGGAGCGAACCATAACCAGCATTCTTGAACCTTTAGCGTACACGATTGCACTATCGAACAACGCATCAATTTCGGCTGGATTGGAAACCTGAACATGGACAGATTGAACACCATCAGTTGCATCACGCTGTAGAGCCGCTGCAGCTTCTGACGTTTGGAATAATTCCCAAATGTGCCAACTTGGTTCGATTGCATCGATTGCTACATATTCCATCATGTTAGCAAAGCTTTCGTTTAGCCATAAATCATCCCACCACTTCATAGTTACCAGGTCGCCGAACCATTGGTGTGCCAATTCATGTGCAATCACAGTTGCAACTAACTGTTTTGTATCTAAAGATGTGTTTTCTGGATCTAAAAGTAAGTATGCTTCACGATATGTGACAAGTCCCCAATTCTCCATTGCCCCAGCAGAAAAATCAGGTAATGCTAACTGCCATGAATGTGGTAGTGGATATGGTGTCTGATAGAAATCTTCGTAGAATTCAATAGATCTTTTAGCAATATCTACCGCGAAATCAAGTTCATTTGCTTTATGGGCTTTAGTAGCATAAACACCGACCTCAACTCCACTTTTAGTTTTTGCATGCTTACTTTGCAAATCCCCAAACGCGAACGCAATAAGGTAAGTTGACATACGCACGGTTGTATCAAAATAATGAACACCATTCTCAACTCGCACTTCGGGCATATTACTTAAAACAGTTTCCCCAGGTTGTTCATCAAACTTAATTGCTAAATCAAAAGTTGCCTTTGCTTCGGGTTCATCGATGCTTGGAAAGGCTTGTCGAGCAAAGTTAGTTTCAAATTGCGTTCCAATAATTTGCTTCTTCACACCATCAACTTCGTAATATGAAGGGTAAATGCCCATCATGCTATCAGTGAGTGGTGCGCTGTACTCGATCGTTAATTGTGTTTTCCCGGTGCTTTCAAGAGTGACTTTAAGTTCATCATTATTTCCATCTAGTTCAAAAGGAACATTAGTCCCATTTGCCTTAACTGATGTTACATCTAAATATTTTTGATGAATACTAATCGAAGCCGATGCTGCGACTCCTTCAATTGTTGTTTTTCCCTTAATCAACTTGGATTGGCGATTAATATCCAAAAAAACGTCATAGTGTTCTGGTTGAAATGTCTCAAAAAATCTTTTAATCTCTGCCATGCTACATTCCTCACTTTATTTTAATATTTTTAATTATACGACATTTAAACCCTTATTGTATAAATAAGTTACTAAATTTATTTTCTAATATTAATCTGTATTCAAAAAAAAATTCCATCTTTTTTAAACTTTTTACCCAAAACCTGTTGTCAGACCTCGTTTTTCATGGTACTATATTTTAGTCGATTGATCACATGGGTGGTTAGCTCAGCTGGCAGAGCAACGGACTCTTAATCCGTGGGTCCAGGGTTCGATCCCCTGACCACCCATCATATAGACGCCACTAATCAGTAGTTACGATGCTTAAACGCCGTGATTGCTGATTTTTTTGTTTTTTAATTACTCAGTGTCTATCCTCAAAATTCCGCATTAATAATCATTAAATTTAATAATAAACTTATCATAATTAGACTTATCGTTTCCCCTTAATCAACACAATATAAAAAACGGAAACCTAAATGCCAGTTTCCATTCTCAATATTTTATTCAGTTATTTCAATATGCAATTGACCAAGACCTTCTATTTCACTTATTAGATCATCCCCCGACCGCAAGAACACTTTAGGATCCCTTCCAAGTCCGACACCACTTGGCGTTCCGGTGAAAATAATATCTCCAGACTTTAATTCAACAATTGAAGACAGATAACTTACCAACGTCGGAGTATCAAAAATCATATTTTTCAGTTGCGAATGTTGCATCACGATTCCATTAACCCTAGTTTCAATCTCTAGGTCCCCTAAATCTTTAATATCATCTGGGGTTGTTAACCATGGACCAACTGGACCATATTTTTCAAATGACTTTCCCATTGAAAATTGAGGCGCATCTGTATTCTCAAGTTGGACAAAACGGTCGGATAAATCTTGCCCTACCATGTATCCTGCAATAAACTGATCAACATTTTCTTTGGCAATATTACGACCATCTTTGCCAATAACAATAACTAATTCTGTTTCCCAATCCGTTTGATTCCCATGCTTTTTTACTGTTACATTTGGATCTGTCAAACTGCTTTGGAACTTTGTAAAGATACTTGGTACCTTTGGAAGTGCGATATTAATTTCACGGGAATGATCTGTATAGTTCATCCCAACCGCGAAAACTTGCCTAGGTTCAGGAACTGGCATTTGAAGTTCTTTTTGATTCACTTCAAATTTTTCTGACAATTCTAGATTTGATCTATTTGAAATCGCATCAAAAATTGTATCAGTATTTCGAACCATCTGTCCCAGCAAATGATCATCTTGTCTTGTTAAAAGTGTCACTTGATTATTCACAATTCCTAACTTCATAACCAATATCCTCCAAATTTAATTTTTGAATATTCACGTATTATAATTCTAACAAGTTGCCATAAACAGATACAATTTAAAAACTGTTACATTAAATTTAAAACCGGTATAAAATTATAATGAAAACACACCATCAATCCGCGTTAACTGAAGTTCAACGTTCTTCCGCAATTAATGGCATAATGGATGCGTTATTGATAATTGATTTTGAAATAGTCCTGCGACCACAAGCACATGAATACTGTCACTAATTGGTTTCGTGTTTTTACACGACTAAGAATGTTAACTTATTAAAACTAGTTTAAACACCACTTGCACTTTAACATCTTATATTTTAAACTTATTGTCAGTAAAGTCGTTCACAATGGGGAGATTATAATGGAATATATTACTAAAAAATGGACCGAACTAAGCATTCTTTTGCTTTTAGTATTATTTATTATCGGTAATGTTGGCTGGTTTGTTTACAGATATTCAGGGGAACATTACTATATGAGAATTACAAAATCAGTCAGTACTCATCCAGTCACATTAGCTGTAAGTATACCTAGTAATGGCTATACTTACCAAGGAGAGGCCCGCACAGCTTCTGGCAAAGAAAAATTTCTAACTTTAAAAACAACCTCAGCAAATCCAGGGCCCTTTAAAAAGGGTCAAATTGTTCGCGTCACTGTTAACCAAAATTTTGGAAATACTAATTACAAGGTAGTTAGCAGTATGCCTAATACAAAATAACACTTTTTACTAGACATTTAGATTATTATTCAATTAACTTATTTTCAACCAACCTATTTAAAAAGCCTTTGAAAATTGAAATTTTCAAAGGCTTTTTTAGTTAAATAATTATTTTCTAGATTGTTCGGCTTTTTTACCCCATTCAGGAATATATTTACCATCTTCGGAATATCTTTCATCCTCTAAATCAAGCTTATCGTCTTCACCAAAGTTTGACTTAAGTGCATGCACAAATCGTTGCGTCGACTTTCCATCAAGATCATCAAAGAAATAATCCACAAATGCATCCAATTTAGGTTTATCAACCTTTGGATTCTCCAATTGATAAAGCAGTTCATCCATACTTTCTGCCAATTGTCCGGGAATAAAATCAAAATAGTCATAGTAAAAACTACGGCTCTTCATATATTCAGCCAAGTCCGGTGCAAAGAATACCATTGGTCGTTTCAATAAAGCGTACTCGAAACAAACGGATGAATAATCAGTAATCAATTGATCTGCTATCAGTAATAAATCGTTAATCTCACGATAATCAGAAACATCATAGAAGAAATCCGTGTATTCATAAGGAATAGTTGGCTTATTCTGAACAAAAGGATGGATCTTTAACAAGAACACATAATCCTCATGTAAACTATCATATAACTTCTTGAAGTTCAAAGTTTCAAAAGGATAGTCAGCAGATTGTTGTCCGTTTCCACGGAACGTTGGAGCAAACAAAATTACTTTTTTTCCATTTATGAAGGGTAGTTCTTCCTTTAAGCGCGTTTTAATCGAATCTTGTTTAGCAGTGTCAAAGAAAATATCTGTTCGTGGAATTCCCAATGGCAACACGTTCTCAGGATCAATACCAAATCCTTCAGCATATTTAGGCGCAATACTGGTAGCCGAAACTAAGACTTTAGTATAATTTCTGTGGTTCAGTGAAGTTAATTTAGGGCCACCAGGCATTCCCACTCGGCTATATCCAAATGTTTTAAATGCACCAACAGCATGCCAAACCTGTATTAAATCCGCATTATCTCTAATTTTTAACGGATAAATCAATGGGTAAAAATCATCCAAAATAATAAAACGACTTGTCGCCAATGCTTTGGCTAAAGTGCGCACCTCATGCCAACTCTTTTTAGCCTTGATATTTGGCTTAAGGTAAAAGCTAGCTTGTAACTCTGGTGCCTCTTTTTGCATATCTTCATAGATAAACTCAAAATTGCCTGATATTGAGGTACGACTATCTGAAACAAAAGAAACCTTATTAGATTTGATTGGTCGTAAGCTGTACCAACGATACCACCAGTGTAATGCCGTTCGTTTCAAACGCCTGCCAACTGCTGAATCAAGTTCATAATCACTTGTAAATTCATTTTCAAGTGGATTTATATCACTTAATTTATGCGAACTAACGTGCATAGATTGCTCTGCAAGATTATACTCAAAAATTAAACTATATGTTTTGTTGCTTTGGGCAGAATAACTAGTCATCTTCGTTGTGTAATTCAGATTCTTATGAGTATTTTTAATTTGTCCCAAAGAAGTTTGCCGAATTAGCCATCCTTGACTCAAATATTGGCGCATACGTAGTCTGATCTCATAACGTCCAGGATCCAGCGGACCACCATTGTTAATCTTAGAAAAATTGATTGAACCGTAATACCCTGCTTGTGGATAGCCCGGTAAATCTACCTTACTATTATTTAAAGCAATAACAGTCTCTCTACCATCCTCATTAATCAACACCAAACTTTTCACAATCTTTTCAGGATCTTTCTCTGGAAAGCTTTCAAACCAAGCCATTCCTTCAATTGAAAAGTAGGAATTATTAAAATCAATATTGGTTACTTGCCGTTTAATCAATGAATCAACATCCATCGCAAGATGTGGCGTACTAATCACTTGTTGGATTGGATCAACAATGATTTCTTTATTATTCTCACCTACTACCGCTGTTTTTTGGGGTCTGTTTTTCCTACGAAAAGCATTCCTTACACGACGCGCTGTGCGTCTTAAACCTTGCAACATAAACTTCTTCCTCGTTTATTCTAATTTATTTAAAAAATCAAAAACCCGTTGGCTATTTTTTCCGTCCTGAAATGGAAATGTATTAGTTTTAAGCTTTTTTACATATTTCAAATCCATGGTTTCCAAATTTTGATTAATATCAAAAATAACTTGATCAGCTGTATCAAAATGAGGAGCCCCTAAATATTGATAATAATTAACGTAAAAGCCATTTTGATCTACATATTGCTTATAGTCCGGCGTAAACAACAAGATTGGTCGTTCAAAATAGCTAAAATTCAGCGATAAAGACGAGTAATCCGTTATAAAGACGTCCACTCCTGGCAGTAGTGTTTTAACTTTTTCAGCATCTTGAAAAATATGAACATTACTTGGTAAATCCTTGAAATCCGGCAATTTTAAATAAGGATGCAGTGAAATGTATATTTCCCATTTGCCAGTAAGACTATGACTGGATTTTATCATATCATTTACCAAACTTAAAACTAGTTTTGGATTTCCAGCTCTATATGTAGGAGAGTACAACATCCACTGTACTCCTGTATGAGTTGGAATTTGAGCTGTCATTAACTCATCCATCATAGGCTCCCCAAATGCTAAAATATGACTGGGTTCAACATCAAACGCTTCTTCGTATGCCGGCTTGTCGATTTCAGCATTAATAAAAACCCAATCATAGTTTGTATGTGGCTTAATTACGCTCTTAGCGGCACTTGGTAAACTAAGTCCGAACTGTTTTAAAGATCCAATTGCATGCCACAATTGTACAACTGTATTTTCACTATGCTTATTAATCGCATACAATGGGAAATAATAATCGTCAATAATAAATAGCTCCGCAGTTGCCATGTAATACAACGAACGCCATGATGTCCATAAAAACCGTAGTTTACTGGTAAGAGTACGATCATAATGAAACAATAATAATTTGATTTCATATGATCCATCTTTTTCAAATTCCTTATATAAAAATTTGAGATTATCTGCCAGTTTGTCATTTCTCATACTCGCAAAAACGACCCGTCTTTTACGAGGGCCGATTAAGTGAAAAATTATTTGATATACCACATTGAAAGTAACTCGAAGAATATTGAGTCGTAATACTTTTACACCTTCCAATGCATCACCGCCTTACCCCAACTGTTGGCAAGGTCCATATCAAAGAAATCGATAATTTCTGGAATTGTAGTTACTGTTTTAGTGATACCAATCAAATTTTGTAAATATGACTGTGCTTCAGGACTAGCTGACAGAATTTCAATGGCCTTTTCAAAATCTTCACGACCACTTCTACTTGTTCCCTGCAAAATTAATCCCTTAGCAAGAACGTCCCTTGTATTGATATCGACAGGTTCCTCTGTAACGCCCATTAGAATAGCTGTTCCCATAGGCTTTATGTGATTAATAATCTGATCAATAGCAATTGCACTTCCAGCGCCACCAGTACATTCAATGGCCTGACTAATTGTTAAGTCGTCCGGAATACTATCAACAACGTACGTTTCATCCGCAAATGAGAAATATGCTAGTTTCTCCTGATGACGCCCAAAAATGTACAACTTCGTATCAGGAAATATTGACTTAGCAAGAACAGCGGTAATATAGCCTAAATTACCGTCACCCCAAATGCCTAAACTTTGGTCATCGGCATCCATCGTTTCTTTCAATTGCATTAAAGCACGAACACCAACCGATACCATTTCAAGGAATGCTGACATCTCAAGATTAAAATCGTCAGGAACCTTAACAGCACGATCACGCCGCAAATACACGTACTCCTGCATGAAACCATCATAGCCACTAGAACGGAACTTCGTGGTTGGTAGGTAGTTCTCACGTATAATTGGATCCTTTTCAAAAGGTGTATCCGGAATCATAGCAACCGTATCACCAACTTTAAAGATTCCCTGAGGATCGCGAACCACCGTACCAATTGCTTCATGAATCAATGCCATCGGTAATTTTTTGCTTAACACTTGGGGTGGTCGTTGCCCCGTAAAATAACGTTGATCAGCATGACATACTGACAAATAGGTTGGACGGACAATAATGTCATCTGTACCTAAATTCTCGTTTACAGTTTGCGTTTCAATCTGACGCGGACTCACTAAGCGATAAACTTGATTTAACATCTTATTCTCCTATTTCTACTAAAGCATTAGCCATCTTCAAGTCGTATGGTGTTGTGATTTTAAAGTTAAAGCTTTCTCCCCGAACCATTTTAACTTTCTCACCAGCTAGTAAACAAATTTTAGCTGAGTCCGATAGAATTGCCTTTTGGTCTTCTGTTAACTGATTGTAAGCACTCATTAGCGCCTTGATATTAAAACTTTGTGGTGTTTGGCCTTGATACATCTTGTCGCGTACAGGAATATCTTCAACTTCTTCATTTTCACCTTGAACAATCGTATCAATAGCTGGAATAACAGTATCAACAGCCTTATTTTTTAATGCTGCTTCAATATTGTCGCTTATAATTCTTTCTGTAATAAATGGACGTACAGCATCATGTGTAACGACGATATCGTCATCGTTCAATCCGAAGTTATCCTGAATATATTCGATTCCCTTCATCAAGGTTTCATTACGTTCGCTACCACCAACCACTACTTTCACGCGTTCATCAGCAATGTAACGATCAATAAGCGTTTGGGTATGACTTACCCAGTCAGAAGGACAAACTACTAGAATCGCATCAAACCGATTCTCAAGCACAAACTTTTCAACAGTATGAATTAGAATTGGTTTGTCAGCCAATGAAAGGAACTGTTTTGGCATTTTAACATTACCCATTCGAGTACCTTTTCCACCAGCTAAGATCTGTGCATAAATCATATTTACTTACCTCATTATTCTTTTTAAGCTTAATTATACCGTCTTATCATTATATTTGTAAAAATAATTAACATTTTTGCAACAATTCTTTCCTAATAATTAATGAATTAATTTACATCCCATAGCATTTTTAACGCTAATCAACCAATTTATTATATAATCAAATCAACACAAAAGGGAGATGAGCTTATGGCTATAAATGAAGCGCTTTTAATTATTGACTATACAAACGATTTTGTTGATGAAAAGGGAGCATTGACCTGCGGAGAACCTGGTCAGCTAATCGAACCAGCAATTATTCACTATGCAAATGAAGCTTTAAAAGACGACAGTTGGGTATTACTTCCAACTGATGTTCACGTACCGAATGACCCTTATCATCCTGAAACAAAACTATTCCCACCACATAATGTTCGTGGAACTTGGGGACGCAAATATTACGGCGAACTTGAGGGCTGGTATAACGAGCAAGAATCCAACCCACATGTTTGGGCTTTCGACAAAACGCGATACAGCTCGTTTGCTGGTACTGATTTAGATATTCGGCTACGTGAGCGACATATTGATACCTTACATTTAGTTGGTGTATGCACAGATATTTGCGTTCTCCATACTGCCGTGGATGCTTATAATTTAGGATATAACCTTGTGATTCATAAAAATGGAGTCGCAACTTTTACTGAACATGGACAAGAATGGGCCTTAGATCACTTTAAAAACAGTTTAGGAGCCAAAATAGTTACCAATTAAGCACCCGTGAAATGAGGTTAACTAACTATCAAAATTAAACTTATAACTGCTGAAAATCAGAACGCGCTTAATTTAAAAAACGAACCATTTGAATTAATTGGAAGAATGATTGTCACCCGATCGCTTAATACTTGGGAACACACAGAAGATCTCCTTTTAAAATCACAAATTATAAAACAAACTTTTCCTGACGAGCATTATTGCTTAGATAAAATCAATACGTCAGGCTTTGCAGTTGCTGCGTTTACCAATGACAACTTGCCAATTGGCTTAGCGATTTTTGAAAATCAAATGTTTAAATACATGATGCTTGTAGATTTAAAAGTTAACCAAAAATATCGTGGTATGCATATTGCCTCTCAAATGTTGGACTTTGCTGAACCACTGATCAAGCAGCGTAATTACTTGGGAATTTGCGTCCTTTGTCAAGATAACAATTTACACGCCTGTCGTTTTTATTTAAATAATAGGTTTGAGATTGGTGGCTTAAACACGAATAACTATAATTTCACTTCCCAAATGGGGAAGCAAGATATTTATTTTTATAGGGATATTTAAAGAATTTCGAAAAAGTTTGCCCTTCCCATTTTGCAACTGTAGAATTGACTACAACTTTACAGGGGGAATTCTAATTTTATGTTACTTTCAATTATTATAGTTCTAATTTTATTATCCGCAATTTTTAGAGGTTATCGTCGTGGTTTTATTCTTGAACTTCTCTACACAATTGGATATATTGCCGTATTCATTTTTGCACGTTTTTATACCACACCACTGTCTACTTTTTTGACTAACTCATTTGGTGGTTGGACCAAAGACGCACTCGAAAATCTGACAATAATGCATTCTCTTTCATTCATTATTCTAATGTCTTTTGGATGGATTATCATTCGTGCAATTGGTCGTGCTTCAAAAATGATTACCTGGTTACCTGTAATTAAACAAGTTAATGGCTTGGCTGGAGGAGCTGTAGCTTTCATTATTAGTTACGCAGTTGTTTTTATTATACTGTCTGTAAGTCAGTTTATTCCTAACAATTTTTACCAATCTCAGCTTTCAGAATCACCCATTGCGCAAGGGATTATAAGTAAAACTCCAGGAATATCATCCCAGATTTTAAATGATTATGTTCTCCATACTAACCAAACTAAAAAAGCCCTTTAGGAGCAACTCCAATGAACTTCAAATTAATTAAAATATATATCGCTTCACATCTTGCAAGTGCAAACACAAGGCTTGAGGAAGTTAACGAACCTCAACCTGGATTATTAGTTACCATTGACGATGAAACTAGTTTCTTTTATGCTAGTTCTGAGAACAGGAACGAATTTTGGGAGAAGTATGATGGAAAAGTTTTCTATCATACTTTCAATCCCACTGATCGGACCTTTGAATCAAAGGAAATTTCTCACTAAGGAGAATATAATGGACCAATTTTATACAGTCACACTTTTTATAACTCGCTGGATTTTTATTTTATTTACTATCTCAGCCATTTGTGGAGGCCTGTTTGTTGCCGTAAAAATTTTAACAGATCATCCACAAACTAAAAACGACAGTAAACCAACCTCAAATAAGTAGTTAACTGAATTCATATTTGAATATGTCTTTTAGTTTTTCGCATACTAAGACACTCCACTATGAATGACTTGAAATATACTATAAAAAGTAAGTCGGGTAATTCACTTAAAAACGAAGGGCAAATGATTTTAAGCTTAAAATCATTTGTCCTTCGTTACTTTTCTATGGTGATCAACATCACACTTAACTACAAACTTATAATTTTAAATCATACAAAATAGCTTAGTCCTACACTTTTTCATATTAAATGTTCATAATATAGATCAGGGGGAGCTTATTATGTTTCATAAAAGTATCACTTTTTTTAGACAAATTATGCGCCATATCTTCAGCTACATCATGCTTTTTGTAATTAGTAACATAGCTATTCAGTTCATTTTGATTCCTATTTTTACTTTAATTGGGGCTATCTTACTCCGCATAAACGGAGTTCAATACTTGTCAAATACTAATCTCATTCAAACCATTATTTCAAAGCCACTATTGGACATAGAAATATTAATTCTAATAGCACTAATTATTCTTGCAATTTACTGGCAGGTCACTTTTTTGATTTTAGGTATTCTTCAGATTAATTCTGGACAACGCCTAACTATTGATACCCTATTCAAACGTTCATCTCAAAGAGTACGCCATACCTTCTTACAAACTGTGTGGTTTCTACTTATTTATACTATCCTGATTTTACCTTTTGGTGGGATAGGTTTTTCAACTCCGCTCTTAAATAAAATTAAAATTCCTAGTTTTTTGATTGATTATGTTTTTCATGATCATCCTTTACTACTTTTAACCTTAATTAGTATTTATTTGATCACATTTTACTTTGGAATTCGCTTTTTACTCGTGATACCTCTCGTTATTATAAATAGATTACCTATCCGACAGGCTATCAAAAAAAGTTGGTCGATGACTCATTCAAATATTAAAAATCTATTTTTACTTTTAGTTTTTACATTCGCCACAATTTTCATTACCGTAGCCATTGTCATCATACTGTTAGTCTTTGAACAGACCCTGGTTGACAGCATTTCTGCAACATGGATTCCATATACCAATGCCGTATTTATGCTTTTGTTAATCGAAGGAACATTATTATTTTCCAACATAGCCATTGGTGCATCGTCCATCATGATTATGCTTGACTTACTAAAATCCGATCAAGATTTTAGTGTCCATCATGATCAACTTGTTTCAGAATTAATCCGATTAAGTAATGTACCAAAAAATCACGTTCTAACTCGGGTGGGAGTCGTTGTTGTCATACTTGGCGCTGTGGTGTTTAACGTGCTTTATCTTAACGGAGTATTCAATTCTCAGCCCATTACTGTCTCACATCGTGGTGTAAATGATGCCAATGGTGTTCAAAATACAATTCCCTCACTTGAAAATACTAGTCGCTTAAAACCCGATTACGTTGAAATGGATATCCATGAAACCAAGGATCGCAAATTTGTTGTAATGCATGACGAAAATTTAAAGATCCTTACTGGGGTCAATAAAGCTCCCTATCAACTGACATTAAAACAGTTAACACGTTTAACTGCTCGCGAAAATGGATCAAGTGCTAAAGTCGCTAGCTTCGATGACTACTTCAAAACTGCTCATAAGCTCCACCAAAAATTAATCATTGAAATAAAAACAACTTCACATGATGATCCACGACTTGTTGAACGATTCAATCAAAAATATAGTGCTAGGATACTAAAATATCATGACATGATTCATACATTAAATTTTAACGTTGTACAAAAGCTAAAAACTATTAATCCGAAACTAACGGTCGGTTATATTTTACCGTTTAATTTCGTTGGTGTTCCTCAATCCAAAGCCAATTTCTATACAATGGAGTACTCAACCCTAAATCATTCTTTCTTGCTCACAGCACAATTAACGGGCAAAAAAGTGTTTGCTTGGACCGTAAATGACGATGATCAAATGTCAAAAATGATTTTTATGGGAGTTAACGGAATTATCACTGATAACCTTGCAACTTTGCAAAATACAGAAAAGCAAATGAACAACCACCCCAGCTTCAGCCAGCGATTAATTAACTTCACGACAGAAGCTCCGTTTTAGTTATTAATCTTCTGCTATGCGAATAAAAACTAAATAACGAGGATACAACGCCTTATTAAAAAAGCTTCTGAATTTATTATTCAGAAGCTTTTTCTTACTATTTGCTCTCTGTTTCACAATTTAAAATGAAGTTAAATTAAATACAATTATTTATTTCTCCACAAAAAATCAATTATCATATCATCAATCCGTTCATTTTCATGCATCTCAAAATGAGATAAATCTTCCACTAAGGCTTCACGATATTCCTTTACCGTATCGCGCACCAAATATGCTAATGATTGCGACGAAACATTAGGCACACTGCCATCTGTTTTTCTGTTTTTCCTATTACTATAAACATTTAAAATTTGCGCAGTCTCGGGAAAATACTTTCGATTAATCTCCATAAATTTAAAAGAACTATCACCCTTTTGTGAACTTCCATCAGGATTTAAGTGGTTCCATTTATGTAATGCGTTATTAATTGGTGCTGCAAGTAATACAAACTTATTAATCTCGGGAACATCCTTATCCTGTCCATTTGCAAACCCCATGTAAACCAGCGAACCGCTTCCCCATGAATGGGCAACAGCATTATACTTTTCTACTCCAAATTTGAACTTCAAAACATGTAGTATCTGATTTATCCATTCGGCCTCCCTCTTATAAGAGACACCTATATTCCGTTCAAAAATCACTTGAATAAGAGGATTGTTATCTAACCTCGCATCCCAATCACCAATAAATCGTAATTTACCGGTAAAAGTTACAATTACCAGTAATACTTTTTCTCCCGCAAACTTTGCATTAAGCCGTTTTAGCATGTTATTAAAGGAAAGTGCCCCACCCATCGAGCCATGAATAAACAAGGTTGGAATATTTGAATATTTCAAATCACTTCGACGTGCTTCCAATCGTTTACATGATACATCATGAATTAAAATTCCTTCTAAAAACCTTTTTCGCTTTGCCATATTAATTGGAAATTGTATTTGATCCATTGCCGTGCCCTCTCCATCATTGTCGTAGTTATTATAGACCATTTGCCTAACTTCAAAAAACATTAGACATCGAAATTTATATGCGGTAAAATACAACTTTATTTCGAAAGTATAGGAGAACAGAGAAATGACAACATCATATTTGCGCAAGGCTACTAAGGCTGATTTACCAGCAATTTTAGCTATTATTGGTGAAGCCAAAGAATATCTTAAGGAACAGGGAATTGATCAGTGGCAGGCCGGCTATCCAACCAACGATGATATCGAAAAAGATATTGACAACAAAATCAGTTACGTCTTAATGGTCGATGGTAAAATAGCTGCTACAGCTGCCTTATGGCCTGGACAGGATATCAACTATAAAAATATGGTAGAAGGAAGTTGGCGTGGTAATCCTGAGGACCAGTATACTTCAATTCACAGAATTGCGATGTCTTCCAAGTTTCGAGGTCAGCGGTTGTCTGAGAAAATGATTTCTGGGCTACTAACAATTTCCACTGAAACTGGATTTAATGAAGTTCGCGTGGATACTCATCCAGAAAATATTGCTATGCAAAAAGTTATCTTAAACAATGGTTTTGAATATCGAGGTATTATCGACTTTGAAGACCCAAACGAATCTACTACGACTCGTTACGCCTACCAGCTATATTTGGATTAAAAATATTTTTAAACTAAAAAACCATAAATTGTGATTATTTAAAATCATAATTTATGGTTTTACTTTTAACCAACATCAATAATTCCATTAATTAACTGAAACAAGTTGACCTGTAGAAAGCAAATAAATATATTTCTCATTAACTTTCATTTTTAAAATATCCTGTAATGCAATTCCATACATATTGATTTGACCTCGATACTTATCAACAATTGAAGCAACCCCATGATCTGGACTCCCTGGTAAAATAAAATCAGTTTTATAGTCCAAAACAATCACTCGTCCCTCAATCACAATGTATGCATCAATAATTCCGTGAATTAATAACTTTTGATCACCTTTAACCTGACTAAAAATCCGTTTAGCTGGAATTAATAATGAAAATGGTTCTTCTCGATGTACCTGACTAGCATGCCCTAACATTAAACGACCTAACTCTGTGTCGAAAAAGTTCAAAATTGATTTAATTTTAATTTTTTGTGCGATTTCAGAACTTAAAATTCGATTTTCAACTAAATCTGCAATCAACTCTTCAATCGATTCTTGAGTGACAGGCCGGTTTAGGTCAATCTTCTGTAAAACTAAATGAGTTGCCGTTCCGATTTCACTTGCTACTGGCTGCTTCGTATCTTGCAAAAATTTAGGCTTGGCTAACTCTGTATTCAAATAACGATTAACCGATTTAAATTGCTGGTTTTCTTCAACTTCACTGAAGTTCATCAAAAGCTTATCAGGATCATCAAATTGTCTTTTAACTTCTGATACTGACTGGTAAGCAGCCGTTGTCGTTGCACCTTGATCATGATACTCAAAATCCAGAACATCGGAAATCCATTGTAAATCTTTACTTGATGCAACTTGTTTATTAACAACACTCTGTGCCTTTGGTTTGTTAACCACCACTGAACCTTCGTTCCCCAACTCTTCATCGCTAAAAATTTGCAAGGAAACATTTGCTTTTCGACTAACCCCTGGTGCTAAATTAACATCATATTTTTCAGCAACTTGTTCATCTCTTAAAATTGCGGGACCAATCCAATCCATAAACGATTTTGCAAGAGCACGTGTTTTTTCATCTAGAAGTTCATTTCTTCCACTTGCCACCGCTTTCCAATTTTCAATCATTTTTTCAGCATTATCAGTTGAACCAGTAATAATGAGTTTTTGTTGAGCACGTGTTAACGCCACGTACAAAACCCTCATTTCTTCAGCAAGCGATTCAGTTAATTTGCTTCTTTGGATGATCATTTTTTGGGGAGTATCAATTAATAGATGCCGAGTAAGATCCTTCAATGTAATTCCAATACCCAAACTCCGATCTAAAACTGTACCACTATTGACGTCTCGCAAATTAAACCTATGCGTTGCATCAATTAAAAACACTATAGGAAACTCCAACCCCTTGCTTCCATGTATCGTCATGACTGCAACAGCCTCATCATCAGTTTTTACCGGATTCTCAGATAAATCGTCATCCCTTTGACGCATCTTTTCAACAAATCTAACAAACTGGAACAATCCTTTAAAACTACTTTGTTCATAGTCACGAGCACGCTCATACAATGCATGTAAATTATTTTGTCTCTGAGGCCCATCTGGCATCCCACCGACATAATCCAAGTACCCCGTGTCATTGAAAATAGTCCACAGAAGATTTGAAACACTATCTGTTCGTGCCAACATTCGTAATTTTTCAAGTTCCGTAATAAACATTACAACTTTGTTTTTTAACTTCATTTTAAATTCATTATTAACTTCATTTTGAGGTTCATTGTAAAACTTCAAAACCGCCTCGTAGTAATTTCCATTCTTTTTCCCAATCCTAAGAAATGCCAATTCATTTTCATTTAATCCAACTATTGGTGATCGTAAAACGGCTGCAAGTGGAATATCTTGATACGGATTATCAATAACTTTCAAGAAGTCCATTACAATTGAAATTTCAGTTGTTTGAAAATAATCGTTCGCATCCCCGACATCAATTGGAATTCCATATTCTTTAAATATTTCTACTAGTTTCAAATTTAGATTACGATTAGACTCTAATAGCGCTATATCGCTATATCGGATGGATCTCATATCTTGAGAACCCTTATCGTACACTTGAGTATCATCTTGAATCATTTTCTGAATTTTTTCAGCAATCATTCGAATTTGGGAATCAGCTTTATCAACTACTTGTCCGCTATTAGTATTTTTTTCATAAATAAGTACCTCTGTTGAGTTTTTGAAATTTTCTGGATAATATGCTGCACCATACTTAAGCTGAGCATCTTCGTCATACTCAATTTGTCCAACCTTTTCGTCCATAATTTGGTTAAAGACAAAGTTTGTAAACATATCAATGTTTTGCATAGATCGAAAGTTTTCAGCTAAAATTATTCGTTGGTTAGGATTATCATCCTCTTTAAATTGATTATTCTTTTTCAGAAATAGTCCTGGTTCAGCCATCCGAAAAGCGTAAATTGACTGTTTTACATCCCCGACCATAAACATGTTTCCAGGCTCAGGTCGTGAAACGGTTGTTAAAATTGTCTCTTGGAGAGGATTAATGTCCTGATATTCATCAACAATAACTTCATTAAATTTATTTTGAAAACTTTCGCGGACCATCCGACTATTGTCATTATCACTAGTAAGAATTTGTAATGCAAAATGTTCAAAATCACTGAACTCAAGTACATGTCTTCTCTTTTTCTCTTCAGCAAATTTAGTCATAAAAATCTTTACCACGCTAACTAGCTCCGCTACGATTGATTGGCTGTCCTTCAAAACATCAATTAGTTCTTCTTCATTAAACTTTATAAATCCGCCCTTTAATTGATTAAATGAATCTCGATAACCATTCTTAAAATCACCAGTGCCACCCCTTAAGGGCTTCACTTCTTGATTGAACGTTTTAGTTATTTCATCTTTTTTTTGTGACAATCGACCACTAAAATCCACATTTTCCATTGCGGCCTTAAAAGAATTCCAATTCTGATTCATGTTACTGAGAACTGCTTCAACACTATCTTTTTCTGCTTGAATTACATTGCGACTCTTTTCTAGAATTGCTCCACCTTCGTTGGCTAAGTCTAATGCGTCTTGAATCTGGTTCAACATTAAATGAAGTTCATGTTCAAAAAAAGGAATAACTTTATTTTTAATAAAAGGCGAATTCATAACATCATTTTCAACCACTTCATAATTCTTACTAAGTTGATTTAACCATTCAATCGGGTCAGGATTAGCATCTGCAAAATTAATTAATTCCATTACTAAATCTTCCATACCTTGATCTGAACGATCATTCGAGAAATTTCTTGTGATTCTTGAAAAGGTTTCTTGCCTGGACTGATAAAAATTCTCACGTAAATCTTCCCAAACTGTTTCTTTTAATAATTCACTCTCCGTTTGATCTGACATAACCCTAAAAGCTGGGTCCAGATCAATTACGTAGTAGTACGTTTGAATAATGGACAAACAAAATGAATGTAAAGTACTAATGCTAGCGTTAGCCAGGTTATCCAGCTGTTGTAGCAGATGCTGTCTTTGCTCCATGTCGGTTGCAACGTTGATTTGATCTGTTATTGCCTTCCGAATTCGGTCCTTCATTTCTTTGGCAGCTGCATCGGTAAATGTAACCACTAATAACCGATCTACATCTTCGCCTTTTAATACTTTTTGAATAACTCTTTCAACTAGCACTGAGGTTTTCCCGGATCCAGCAGATGCAGACACCAAAATATTTCTTCCGTCATCTTCAATTGCGTGTTGCTGACTTTCAGTATACTGTCTTTTATTCATCTTCTTCATCCTTTAACTTATTCAAAACGTCTTTTTTATTCATATTGGGAATATCTCTATAGGAGTTTTCTGGTAACATTGCGTCAAATTGCATGATATCCTTGTACGGCGTGTATGACAGTGCAGTGTCTTTATCCCCCAAACGGACTGGGTTCAAGTTAACTTCACCAGAAAAAATACGTTTTCCAGCCTCAATTACCCGTTTTTCTGCATTTCTAATCAGCCGATCTATGTCTTCTTCGGACGTGATTGCCTCTGCATTTTTATTTGGTGCACCAGCCTTAGTTAACTTAATAGGAAATATTTCCGAACTTAAATGACCTTCATCAATTGATGGATCTATCTCTTCCAATAAATCTAAATCATCTAGAATAATCCCCTTAAGTCCGTACTCACTAAAGACCAACTGGTTAATTTTTTCTTCTTCAAGAGTTGTAACTTTTTTGTCCTTTGCGCGTAAAAGTGGGTTTTGGATATGCATATATAATGCATCGGAAATACCTACTTGCTGTCCTGGTAAAATTATTGAACTATTTCGCCGTACCACGTCCAAATATAATAACATTTGCATAGTCAGACCATAATATGCTTCTTTGAAACTAAATTTCGCCTTATTAGCGCTAGATTTATAGTCAACAATTCCTAAATAAGTCCCTTTATTAGCATCAATTCGATCAATCCGGTCTATTTTTCCTCTAACTTGGACACTTTGGGTGTCACTTATATTAAATACCAAAGGTGGTAACCCACTGCTACCCCCTTCAATTTGACCAAACATTTGCTCAGAAACGATCGGTCGCATTTTGGTTCTCATCATCTGTATCAAAACTGCTCGTGTCATTTCCTTAATAGTATTATCCAATTCATTTCTGAGATATTGTAAACGATTTGTCCTCGTAAAGGTACTAAATTGGTTGTCAGCTTCTAACTTTCGAATAACTATTTGTTGCATATTTTTAATTTCATTTGAAGTTAAATTTTCAAAATCAATCTTCTTATCGGTAATTTCCTTAATTAAAGTATCAAAGGCTGCGTGAAAATAAACACCCGTGTCTGCTGGTGTTAAATCTGCTGTTTCTCGCTCACGTAGTCTTAATCCAAATTCCAAAAAATATGCATATTCATTTTGAAAGAATTTTTCCAACTTAGAAACCGAGGCCAGTATTGTATTGCCGTACAGTCCTTGTACTATCTCAGGTCGTAACTGCGTTGGCGTGTTTTTATAGTTCAAACTTTCAAGTAGTTGATTTACTAAATCACCATACTGACTGTTATTTAATATTGAATAAATATACTGCCATTCTTCAAGGTTTTCATCCATACCGGAACGTTTCAAATCACGAGCATATTGTACTAGATGACTTAGGGTATTGCGTTTTGATCCCACGAATCGACTGATTTCACTTTCTCCAACACTTGGTCGACTTTCAACTTGTTCAATACTAATATTGAAATGCTCAGCAATCCTTTTTACATACGGGGAAAGTTCATGTAGCGTTCCAGCGTGATCAGAAGTGGCATATGAAAAGTGAAGTTCATCTGAGCCCATCAAAAAATTTAAATAGTTTAAAAAAGGTTGCTCTTTCATCTGCCTCTGTAAGCTAGTAGATAAATATTGATCATCTTCTAAATTTTTCTCGATCTCAGTTTGACCATCAACATCAAAAAATGAATTACTATCTGGTTGAGTGGGAAGCTTTTGGTCATCCGCTCCAATAATATAAACAAATTTTTTATCAGCCATCTGAACCATGCCACTTTCTGAAATCAAAACTTGATCTAAAGTAGATGGTACTTGTGAAAATTGTGCTGAAGAAAATCCAACTTCAATTAAACCAATAAAATCCTCTAGTTTAAATTCAGAATCCCCCAAAACATCAACAAATTCATCTAATAATTGCATTAACGTTTGCCATGTTTGACTCATCTCTGCGGCTGAACTTAGCTTTCCAGCTGCAGTTAGGTTTGCTATTTCTTTTTTAATTTTCGTATCAATTCTTTGTTGAATCAAAAAATCGTAAACCTTTGAAACTGCTTCACGTCCCGTAACGGCTTCATCTAAGCTTTTAAAAATTGGGACTAACGTTGACGCTACAAAATCCTTAATTAAATTGACTTGATCTTCTTTTACTTTATCAACTTCACTCAGTTCGCCGTCATTTCCAAAAGTTGGTGTTATTCTCCAACGCTTTTTAGAGATCCAATCTCTACCAAGCACCCCTTCTTTAATGACATAGTTCTCAGTTATATCAAGCGCATCAAAAAAATTTTCACTGTCAACATCATCAGGTATTAAATATCCGAGTTTTAGTAAACGCATAACATTTTCATACTGAAAGTAACTTGTTTTAACATCAAATAATGCTCGTAAAAATTCAACAAAAGAATGATCTTTCATCATAATCTGCAAATCACAAAAATATGGTGTTTTAAACTGCTCAAATAGCGGACGAATAACCATATCGTAATCGCTTAATTGACTAGTTAAAATTGCAAAGTCACTAAACCTTAACTTCGAGTTTTTAGCCATCTTTTGTCGTATTTCAGTTAATATGCTTTCAACTTCTGAGAAACGACTATTCATTTGTTTTATATCCACACCATTTAAGGCGTAGCTATTTGTTTCAAAACGTCCCCCTTTACCGGAAGATTCAAGCCAGTAATTTTCCAGAGATAATAAATCATCTTTAACCCTAACTTGGTGTAGCTTAACTTCAGATTTAAGTTCAATATGATTATCTTCAGCTTGCTTTTTTAGTTGTTGAGCTAACTTTTTTGTCTCATAAAAAAAATCGTTCACATCTATATCCGCAGTGAGAGAGTCCGTCACTAAATCAATCGTAATTGAGGCATTAGATTTAATCAACGTTTCAACTAAACGTAACTCCTCCGCACTAAAAGAAGAAAAGCCACTGAAAACAAATGCGTCTTCGGATAACTCTGAATCAGTCAGAATTTCGTTTAAATTACGTAAAATATCACTGTTATCAATAAACCGAGACTGAACTTCATTTTCAAATGCTGCGTAAATGATATTTAAATCGTGAGTCTTAGCTTTTAAGTCCATACTTATGTCAGATCTTTCACTGAATCTGCTGCTTAATTCTTCTAAATTATCAGGAGATATGTTTCCACGTTTAAACACAGTAAGCTGAGAGGCAATTTTGCTTACTAATCCAAACTGATTATCAATATCTTTAAATAAAGTCAACTCATCGATATGTTCCTTAATAATCTTATACAAAATCATACTAGTACTTGAAGTAGTTAAACGAGGATACTGATAAATATTTGAGTCTTTTAAATAAAACCATGCCAATCGTGAAATCGAAAGAACCTGAACTTGACTCTCTGCATTAAATTCGTTATTTACATCACTTATCTTTGATAATAATTGAATTTCAGATTGAAACTTAATATGGTTGGGAACTATATAATAGATATGTTTATATTTGTTCTCATTTTTTAGGTCTAATATTCTTTGTGCAACTCCTTGAAGATGATCAGCACTAGCTAATCCCGTTATGAATTTTAATGCCATGGGGCCTCCTAGTTAGATATACCAATTGAAGTATTATCGAATTTATTTTCAAAAATTGCTTGGTTAATCACTTCCAGCAACCCATTTCTACCGATCGTTTGTGTTTTCATTTTTGTCCCTTCTGAACTTAATTTAATTTCACTGTTGTTCCCATCCACAATTTTAACCGGCCTTAAGATGACGTATGGGATCTCTAACTCATCAATTAATTTATTAAAATACCTTGACTCTAATAATAGCTCTCCTCTTTCTTTTTCGCTTGTACCAATCCATTTTGGTGTGATTTCTTGATCAATTCCAGCTGTTGAAATAACTACAATTTTTTTAGTACTTATATCCCCAGACTGGATTGAATCTGCCAGACGATTTCCAAAATCATCCATTCCCGATTTCATAATGTCCGTTACAATTACGTCGTAAGAGCCATTAAACTCACTTAAATTAAATGTCGGATCTAATAATTTAGCAGTCGTCACCTTTTTCCCATCTCCAAAAATTTTATTTTCAATTTCTCTACTGTTCCCTAAT
Source organism: Pediococcus claussenii ATCC BAA-344 (assembly GCF_000237995.1). Lineage (NCBI taxonomy): Bacteria > Bacillati > Bacillota > Bacilli > Lactobacillales > Lactobacillaceae > Pediococcus > Pediococcus claussenii. The sequence continues at coordinate 1,811,605 of NC_016605.1, forward strand.
TCTAAAATACGCATTTTATCTACCCTTTTCTTTTAATCATTATAAGACATCTACTTGTTTAACATCATTTTAAAAGTAAATTTGTTTTATTACTATAATTATGCTAAAATTTGCAACACATTCAAATATTTTCGCCTATATAATGTCAAAATGTGGTTGACGAGTATCTACCCAACGCCGTAAACGTTGGACTATAGGATTCTTTTAATCGACACTATAGTAGGCCTTTCGTTTTTGACGAGGGTCTTTTTTGCACATCTATATTTGGTGAACAGGAGGTAATTATGGAAAGTACTAACCGTTCTGATTCCCCAATCTCAGTTGAGCCTAAATTAACACATGGTAAGGCCGCCATTCTTGGTTTCCAGCATCTCCTCGCTATGTACTCAGGTGATGTGATTGTTCCATTACTAATTGGAGCATATTTACATTTTACAGCCATGCAAATGACCTATCTAGTTTCTGTCGATATATTCATGTGTGGTATTGCAACCTTGCTTCAAGTTAAAAGAACTCCACTAACAGGTGTCGGTTTGCCTGTCGTACTTGGTTGTGCTATTCAAGCCGTCCAGCACCTTCAACAAATTGGTGGTACTTTGGGAATTGCCTCTATGTACGGTGCTATTATCTCCTCTGGTATCTTTGTGCTTTTGATTAGTAGCCTTTTCGCTAAAATTCGTGGACTTTTTCCTCCTGTAGTTACTGGATCTATCATTGCCATTATTGGATTCACACTTGTACCTGTTGCATTTGAAAATATGGGTGGTGGCAACCTCGCCTCTAAAAATTTTGGAGATCCCAAAGCACTTATCGTTGCATTTTCAACAGTTGCTATCATTGTGGCCGTTAACGTGTGGGGACGTGGATTTATTCATTCTATTGCAATTTTAATCGGTATTCTTGCTGGAACAATCATCGCTAGTCTATTAGGTTTAGTGTCACTTACACCAGTCTCCGAAGCCAGCTGGTTCCGAATTCCACAACCTTTTTACTTCGGTGTTCCTACTTTTCATTGGTCCGCTATCCTAACAATGATCATGGTTACATTAACTACCATGATTGAATCAACTGGTGTCTTTTTTGCCCTTGGTGATTTAGTAGGCAAGAGCATCTCACAAGACGATTTAAAACGTGGTTACCGTTCTGAAGGTATTGCCGCTATTCTTGGTGGGATCTTTAACACATTCCCATATTCTACTTTCTCTGAAAATGTTGGTGTTTTACAATTATCAGGTGTAAAAAGCCGTAAGCCAATATACTATGCTGCAGGTTTCTTAATTTTTCTAGGTTTATTACCAAAAGTCGGTGCACTTGCAACGGTTATTCCCTCCAGTGTACTTGGTGGAGCCATGCTAGTTATGTTTGGTATTGTTGGCGTACAAGGTGTTCGTGTTCTTCAACAAGTTGATTTTAATCAGAACAAAAATATTCTAATTGCCACAATTTCAATTGGAATGGGGCTTGGATCAACGGTTTACCCTCAGCTATTCCATACGTTACCACAAGTTATTAGGATGTTATGTACTAACGGTATCGTTATCGCCAGTATTTCTGCTGTCATACTAAATTTCTTGTTCAATGGTTATAACCACGAACTATAAGTATCAATATGAATCCATATTTTAGCAGTTTTGTTATACTACAAAACTGCTTTTTTGATATGATTAGAATAACTTTAAATTGAACAAGGGGAAGTCATTATGTTAAGGCAAAATTTTATTTGCACATGGGCACAAAACACCAGTCCATTAATGCAGGAGTATCATGCTAAAGAATGGTGTCAAGTTAGTCATGCAGATCAGTATATTTTTGAAATGCTTTGTTTGGAAGGATACCAGGCTGGATTAAGTTGGAACACAATCATTGAAAAAAGGGCCGCTTTTCGGGAAGATTTTTATAACTACGATGTTGAACGAGTTTCTGCCATGACATCAGATGATATTGAAAAACTAATGGGTGATGAACGAATCATCCGTCATCGTGGTAAATTAATGGCCACTGTATCAAATTCCAAATCATTCATTGAAGTTCAGAATGAATTTGGTAGTTTTGATAAATATATTTGGTCTTTCGTGAATAATCGTCAAATCAATGATCATATTCGAATTCCCGAGGAGATTCATGCTAAAACACCACTTTCTGAAAAAATATCCAATGACCTCAAAAAACGTGGTTTCAAATTTGTTGGTCCAGTTATAGTATACTCATTCATGCAAGCTATTGGTCTCGTCAATGATCATGAAATTGACTGCATGTACAATCCTGGATAGGGGGTTCTTTTATGGATTCGCGCTACGTAGTAACCGCATCTAACTCTAATCTTATTAATGCCTATTTTATGGGACGCTGGGTCGAAAAAAGTATTGGCCAAAAATCGGCCATGTATACCACCAATCTCGGGGCCCAAATTATTTTTGAACTTCATTCCGCTTCTGCTTTTACAATTGAAGTTCAAAGAACTCTACCTAAAACCTTCATCCCCCAAACACTAAATGTATATATCGATGATCAATTAAAATCGATTCAACTATCTAAAAATACTTTCGATTTTAAAATTACACCTGAAGAAAAACATGTTGTTCGTATCTTTTTTGCCAGAAATACTGATAAAGATGAGGTTTGGCAGGCACAACAGGGCTTAGCTATTACAAAAATCAATAGTAATGGAGTGATGCAGCCTATTAAACCTTCTGGTAAAACAATCGCTTTTATTGGCGACTCTATTACGGCAGGTTGCTGGTTAAGAAGTTCAGCGCTACCTTCAATTGGTTATGGAGCTGACATTAACTATGCCTCCCTAACTGCACAACGTCTAAATGCTATCGATTATAGAATCGCGTATAGCGCAACAGGCATTATTCGTTTCGGAACGGGTGGTGTTCCAGCTGCACCAAGATTCTTAAACTTTATTGATATAAACACATCGGCGCCCACTATCAAACCCGACGTACTTATTATTAATCTGGGAACTAATGATTCAAAATTTGATCAAGACGTTTTTGAATTCTACCTATCCAATTTCATTTCGGAACTAAAAACCAAATTTGACTCTATCCCAATAGTAATAATGGTTCCTTTTAACCAAACCTTTGCAGACGTTTTTCGAACCTTACCTGTTAATGATAAACAAATAAAGGTCGTCGAAACTAAAAACTGGAACATAACCTCAACTGATGGAACACATCCTGATGCTCGAGGATCTGTTATAGCTGCTGATCATCTGATAAAGTTTTTAACAACAAATAACATCATATAAAGACATATAACAAAAAGTAGGAAATAAGAAGATGACTTAATATTAAACGATATCATCAAACATCTTATTTCCTACTTTTTAGTATTTTATTTTTCTTTCCTAAGCTGCTCATCCGTTACAGAAAACGAACCAACTCTGAACTTCAGCCCATCATGCTCATGGTTCATAACCTCTGAATCTGCAATCATTCCCATCTTTTTCATTGCACGACCTGAACGTGGATTTTTATCAAATTCATAATGTCCAACAATTCGTGTAAAACCGAAATGGTCAAACGCATAACCGATTAACTTCTTTCCAACTTCTGTCATAATTCCATATCCCCAAAAATCAGAGTCAAGTATATACGTAATAGTTGCCTCATCCTCAATTTCTTCAGCATTATGAAATTCAAAAAAACCGATCAGCCTACCACCATCCTTATTTTCGATACCAAATGCCATTGAGTTATCAATAAAATTTTGCTTAATAAACTCTTTTGTATCTTCAAGTGTTTTAGGGATACTATAGCGTAGATACCTCATCGCCTCAGAATTCTTCATAATTTGATTTAGATCAACTGTATCAGTCTCTTGTATTGGTCTTAGAATAGTTCTTTCCGTCATTATCTCAGTCATACCAATTATTTTTCTCCAGCTAGCCATCTGAGAAGCATCCTAATCTAATATCCAGCTGCTTCTGTTTTATTTAAACCACAAAGAGGATTGTAAAACTTAAATGAATGAAATTCAAAAACTATGATTCCGGCTTCACGTGTTTTATCCCCCAGCCAGTAAATCCACTGATAATTGAAAAAATGGGTGATAGTAAACTAAAGAAAACAAATGGCAAGAAATGCAAAGTTGGAACATGGAATGTATTAGCAGCAAAAACACCAGCTACACCCCATGGAACTAAGTAATTAATAACCGTTCCACCATCTTCCAAAGCCCTACTTAACGCTACGTTGGCCAGCCCAGCTTCAGCAAATGTTTTCTTAAATGCTTTCCCTGGTAAAATTACTGATAAAAATTGTTCCCCTATAAAAATGTTAACCCCAATTGCACTTAAAACTACAGCTGTAATTAGTTTACCGTCACTATTTAATCGTTTAGCCAAGGGCTCCATCACCGTATCAATTAATCCTAAATGTACCAAAAGGCCACCCAAAGACAGTGTTAGTACTATCAAGGACACGGTCCCCATCATACTTGCAATCCCACCACGGCTCAACAGTAAATCAACATTTTGATTACCTGTTTTTGACACAAATCCAGTTTCGATAACACCAGCAATCTGCTTAATAGAAGTACTAGGATGCTCTATAAATATCATAACTACTGAAACACCAATATTAAAAAATAAAGTTGGAATAGCTGGAATTCTGCGCCACGCACAGACAAACATTAATAAGATTGGAATGATCGCCCAAAATGATACATTAAATTGATGTTCAAGTATATCCACGGTTTGGTTTATTTTTCCTAAATTAGCAGTTACCGCCTCGTTGTGACCAAAGAAACCAAATAGGATAAGAGAGACAACAAACGCCGGAATTGTTGACCACATTAAATTCTTTATATGATCAAACAAATCCGCGTCAACTACTGCAGATGCAAGGTTTGTTGATTCTGAGAGTGGTGAACACTTGTCTCCAAATATTGCTCCAGAAATAATTGCACCAGCTACAAGAGCAGGATTAATATTCATTGTCATTCCCATTCCAAAAAACGCGATACCAACTGTTGACATAACTGTGAATGCGGATCCAACGGAGGTCCCAACAAGTGCACACACAATAAATACCGATGGAACAAACCACTGTACACTAATTAATTTAAAGCCAACTACCATTAAAGAAGGAATGATACCTGCTGCAATCCAAGTACTAATTAATGCACCAACTAGAATAAATATAAAAATTGGAATAATTCCAGTTTCAATTCCATCCTTAATTCCTTTATTGATATCTTCCCACTGAAACCCACGCATTCGTGCCCAAATAGTAATAATCCCCATCACTAACATAACTGGTGTTTGAGGAGAAATTCCAAAGTGAATAACTCCTAAACCCATCACGATTAACATTACAATCAATACAATACTTGCTTCTAATAAACTTACTTTTTTACGCATACTTCCCACCTCAAATTAAGTTAATTTTTTGCTCTAGCTAACTTAATTTGATATCGTGCTTTTCCGCCGTTTGACGTTTTCATAGTCTCCAACTTCTTTCCATAAAAAAATCCCTGCTGTATATAAAATACAACAGGGACGACATTTAGACCGTGGTACCACCCAGCTTAGGACTATCCAAATAACGCAAAAATCCTCACTCACTAGATGGTAACGGCTCTAGTTATTATCCGTTCATTAGAAACTATTCCACGGTATTTCACTAAATTATCCTGATCGGTTCGCAGCAACCACCGACTTCCTGACTCCCAAATAATTTGCTACTTAGTGTGAAAGTTAAAATGCTTTAATTAATTGTTCATAACAATATCATGCAAAAAATAATTAGTCAACTAAATTATAAAATGGGTGATAATAATCTCGAAAAAATTTGTTTGAATTTCAGCCAACTTGATTGCTTTTCAAACATTTCAGCTGTTTGTAAAGTAGACTCTAAAATGTCACGTCGGTAAATTTTTTCCAATCGATGAGCAATATTGGCATCATACATAAATGAATTAACTTCAAAGTTAAGTTTGAAGCTTCGGAAATCCATATTAGCTGAACCGACTGAAGATATTTTACCATCAACTACCATGGTTTTAGCATGGAGAAATCCGTTGTTGTAGTAATATACTTTAATACCCCATTTAGCACATTGCCATGCATAATATTGAGTAGCACGATAAACAAATGCATGATCTGGCATATGGGGTACCATTATTCGCACATCCACTCCGGATGCTGCGGCAATTCTTAAAGCATCCAAAACACTATCATCAGGGATAAGATATGGGCTTTGAATCCAAATTGATCTCTTAGCAGCATTAATCATTTTTAAATATCCCATTTTAATCTTTTGGACATCTGAATCTGGACCACTGCTTACTACCTGCAGACTAGTATTACCTTTACCTTCAATGAAAGGAAAATACTTTGAACCTGGTTCAAATATTTCATCAATTTGATCAACTTTACTTGTTGCATTCCAATCTAAAACAAACCGCGATTGTAACCCATAAACTCCAGGGCCTTTAATTCTAATATGTGTGTCCCGCCAATTTCCAAATTTTTTCTTTCTTCCTAGGTACTGATCACCAACATTAAATCCACCAACATAACCGACCTTACCATCAATCACCACGATTTTCCGGTGATCTCTGAAGTTCAAGCGAAAGTCAGTTAAGGCGGATCTAGTTCCCAAGAAAGGGTATGCTTGTCCACCTAATTCAATTAAACGATTGAAAAAACTTCGCCTAGTCCCCAAGGACCCCCACGAATCCCAGATAACTTTAACTTCAATGCCTTCTGATGCCTTCTGTTCAAGTAACTTAATCAGCTCATTTCCGATTGAATCATTATAAATTGTGTAAAATTCAATATGAACATGGTGTTTAGCCCGTTTTATTGATTCAAACATATTTGTAAATAATTCATTACCATCAGTAATAATTTCAACTTCATTTCTTCGAGTCAAAAAAGCATGATCCGCATTACCAAAAAAGCGAACCATTCCCTCCGCACCTTCAGCAATGATATCCGAAGAAGTTCGTTCATCATATAATTCCTTAGATTGCTGAGCAATGATTTGATTTAATTCAAGCCTTGTCTTTTGTTTCAGGGGGAATAGTTTATTTTCAGGTAACTTTCTTCCCACAAAAGCATAAGCAATAAAACCCACAATTGGCAAAAAATATAATACTAGAAGCCATGCCCACGTTGCAGCAATATCTCTTCGTTGCCTAAAAACAGTGATAGACGCTCCAATGATATTAATAATTAATATCATTTCAAAAATAAACTTAACCCAATTCATCGCTCTCTCCTCCGTATATCAACTATCATACTTTAAGAATGATAATTTGACACTACCAACATAAGAACAATTATAAAATATGCCGGCTATTTGTGCTTTTTGTTTGTTTCTAATGTTTTTTTGTTGGAATGTAACAATTTGGCAAAGTTATCTTCACAAATTATTCACATTTTATTCATATCATAATCATATAAATAACTTTTTCATTTACTCCCCCCATAAGGTGAATGAGGTCATATGACCAGTTACTTATTACTTGTAGTCATCGTTTGCGATGGCTTTTTTTTTGTAAATAAAAGGCCAAAACCGATAACTGGTCTTGGCTCCAATTAATTTTATACTTTCTCTAATAAAAAACCGTACCCTAACACTGTAGCCTCTTTGCTAGTTGAAAATCTATCAAAATCATAGCGTTCAAAACTTTCTTCCTTGTTCCACTGATAATTGTCAAGTTGCTCACACTGCTTAATAGCATTCCAACTCATCATTAGAGGGATATCACCGTATAATTCACCATTTTGAGGATTGCCACTAATTTCAGCATAACCAACTTTATCCGCTACAAATGATACTTCTTCGAAACCATAAGGTGCAATTGCTCCTGGAATAAAAAATTGGCCAATCCAGTATTCAAAAACATCTGACTTTAAAATAATCAATCCAATGGCTGCATCATCTGCAAGCTCATTATCTTCTTCAATTAATTCAAACCAATTGTTTCGATTCCATTCCTCCCAAATTGGTGCAAAACTTCCAAACTCATTTCGATCACTGTGATCATACTTTTTACCAATGAAAGTTACTTTGTTAAAGTCTTTTAACGTCGTTCTTTGAACTTCTACCATAAATTAATCCATTCCCTTAAATTGTGGTCGTTCGTGCGGTACCATGAATTGACCTGGAACCGGCTTTCTTTTTACATCTGAATCCCAATATCTCGGTATCAAATGAACATGACAATGAAAGACACTCTGTCCCGCTGCGGCTCCAGAATTAACAGCAATGTTATAACCATCGGGATGATACTTTTCGTCTAAAACCACTTTTGTCTCTTCAACTAAATCAAAAACAGCTTTACGTTCCTCTTTTGATAATTCCCAAATTTGCTTAATATGATTTTTAGGCGTTATTAAAGTGTGCCCTTCACTAACCGGAAATAGATCTGGAAATGCACAAGCTAAATTGTTTTCCGCGACATAATCTTCTTCTGTCTTTTGACAAAAAACACAGTTCGGATCTTTCATAATGTCTTCTCCTAACGTAATGGATCCCATGCCGACAAGGGCTCTGGCACCCCATCATTTACCTTCAATTGTTCTTCAGTTAAATATTGGCGATGAACAACTACCTCATAGACAAAGTCTTCAAACCAGTTATCACCCATTGCAAAATAACCATCCTTGCCGTTTTTGTCACCCCAACTATTTTCTACTTTCCATTTAGTAGGTCGATCATCAATCAAATCAACCCCAGTTAATGTCATAGCGTGCGAAACTTCCGCTTCACCAAACTTAAAACGTTCCGCTTTGCTCATACTTAAATCAACTCCGAAAAGCTCATCTTTTTTGAAAAGTTCACTATCTAAAATTCCTTCGGTACGACTCATTTGCTTCAGCACATCATTACCAAACCAAACTGTTTCTCCATCTTTGAGTTGTTGAATAGCTGCCTTTTTTAAATATTCCATGTCAACATTTAAAAATGTAATTGGTTTCCCTCCAATCACGTTGTCTTGTGAAGGTAAACTGTACAATTTGTTATAGGGTTTATCGGGAGAATTAGTGAGAACAACATAATCATCTAAATCAGTTCCAATATATTTTTGATAGAATTCCTGCGGAGTTAATCCACGATCAACATGATATTCTTTATCATCATCTCGGTATTCTAAATCAAACTTAACAGGTGGTTCCCCAACCGCTATAGAAGTCATTCGGTATACTTCCTTCAATAATTCATCCCGCTTATTTTGAAGTTCATCATCAGTTGCACCATCATTTTTTAATTCACGTAACTGAATTGCATCTCTTCTAAGCTTTAAATTCAAAGCATCTGCAAATCCTGTAGTATCTTTAGTATTGAAAGTTTCTGGCATCACCGAAATTGGTACAACACCATATTTTTGAACTAAAGCTGCTGCCATTGCCCATTGACCGCCATCTTCTCCGGGCATACTTAAGTATAATTGAAGTTCACGTTCTAATGGATTTTGATTTGCGAGTTTAATTATTCGATCATAAAAGATGTTGGCACGTTCAATCTTGTCCCAAAAATAAATATACGATTGCGAAAGTTCAAAATCTTTCACGTTATACTTCTTAGCAAAAGTGTGTCGCAAAGTGTTTAATAGCGAAAACATCCAGCACCTGCCACTATGAAGCTGGTTTGTTACCTTCCCCGTTTCAACTTCAACTGAAAAAGTACGATTTAACTTTGATAATACTTCATTATTCTCACTAACTGCATTAACACCATTCTTTGTAACTGCACGTCTTAATACGTCCACTTCTTTATGGTTCTCTAAATCAAGTTGTAACGCGTTGATCAAATCACTATCAATTTCTAATCCCATGGCGTTTCCTCCTCACAATAATGAATTAAGTTAATTTTAAGTCATGTTTAATAGATAGTAAATAAATTTCAGTTCTACTTGGAATAGAAAAATACGAGAAATAAGTAAAATAATTCCACTTATATCTCGCATTTTTTCACGCTATTCTGATCTCTTACTAGTTATCCTGTGCTAAGTCATTAACATTATTTTTGGCCTTATTATTATCCCAAAATGGCACCTTAACCACTCCCATAATCTTATCTTTATGGACAAATCCCCAGTAACGGCTGTCATTGGAAACACTACGATGATCACCTAATACAAAGTATGAATTAGCAGGTACCTTCTGTGGATCATTACCCCAATTATACTTCTTAGCAATTGATTCTAGGGTCCAATTACCAGTCCCCTTTGTTCGTTGTTCCTCGTTAATAAAGCTCTGAGGAACCTTTTTATCATTTACATATAAGTTGCCATCATGATATTTAATTGTATCTCCTGGCAAACCGATCACCCGTTTTACATAGTCAACTGGCTGAGTTGCAGCTGGATACTCGCCATGAGCATCAAATACGATAACACTCATTCGCTTGATTGTTGCAGGCTTCCACACAACAACCCTCTCGTTATTCTCCAAATTAGGTTGCATAGAGGTTCCATCAACTCTAACAATTTGAAAAAGGTATGATCTAACTAATAACGCTATTAATAGTCCTACCACAATCGGGATAACCCAGCTTAATATATTTCTTACAGTTTTCATTATCTTTCCCTCATTTATGTATTTGCACTAACAGATATTCTATCCTAAACCGTTTCGAATGTCCTTAAAAGCTAGAAAATGAAATAAAATTTTCATAATATTTAAACATTACCAATATATCGAACTAATCTGATTAAAGAAATACCCGAACCAATCAAGTTTCACGTGGAACAATTCTATATTTTAGTATCTTTTTGTGGACTCCATTCATGTGCCTGAACCACTCTATTAAGAACATTGTTCATAATAATTGCAAATACTGTAATAATGGCTCCTGCGAGCTCTACACCTGACAAATGATATCCTTGTGCAACCTCGACAATTAGCGTTACGATTGGCGCCAGATTCATGAAAAGAGAACCATTTTGTGGTGTCAACAATGTGTTACCGATGTTCCACATTAAAACACCTAAAACTCCAGCAATTAAACTCATGTACCCAAGCTGAAATTTAATATCTACAATTGTTTGCAGTGTAGGTACCTTAACCATGCCTACCCCTGTCATAATTATAATTACGATGATTGATGCTATATTTCCAAATAGGCAGCTAATCGTTGTATATTTTAAGGGAGACCACATAGCAAATTGTGACTCTCCAATCGTGTAAAATACCCAGGCTAAAACACTAATAATCATTAAAAGCATAGGAAGGAGCATATGCGAGTCTTGTCTAATAACCTGTAAACTTCCTTTTGTTATAACTAGTAGCACTCCTACCAATGAAATCACCGCAAGTATAAGGGTGTAGCTACGTGGACGTTCTTTGGTAATTACCCATAGAACCAGTACTGATATCATTGGAACCAAAGTCATCAACAGTGAGGCTAAAATTGTTCCACTTGTTCCAGCCATTTGTTGTCCGGCAAACACGAAAAAATTAAATACACAAAACGCCAAAGTTCCCATGAAAAAAATAGGTAATAGCTGTTTTTTCTCAACCTTAAAACCTTTTTTACCCTCTGAAATCAATAAAATCATCGCTAAAATAACTGCAACAATTCCATACCGTAAGAGCGTAAAATAATATGGATCAATTAACTTCAATGCACTACCTGCAACTGGCCACTGTGCCCCAAACGCAACACCAGCAATAGTGCATGCTATAACTCCTTTTACAATTTTATTCTTCACCATTACTCTTCTTTCCATATACACTTAATTTATAATTTAACACAATCTACCTTACATCTTAAAAATGAATTTTTCTAAAATCTCTAAATGACATTCCTAATCCAATTAATATTGCATTCCCTAAGATTCCTATGATTGGGATAAATAACGTGGATAGTAACAAAATAGTTAATGTTGAAAATAAAATTACTCGGTAAGTTACTGTTCCTAATTCAATATTTGAATTATGCTTCGAAACCAAAAGCTCTAATAAGTTGAACGTAATAGACCAAAGTAAAAATAAAAACGTTTCAAAGAATTCCGGTTGCCAATGATTAGGATACCTTGCTGCCCATGAGGCCGCAAACGGAATTAATGACATGCTTAACAACCAAATACTGTTTGCCCAATAAATTGATGTAGTTATTACCTTTACTTTTTGAAATAAATTATGATGATTTAGCCAAACCTCCATAATAATAACGAACGTTAAAATATAAACTGCGATACTTTGCCATTTCGCGAACAAAGACAAAAAAGTATACGAGTTTGGTCGAGGCAACTCCAATACTAGAATGGTAACGATGATCGCGATAATTGCATCCGTGTATGCTTCTAAACGACCTTTATTCATCCTGTATGCCTCTTACTTTTCAAGTTTTGTCTCGGTAAATTCATATTTTACTTCGTTTCAATCATTATTTAATATGTTGTCACTATCGGCTGCACTCAATATAATCAAAGTGCTAGCTTTCTAAAAGTAATCCACTTTAGAATTAACATTGTAGAAGACAGGTTAACAGTGAGAAAAATAAATTCTCTACAGAAGAACTTGCAAATCAATTGTACATTTCTCGTCAAGCCGTTTCAAAATAGTCTGCAATACCTGACTTAGATAAGCTGGTTCAGTTAACTCGAATATTTGATGTTAGTACGGATGAACTGATATTTGCTCGACACTTACCATAAAGTTTAGTACCTACACTACTGGCATCATGAATGTTTAGGACTTTCTGGCGCGTTACTGATGAGCAGTTATCGCTTTACCCGTCGTTTTTGGTGATTTAGTACCCCAAATAGTGTTGGAGCTTAAGTAAAAAGAGACTGCTACAAAGCAATATTTGTAGCAGTCTCTTAATTTTTTCATGTTTATCTAAACTTTAGCAATTCTTCCCTGTTGAATATAAACTGACAATATTGCAATATCAGCCGGTGTGACACCACTAATTCTTGAGGCTTGCGCAATTGTTTCTGGTCTAATTTTTTCGAGTTTCTGACGTCCCTCTGTTGCAAGGCCGTTAATTGCTTCAAAATCAATTCGATCAGGAATCACCTTGGCTTCCATTTTCTTCAAACGGTCAACCCGGTCTTGGGCCTTTTTAATATACCCAGCATATTTAACTTCAATTTCAACTTGCTCAACAACCCGTCGGTCCAATGGCTTTTCGGGAGACTCAATGAACTTCAACAGATCTTCGTATGATACTTCTGGTCTGCGCAAAAATTCAGCAGCCAACACGCCATCTTTTAACCCAGATGATCCTTTGTCTTCCAAAAACTCCTGAACTTGACTGGGTTTAATTCTAATCGATTCCAAGCGCTGAAGTTCAGCTTCAATGTCAGCCTTCTTATTTAAAAATGCCTGATAATCATCGTTGCTTACCAATCCCAAATCATGTCCCATCTCAGTTAGGCGTAAATCTGCGTTATCATGACGCAAAATCAAACGGTATTCTGCACGACTTGTCAACAAACGATATGGCTCCTTTGTACCCTTAGTAACTAAATCATCAATCATAACTCCGATATATGCATCACTTCGTTTTAAAGTAAATGGTTCTAAACCTAATGCACGACGACCAGCATTTATACCAGCAATTAATCCTTGCCCGGCTGCTTCCTCATATCCAGAAGTACCATTAGTTTGACCAGCAGTATATAAATTTTTAATTAACTTAGTTTCTAAAGTTGGTTTCAATTGATATGGGGCAACAACATCATATTCAATTGCATAACCTGGACGCATCATTTCGACATTTTCTAATCCTTTAATTGAGTGCAAAATTTGTTGTTGTACTTCCTCTGGCATAGAAGTTGATAGTCCTTGAACATACCATTCCTCTGTCTTTCGACCTTCTGGTTCAAGGAACAGCTGATGGCGATCTTTGTCAGCGAAGCGAACAATTTTATCTTCAATTGAAGGGCAATAACGTGGTCCTACGCCTTCGATCATTCCAGAAAACATTGGAGCACGATCTAAATTTTCACGAATAATTTCGTGCGTTTTTTTATTTGTATATGTTAACCAGCATGACAACTGATTCTTAACATCAATATATTGATCGTCTGGGGTTGAAAAGCTGAAATGATTTGGCTTTTCGTCACCTGGTTGCTCTTCAGTTTCTGAGTAATTAATTGTACCTCCATCAACCCGAGGAGGTGTACCTGTCTTAAAACGTTCAAGATCAAAATTATATTTTTCAGTTAAGTTCTTCGTTAGCTCAAGAGCGGACTGCGAATTATTGGGACCAGATGAATATTGAAGTTCACCAATAATAATCTTTCCTCTCGCAGCTGTTCCCAATGTTAATACCACACTCTTAGCTTGGTACCGCGCTCCTGTATTTGTGATGACACCTTTACAAATACCATCTTCAACGATTAAATCATCAACAACACCCTGTCGCAAAGTTAAATTAGGTTCTTCTTCAATTGTCTTTTTCATCTCGTCGTGATAAGCATGCTTATCAGCCTGCGCACGTAACGCTCTAACTGCTGGGCCTTTTCCCGTATTTAACATACGCATCTGAACATAAGTCTTATCAATATTACGTCCCATTTCTCCACCAAGAGCATCAATCTCGCGGACTACTATTCCCTTAGCTGGTCCCCCGATTGACGGGTTACATGGCATAAATGCGACCATATCAAGATTAATCGTCATTAAAAGAGTCTTGTTACCCATTCTCGCAGCTGCTAAAGCCGCTTCGGAACCAGCATGTCCTGCACCGACAACGATTACATCATAACTTTTACCCTCATATTGCTTAATCTCTGTCATAATTTTCTCCAACCTTTATTTTCCTAAACAAAACTGACTAAATAATTGATCTAACAGTTCATCTTGATAGCTATCACCGGTAATTTCTCCTAATAGATCCCACGCTCTGGTCATATCAATCTGTAGTAAGTCGACTGGCATTCCCATTTCAATTCCTGATAAAACAGAATTTAGAGCTTCTTCTGACTGTTTCAATAGTCCTATATGACGCGCATTAGTGACCATGATATTATTTCCAGAATTCTCAATGCTACCTGCAAAAAACAGCTTAGCAATTCGTTCCTCTAGATCCTTTGTCCCCAATGGATTAACCGCCGACGAATGTACAATCTCAGTCGAATCAACATAACTTTGAAGTTCATTTTGATCAATTTTTGAAGTTAAATCCGATTTATTTAAAACAACAATTCTTTTCATTCCCGATGTTTGCTTTAGTAATTTTCGATCTTCGTCACGTAATTCTACGCTACTGTCAAGAACCAAAATCACCAAATCGGCGACTTCTAATGCTTTTTGACTTCGTTCAACACCAATTTTTTCAACTTTATCATTTGTTTCGTGAATCCCCGCTGTATCAACTAATTTAAGAGGGACGCCTTGAACATTCACATATTCCTCTATTACATCACGGGTCGTTCCAGCAACATCAGTTACAATAGCCTTATCTTCATGTAGTAGAAGGTTTAAAATACTAGATTTTCCAACATTAGGATGTCCAACAATGGCTGTAGCTAAGCCGTCACGCAAAACCTTACCCTGTTTAGCCGTTTTAAGTAATTGCTGAACTTCACTTTTAACTTCAACAGCTTTTTCTTTTAACAATTTAGTTGTCATGGTTTCGACATCATCATATTCTGGATAATCAATATTAACCTCAACTTGAGCTAACACGTCTAGAATATCTTGCCTTAAATTGGCAATTAAATGCGATAAATTCCCATCTAATTGATTTAATGCAACTTTCATCGACTGGTCAGTTTTAGCACGAATTAAATCCATAACAGCCTCGGCCTGGGACAAGTCAATTCTGCCGTTTAGAAAAGCTCTCTCTGTAAATTCGCCTGGTTTTGCTAGTCTAACTCCAAGTCCCAATATCAACTGTAAAATTCGGTTTGTGGCAACAATACCGCCATGACAGTTAATTTCAATTATGTTTTCCTTGGTATACGTTCTAGGAGCTCTCATAACGGACACCATTACCTCATCAACCTCTTCGTCAGAATCAGGATCATAAACGTGACCATAATTAATAGTGTTTCCGGCAACCTTTCGTAGATCCTTCCCACGATATAATTTTGAGGCGGCGTCAATTGCCTTTGAACCGCTTATTCGGATAATTGAAATTCCACCCTCCCCAGGAGGAGTGGAGATCGCTGCAATAGTATCAAATTCCGTTGCAACATTTTGCATAACAGTACTTCCTTTCAATTCAATAAAAAAAGCGCCACTCCACCCAAAAAATAATTCGGGTGGACAAAGCACTTTCACTACTTTATCTATATTCGTTTATTTACCACAACATACTAAAAGGTTCTTCAATAAAAGTCAACGATTTATTCTTGACAGTATTTATATTGAACTTAATTGAAGGTAAAGCTACTTTCTCTTACTCTTGGTAGCCTTACGCTTTGCTTTTTCAATTGCTTTTTTTCGATCACGTTCAGCTTGTATCTTAGCCTCTCGTTCTCGATTAATCTTAAAGGGATTTTGAATTACTAATGTTTGACCCACTTGGAATAAGTTTGTTGTAACCCAATATAGGGAAACGGCTGATGGCACGTTCAGCGCCGTAATGAAAATGATAACCGGCATACCAAACGTCATTGCCGTTGTCATACCGTTATTAGTGGGTTGTGACTTCATTGAAAGCCAGGTACTAATTAACGTAAATAACGCTGCCAAAATCGGAAGAACAAAGAATGGATCTTTGTCACCAAGATGCAACCATAAAAATGAGCCAGCCTTCAGTACCTGTGTTCGGCTAACTGCCGCATACAACGCGTACAGCACTGGTAACTGAATAACTAATGGTAAGCATCCAGCAACCGGGTTTACACCTGCTTCAGCATATAGCTTTTGTTGTTCTTCACGTAACTTTTGCTGTGTTTCGGTATCCTTTGATGAATACTTCTTTTGAAGTGCCTGCACCTTAGGCTGCAATTCAGCAGTTTTCATTGACGTTCTAGTCTGATATATCATCAATGGTAAAATGATGATCCGAATAATAATAGTAAAGACGATAATTCCCCAACCATAATTATTATCAAACAATTTTGACAAGTAAATAATGAACCGGGAGAAATTATAAACAACCATCCCATCCCAAAATCCCTTACTGTGACTCGTAATTGGTGACGTACCACACGCCGTTAAGATTAGGGCCAATCCGGCCAAACTAACCAAAGTAATGTTTCTCTTTAAATGTTTCACACTATTTGTCCTCGCTTCGATTATCATTCAACAAGCCTGCCAACCGCAATACATGACCTAACTGTTGCTTGATTTCAGTCATTGGTAACCCTGAAACTTGGGGTCTTGCAATCACTAAGAAATCAACATCTGACCTTAAATCTGGTTTGTATTCCAAAAGACTCTGTCGAATGCGTCGTTTTACGTAATTACGCATAACAGCATTTCCGACTTTTTTCCCAACTGAAATTCCAACTCGAAAATGTGGTTGCTTTGGCTTATCCATGAAGTAAACAACAAACTTTCGATTTGCAAATGAGTTATGAGTTTCAAAAACCTTTTGGAACTCTAATTCTTTTTTTATTCGATAAGACTTTCGCAT